>JAKSRW010000005.1 GCA_024403355.1 Lachnospiraceae bacterium
TATCTTATCTCTCTTTTTGCATTTGTGTGTCTAATAATTAGGTGCTAAATGAGCAGCGATTTTGGAAAATTATATATATAATAGAAAGATAACCCACTGCCTTTAGGCGGTGGGTGAAGCTTTCGCGAGGTGCGGGGTTCAAGCCCCGTACCTCGTAAGCTGCGGTAGCAGCGATTTTATAACGAGTGACAAGCGAAGCGGTCACGAGTTTGACTAAGCAATTAGAAAAATATTGCTATAAAGGATGAAGGCCTTGAAAAATATTGAACGGAGGTTAAGAATTTGGAAGATGACAAGATTGTTGATCTTTATATAGCTCGGAACGAAGAAGCCATTAGGCATACATGTGAAAAATATGGAGGTAAACTTAGTTGTATTTCATTACGTATAACTGAGGATGCGCAAACCGCTGAGGAATGTGAGAATGATACTTATTTAGAAGCATGGAATCGTATTCCACCCAATGAACCAAGAACTTATTTTTTTCCTTTTTTATCGAGGATTATTAGAAATATATCTATAAATCGTTGCATTGAGAAGAAAAGAATTAAGAGAACGGCGTTTATTGTTGAGTTGACTTCGGAAATGGAACAATGTATTCCAAACCCAGATGATGTGGAAGGTCATATGGAGGCAGAGGAATTAGGTAGAGTGATTAGTGTTTTTTTACATAGGCTGCCAAAAGAAAAAAGGTTAATGTTTATGCATAGATATTATCATCTTGACTCAATTCCTTCAATTGCAAAACGTTTCTGTTTTAGTGAAAGTAAAGTAAAAACTACGCTCTTTCGAATTCGCAATGATCTTAAAGATTATCTTTTTAAGGAGGGATACATAATATGAGAGGAAAGGAAGTGGTCTTTGTAATAGAATAAACAAAACAATATTTAATCAGCGTTATGTGTTTGAAATCTATAATAAATAGGTCGATATTCTGCTTTGTAAAGAATATCGACCTTTTACTTTCTCAATGATGTTTTTAAGGCTTTTACTGTATCGGTAATAATCATTAATTCGTGACTATCACAATCATCAAGTAAATCTGATAAATGGGCTGCATATGTATGTTCTGCTTTGTTGAGTTCATCACATAACAATTCATCAGCAGAACAGGAAAGAGCATTTAATATAGAGATAAAAACTTTTAAACTTGGAATGCAGTTTCCGGTTTCAATATGGGATATATGCGTTGTGCCAACATCACATGCTTCGGCTAGCTGTTCTTGCGATAGACTGCAAGCTAATCTACGACTTCGTATCTTATTACCAATTGTTTTGTAATCTATCATTGTATCACCTCATATATATTGTATGTGCAATTCGACTATTTTATAATGACCTATAAGTGCATATAGATAAAATAGTGCAATTAAGGGGTTATGTTTTTTTATTATTATGCCGATAAATGTTATAGGAAACTAGATTCCTTAAATTTCATATTCCGAAAAGGATTTCGGACTTCTTTCTCAAGGATAGAGAATAATTAAGGCGTAAGCCTTTGTCTGTTTGCCTATTTTCTGAAAGTTGTTCCCCATTTTTTTGAATGTGAATATTGGTAGTAAATACATTACTAACCTATTATATTTTTATGTAGGGCATTCTTTGTACGGGAAAGAATGTCCTGGCTTGGTGAATATTATTTTCAAGGAGGAAAAAGTATGTTCATTGACAAAAGTTATGGGAAAAGTTTTGTGGATCAGGTAAAGCGTGATTTCAAGGAAATCAACAACTTGCCAGTGTCAAAATTGAATTCACTTGATGATTTAAAAGACACAAAAGGAAAGTCATTTAAGACCGCTGACATTGAAAAACTGATGGAAAAGTATGATCCGGATTCTTATGAGAAGTACAAGCAGATCGCTTACAGAGCAGATGGTGGACACTCACAGGCTGGACTTTCTTACTTATCAAAATGGACTGATGATGTTAAAGCGGGTAAGGTTACGGATGGAAAGAACACAGATATCAGTAAGAATAATGATATTAGTGGTAAAAATGAAGAAAAGCTTTCCGCAAAAGCAAAGGATTATTTGAATAGTCTACGTGAGAAGTATGGCGATTATGATTTCTTGATAGGAAACAGTACAGACGATCTTAAGGAGCTTTCTAAGTCAGGCTGTAAGGAGTTTTCTGTGATTTTCTCAAGTGCTGAGCTTGAAAGAATGGCCAATGACGAGAAATATGCCAATGAGAAAATGCAGGGCGTTGAAGGTGCGGTAAAGATGGCACGTCGAATAGCTGAGGAGAATGGCTGGACATCTGCATTTGGAGATGGTGAAGGTGAGAATGGTACCATCAATAAAATTGGTGTTGTGGTTAATGACGATGGCAGTATGAAGCTGTTTGCTGAATTAGAAAAGAACAGCGCAAAACAGAGGGAAAGAATAAATAAGAGTAAAGAGCAACAGGCAGAGGATAAGAAGGCTGCAGAAAAAGCAAAGAAGAAAAATCCTTATGCAAAGGAAGAAAAGCCTTCAGTAAAGAGAACTACCGTAGAAGCAGATACTATGGAAGAACTCATTGAGAAAATAAAGAATGTTGATTGGGACAAGATTGAAGACAGTAAATCCGGTGATAGATTTAATTTTACGGTATAGAAACCAGTATATAAGGTGGTTTATGAATGTTGAAAGAATTAGTAATTTATAAATGACAATTTATATAGTAAATTGCGAATGTTGATAATAATTATGATGGAGGAATGTTAGTATGAGTATGAATGTTGGAAGTGTTACAGACAATTATTCGGTATCAGCTACAACTAAGGATGTAGCTCCAGCTGCTGCAGAAAAGGTATCTGAGGCAGAAACAGAAAAGGTTGCAGAAAAGAACGACTCAGGAGTTGTGTATGAGCAAGGAAAAGAACCTGAAAAGTCTGCTACCTACTCTATCAATAAAATGAGTGCTGAAGATAGAGCAAAACTTGTAGACCAGTTAAAGAAAGATGAAGAAAACAGACGAAATCAGTTGTCTGGTCTTGTACAAAAAATGTTCAGTGAGCAGTCTGGTGTAAGTAAGTTAGCAGATTTGTTTTCACCTGAAAATTTAAAGGATGTAAGTATTAAGGATATTGAGCAGGCAAAGCAGGATGTGTCTGAGGACGGATATTGGGGAGTAAAGCAGACTTCTCAAAGACTGTTTGATTTTGCCAGCGCACTTGCAGGTGATGATGTAGAGAAAATGAAGGAAATGCAGGCTGCCATGGAAAAGGGCTTTAAGAGCGCAACTGAAGCATGGGGAAAGGAATTGCCCGGTATTTGTAAAGATACAATCAACGCAGCGAATAAGTTATTTGATGATTACTATGCATCTAAAAAATCATAACTGATGTATTCAATTTATCCGGTGTTTTGAAAATTCGGACTGGCCGGGAGGTTCAATAAGATGGGAATAAATGTAACTGATTATCGATATTTATTTGAGGCACTGAACAATAAATCCTCAGGTGTTGATTCATTTGGAAGATTTGAACTTAACAATATTGGCAGCAAGGGAATTCAGAGCCAGTTACGTGCGGCAGGAATAGATACCAATTCAAAGGCATATAAAAAAGTTGTCGGAGATATGATGAGAGCCGGCGGAGGTCGTGGATTTGCAAATATTCAGGGCATAAAGAACCTTATGAATAGCTACGATGAAAATGGTGATTTCATTTCTCCGGTGACAGGACTTACAGGAATGGATGCGACAAACATTCCTATTTCACAGCGACATCTGATAATTGACATTCCTGAAAAAAGCCGCCAGGAGATGTTTGATAATGCCAAAAGGGAATTTTTACAGGAAAATGGTGTAGCTAATGGTGATACCACAAAAAGATCTGATGTGTTTTATCACTACCAAAAGGACGCTAAGAAAGAAAATCGCTTGAAGGGTACATGGACCCTGGAACAGTACGAAAGACAGTATAATAAAGCTTTTGAGGACGCTGTTAAGTCAGCAGACCCTTCGTGGAAACCTGGAAAGAAAATACCGGCAGGAGCTTTAGATGGAATCACAAGAGACTCTATCGACAAGTCTTTGGTAAAAACAAAGGGCCGGTATGGAGAAACATTTACCAGAGGAATTGATATGAGGCTGTAGTAGATAAGAGCTAAGGAGAGCGCTTTTTTCAATGGAGTGAAATTGAGAAGGGCGTTCTTTGTTTTCGGGGAGGCTGTTGTGGTGGAAGGTGTTCAAAGTATTCATCAGTCTCCTCTACAAGTCAAAGCCGTACAAAAACAAATCCACAGTGCTTTAAGTATTATACAAGGGCATATGAGCTCTTAATATAAACAAAGAAAAATTATGAAAGGAAAAGTAAATCCAATCACCGAAAATGGATAATTGGATTATACGAGATAAAATGAAAGTCAATTCGGATTATTCAAATGATTACTTATCAAGTACCGTCGGTGAGAAAAAGACTAGCCCACAGGATGATTTTGTATTGGCAAAAAATGCCTATGAGGAAGCACATAAGCTTACTCCGGATAACATTAAGGTTGAGGATGCCTGGAGAGAAATGTCCGATAAAGAATGGGATAAGCTTGTAGAACATGTTGATAAGTACCTTGATACAGCTAAGGAAAATCTGGAAAAGCTAAAAGAGATGCAGGAAGAGGCGGCACGTAAAATGGCAGCCGAGGCACCTGCAGGTATGAAGGCTTTGTTTGCTGCACAGGGAGCGCTCAAAGCAGCTGCAAACGGAATTATGGGTGATGTATCAGGAATTGATGCGGATGAGCTTGAAAAGGCAAGCTGGACATATGAGATGGAGACAGACGATCAGGTTATTCTTGCACAGGCAAAGATGGCAAATGAAAAAGCTGCAGATATGTTGACGAAATCACAGGAGCTTGCCTTAAAGGGCGACACCAGTGAGGGAATATCCGATGTTGGAAATATAAAAGAAACGGCCAAAGAAAAAGAGGATGAAGGAAGGAAAAGCTGGATAATTACCGCGTTCTCAGATCAGGGAATTATCTGTAAAGAGTGTACAATTGGTGGTGATTCAAAAGAATTGTGGAGTATAGAATACAAGAATTCGGGTGACTATAGAAAGGTATGGGACTTCCTGGATAAGTTTGATAAGAATTCAGATTTTAATTTTGCCGGGAACAAATCTTTTTGGATGGATTTCTTGTCAGGGAAAATATCTGATGTGGAGATAGAGAATACGATTCATGAATCAAAGTTTTACTAAGTACGGGATGGGGGAAATGAGTTGGAAACAGTGTCAAGTGTAGGTAAAGGATGGTATAACTATTACCATGTAAGTAACCGATATGATAATCCTGATGGAAAGGCTATGACAGCTTGGTATGAGCGGGATTTATCAACGGAGGAAATAAAGAGTAATAATAGCGATATTCCTAATCGGGAGATAAAGAATGCTGATATATGTCGAAAAGTTGCAGCCAAATTTGAGGGTGTTGCTGCTGCTAACAGAAGTAAATATGGTTCAGTGGAAGAAATGAAAAGTGCCGTGTGGGCAAAGTATTCTTTGGGGACAGCTTACAAGGGGTTGAGCCATGAAGAAAAGACAGCGCTGGCAAGAACTGAGATAAATATGACAATGTTTGGAACTGTAAACGATGGGGAAGCAAATATAGTTGCAAAATTAGATGGAGATTTTTCGAAGAATTCAGTTGGCAGGTCAGAAAGTGAAAGCAGAGCATTTAATATAAAAATGCTTGGGATACAGATTGGAAATGTACTAAAAAATAATGGAATTGCTTTGGATGAACTAGGAGATAATAGATATTGGTTTAGTATAAATGGAATGACTAATTCATTATCAGTATCGTTGTTTGGAGATGCAGATGGTCAGGAGGATCTGATGCAGAGAATTGAAAATGCATTAAACACTAAAGATAATGCAAAACAGTTGTTTTTCAATCTTTTGTATGATTCAAATAAAAGAGGGCTGATTCCTTATAGTCAGCATGCAAAGTGGAAATTGTTTAATGATTTTAAAAACATAACAGGCAAGGATATTAGTGATTTTAAACAAACTGATAAGGGTTTTGTTAATTCTGATGGTGTTGATGCAAAGGATGTATATAAAGAGGCATTAAAGACATCAAATAAGGTTCCAGAGGCGTTTAAAGGTGATGCATATGACTATTTTACGAATCTTGAGAGTGATGCTTTGCAATATACTATTGATGAAGTTCCAGACTTAACATTATCATTAGAGTATAGTAATGGTGGGATTTTGATGCCAGGAGACAGGACGTCTTTTGATGTGAGTATATAAACTGAAATAGTGTTTATTTTTTATTGCTGTTATTTCGCTATGGCATAAAATGCTATTATTAATGTCAAGCCACATAGGTTTGAACACTCGTCAAAAATACTTGAAAAGGGCACGTATCTCCTTTATAATGTTTATGAAACATAAGGGGATATGTGCTTTTGTTTTTGGAGGTTTTATGGGATTATTTTTAAATCGAGGAAATCAAGAATTCAAAGGTGTCTTGAATTCTGAAATATATATAGATAAGTCAGGGATGATAGATGTTTTCAATTCACTGATTGGAACTGAACAGCGCTATGCTTGTATCAGCCGTCCCAGACGATTCGGAAAATCTATAGCAGCAAATATGCTTGCAGCCTACTACGAAAAGGGATGTGATTCCAGAGCACTTTTTGAAGATAAAAAAATAGCACAGACTGCAAATTGGGATAGAAATTTGAATAAATATGATGTCATAAGAATAGATATGGCAGATATTAGTTCTAGAAAGAATACTCCGGAAGATGCATTAGATTATATCGAAAAAACAGTGATAAAGGAATTGTCGGAAGAATATCCAGGACTTGTTCCAGAAGATTGCAGTGGTATAGCAGATGCATTGGCTGAGATAAATAATGCTAACGGAGCGGAGTTTATCATAATTATAGATGAATGGGACTGCTTCTTCAGAGATGAAAAGAGTAATTTTTCTGTTCAGCAGAGATATATTAATTTGCTGAGAGGCTTGCTTAAAGGAAATAGTTCAAAGAAGTTTACCGCCCTGGCATATATTACAGGTATCCTTCCAATAAAGAAGTATAATTCAGAGTCAGCATTAAATAATTTTATTGAATACACTATGCTGCAGCCAAAGAGATTGGCAGAATACATAGGCTTTACCGAAACTGAGGTACAGGGTTTGTGTGAGAAATATGACATGGATTATAAGCAGATATGCGATTGGTATGATGGTTATAGCTTTAATCGTGCGAAGCATATCTTTGGACCTAATTCTGTAGTTCAGTCTATGCTGGATGGTGAGTGCTATAATTACTGGTCACAGACAGTAGCGTTTAATTCATTAGCTACATATATTTCTATGAATTTTGATGGTCTAAAGGATGCTATCCTTAGTATGATGGCTGGTAATAGAGAAAAAGTAAGGGTTCGTACCTACGAAAATGATATGGTAAGCTTCAAATCAAAAGATGATGTCATGACTATGATGATTCACTTGGGGTACTTAGCTTATGACGAGAAGGCGGAGGAAGCCTACATCCCTAATAAAGAAGTGCGTATGTGCTTCGAGGATACTCTGACAGCGACTGATTGGACAGAAGTTATTGAGTCGATAGAGGCATCTGAAAAGTTATTAAAGAACATCGCAAAGGGTGATGCAGAAGCTGTGGCATTAGGACTCGAAGAGTGTCACAGAAAGAATACAAGCATCTTGAAATATAATGACGAGAATTCCTTAGCAGTGAGCATCGGTCTGGCATTTTATAGTGCCAGAAAGGAATATAATGTAGTACGTGAGATGCCTGCAGGTGAAGGTTTTGCGGATATGGTATTCCTTCCAAAATACAATGTGGTAAAGCCACCTATGATCATAGAATTAAAGTGGGATAAGGAAGCTGAAACTGCTATTTCACAGATAAAGGAAAAGAAATATCTGGAGAGTTTAGGTGACTATAAGGGTGAAGTAATCCTGGTAGGCATTAGTTATGAAAAGGATGGCCCTGATGCAAAAAAGCATCACTGCATAATAGAAAATATAGAATTGAATTAATATCAATATTTTTGCTTTTGGTGTTTATTTGGTACTAAAAAGTTTACGGTACAGGTGGAAAGGAGTGGTTATTAAAATGGGTTTATTTGATAAGAAGGAATGCTCCATTTGCGGGGCAAAGATTGGTCTGCTTGGTAATAAGAAATTAAAGGACGGTAATATGTGCAAGGACTGCGCAGGCAAGCTGTCCGTATGGTTTCAGGACAGAAGTGATTCCACGGTAGCCGAGATACAGAATCAGCTGGGAGTAAGAAAGGCCTATGCTGATTTACTGGCGAAGAGCTTTAATGTAAGTCGTGCATATGGTGAGTTCGGATGTATACTGATTGATGAAATCTACGGTAATTTTGTGGCCCTGCCCGATACATCGGACAGCTTCTTCGGAGACGCAAAGGTGGTTACATCTATTGACCAGATTCGGGATAAAAATCCTGATGTTATTATGTTTAATCAGGTGGCAGGTGTAGATGTAAATGTGACTGTGACTTCGAGAGAAGAGAAGCAGACTGTGGACGGAAAACAGGTAAGCTATAATCCGAGACATATGATATATATGGCACAGTTCAGTGTTACAATCAGATTAAAGGGCCATCCCTTTATCAAAACAATGACCGTCCCCCTGAATAACGGGGCAATACAGATTCGAAATATGGGCGAAAGACTGGTAACTGAATATAAGGATACAGTCAGAGCAATGCTGACAGGATATATGGGACGCGAATTCGAAATAGAAAATCAGAGAGCTTTTTATAACAGCAATTCGCTGAAGGATCTGATATTACGTACAGAATACAATCTGCCTGATTATGCCTACGGATTTAAGGTTGACAGAATCAGTAACTGGAAGCAGATTCAGGAATACCAGTATTATCTGGCTATGGCAGAGGAAATTAAGAGTGTTCTGGAGAACAGGTAAGGTTTATTATGGCGTGTAAGCGTCATTAAAATAAAGCGATTTTATAACGAGTGACAAGCGAAGCGGTCACGAGTTTGACGTCATAATAAATATAAAAATCATCAGGACTCTTGACTTTCAATGGGGAAAATACTATTATTGGTTTTTGTATAAAAAAGAAAGTGATAATAGTGTGATAAAATTTTATTACACCACATTTGTGCCCAAAGAAATTCAAATACATGCATTTGAATGAAGGTTTGCGGTACAGGCAGAAAGGTATGGTTATTAAAATGAAAAAAGCGATTTATCTTTTATTAATGCTTGCATGCATGTCAGTTATTTTCTGCGCATGTTCCTCTGACAAAAAGGACGAGCTTCAGCTGGGAACGGTAACAAATAATGAATATAAGAATACGTTCCTTGGTATTGGTGCAAAGTTTGATTCGGATTGGAGCTTTTTATCTGATGAAGAGATTCGTGAGCAGAATAAAATATCAAAGGATCTGGTGGGCGATGAGTACAAGAAGTATCTTGATAACGCCAGTCTGATTTATGATTCAGCGGCAGCTAAAAATGACGATGCTGACAACTTTAATATCAACCTTGAAAAGGTTAATAAAGTGTCAAAGGAATATACACCTAACCAATATCTTATTGCATCAGCAGAAAATTTGAAAAATGCTCTTGAATCAATGGGTGCTTCCGGAGTAGGTTATATCTACGGTACTGTTACATTTGCGGGAGATCCCCGGGCATGTCTTGATATAAAAGGAGATTTTGGCGGTGCGGAATTTTATGAGAAGCTTATTTGTATAAGAAAGGGTGACTATTTCTGTATGGTAACAGCTTTCTCATTGTCAAAAGAAGGTATTGATGACATTGTCAATAATTTCTACAAGCTTGAGAAATAAAATAAGCAGGAAATTCGGGCTGAAAAATATTAAATGAATATTTAAAAATCCGGGCTGTTTTATGGCTGTGGGTTAAATAAAGGCGTTCTTTAGAGGGCGCCTTTTATTGTTGCTGCGATACAGTAAGCGGCTATATATAAAATAGAAAGATAACCCACTGCCTTTAGGCGGTGGGTGAAGCTTTCGCGAGGTGCGGGGTTCAAGCCCCGTACCTCGTAAGCTGCGGTAGCAGCGATTTTATAACGAGTGACAAGCGAAGCGGTCACGAGTTTGACTAATCGTGGCCTGTGATACCTTGTACAAGGCGGACTAAGCCGGTAGTTATGATTGAAAAGACGCATAATAAATGATATAAAAAATCTGTAACCTTTGAGCTTTTTTTACGGGATATATAGTGAGGCGCCAAAAAATATAAAATGTAAGCTGCGACAGGAGTGATTTTATAATGTGTGACTGGCGAAGAGGTCACGAGTGTGACAAAGAAGCGGTCACAAGTTTGACTTGACAGAAAGGAGATACAGCTGTGGAGGATTCAGAGATTGTTGAGCTTTATTGGAAGCGGGACGAGCAGGCAATCAGGGAGACTGAGAAAAAGTATGCGGCTTATCTTAAAAGGATAGCGGCGAATGTACTGTATGATTTTGAGGACTGTAAGGAATGTGTGAATGATACATATCTGGCGGCCTGGAATTCGATGCCGGAGCACAGACCGGGGGTTCTTTCCACATACCTTGGAAAGCTTGTTCGTCAGATTTCGATAGACAGATTTCGTAAAAATACAAGCAAAAAGCGGCATGCTTCTGAATATGAGCTTTCAATTTCGGAAATGGAGGACTGTGTTGCTGCCGGGAATTCGCCCGAAGAGGAGCTTGATGTGAAGCTGCTGAGCGAAGCAATCAACAGCTTTATTCATACGCTGAAGGCGGAGGAAAGGCATATTTTTATCGGGAGATACTATTACTTCGATTCTGTTAAAAAGATTGCCGGATATTGCAAAAGCAGTGAAGCGAAGGTCAAAACCACACTATATCGACTTCGTCAGAAATTAAAGGACTATCTCGTAAAGGAGGGCTTTGATTTATGAAGAATAGGATAATAGATGCAATAGGAAACATTGATGATGAGCTTCTGGAAGCGACGGATGCGCTCAGAGCCTCGAATAAAAGAAAGAATTCTGCGATAATAAAATGGCTGGCGGCGGCAGCATGTGTATGTCTGGCAGCAGTTTCAATCAGTCTTGTGTTCCCGCGAAAGGCGGCTTCGGATAACCGAGTACAAATATGGAAGGACGGTTATTCGGCAGAAGACTATTTTAAAAATACTGCAGTCTCGACAGATATCATGGCGGAAGAAAAGTCAGATATAGCAGTGCCATATGCCGAAAGAAGATATTTCTCTGATAATAGGCAGCAGTATGAAGCGGACGGTGTGATTCCTGTAAAGGATAAAAACAGAAGATTTACTGCGCTCGCGAATTATAATGAGGACGGCAGTCTTTACAGCCTGGAACTGGCATGGCATTATGATTCGCAAATAGAGAATTACAGTCATCTTTCAGTGCTGGCAGGGCTTAAGGAGGTTCCTGAGATTAATGACTGTATATTCATTGAAACAGACGAAAACGGAAACGTTGTTAAGCCCGGACTGACCGTTACGGAGCGTGACGGGATAAAGATTATCGCCCGTGGCGGAAGAGCGGATAAGTCCATCAGCTTCCAAAATGCAAGCGGCTGGTACAGGATATCGGGCTCATGGAACGATAGCTATGAGGCGGTTACGGAGCTTTTTGAATGGTTCTGGGCTCATCCTGTTAATTTTGATGATTTTACGATAGAAAAGGGAGACAACTATACACAGACCGGGCTTACCGATTATTTGAATTTACTTTCGGATGAAGGGTCTGATTCGGAGGATTTTATATTCTCAGCTTTTTTACCTGATTTTAAGAGATTTGGCTATGTAATTGCCGGTAATTCGCTTGGTATGAAGAATAATGAGCCTGTTTCTTTTAATGTCAGTGTATTATCAAATCTGACACAGGAGGAGGCGGATGCCGGTGAATACACTGTCGGACAAAATGGCTGTGAGATGATAGACTGGACTATCGATTCGGAGGCCTTTGAGGGCGATACGGAGGGCGTAAAGAAGCTTGAGGAGCTGACAAGGGACAGCGTTTTAAGTCTTAAGCCTGCGGATGAGGTTACAACGCAGACGCGCATCAGATATATTCAGGAGGGGTGTCTGGTTACTATCTATACTACTGATGTAGAACTGGCGTGGGAGCTGATAGAATCCATCAGATGAGTGCGTCATGGGAGCTGATAATCATTTTAAACGATTATTTTCTTTGAATTGTTATTAAATGAACACTTATAAAAAAACTGTTGACAATTAATATATGCTATGGTATTTTAAACACATAGATTTGAGCAAAGGCGTTCCTGAAGGAGCGCCTTTTGTCTTTTAGAAACAGGTCTGAGGCGCTTATACGGAAATGTATAGGCGTTTTTATATTTTAATAAAAAGGAGGACAAATAAAATGAAACAGCTAGAGCAGCAGTTACTGCAGCATACAGATAAGATAAATAATCTGTTAGCCCGCTATGGAGTAAAATTTGGAATCTATAAGAATAATACATTTAAGGAACAGCTTTTTCCGTTTGATGCTATTCCGAGAATTATAGAGCATACCGAATTTGAAATGTTAGAGAAGGGGCTGAAACAGAGAGTTTTAGCTCTTAATTTATTTTTAAAGGATATTTATTCAGACAAGAAAATCGTAAAGGACGGTGTAGTTCCCGAGGATTTCATTTTTGCTTCATCAGGATATCTGGCTGAATGCGAAGGTGTAATGCCTGTAAAGGGCGTGTATTCGCACATATCGGGAATTGACCTTGTAAAGGGAAAGGATAATGAGTGGTATATCCTTGAAGATAACTTAAGAGTGCCGTCCGGAGCCTCCTATCCCATGATTGCCAGGGATTTATGCAGAAAAAGCTCGCCTGAGACCTTTCATAATGTCAGACTGATTGACAACCGAAACTATGCGGACTTACTCAGAAGAACCATGGACTATGTCAATACGGGCGGACATACTGTAATTCTTACTCCCGGCAGATACAATGCGGCATATTTTGAGCATTCGTATCTTGCGGAGCAGACAGGCGCGCATCTGGTAACCGGTTCGGAATTATTTGTTGAAAATGACTATCTTTACTACATAACTTCAAACGGTGCACGCGAGAAGGTTGGTGCGGTATACAGAAGAATTTCAGATGAATACCTTGATCCGATGAACTTCTATCCTGAGTCATTGATTGGTATACCCCATATTTATGATGTATTCAGAAAGGGAAATGTAGCGCTTCTCAATGCACCAGGCAACGGTGTGGCTGATGACAAGGGTATATATTATTTTGTTCCCAAGATGATAAAATACTATCTTAATGAGGAGCCGGTACTTAAGAATGCACCTACTTATCTGCCCTTCTATGAGGAGGATATGAAATATGTTCTTGAGCATTTTGATGACCTGGTGCTTAAGGATGTAGCTGAAGCGGGCGGATACGGAGTCGTATTCGGTAATACCATGACGGCTAAGCAGAAGGAGGACTTTATAACGCTTCTTAAGGCTGAACCCCGTCGTTTTATCGCTCAGGAGGTTATTGATTTTCAGGATCTGGATATTTTGGATGAGAATGAAATCGTGCCGAGAAAAGCGGACCTCAGAGCATTTGTACTTATGGCTGATGAGCCTTATGTCTGGGCGAGCGGACTGACAAGATTTTCAAGGAACCCGGATTCATTTATTGTTAATTCATCACAAGGAGGAGGTTTTAAAGACACATGGGTATTATCTCAGTAACACAGGTTGACAATCTTTATTGGTTAGGAAGATATACTGAAAGAGTATATACAACATTAAAAATATTTGCAAAAAGCTATGATCAGATGATTGATTCTGCGGACGATGTGTATCCGGGCTATTGCGAGGCTCTTGATATTCCTAATATTTATGCGTCAAAGGAAGACTTTATTAAGCGATATCCATTTGATGCAACTATAGCAGACTCCATTATCAGTAATCTGAACAGAGCTTATGATAATGCAATCGTTCTCAGAGAAACAATCGGTTCAGAAGCGCTCTCATACATCCAGCTTTCTATTTATGAGATGAATAAGGCGGCTAAAAGTGAGGCACCTTTGATTGAGCTACAGCAGATTATGGACGATTTACTCTCATTCTGGGGCATTGTTGATGACCAGATTGATGCAGAGCAGATCAGAAATATCATAAAAGCCGGTAAAAGAATAGAAAGAATAGATTTATATGCAAGACTCGAGCTTGATAAGTTCAGACTTGAGCGTGAGGTTCACAGAATGATTCCGAGAGTATTAAGAAGCGGTATGAAGTATAATGCTTCGGCACTCAGCAGAATCAGTACACTTATTAATGAAAATATCCTGGATTATGCGGGAATTATATCAAGTGTTGAGTCGATAGTGGCGTAAGCGTTTTAAATTCCGACACGGAAATTGAAGAGAAAGTGAGGACTGGATATTCATGAATATGAAATCAGCTACGGATTTCAATAATGAAAATCTGAATGAAGACAAGGTTAATGATTTTCTTAAAAATCTGGAAATTCTGAGTGCGGAGGTATTAAAAAATCACAGAATAGATAAGACCTTATATGAAAAATATGATGTTAAGAGAGGCTTGAGGGATTCGAACGGAAAGGGTGTATTAACCGGCCTTACTGAAATTTCGGATGTTAACGCCACGGTTCAGATAGACGGGGAAAGAGTCGAAGCGGACGGAAAGCTTTATTATCAGGGCTATGATGTTAATGAACTGATTAAGGCCTACGGAGACAATAAATATTCCTTCGAGATAATCATATATCTTCTACTTTTCGGAAAGCTTCCGGATGAACAGGAAACAGAGATGTTTATTGAGGTAATGTCTGAGCTGCAGAAGCTTGAAAACCGATTTGTAAGGGATGTTGTTATGAAGGCTTCAAATGCAAATATTATGAATGCCCTGCAAAGATGCGTGCTTACACTCTATACATACGACTCTGATCCGGATGATATAACTCCCGAAAATGTGTTAAGACAGTCTATGGATCTGATAAATAAGCTGCCCCTGATTGCTGTTTACTCCTATAAGGCATACTGTCATTTCAGAAAAGATGAAACCTTAATGATACGTAATCCTAAGTCGGGATACTCACTTGCGGAAAATATTTTACGTATGCTGCGTCCGGACGGAAAATATACCGAGCTTGAGGCAAAGGTATTAAATATTGCCTTAATTCTTCATGCGGAGCACGGAGGCGGTAATAATTCGACCTTTACGACACATGTTGTAACTTCTTCGGGAACGGATACATATTCTTCAATTTCAGCTTCCATAGGCTCCTTAAAGGGGCCCAGACACGGCGGTGCTAACCTAAAGGTTATGAACATGTTCAGGGATATCAAGGCAAATGTAAAAGACTGGGAGGACGAAGAGGCAATAACGGAATACCTAACGAAAATTCTCAATAAAGAGGTTTTTGATAAATCAGGCTTAATCTACGGTATGGGACATGCAGTATATACACTGTCGGATCCGAGAGAAGTAATTCTTAAGGAATTTGCCAAAAACCTTGCAATGGAAAAGGGACTGGTTGATGAGTTTCTTTTCTATGACAGAATTGAAAATATTGCTAAAAAGCTCATAGCAGAGAAGAAAAGGGTCTTCAAAAGTGTCTGTGCAAATGTCGATTTTTACAGCGGTTTTGTATATACGATGCTTGGGATTCCGGAGGAGCTTTTTACTCCCATATTTGCCATAGCGCGTATTCCGGGCTGGTGTGCACACAGACTCGAGGAGCTGTTAAACGGAAATAAAATCATCAGACCGGCTTATATGTATGTCGGCACTCATGTAGATATGAAATAAAAATGTAAGTAGGTGAAAAAGTGGCCTTTTTAAATTATGAAAGCAGAATGACACTCAGTTATTCCGAAGCTGTTGAAAAGTGTTATTTTACAATAAAAACAATTCCTGCGGATGATTTCAGACAAAGAAATATTTCTTACGAAATTGAAATGCAGCCTAAAACTGCCTATTCCGAATCAGTAGATTCCTTTGGTAATAATCAGATTACGGGAAGCGTGAACGGTCCGCATAAGATATTTGAATATATTGTCAGGGGACTTGTTGAAACCAATGATATTAATGTTACGGGCGGTGTAAATGAGGCCAGGGTCGGTATGTATAAGTATCCTCACGGGAAATGTGTTCCGGGAGAAAGAATTCTGGAATTTGCGGACGCTATCAGGCAGGAGATTTCAGGATGCGAATCAGAAAAAGAAAAATGCATACGAATCATGAACCGCTTAAGTGAAAAAATGACCTACGAAAAAGGCTGTACCGGAATAGATACCGGTGCGGAAGAAGCCTTTGCGGGCGGGAAGGGTGTATGTCAGGACTTTGCCCACATTTATATAACCTTACTCAGAATCTTTAAAATTCCTGCCAGATATGTATGCGGCCTGATTGTCGGACAGGGTGAAAGTCATGCCTGGGTTGAGGCTGTCACTGATAATAATTATGTGGCCTTTGATCCTACATATAACAAAGAGATTACGGATGAATATATAAAGCTCGGAACGGGAAGGGATGCGGCTGACTGCGCCATTAACAGAGGTGTTATGTGGGGCGGAGGTGCGCAGACGCAGGAAATATCTGTACGGGTAGATAAATATTACTAATGCCTGCAGCAAAATGACATAAGGAGATTGTGAGATGGTTGAACTGGTCACATCTGTCGGACTTCCGATTGATGAAAAATTAATGATAAAGAAAAATCGCATCCTTCCTTCAAACGGAAAAACTGAGGGAATGAAGCGTATCAGTGTGGTTACGGGTATTCACGGAGATGAGCTTGAGGGACAGTATGTATGCTACGAGCTTCAAAGAAGGATTGAGCTTCAAAAGGAAATGCTTTGCGGAATTGTTGACATATATCCTGCGATGAACCCTTTGGGAATTGATTCTATTACCAGAGGAATTCCGGCCTTTGACCTTGATATGAACAGACTTTTTCCCGGAAATATTGACGGAAACATGACTGAATATCTGGCTGCGGGAATTATGGAGGATGTTCAGGGCTCAGACTGTGTCCTTGATATTCATGCAAGTAACATTTATCTTACAGAGATACCTCAGATCAGAATTAACGAGCTGCATGCAGATTTTTTAGTCCCGCTTGCGAAGGAAGCGAATGTGGATTTCATCTGGGTGCACGGAGCAAGCACCGTTCTGGAGGCAACCTTTGCCCACAGCCTGAACAGTATAGGGACACCTGTACTTGTCGTTGAAATGGGCGTGGGTATGAGATTAACCCAGGAATACGGTGACCAGATGGTAGAGGGTATACTTAATCTTATGAGTAAGCTGGGAATCTGGAAGGGTGAGGTAAAGGAAGTCAGAAGGCCCATGATTTCAAAAAATCCCGATGATGTCAGCTATCTGAATGCTACAGCCAGCGGACTGTTTGTTCCGGCGGTAAAGCATGGTGCCAGACTGGCAGAGGGTGAGCTGATAGGAAGAATCGTTGATCCCTTATGCGGAAAAATACTGGATGAAGTGCGTGCACCTCATGCAGGCCTGCTTTTTACAATACGTGATTACCCGATTGTAGATGAAGGCTCTTTAATGGGAAGAATTTTAAAAGAGGAGGTCTGCATCTATGAATAAGAAAATTATTTACGAAATAAAGGGAATGTACAGGGATGATTTCAGAATAACCGGATATGAGTTCGGCGAAGGAGAAAAATCAGTCTGTATTGTAGGTAATTCCAGGGGTAATGAGGTTCAGCAGATTTACTGCTGTTCTCAGCTTATCAAAAAAATGAAGCAGCTCGAGGAAGAAGGTCGAATAAAGGCGGGACACAAGATATTGATAATTCCGTCCATCAATTCATATTCGGTAAATATTCAGAAGAGATTCTGGACAACTGATAATACCGATATCAACAGAATGTTCCCCGGCTACAATCTCGGAGAAACTACACAGCGAATCGCCGACGGAGTATTCCGTGAGATAAAGGATTACGAGTACGGTATTCAGTTTACTTCGTTCTATATGCCCGGAGATTTTGTACCTCATATAAGATATATGAAGGAGGGCTTCACCACAGCCGATGAGGCGAAAAAGTTCGGAATGAAATACATTGTTGAGAGAAAGGTAAGACCTTATGACACCGCTACGCTGAATTACAACTGGCAGGTCTGGGATACCAAGGCATTCTCTTTATACACGAACTCTACTTCGAGAATAAGCAAAACAGGAGCCGGACAGGCGGTTCTTTCGGTTATGAACTTTATGGCGAATAACGGTATTCTGAAGTATGGTGCAATCGGAGAAAAGAATGTCAGAATCATTGATGACGGCGAACTGATTTCCGTAAGAACCGCAAAATCAGGCTTCTATGAGCCTTTGGTTAAGGCAGGAGACAAGGTTGAGGCAGGTACACCTCTGGCAAATATTATTAATCCCTATGAGGGTGATATATTGGAAACTTTATATTCTCCCGTAAACGGTGTGATATTTTTTATTCATAATGAGCCGCTTACCTATGCAAACACGGCGGTTATAAAAATTCTTGGAGATGAGTAAAAGGTGAACATCAGAAAATATAAATTTCCCGGAATCGGTATGCGAATAATAAAATCCGCGATTGCCGTTTCCTTGTGTATTCTTGTAAATTTACTGCGCGGCGCAGACGGTATGGTTTTTTATTCCATGCTGGCTGCGCTTTGGTGCGTGCAGATGTACAGAAACAATACGCTGGCAAATGCATATCAGCGAATAATCGGAACTATAGTAGGTGCGGCCTACGGACTGGCATATATACTTATTTATCCGATGATTTCGGCCTCATCATGGCTCGGAACCGTATTGGAGATTCTGTGTATATTTGTAAGTATTGTGCTGGTCTTATATACTACCGTGCTGATGCACAAAAATCAGACCTCGTATTTTTCGTGTGTTGTATTCTTAAGTATAATAATTAACCATCTCGGGGACGTAAATCCGTATCTTTTTGTATGGAACAGATTCCTTGACACTATGCTGGGCATTCTGATAGGTGTATGTGTTAATAATATCAGAGTCTGCATAAGGCCCGATCGAAAGACCTTGTATGTGTCGGGAATTGACGGTATTCTGGTAGACAAAGAAAATAAAATTAGCGCATTTTCGAAGGTCGAGCTTAACAGAATGATTGATGACGGCCTAAAATTTACTGTTTCGACAATGAGAACCCCTGCTTCACTGATAGAGCCCTTATCGGATATTCATTTTAAATATCCTGTCATTGTTATGGATGGGGCTGCACTCTATGACGTCAAAAGAAGCGAGTATGTAAAGGAGTATGTAATATCCGAAACTACCTCTAATGAGCTGGTTGCATTAATGAAGGAAAATGAAATGAATCCCTTTATTAATGTGATTATAGATGATACCCTTTTGATTTACTATGGGGATTCTACAGATGAAGTGAACCGCAGGCTGGTGGAAAGTCTGCGTACTTCGCCGTACAGAAACTATATAAAGAGAGAATTCCCCGGGGATGAGAATGTAGTATATTTTATGCTTCTTGACAGCCATGAAAGAATAGAGGCGTTTTATACGAAGCTGACTGAACGCGGCTATGACAAAAGACTTAAAATTCTTAAGTATGAATCATATGATTATGCGGGCTATTCATATATCAAGATTTACAATAAAAATGCTTCTAAAGAGAACATGCTGATATACCTGAAGGAGAACTACGGTCTGGAAAATATAGTTACCTTCGGTACGGTCAGCGGAAAGTATGATGTAGTTATTGAAGAAGATAATTTTAATAAGATGGTACGTCTTGTAAGGAAGCGGTACGAGCCGTTTTTACCGCATTTCGGCAGGCAGAAAAGAGCTGAAAATTAATTAAAAATAATTATGGTATCTCTGTTGACATGAAAAATTGCTTATGCTATACTTTTCATTGTGCACACAAGATATAGTGTGATGAGTGTATATGCATACTAAAAATGGGGCAGAGAAATGAAACTAATTAAAAGAAACGGATCGGAAGCATTATTTGATATAAGTAAGATTATAGTTGCGATCAGCAAGGCTAATGAGTCGGTAAGCGAAGAGCTCAGAATGACCTCAAACCAGATTAAGAGAATAGCGGAAAATGTAACAAATATCTGCGAAAGTCTGGGCCGTGCGGCAAACGTAGAAGAGATTCAGGATATGGTAGAGCGCCAGATTATGGCTCACGGAGCCTATGAGGTAGCGAAGAGCTATATCCGTTACAGATATACCAGACAGCTTGTTCGTCAGTCAAATACCACTGATGATAAGATTCTCTCGCTTATTAACTGCAGCAATGAGGAGGCAAAGCAGGAGAATTCAAACAAGAATCCTGTCATCAATTCTACTCAGCGTGACTATATGGCCGGTGAAGTTTCTAAGGATCTTTCGGCACGTATGCTCCTTCCCAGGGAAATTATAGAGGCTCATAACGAGGGTATTATCCATTTCCACGATATGGATTACTATGCACAGAGAATGCATAACTGTGACCTGGTTAATCTGGAGGATATGCTTCAGAACGGTACGGTTATTACAGGAACCCTTATTGCCCGTCCCCACAGCTTCTCTACAGCCTGCAATATTGCTACACAGATTATTGCACAGGTAGCTTCAAACCAGTACGGCGGACAGTCTATTTCTCTTGCGCATCTGGCTCCCTTTGTTCAGGTAAGCCGTGAGAAAATTCAGAAGGAAGTTAAGGAGGAGCTGGAGTTAATCGGCTCACCTGTAGCGGATTCTGTTCGCGAGAAGATAGTAAAGAACAGGCTTCTTGATGAAATCAAGCGCGGAGTTCAGACTATCCAGTATCAGGTCGTAACACTTATGACTACCAACGGCCAGGCGCCCTTCGTTACGGTATTTATGTATTTGAATGAGGCAAAGTCTGAGCAGGAGAAGGATGACCTTGCACTGATTATCGAAGAGGTTCTCAGACAGCGTTATCAGGGTGTTAAAAATGAATCGGGTGTATGGGTTACACCTGCATTCCCTAAGCTTATATATGTACTTGAAGAGGATAATATTCATGTAGATTCCAAGTATTATTATCTAACTCAGCTCGCAGCAAAGTGTACTGCGAAGAGAATGGTTCCCGATTATATTTCGGAGAAGAAGATGAAGGAACTCAAGGAAGGCAACTGCTTCCCTGTAATGGGTTGTCGTTCAAATCTTTCTCCCTGGAAGGATGAGAACGGAAACTATAAGTTCTACGGCCGTTTTAATCAGGGTGTTGTTACCATTAATCTTCCCGATGTGGCACTTTCTTCGGGCGGAAATATGGAAAAGTTCTGGAAGATATTTGATGAGCGTCTGGAGCTCTGCTATCAGGCACTTATGTGCAGACATAACCGTCTGATGGGTACTCCTTCGGACGTAGCACCCATCCTTTGGCAGTATGGTGCCATTGCACGTCTTCAGAAGGGTGAAACCATTGACAAGCTGCTTGTAGGCGGTTATTCCACCATTTCACTGGGTTATGCGGGACTTTATGAGTGCGTTAAATATATGACCGGCAAGTCACATACCGATGATTCTGCTACTCCCTTTGCACTTGATGTAATGAAGCATATGAACGAGGCCTGTGATAAGTGGAAGCATGATACCGGCATTGGCTTCGGCATTTATGGTACACCTCTTGAGAGTACAACCTATAAGTTCGCTAAGTGCCTTCAGAAGCGTTTTGGTATAATTGAGGGTATAAATGATAAGGGATATATCACAAACAGCTATCATATTCATGTAACAGAGCAGATTAATGCTTTCGAAAAGCTGAAGTTTGAGGCTAAGTTCCAGGCATTGTCTTCGGGCGGAGCAATCTCATATGTTGAGGTTCCCAACATGCAGGACAATCTTGATGCTGTAATGCAGGTAATTAAGTTTATCTACGATAATATCATGTATGCGGAGCTTAATACAAAGAGTGATTACTGCCAGTGCTGCGGCTATGACGGTGAAATTCAGATTCAGGAGCAGGATCATAAGCTTATCTGGATTTGTCCTAAGTGCGGCAACACCGACCAGTCCAAGATGAATGTGGCACGCCGTACCTGCGGTTACATCGGAACCCAGTTCTGGAATCAGGGCAGAACACAGGAAATCAAGGAACGTGTATTACATTTATAAATCAACTCATAAATTAAGACCTTACAATTTTTGTAAGGTCTTTTGCATAAATAAGGAAAGAATTTGATATGAATTACTGTAATATAAAAGACTGTGACATAGCTGACGGAACCGGAGTAAGGGTTACCTTGTTTGTATCGGGCTGCACAAATCACTGTAAGGGCTGTTTTCAGCCTGAAACATGGGATTTCAACTATGGGGAGCCGTTTACTTCTGAAACAGAGAATAAGATTATAGAAATGCTAAGCCCTTCGTACATTGATGGCTTTACTTTACTTGGCGGAGATCCCTTTGAGCCTTCAAACCAGAAGGCACTAATACCACTTCTTCACCGAATCAGGGATTTATACCCTACAAAGAATATTTGGGCGTATACAGGTTTTACCTATGAAATGTTAAAGACCGAGGGCTCGCACCCCAGATGTGAGGTGACTGACGAGATGCTGTCAATGATTGATATTCTCGTTGACGGACCCTTTGTTGAAGAACTAAAGGATATATCGCTAACCTTCAGGGGGTCAAGAAATCAAAGAATACTGGATTTGACAAAGGGTGAACCGATTGAGCTGAAGCTTGACAGACACTCTGCTTCTGAAAGCGAAGGTTAAATAAGAATACAGACAATTTAAAGATTTGTACAGAGCCAAAAGCAGCAGCCTTTGGCT
Organism: Lachnospiraceae bacterium; assembly: GCA_024403355.1. GTDB lineage: Bacteria > Bacillota > Clostridia > Lachnospirales > Lachnospiraceae > RUG11977. The sequence goes on from JAKSRW010000005.1 coordinate 22,747, forward strand.
CTGTTTTTTATTGGGCTGCGGATTCGTGCAGAAAACACCTGCGCAGGAAATTAACTGTGATGTGCAGGATTTGCATTGCAGAGGGATGCGGGCCCGGATTCGTGCAGTTCGGAGATTGATTTTTTATTTGTACTGCAGAGCTGCCGCTTTTGAATAGATGAGATTGTATCAACTGCTACAATTTCAGTATATGGAAGTATATATTGCTTTCCAGTAATCTTATGTGGTATTTACGGGGCCTGTATAGAGAATATTTGAAGTATTTTTGTTCTGCATAAATTGCGCGGAAAAATGTGAAAAACAGAATTTTGTCAGGCCGGGGGCAGCCCCGGACAGGATTCGTTTCTTTTTTATGCGCTTTTTCCAACGGTTCAGATAATTGCGTATAATATATCTGCAATTGCTTTCATCAATCATTGGATTATTATCCATGGCGGAATTATGGGAACGGCCGGCTTCGTAGTTATTTATTATATATGTCTGGTCAAAAAGAGATATCTGAGAATATGGAATAATACTTGATGGGAGAATAGCATGAGAGTGGCCGCAGCTTTCGCAGATAACCCTGCATATATGAAAGCGCAGATTGCCGGCTACTGTCTTTATACTACGCTGGTAGTATGCATGAACCTTCAGGTCTCCGACACGTCCGCATGTGCAGGTGAGTCGATTAAAATCGAGAGAGGTAATTATATTTTTGTAAGCTATAGGAGTAATAGTTTGACCTTCTTCGACCATAATTGTTATCATATCAATACTGTACCTTTCTCCCGGGGGTACGGATATATTAACATGATATATTTACAGAATTAACTATACACGGGTAATGCGGATATAAAATCTTTTTAGCTTAGGATTTTGCATGACCGGCTTAATTGTCATATAAAAAAGGCTCCCGTATTTTTACGGAAGCCTGTAAATTTATCAGGGGATATTAAATTATTCCTTACCGTCCCAGCAGTAGGTACAAAGCTTGCACTTGTCAATGTTTGCAGCCTCGAGCATATCATCAAGACGGTTGAAACGAAGTGATGTGAAGTGGAGCTCCTTGCGGATTTCCTCAACCATTCTTTCGTACTTCTCTGAATCGGGATTTGCATATTCTGCGATAATCTCGGGAGTTTCCTTTCCATCCTCGAGTCTGGCAATTACACGACGTGCAATGAGGTCCATCTCTGATGTGGAACGTGAGAAGTTAAGGTACTTGCAGCCGTAGAGAAGAGGAGGACAAGCGGGACGAATGTGAACCTCTTTTGCTCCGCAGTCATATAAGAACTCTGTGGTTTCTCTGAGCTGTGTACCACGTACGATTGAGTCGTCAATCAGAAGCAGGCTCTTATCACGGATAAGCTCATCTACAGCGAGAAGCTTCATCTTTGCAATAAGATTACGCTTGCTCTGGATGGTAGGCATAAATGAACGGGGCCAGGTAGGTGTATACTTGATAAAGGGTCTGGAGAAAGGAACACCGGACTCATTAGCATAGCCTACTGCGTGAGCTGTACCTGAATCGGGAACGCCTGCTACGATATCGGGCTTTACATTATCACGCTTAGCCATTTTGGCACCGCAGTTATATCTCATCTGCTCTACACTTGTTCCTTCGTAAGCACTTGAAGGATATCCGTAGTATACCCAGAGGAAGGTACAAATCTTCATATCTGTTCCGGGACTTACAAGGGTAGTACATTTTTTATCGTTAAATACAACAACCTCGCCGGGGCCAAGGCTCTTATAATCCTTGTAGCCTAAATTCTTATAGGCGAAGCTTTCGAAGGAAGCACAGAAGGCATCATCCTTATGACCGATAACAACGGGAGTTCTTCCCATTTTATCACGGGCTGCATAGATACCGTTCTTGTTCATAAGAAGAAAAGAAACTGAACCGTCTACCGCATCAAGTGCATACTGAATACCGTCGATAAGGTTTTCCTTCTGGTTGATGAGTGATGCGATAAGCTCTGTTGCATTGATATCGCCGCCGCTCATCTCAAGGAAATGAGAGTGCCCGTTATCGAAAAGTGTCTGGGCAAGCTCGTCTACATTGTTAATCTTGCTGACAGTTGTGATGGCATATGTGCCGTGATGTGAACGAACAATGAGAGGCTGAGGCTCGAAATCCGAAATACAGCCGATGCCGTAGTATCCGTTCATTGTCTGAACGTCCTTGTCGAACTTTGTTCTGAAGGGAGCGTTTTCAATATTGTGGATGGCACGATTGAAGCCGTCGTTGCCGTAAACGGCCATACCGCCGCGTCTTGTTCCTAAATGTGAATGGTAGTCAATTCCAAAGAATAAATCAAAAACACAGTCCTGCTTTGATGCTACACCAAAAAATCCGCCCATATTTATCCTCGATTCTTTATTTAATTTATAAAACAAAAACCACTATCTATTGTACATTATTTTTTCTCGAATGTACAAGTAAAACATTCAACGAAAATAAAAAAAATATTACTCATAATTTTGTGAAAAATTTTTTCTTGTGAAAAGCTTCAGGATATCGGGCTATTTGTGTGCATATGAACAACAGGTGTATAAAAAGAGCGGATGCATATCTGCTTTACTGAAAGGAAATATTATGAGATAATGTGATACAAGGGTCAAAAGACCAAAATGCTCGTCAAGCAGGCTTGTAAGAGCATTGAAGGTCTTAATGACACGCAAAACATGAGAAAGGAGCCATTTTTCAACGAAAAATGAGCGGATTTCGAATGTTTTAGCATTTCGAGAGCACGAAGTGCGTAGAAATGCGTGTATCAATACAAAGGTAAAAATTGGAGGTTTACTATGTTTGATGAGAGATATATGAAGGAAACGATGCATAAGGCAGTTCCCTTTTTTGAGGATGCGCCGTGTTACGAGCTCGAGGAGATTCTGGAGCTTCAGAAAAGAAATGCGGAGCTGGCCTGGGGACATCCTGACAATGAAAGAAAAATGCTTCTGCTTGATGAAATGAATGATTTGATGAAAAATCTGAAGCAGCGTTCGGATGCACCTGAAAAAATATATCTTTGGGAAGACGGAAAGCTGCCGGCCCTTGGAAACTATACTGATAACAGTGACTTGAAATATAACCATGATCCTGAGTTTAAGCCCTATATGTACGCTATTCTTGTACCTGAGGACGTGACACCGAAGGGTGCCGTAGTGGTATGTGCGGGCGGTGACCACGGAGACTGCACCATGCACGAGGGATACCAGACCTGCCGTGATATGGTGGCTCTGGGCTATCAGTGTTTCCTTTTGCTGAACAGAACCAATAATTGTCCTTATGATGCAAGGGAAGCCGGTGCGGATGCTTCAAGGGCAATAAGAATGGTGCGCGCCAATGCGGCAAAATACAGAATTGATGAGAATAAGCTGGCCTTTGCAGGCTTTTCAAACGGCGGACTTACCGCAGAGGCCTGTGTACAGTATTATTCGGGAACACAGACGATAAAGACTCATTTTGAGGATTATGAGCCCTGCGAATATGACAATTACTACGGCTCACCGGATGCTATTATCTGTGTATACGGTCCCAGATTTAAGGATGCAAAGTTTGATTATACAAATGTGGTCTATCCGCCTACATTTTTTGCAGTGGGAAAGGATGACTTCGCCATGCCTAATTTAGAGGCTACGCTTCCGGACCTGATGGCCCATCACGTAAATCTGGAGGTTCATACCTTTGCGGGTGTGCCTCACGGACAGTCGGGAATTCAGATTTATGGGGAGCATAAGTATCCTGCTTTTGAGCTTTGGCCTATAATGGCGGACCAGTTTATACAGAATGTGTTTTCAAAATCGGTTATAAAGAGAAGACCTGACGAGCTTGATAATCCGGAATATCGTTTTGATGCGTTTGACAACGGAAAAGCGCTTTTACAGAAGAAAAAGGGGCATCTTCCGCCTATGGGCTGGAACAGCTGGAATGCTTTTGGAAGCGGCAATACAGAGAAGCTGACAAAGGAAATGACCGATGCGGTGCTTGAGCTGGGTCTTGATAAGCTGGGTTACAAATATATGGTGCTTGACGATGGCTGCTACAAGCCTGTGAGAGTGGAAGGAAAGCTGTCGAACGAGGATATAAAGTTCCCGGGCGGCTTTAAGGCACTTTCCGATTATATACATAGTAAGGGCCTTAAATTCGGTATGTATAATGATATCGGAACGAATCTCTGTGCCGGTGCGGCAGTGGGAACCTGCGGCCATGAGGCCGTGGATGCACAGTGCTATGCGGACTGGGGCGTGGATTTCCTTAAGGTGGATAACTGCTATTATCTCTGGGATAATGCGACCTTTAGCGATTCGGCAAATGCAAAGTATGTATTTGCTCCTGCGATAAAGGGTATAAAAGTGACAGGAAATGATTTTTCGCTTGAATTAACGGCCAAGGATGCATGTATTCGCGGTGAAGGAGTCATAAATAACGGCGAATATCTGACGAATATCGGAACCTTTGACGGTACGGGACCTGCGCATACGCCGGTGGGTGCCATGAGCGGGGAGGCTGTATTTACGGTAGAAGCAGGTTCTGACGCTGATTTCGAGCTGACTCTGACCTATGCCACAGGAACGGAAGAGGGAATCGGAAGCTGGCTGCAGCTGGCGGTGGGTGAAGGTGAAAATTCAGAGCTCTTCTACGATGATTTCCTGCCCGCATCAGATAATAAGGAGAGCTTCAGGGAGTCACCCGCTATTAAAATAAGGCTTAAAAAGGGCAAAAACCTTATCAGGCTGATGAATCACCGCCGTCAGGAAAATACTCTTGCCTCTTATGCGACACTTCTTAAAGGACTTAACGATGCAAAGCCCGACCATGATATAATTTTCTCAATCTGTGAATGGGGCAAGACCCAGCCGCAGAACTGGGGCTACAAGGTGGGCGATTCATGGCGAATCCTGAATGATATTACCTTCCGTGTGGGCGCGGACGGTGATCCCGGCTACGGCTCATGGACGGATGATTATACGCCGAGCGTATGCTCTCAGTACAACAAGGCGGTAATAATGGATGAGTTTGCGGGACTTGACAAGGGCTGGAATGATCCGGATATGCTGATGATAGGTATGAACGGTCTGACTGAAAATATGCAGAGAACTCATATGGCAATGTGGTGTATGATGAATGCCCCTCTGATGCTCGGACTGGACCTTCGCCGCGTTAAAAAGAATGATGCGATTTACAATATTATAGCAAATGAGCAGCTGATTTTACTGAATCAGGATGCACTGGGAATTCCTGCAAAGCGTATATTCTCTACCGCTTCAAAGGGCTGTCCCGATACGGAATATATCAGGGACAACAGTCGTGTCGATATTCTGGCAAAGCCCCTTGCAGACGGCGGAATTGCACTGTCATTTATCAATTTAGCTGAAGAAAAATATGTCTGTGCAGATAATAATTTTGAAATAGCCGTCAGTGTGGCTGATATAGTAAAATATATCGGTCATAAAATGGTAAATACTGCTGAATTTGAGGCCGCAAAGGAATATCTGCTGACAGATTTGTGGAGCGGTGCCCGGACTGTAAACTGCAGCGGTAAATTTATGGTAAATGAGCTTGAGGCCTGCGATAATATCACAATTAAGGTGACTGTAAAATAAGCGGATTATTATGAGTCGGTATTTGATGATTGATTTTATAAATAAAATATTGGAGGTTTTTGCTGCAGAGCTGTCCGAAAACTACAAGCCCGAACAGGGCAGATACGACGGATGGCTAGAGGCGCAGGACCTTATCTTTGCCGATACGCCGGTTGACAGACGTTCTGCGGCCAGAATAAGCCATGAATTTATCAAAAGGATGCTTGGGGAAGCAGATGAGGATAAATGGCAAAAGGCGGGAGAGCTTCGAGACCTCTATGACTGTCACAGCTGTGTAAATCATATAGCGCAGGTCTATGTTAAGGGCATTATGACGGCAGCGGAGCCCGGGATTTTCGGAAACAAAAATATTCTTAATGCCGAAGAGGCCGGTGAAATAATTATGCGTATGAAATATCCCGATATGAGGGTGAATCTTCTGCGAGAGCCGGAGTATTCTTCAAAAGCTTATTCCAAAGATTCTGAAAAAACGCATATGCCAAAGGCTGAAATCAGCGGACAGGAGGCGCCCAAAAGCGGTGCTTCGGAAGAAACGGCTGCACGGGCAATTAAGCTGACGGATATAAAAGATGTTAGGAAAATACTGGAAGCTAATCCCTCTGCAATACTTATTGATGTGAGAAGCAGGGGCGAATACGAGGAGAAGCATTTGGATGAGGCAGTAAATTACCCTATGGCTGAAATAGTAAATTGCTTTGAAAATACTTCGGTAACCGATTCGAATAAGCTTTGGGAAATACAAAAGGACGCTATAATTCTTTTATATTGTGAAAAGGGATATCAGAGTGAAATTGCCGCAAACTGCCTGACTGAAGCAGGCTATGGAAATGTGTATTTTTTCGGATTGTGAATAGCACTGATGAACGTTAATTTGTTTGATAGAGAAAGGATTTGCCAAAATGAAAATAATGGTAAGTGCCTGCCTGTTGGGTGAAAACTGTAAATACAACGGCGGCAATAACAGAAATGAGGCCGTGCTGAAGTTCATTGAGGGACATGAGCTGATAGCGGTATGTCCTGAGGTCATGGGCGGCCTTCCGATACCCAGAGAATCTGCGGAAATAGTGGATGGCGTGGTTCGTGTGGCGACAGGCCGCTCGGTTGATTCCGAATTCAGAAAGGGTGCCCGGATGGCTTTCGAACAGGCCATGGCGGGGCAAATAGACTGTGCCATACTGCAGTCCAGAAGCCCCTCCTGCGGGGTAAAGCAGGTGTATGACGGCAGCTTTTCGGGCCGTAAAATCCCCGGCAGCGGCGTGTTCGCAAGGATGCTCATGGATGCCGGTATAAAGGTTATAGATGTTGAGGATTTATAAAGGGGGAAGCTTCTGAATAAAAGCCGGCGCTAGAGCCGGATAGCTTTGAAATAATCAAGAACCTCAAACAGATCCTTTTTTACAAAGATAACCATATTTTTCATTTCCTCGCTTGCAGCCATCAAATCAGGGACCATTATGGGCTTCATTCCTGCGGCAAAGGCAGATTTGATTCCGTTGTGGGAATCCTCGATGGCGTAGGCTGCTTCGGGGGCGACAGCCAGTAGTTCACAGGCCTTAAGATATATTTCGGGGTCGGGCTTACTTTTGCTTACCATATCACCGCAGACTATTATGTCAAAAAAATCGTAAAGTCCTGCATCCTTCAGCTCCTGCTCAACCACCTGTTTTCTGGTGGAGCTGGCAAGGGCTATTTTTATATTCCTTGCTTTAAGTCCGGAGAGTAATTCTCTGACACCCGGCTTAAGGGGAAGCCTTCCGCCGTCCGCAAGCTCGTGAAAAAGGGCGGAATTTTCTGCCTTGAAGCCCTTATAATCAAAGTCATTACCGTATCTTTCCTTTACAAGCTGCTCTGTTGCGGCCGCATTCAGCCCCAGACAGCGCCTCATGGTTGTTTCTATATCGGGGATTCCGTGCCTGTCGGCCACCAGCTTCCAGCAGTCAAGAACCAGTCTTTCGGAATCGAAAATGACTCCGTCCATATCAAATACTACAGCAAAATTATCCATTTTTCCTCCTAATGCATGAGTTGCTCATGGATTCCTATACCTTTCATGTTCTCAAGGAATATTCAACCATAACAGCGGCTGATAGTAAAGTATTTTTTGAAGCAATTTCCCTTTGCAATAAGCGCAGGATATGCTATAATAAAAAGTGATATAATGTCGGTTGATAACGGCAAAGAAAGGAAGCCCCTACGGGCAGGATTGAGATATGGAACAGTATAAGCAGGAATTTGTTGAATTTATGGTAGATTCATCGGTACTCAAGTTTGGTGAATTCACATTAAAGAGCGGACGTAAGTCACCCTTCTTTATGAATGCGGGTGCTTATGTTACAGGCGCACAGCTCAAGAAGCTTGGTGAGTATTACGCAAAGGCTATTCATGATAATTACGGTGACGATTTTGATGTATTATTCGGACCTGCATACAAGGGCATTCCGCTCAGTGTAGCGACCGTTATCGCATACAGCGAGCTTTACGGCAAGGAAATCCGTTACTGCTCAAACCGTAAGGAGGTTAAGGACCACGGCGATGTAGGTATCCTTCTCGGCAGCAAGCTTAAGGACGGAGACAAAGTTGTAATCATCGAGGATGTTACAACCTCAGGTAAGTCTATCGAGGAGACCTTCCCCATCATTACAGGTCAGGCAAAGATTGAAATCAAGGGACTTATGGTATCTCTTAACAGACTTGAAAGAGGTCTTGATACAGAAAAATCAGCACTTGAGGAGATTCAGAACAAATATGGTTTCCCCGCACGTGCAATCGTTACAATGGATGATGTTATCGAGCATTTCTATAACAAGCCCTACAAGGGACAGGTTCTTATCAACGACGATATTAAAAAGGCTATAGACGAGTACTACGCAATTTACAGATGTAAATAATCCGCGAGGACAGATATATAAAGGATGGAAGACAGCGAATGAAAAAACTTCCTGTTTTAAAAACAAAGCGCATGTATCTGACGCCGTCGACCGAACAGGAAATCAGTAAGCTGTTGGAGGCAACGGAGGACCCGGCGCTTAAGCAGACCTACAGCTTCATGCTGGCTGCCTGCCGGAATAATCCGGAGCAGCAGGGCTGGTTTGTTCCCTGGCGGATGATGCTGAAGGACAAGCCCTCGGAGTCCATAGGTATGATAGGCTTCGGCGGACCGCCGAAGGACGGATGCGTCAGCATAGGCTGCGGAGTGAACAGTGAGCATGAGGACAACCGTTATGCCACAGAAGCGGCACGAAAGCTGATAGGCTGGGCTTTTAACGATAAATCGGTAAATATTATTAAGGCTGAGACAGCACCTGAAAATGAGGCTTCGGTCAGACTTCTGAAGCGCCTGAAATTTGAAAAATTCGGGCCGGGCGGGAAAAACATTTCATTTGTTTTGAAACGTCCGAGAACAGAGTGGCCTACGATTATGATTGCCGGCGGAATGGCTGTCGGCATGCTTGTCGGAATGCTTACGGGACAGATGCTCATTTTCATGGCAGCAGGAATGCTTGTGGGTCTGATTGCGGGCAGAGTCTTTGATAATAAAGAGAAGGACAGAGTCGATAATTGTCTGGCCGGGCTGGGCAAAAATGAAAACGATACTGAATAAACGGAGGGTGTATGAAAACTTTTATCGGTAGTGGAATCGGTGGGGCATCAACAGCGGTAGAGAATGCTACAAGCGGCTTATATTTACCGTCGCTTATTATCTTCTACGCCCCTTATGATAAGCTTGCAGAGGCAGCTTCTGAATTGAAGAGAAAATATCCGCAGTCACAGTCTATTGGTGTTATCGGTACCAAGGTAATCAACGGTACCAGTAATGATAACGGTATCGTGGTAGTGGGCTTTTTCGATGATGTAAGAGTACAGGCCGGAGTTATTAAAAATGTCAGCAAGTGTCCGGCGGTCGCTATCCCCGGTATCCTTAACCAGATAGCTTTCCTTAAGTCGGGAGAAGAAGATTCTGTTTGTATCGAGTATTGTACTAATAACGAGGAAAATGTAGTTACAATCCTTAATTCATGTATAAATGGAACCGGCATTAAGCTGGTGGGAGCTACCGCTTTCGGAACAGCTGAGGGTGAAAAGCCTTTGGTGGCCTTTAACGGCGAAGTATATGAGGATGCCTGTGTATATGCTTTTGTTAAAAATAATACGGGCAGAGTTAAGGTATTTAAGGAAAATATCTACAAAAAGGGCAAGGATTCAAAGCCTCACTGTGCAACCTCGGTTGACACGGCAGCAAGAGTATTAAAGACCCTTGATGACAAAGCGGCTGCTGATGTATACAGCACTGAAATCGGCATTCCTAAGGGCAAAATTGTTGATAATGTTTTTAAAAATCCGATTGGCCGTGTAGTCGATGATGAGGTTTTTATTACTTCGATAAAGGATGTTTATCCGGGCGGCGCTTTTGAAAATTACAAGAGAATAAACAGAAATGACTGTATTTATTTCCTTGAGCTTGGTGATTACAGAAGCATTGAAGAGGAAACAAGAACCCTGATTAATGAATCGGTACAGCATATTTCACTGATTCTTTCGGTTGACTGTATTTATAGGTACCTTTTCTACCAGCAGGAGGATTATTTTGATACATATATCAAGGATATGGCGTCCCTTGGTAAACACGTTGGTATTATCGGCGGTGGTGAGCAGTTTAATAATCAGCATGTAAACCAGACTATGGTTTGTGTTGTATTTGAATAAGGAGTGTGCCTATGTTCAAGAAGAAGGATAAAACCCCTCAGTCATCACAGGAGGTAGTTGTTAAGGACAAAATTGCGGATGAACTTTTTGCAATTAAGTATATTAACCAGTATATTGGTGAAAAGAAGGAAGAGCTCATTGATGAGGAAATGACTACCATCTCGGAAATAAGCAAGGTTTCGGATGCGTATAATATTTCTGTGGAAAAAAGCAATGCAATTAATGCGGATATAGAGGAAGTCAGCAAGGGCTTTGTTCATGCGGGCGCGGTTTCCGAGAACTTTAACGACGTCGTAGAGAAGGTTATAAGTGTTTCGGATAATGCGGCTGATGCGGCTGTGGACCTTAAAAGAGATTCGGACCGTGTGGCTGAGCAGTTTGAGCAGATGCAGCAGGTCTACGAAGATTTCAACGAGAGCATCGATGAGATTAATGCAGTAACCGGAAATATTATCACCGTAGCAAACCAGACAAACCTTCTTGCACTGAATGCTTCAATCGAGGCTGCCAGAGCCGGAGAGCAGGGAAAGGGCTTTGCTGTTGTAGCAGGTGAGGTTACAAAGCTTTCATTTGATATCAAGGAGCTTGTGGCTAAGGTTAATGTCTGCATGAACAGGATTCAGAGAAGCTCACGTCTTCTTGCTGATTCTTTGGAGGATGCAAACGAAGCCTTGAACGGCTCTAAAAAGCAGATTACAAAGATTAACGGTATTATCGACGGAATCAGAGACTCTATTAGCGGTGTAAGTGATTCCAGAGAGGAAATTCAGAATGTCGTTTCAAAGTGCTCTGAGCAGATTGAGGGAATCAAGGCTGAGATGACTGATTATCAGAGTCAGTTTGATTTCGTTGTTAAGCTGTCGGAGGATATGAAGAGAATGCTTACAAAGAAGAGCTTCATGTTTGAGGATATTTCAAATATGCTTGAGCAGGTGGATCCTCTTGTGGCTCAGATTGAAGAAAAATTATAATCCGGGATTCTCTATAAGCTTTTCACTAGGAAGGCAGTGTTTTAATACTGCTTCAAGCTCTGCGGGCATAAAGGGCTTTGAGAGGTAATCTGCAAAGCCCAGATCCATATATTCCTCGCGGGCACCTGTTATTGCATTTGCAGTGAGCATAATGACCGGAGTGGTAAGGTTGAGGTGATTTTTGTTTTCAGTCATCATTTTCTTGACCTCTATTCCATCGGGTTCGGGCATCATATGGTCGAGCAGAATCAGGTCGTAGCGAGTCTTTTCTATTGCCTCAAGACAGGCAAGCCCGGACGATACTGTATCAATATGAATCTTTGTCGGACGAAGAAGTCCCTTGACAACCTGAAGATTCATAGCTACATCGTCTACCACGAGAATTGATGCATCAGGCGCAGTAAAGGAAGGCATATAGGACTTTTTCTTGGCAGGAGCAGCACTGCTGCTGCCGATGAGTCCAATCCTTTTATCAGCCTTTACAAGCTGGGGAATGCGAATGGTAAAGCAGGAACCCTTCTGATACTCGCTTTCGACATCAATGCTTCCGTTCATCAATTCTATAAATGATTTGGTTATACTAAGACCAAGTCCTGTACCTTCGCGCTTTCTGTTATTGTCCATATCAACACGCTTGAAGGCTTCAAAGAGCTTGGGCAGGTTTTCGGGCTTGATGCCTATACCGGTATCGATTGCCTTAAATATCAGCAGGATATTATTGTCATCCGCTTTCTCAAAATCAATTTTCAATCGAACGCTGCCCTTGTCTGTATATTTCAGGGAATTGGTCAGAATATTGAGAAGAATCTGTCGTATACGCACCTCGTCGCCGTATAAGCAGTCGGGGATGTCAGGATTATTTTCAATAATAAACTCAAGGCCCTTATCGATGTAACGCGGCATAATAATATTTTTGATTTCCCTGATTAAATCTGAAAGGGAATAATCGGACGGCGCGAGCTCCATCCTGCCTGTTTCTATTTTTGAAAAATCAAGAATATCATTGATGATGGAGAGCAGGGCATGACCTGCATCTGCAACATTTGCAGAGTATTCCTGAATATTCTTTTCAGTGCTTTCACGGCCTATTAGCTCGTTCATACCGAGCACCGCGTTGATGGGAGTACGAATCTCATGAGACATATTTGCGAGGAAGGTGGATTTTGCACGGTCTGCCGATTCTGCCTTCTGCACTGCCTCACGCAGGGCAAGCTGTGATTTCTCAAGCTCCTCGAGTGTGGCCAGTCTTTCCTTTACAAGCTGCTCATTTACAACTTCCTCGTTAATATCCTGAATAATACCCTGAAAGACGCTGGAATTATCTGCGGCACGTGTGAGTTCACCTGTACCGCGATACCATTTATATTCTCCGCTTTTGCTGCGAAGACGGTAAAGAACATCATATTTGTCGGAACCCTGGAAGCCCTTAAGAAAGGCTTCAAAGGCGTAGTTTTTGTCATCGGGGTGGAGGGAATCCATCCAAAGACTGTCAGTATTGACCTCGTCAGGCTCGTAACCCAGAAGGCTGATAAATTCATCACTCCAGAAGGAATCGGAAACAGTTCCGTCGGGATTGAGGTGAATACTCCAGGAGGCCGATTTTGTCATCTCCTGAAGAGCCCTGCTACGGTTTTCCTCCTTGCTTTTTTCAGTTTCGAGATGCTTTTTGGTTTCCTCGAGCATTTCAAGTGTTTCAGACATTTTGATCACATCCGGAGTTTCGTAGCCGATTACTGAAATGAAGGCAGCGATACTGAAGGCCAGAAAATCGAAAACATAGCCGTTATTCAGAAGCATCTGAGCTGCGGGTCCGGCGATGGCAAATATAATAAATAGAATAAGTGAGTTGAACTGCCTTTTGTTGAAGGCTTTTTTATTAACCAGAAGTCTGGCTAAGGAGAAGAAAAGGAAATACAGGGGTACGAGGTAGGCAGTGTAGTAGATGATACCGTGTGTATAAATATAGTTATCAAAATAGAATATAAAGCCGGTAAATGGCGTGGTTGCACAGATTACCGCATATATGATCAGAATGATGTTGTTAATGGTATTCCCGATGCTTCGCCTTGGACTGTATTCAGCGATGATTGCATCTATGTATTTAGGCAGTACGGCCATACACATAACATTAAATTCAAAGAATACTATATTCAGGACATAGTTCAGCCAAAGAGGGATATTCTTTGCGTATGAAATGGTGATACAGGTGACAATATCAAAAAAGTCTGCCAGAATTAAATAGAAAATAAGCGTGGTCAGACACTTTTTTGTTCTGGAATTATCTTTATGCTGTATTCCAAGGTAAATAAACAGAATGATTAGAAAAACAAGGCCTGAAATGGCAAAATCAACATTATATATCATGCGAATCCTCCTAATTTTAAAGGCATCCCACTGATTCGGGCTTTGATGTTTCAAATAAGAGTTTCCTTATACCATTGTACACTTGTTTTACACAAAGTACAAATCATTTTTATACAAATACTTGACTTATTAGGCTTATAAGTGTATGATAAACGAAGCAATGAAGGTGTGTAAGTAGTCGGGCATTGTTTCGTTTTTTACGGAATCTACTATCAGAGAGCTGTACGCTGGTGTGAGTACGGCAGTAGCTGTCAGATGAATTTCAGCATCGGAGCGTTCTGCGAAGGTCTGAGGATATAAGCAGATGTGGATGTCGCATTAAGGCAGAAGGAAGTGCATTTTCCGAATTATTCAGGCTTCGGCAGGGGTAATTCTGTGATAAATGAAAATGGGTGGTACCGCGGAATAATTCGTCCCATATCAATCGGCTGGTTGATAGGGGGCTTTTTTATTTTCCTAAAGCCCTCAAAAGGACTTAGGGTTAGAAAATAATTTTCGGACCGCGGGACCGGTGATAAGGGCGCACCGGTCCGGACCATTGCAATCGCTTCGCTCTTAGCATGAGGTTTAATATGGTCATAATAATTATGAGCCATATTCCAAATATTATCAGGAGGAAGAACATGCAGGATTTAAACGAACTGAGTGCTGTGATAGCACAGATTAAGCAGGAAATCACTGATGGTTTCGCGACACTTGAGAGCTCAAAGGCAGTATATGAGTTCAAAAAGCTGTTTATGGATTCAAAGAGCGGCAAAATCGGCGCGCTTATGAAGGAAATGAAGAATATCGCCAACGAGAGCAAGGCTGCTTTCGGAAAGGGCGTAAATGATTTAAAGGCCTGGGCCAATGAGAAGTTCGATGAGCTTGATGCAAAGCTCAAGGAGCAGGAGGCTCTGGCACGTTATGAGAATGAGAAAATTGACATTACAATGCCTGCCGTAAAATGTAAGTGCGGCAAGCTTCATCCTGTAACACAGGTCAGAAATCAGCTTATTGATATCTTTTCTTCAATGGGCTTTGAAGTATTTGAGGGAAGCGAAATCGAAACCGATTTCTATAACTTTACAGCCCTTAATACTCCTCAGGATCACCCTGCGCGTGATATGCAGGATACCTTCTACCTGTCACCTGAATTTCTTCTGCGTACACAGACATCTGCAGGACAGATTCATGTAATGGAGAAGCAGCAGCCCCCTATTAAGATTCTTTCACCCGGTAAGGTTTTCCGTTCGGATGACGATGCTACACACAGCCCTATGTTCACTCAGATGGAGGGTCTTGTAGTAGATAAGAATATCACTCTTTGTGATCTCAAGGGTATGCTTGATGAGCTTGTAAGAAAGATTTTCGGTGAGGGTACAACAACCAGACTTCGTCCCTCATATTTCCCTTTTACCGAGCCTTCGGTTGAGGTAGATGTAAGCTGCTTTGAGTGCGGCGGCAAGGGCTGCAGACTCTGCAAGGGTACCGGCTGGATTGAGGTACTTGGTGCAGGTATCGTAAACCGTAAGGTACTTGCAAACTGCAATATTGACCCCGATGTTTACAGCGGTCTTGCATTTGGTATCGGTATCGAGAGACTTGCCATGCTCAAGTATGGCATTAACAATATCAAGCTCTTATACGAGTCAGACCTTCGTGTATTAGAGCAGATTGATGATTAAGGAGGGCTTGAAAATATGTTAGTACCGCTTAGTTGGTTAAAGGATTATGTGGATATAGACGTTGATGCTGATGTGCTTGAGGAAAAACTTTTCTCATGCGGCTTCGAGGTAGAGGAAAAATATCAGGTCGGCAAGGATATTTCAGGTGTTGTTGTAGGCGAGGTTATGGAGTGCGAGCCTATTCCCGAAACACATCTTCATGTATGTAAGGTTGATGCAGGTCAGGGAGAGCTTCTTCAGATTTGCTGCGGCGCAGATAATGTATGCGTAGGAAAGAAGTTCCCTGTAGCGCTTCCGGGCGCTGTTGTTTATGCAACTGCAAAGGACCATGTTACCATTGAGGGTCTTATGACTATCAAAAAGGGCAAGCTCAGAGGATATGATTCATGCGGTATGCTTTGCTCGGGTACAGAGCTTGGCGTAAGTGAGGATATGTATCCCGGTGCAGGCTATAACGGACTTCTTGTGCTTCCGAACGAGCTTGCAAACGGAGCAGACATTAAGCCTGTTCTCGGACTTGATGACTGGATTTTCGATATTTCAATTACAGCAAACAGACCTGACTGCCAGAGTATTTTCGGTATGGCAAGAGAGGTTGCGGCTATTCTTGACAAGCCTGTTAAGATGCCCGCACTTGATTATACAGAGAGCGGAATCACAAAGGACGGTTTCACCGTGTCTGTTTCGGCACCTGACCTTTGTCCCAGATATATCGCTCATTATGTAACAGATGTAAAGATTGCGGAGTCACCCGCGTGGATGAAGAGAAGACTTGCTCTTGTAGGCATCAATGCGATTTCGAATGTGGTTGATATCACAAACTACATTCTTAAGGAGCTTGGTCAGCCTATGCATGCTTTTGACGGAGATTTCCTTGAGGGAAATGCAATTAATGTCAGACGTGCAAATGACGGTGAAAAGATTGTTACACTTGATGAGAAGGAATTCGCACTTGATTCTTCAAATCTTGTAATTTGCGACGGTGAGAAGCCTGTAGCACTTGCAGGTATCATGGGTGGTCTTAATTCTGAAATCCGTGAGACTACCGCTTCGGTAATGTTCGAGGCAGCAAAGTTTGCCCGTGATAACATCAGAAAGAGTTCAAGAAAGCTTGGTCAGTCTTCTGATTCAAGCCAGAGATATTCAAAGGGTGTAGATGAGTATGCAACTGTTATGGCAATGAAGAGAGCACTGCATCTTATTGAGGAGCTTGGCTGCGGTAAGGTTTCTTCTACACATGTAGAAGTATCTTCCGGTAATTCTATCGAGCCTGCAGAAATGAAGGCAAGCATTGCAAAGGTTAACGGAGTACTTGGTATTGAGGTTCCCACAGACAAGATTGTAAAGATTCTTACAGGACTTAATTTTAATCCCGTGGTAAATGGTGATGAGCTTACAATTCAGGTTCCTGCATATCGTGAGGATATGGAAAGCTATCCCGATATTGCTGAGGAAGTTATCAGAATGTATGGTTACGATAATGTAATTCCTACCTTCCTTGATGCTGCTAAAGTTACAGCCGGCGGACTTAATACAACACAGAAGACAGAGCTTAAGCTTAAGCGTGCTCTTTGTACAACAGGTGCAAGTGAGGGTGTTCATTATTCATTCTTCTCACCTGCGGACCTTGATCTTCTCGGACTTGCCGAGGATGCGCCTGAGCGTAAAGCAATCCGTATTATCAATCCCATCAACGAGGATTTATCACTGATGAGAACAACACTTGTTCCTCAGATGATTCATGCAATGGCCCGTAACCAGAAGAATGGCAGACTTGACGGAAGAATCTTTGAGGTTGGTAATAAGTTCCTTCCCAAGTCAGTTCCCTTAACCGAGTATCCCGATGAGAGAACTACTCTTTGTGTAGGTGTATTCGGTAAAGACGAGAGCTTCTTCACACTGAAGGGAATCGCAGAGAAGGTTGCTGAAACATTGCTTGTAAAGTTTACATATGAGGCGGTTACAATGCCTTTCTTACATCCTTATCAGGCTGCAAAGATTATCTGTGACGGCAAGGAAGTAGGTTTCCTCGGAAAGGTTACCTACGAAATCCAGAAGGCAGAGGATATGCGTGAGAGCGGATATGTAATGGAAATCGACCTTAAGGCACTTGAGAACTATTACGGTGCCGTTCCCAAGTTCGCACCCATTTCAAAGTTCGCCGATGAGGTACGTGACCTCGCTCTTGTAACAGACAAATCAGTAACCTGCGGCGCAATCGAGGATGTAATCTATGCGGCATGTCCTTACGTAAAGAGTGTCACACTCTTCGATATTTACGAGGGCAAGCAGGTTGGTGAAAACAAGAAATCAATGGCCTTCACGGTTGTATTTGCACCTAAGGATGAGGAGCTTACAACAGAGGCAGTTGATAAGTTTGTAAAGAAGATCCTTAATAACCTCAGCTTCAAGCTCGGTATTGAAATGAGAAGCTGATGGTCTCTTGGGGACGGGGTTGTTGGCTCACTTTCTACGAAACGAAAAAAAGGGCTTCCGGTTTTTCACACCGGAAGCTCTTTTAATATGCTTAAAATCTGATATTCTGATTACCATGCCTTATTACCGGCACTGTGAATATTATTCATTCTACTCAGCACCGTTTCTGATTGCTTCTGCAGTTTCCTTCTGAATTTTTTCATCATAGGATACGAGAGGCTCGATGTCCATACCTTTAATTTTACGATTAACATAGTTATTTGTAATCTTAACTACAAGAGGGCAGAGAGCAACTACACCGATAAGGTTGGGAACCATCATGAAACCATTGAAGGTATCTGAAATATCCCAGGCGAGTGAAGATGTCATAAGAGCACCTGAAATAATCATAATACAGAAGATTACTCTGTAAACAGCAACGGCCTTAAGACCGAAGAGATACTCAACAGACTTGCTGCCGTAATGTGACCAGCCGAGAACAGTAGTGAATGCGAAGAGAAGAACTGCGATTGCGATGAACCATCTGCCGGGCTGTCCGAAAACGCCTGCGAATGCATCAGCAACAAGTGTTGAATCCTCTACACCTTCATTTACAATACCTGTAGCAAGGTCGATCTTACCTGATGTAAGAACTACGAGAGCTGTCATTGTACAAACGATGAATGTATCTGCAAATACCTCGAAGATACCCCAGAGACCCTGCTTAACGGGCTCCTTAACGTTTGAGTTTGAGTGAACCATAACTGATGAACCAAGACCGGCTTCGTTTGAGAAAACACCACGCTTGCAGCCCTGCTTGATAACTGTCTTGATTGCGATACCTACTGCGGCACCTTCAACTGCCTCGATACCGAAAGCAAACTTGAAGATAGAAGCGAATGCATCACCGATAAGTGAACCGTTTACGATAATAACTACGATTCCGAGAACTACATAACCGATAGCCATGAAGGGAACTACCTTTTCAGCTACGGCTGCGATTCTCTTAAGACCGCCGATGATGATTACCGAACCGACAATCATAAGGAATACACCAAGAAGGATGGTAGCTATTGTAACGTTTCCGTAGATGGGTTCAAGTCCGAGACCGTCAAAGAAGGCTGATTCCATATTTGCAACAATCTTGTTTACCTGGCCCATGTTACCGATACCGAAGGAAGCAAGTATTGCGAAGAGTGCAAATAATACGGCAAGTACCTTACCGACCGTCTTTAAGCCCTTGTAGTGGCCGAGACCGTCCTGAAGATAATACATTGCACCGCCGGACCATTCATTGTCCTTGTTTTTACGACGATAAAAGATACCGAGGATATTTTCTGAGTAGTTTGTCATCATTCCGAAGAAGGCTGCAATCCACATCCAGAATACCGCACCGGGACCACCGACGAAAATAGCTGAAGCAACACCGGCAATATTACCTGTACCTATTGTGGCGGAAAGTGCTGTACAAAGTGCCTGAAACTGTGAAATGGCACCCTTGTCCGACTTATCATGTGCATCCTTTTTGAATACACCGCCTACGGTCTTTTTCCACCAGTGAGTGATACGTGTGACCTGAAATACTTTGGTAAGCACGGTCATTAATATACCGGTACCAAGTAGAAGGATGACACCCGGGTAACCCCAGATGAATGAGTTGATCTCGTCATTTACTGACGCGACATTGTTTAGAAATTCTTCCATTTTTTTTCTCCTTTGTCCTTTTGCCTGAGAGATCGTCATTAAATATGACTTACACCTTCGGCTTTCACTTTTGTGAATCTCTCCAAGAAGATTTTTTGAAAAGATAAAATAAATATAATACTGAAGCATGTAAAATGCAAGTAAATTATTAAAAAAAGCTTGCTTTTTGACTCAATAACGATTATTATTAGTGCCGGGTTTTACCCAAGACGTCAGTTCGAGACCTTCCTGACGTAAAACAAAACTAAAGGAGAAAAAAATATGAAAAACAAGAAAAGTCTGTTTATCACACAGGCTGCCGTTATTGCGGCCATCTACGTGGTGCTTACCGTTGCGATAAGTGCCTTCGACCTAGCCAGCGGAGCGATTCAGGTCAGAATCTCCGAGGCTCTCACAGTTCTTCCCTATTTTACCCCCGCAGCGATTCCGGGACTCTTTGCCGGATGTCTTATCAGTAATACTGTAACAGGCTGTCTGCCCTGGGACATTGTATTCGGTTCAATTGCGACCCTTATCGGTGCAATCGGAACATATTCACTGCGAAAAGTAAAATGGCTGGCACCTGTTCCACCCATTCTTGCAAATTCAATCATCGTACCCTTTGTACTTCAGTACGTATATGAATTCGAGGGCAGTTACTGGTATTTTATGGCAACGGTAGGTGCAGGTGAAATAATTTCATGCGGTATCCTTGGAATGCTGCTTTTATTTGCTTTGAACAAGTACAAAAATGTCATTTTCAGACAGTAAAAAAACGTAATTGAACAGGATTAGCCGGTTGCGGGTATCGATATTATTTGATATAATAAAGGTACTATTACAATCGGCTTTTTTGATTGGAAAATCGGGGCGAAAAAAGTTGAAAAAATTACTGGTATATTTAAGCAAATATAAAAAAGAATGTGTGTTGGCACCTTTGTTCAAGCTGCTTGAGGCAAGCTTTGAACTTGTGGTGCCTTTAGTCGTTGCATCCCTTATTGATACGGGTATCGGTAACAATGACAGCGGGTATGTAGTAAAGATGGCGCTGGTACTTGTAGCTTTTGCGGTCGTGGGCTATGCCTTTGCTATTATTGCCCAGTATTTTTCCGCAAAGGCTGCGGTAGGCTGTGCGACAGAACTCAGAAGCAGTCTCTTTGCCCATATAATGAAGCTGTCCTTTAAAAACAGCGATGAACAGGGCAGTGCCACGCTGATAACGCGAATGACCAGCGATGTCAATCAGGTTCAGAGCGGCGTAAACATGACCCTTCGTCTTTTCCTACGCTCACCATTTATTGTATTCGGTGCAATGATAATGGCCTTTACCGTCGATGTAAAGGCGGCACTGATATTTGCTGCGGTTATTCCCGTGCTTCTGCTGGTGGTATTTATCCTTATGAGAATCACTGTTCCCCGTCAGAAGAAGGCGCAGGGTTCGCTTGATAAGGTCCTCGGTCTTACAAGGGAAAATCTGACCGGTGTACGTGTAATAAGAGCCTTTGGCCTTGAGAATCATGAGAACGAGGTATTTGAGAAGGAAACGGGAAATCTTAAAAGGTTTCAGGAAGTTGCAGGCCGCATTTCTGCGGCAATGAACCCTTTAACCTATGTGATTATAAATGCGGCACTCATCATTCTTCTTTATTCCGGCGCAATACGTGTGGAGGCGGGAGTTCTGACAGGCGGAGCCGTTGTCGCACTTGTTAATTATGTTTCGCAGATTCTGGTTGAGCTTATAAAGCTTGCTAATCTTTGCGTTACCATCGCAAAGGCTATTGCCTGCGGCGACCGTATTCAGGCTATTATGGAGATTCCCGAGGGTATGGCGGTGATAGACGCCTTCGGAGAGCTTACATCCGAGGACGAGATTCCTGCGGTTGAATTTAAAAATGTCAATGCAAAGTACAGTGAGAGCGGTGAGGATGCGCTCGAGGATATATCCTTCTTTGCCAAAAAGGGTGAGACAATCGGCGTAATCGGTGGTACCGGTTCGGGTAAATCTTCACTTGTACGACTTATTTCCAGAGCCTATGACGTATCAGCCGGCAATGTATTTGTGAATGGCCGTGATGTACGTGCATATAAGCAGTCGGAGCTTCGTAAGAAAATCGGTACGGTTATGCAGAAGGCGGTGCTTTTCAAGGGCACTATCCGAAATAACCTGAAATGGGGTAATCCCGAGGCAACCGATGAGGATATCTGGGAGGCACTCGAAACAGCACAGGCTGCGGAAATTGTTCGTAAAAAGGAAGCGGATGTCAAGAAAAAGAATGAGAATCTGACAGCGCTTGATGCTCCGGTAGAGCAGGAGGGACGTAATTTCTCCGGCGGACAGAAGCAGAGACTTTCCATCGCAAGAACCCTTATCCAGAAGCCCGATATCCTTATTCTGGATGACAGCTCCTCGGCGCTTGATTATGCTACGGATGCGGCACTGAGAAAGGCTTTGAAAAATCTTCCGTGGAAGCCTACCACATTTCTGGTTTCACAACGTACCACATCGATTATGCATGCCGACAGAATCCTTGTAATGGATGACGGACGCCTTGTGGGAAACGGTACACATGAGGAGCTTTTAAAATCCTGTGAGGTATACAGGGAGATTTATGAAACTACAAATGCAAACTGATTTGATTTACATATTTTCAATGTATTGAAAGGATTTTGCAAGAATGAAGGATAAACGAACTCAGCTGCAGGCCTTAAAGAAGGTTCTGCCTTACATAAAACCATACAGACTGCATCTGGCATATACGATACTGCTGGCCCTGTTTTCTGTAATATTTGCGCTTTATATTCCGATACTTACCGGTGATGCGGTAGATTTGATAACCGGGCTCTTTGACGGAAGTCTGGCTGTAAACGGAGCGGTTTCGGAGCTCTTTTGGCTTCCTCTTACCGAGCTTTTACTTAAAATGGCAGCGGTAATAGTGCTAAGCGCCATTACCCAGTGGCTGATGAGCCTTTGTAATAACCGTATTGTATTTTCTATCACTCAGGACATCAGACGAAAGGCCTTTAAAAATATCCAGCAGCTTCCGCTTTCATATCTCGATACGCATTCTGCGGGAGATATGGTCAGCAGAATGATAGCTGATGTGGACCAGTTCGCGGACGGTCTTCTGATAGGATTTACCCAGCTTTTTACAGGTGTTATCACAATTCTCGGTACGCTCATTTTTATGCTGGCGGAGAATTATATGATAGCGCTGGTGGTAGTGTTTGTTACACCTCTTTCACTATTTGTGGCTTCCTTTATCGCAAAGAGAACCTACAATATGTTTAAGGAGCAGTCTCAGACCCGAGGCGAGCAGACAGCGCTCATTAACGAGATGATTACCAACCAGAAGGTTGTTCAGTCCTTCAACCATGAGGAAGCTATTATTCAGCAGTTTAATGAGATTAATAGCAGATTGCAGAAGTGTTCACTCAGGGCAACCTTTTTCTCATCGCTGGTTAACCCGAGTACCCGTGTGGTTAATAATATCGTCTATGCCGGCGTTGCATTGACTGGCGGTCTTTCAGTAATCCGCGGAGGACTTACTGTAGGCCAGCTGACCTGTTTTCTTTCGTATGCGAACCAGTATACGAAGCCCTTTAATGAGATTTCGGGCGTTATCACCGAGCTTCAGAATGCTCTTGCCTGTGCGGAAAGAGTATTTGAGATTATAGAGGCTGAGCCTCAGACGCCCGATGCCAATGATGCAAAGACAGTTCCTGCCGAGAATGCAAGGGGCAGTGTAGAGCTTAAGACAGTAGATTTCTCATATCTGCCTGACAAGCCCCTTATCAGCAATTTCAGCCTGAAGGTTAAGCCCGGACAGAAGATTGCCATTGTCGGTCCTACGGGCTGCGGCAAGACAACTCTTATTAATCTCCTGATGCGTTTTTATGATGTGGATGCGGGCGAGATTTCGGTGGACGGTATACCGATTACAAGCATGACGAGAAAGGAGCTTCGAAGCTCATACGGTATGGTTCTTCAGGATACATGGTTGAAGAAGGGTACTATCCGTGATAATATTATCGTAGGTAAGCCTGACGCAACGGACGAGGAAATGATAGCGGCCGCAAAGGCGTCACACGCGCACAGCTTTATCAGACGTCTGCCTAACGGATATGACACGGTTATTCCGGAGGACGGGGGCTCACTTTCGGGTGGTCAGAAGCAGCTGCTCTGCATTACCAGAGTTATGCTTTCATTGCCTCATATGTTAATTCTTGATGAGGCGACGTCATCAATAGATATTCGTACAGAGCTTCAGATTCGTAAGGCTTTTGATGCAATGATGGAGGGAAGAACAAGCTTTATCGTTGCGCATCGTCTTTCTACAATTAAGAATGCCGATGTCATTCTGGTTATGAAGGACGGTAATGTTATTGAACAGGGAAGTCACGATGAGCTGCTTCAGAGGAAGGGCTTTTATTCGGAACTTTATTATAGCCAGTGGGCATAGGCCGTACAGCCGAAGGAGACAAGAAAATGCTTATTTCTGTTATGAACAATCAGGGTGTGGATTATCTTTCACTGCCTGAAAAAATAAGTGGACAATACTGGATCAGTACAAGTAAAAATAAGAAGATTGAAAATCTTGCAGGTATTGACGGTACTGACGGAAAATGGATTCTGAAGAATAACCGTCATGTAAAAATCATAGGACCTGACGGTTCCTCTCTTAAAAGTATTGAGGTGCAGCCGAACGGAATCTATGAAATAGAGAAGGACCATACTGAGAAATTTTTCCTTCTGACAGAGCCCGTTACAAAGGACAGAGCTCAGTTTACCAAATACTATGTGGGGGCAAATGCAAGCATTTCGATAGGCCGCGGAAGCGAGAACATGCTCTCGTTTACCTCTCCCTTTGTATCGAATAATCATGCGCTATTGACCTTTTCAAACGGACAGTGGCATATTACCGACAATAACAGTTCAAACGGTACATATGTGAACAACCGAAGAGTATTTGATGAAAATCTGAAATTCGGTGACTGCATATACATACTCGGTCTGAAGATTATTGTAAGCAACAGCTTTTTTGCAATCAATAATCCTGACGGCAAGCTGACCGTTTCAAGCCGGATAATGAAGCTTGCGGGCCAGAAATATCAGATGAAGGAGGACGAGTTTGAGTACGAGCTTGAACCGACCAGATATTTTTACTGCTCGCCCCGTTTTAAGCGTGATATTGAAACTGCAAAGATAAAGGTGGATTCACCGCCTTCAAGTCCCATTCAGGATGAGCTGCCCTGGCCGCTCGTTATCGGTACCTCGCTTTCCATGGGCGCAATGTCTGCAGTAACACTGGTTAATGCCGCGCTTTCCTTCAATATCAGTTCACTTGTTATGGGCGGAAGCATGCTTTTGGGTACGGTATTTTTCCCCACCTTTACGAAGCGTTATGAGAAGAAGCGCAAGATAAAAAAGGAGAAGCTCAGACAGGAAAAGTATTCTGCTTATCTCGAGGAGGTTTCCGGAAAAATCAGGGATGAGATAAATAAGCAGGCAAGTATTTTAAATGAAAATATAGTTACTATCGGTGAATGTGAGAACAGAATCCTGAATGTACAGAGAAATCTCTGGGAACGCGGAATGGGTCAGAATGACTTTTTGACAGTGCGCGTCGGCCACGGTGATAAGCTGCTTGATGCGGAGATTTCATATCAGGAACGTCGATTTACACTTAATGATGATAATCTTGAGGATAAGCTTCTTGAGCTTTGCGAGAAGCCGAAGTACCTGCATGATGTACCGATTTCTTACTCGATTTACGAGAATAAGGTTTCGGGTATTATCGGCAGCAGGGAGAAAATAGCGGAATTTGCCAAAGGTATCATTATCCAGCTTGCGGCACTTTACAGCTATGATGAGGTTAAATTCGTATTCCTTTATGACAAAAGTGATGCGGAGCAGTTTGATTTTGTAAAATGGCTGCCTCATATCTGGAATGAGGATAAATCCTTCAGATTCGTTGCAACAAATCTCAACGAGGTTAAGGAGGTTTCTGCATATTTCGAAAAGATTATCGAAAACAGACAGGCTATCAATCAGAACGAAATGGAGGATGTAACTCCGTATTATGTATTCTTCAGCATGAGTAAGGAGCTTGGAGAGAGAGCGGAGATGCTTAAAAAGATTCTTGCAGAAAAAGAGAATCTGCATATGAGCGTCGTTACCGTTTATGATGAGCTCAAGAATCTGCCGAAGGAATGCTCGATGGTAGTTGAGGTTAATAATCTCAAGGGTAAGCTTTTTGATAAGAATGATATTTCGGGAAATCTCATTGAATTTGTACCGGATATTGATTTAAGAAGAGACCCTCTTGAGCTTAGTACCGGTCTGGCAAATATTAACCTTGATACCTCAGGCGGAGGCTATTCTCTGCCCGGAATGATTACCTTCCTTGAATTGTTCGGAGTAGGAAAGGTTGAGCATTTGAATCCTCTGACAAGATGGAAGGAAAATGATCCCACCAAGTCACTTCAGACCTCAGTCGGTGTGAATACGCTCGGTGAGCCTTTTATGATTGACCTTCATGAAAAGTTCCACGGACCTCACGGACTTGTCGCAGGTATGACAGGTTCAGGTAAGTCGGAATTTATCATCACATATATTTTATCACTTGCGGTAAACTATCACCCGGATGAAGTAGCTTTCATTCTGATAGACTATAAGGGCGGCGGAATGGCCAAGGCTCTTGAAAATCTGCCTCATGTGGCGGGTGTTATAACAAACCTTGACGGTTCTGCAATTAAGAGGTCTCTTGTATCAATTGAGAGTGAATTAAAGCGCAGACAGGCTATTTTTGCAAAGGTCAGCAAGGAAATCGGTGTCAGCAATATTGATATCTATAAATATCAGAAGCTCAGACGTGAGGGCAAGGTTAATGAGCCTCTGCAGCATCTGTTCATTATTTCTGATGAGTTTGCGGAGCTTAAAACACAGCAGCCCGAATTCATGGCCCAGCTGGTCAGCGCGGCCCGTATCGGCCGAAGCCTCGGTGTGCATCTGATTCTTGCTACACAGAAGCCCAGCGGCGTGGTAGATGACCAGATCTGGAGTAACAGTAAGTTCAAGGTATGTCTGAAGGTTCAGGACCGTTCGGACAGTATGGATATGCTAAAAAGACCTGATGCGGCAGAGCTTGTTCAGACCGGACGTTTCTATCTGCAGGTCGGATATAATGAGCTTTTTGAGCTTGGACAGTCAGCCTGGGCAGGAGCTACTTATTTTCCTTCAGACAAGGTGGTTGCGGAAAAGGACAATTCGGTTTCTGTTATTGATAATAACGGACATATTGTTCAGAGTGCAAAGTTTGACAAAAACAGAATTGCATTTGCCAGTGAAACAAAGCAGCTGGATGCAATTACAGCATATATTAAAAATGTTGCCATCGAGGAGCAGATTTCTGTTAAACCTCTCTGGCTTGAGCCTATACCGGCACTTATTTATATCGATGAGCTGAAAAAGAAATACCATGAGGGCTCTGTAGCTTTTGAGTTAAATCCTGTAATAGGCGAGTATGACGATCCGGCTCACCAGCGTCAGTGTATTATGAGACTTCCTCTTTCAAGGGAAGGAAATGCAATAATCTACGGTGCGGCGGGAACCGGTAAGACTACATTCCTTAATTCAATGATTTACTCGCTTATGGAGGAGCATACACCGGAGGAGGTAAATATATTCATTCTCGACTTTGCTTCGGAGACTCTGCGTTCCTTTGCAAAGGCGCCTCATGTCGGTGATGTTGTTTTATCGTATGAAACCGAAAAGGTAAGCAATCTTTTCAAGATGCTTCTTGCGGAATCGGAAAAGCGTAAAAAGCTCTTTGCTGATTACGGCGGTGACTACCGTTCGTATATCAGGGAGTCGGGAAAGACTCTTCCCAATATAGTAGTTGTGATTCACAATTATACCGCATTTGCGGAGCTCTTTGAGGAGAAGGAGGATGCGGTTTCGATGCTTTCACGAGAGGGCAGCAAGTACGGTATCTATTTCGTACTCAGTTCTCTTTCGACAAGCGGAGTACGCTTCAGACTGCTTCAGAATTTCAAGCAGCTTATGGTATTACAGCTTAATGATGAGAATGAGTATTCGAGCGTGGTAGGAAAGACAGACGGTATGGTTCCTTCGAAGATGAAGGGACGCGGTCTTTTCAGAACAGATGAGCTCTATGAGTTCCAGCTTGCAAATATCTTCAGGGAAGGCAATTCCTTCAGTGCTATTCAGAAATACTGCGCAGAAAAGGAAAAGGACTGGAACGGCGGTACGGCTGACAGAATTCCGATTCTTCCTGAGTATGTGGACGGGGATTTCCTTTCGGAGTATTATAATACAAATGCGCCTCTCAGTATTCCTGTCGGTGTTGAGAAGGGTTCACTGAAGGTAAACAGCTATCATTTTGAGGCATCATATATCAATATGATTCTTTCAATGGGTGAAGAGTGTTATGAATTTACATCAGACCTTATCGAGCTTATCGGAAGAAAGAATGCTGTAAAGACCAGCGTATTTGATGTTCCGATGGCCGTAAAGACATTTTCGGATGCTAACGTTTTCAGAACCGCAAAGGAATGCGAGGATGAGCTTGTAAGGCTTTTCGATATGACGGTTCAGAGAAACAACAGCTACAAGGATGCGGTTGCACAGAACCTGGAGGTACCCGTATTTGAACCCTACCTCATCGTTATCAATTCGTTTGCGGCATTAAAGGGAATTGTGTCACAGGAGGCTAACAAGAGACTCGAGCTTATTCTTTCGAAGGGCTGTAAGGAGTACAATATCTTCGTGATTATTTCCGAAAAATCGCAGCTGACGAAGGAATTTGCTTATACAGCCTGGTATAAGGAGAAGATTACGGGAATCGACGGTATCTGGATAGGTAACGGAGTTCTTGAACAGTATACACTCAAGGCATCGAAGGCAACAAATGAGATGCGTGAGGAGATTTCTTCAGTCTTCGGTTATGTATTTAAGCGTGGTAAGGCAACGAAGATTAAGGTTTTGAAGAACAGCAGGGAGGATGATGATTATGACGAACAGTAAGGCACTGGTGGAGGTAAGGGTTCCTGCATCAGGTGAAAAATATGATGTCCTGATTCCTCTAGACAGTAAAATTGGTGAGATAACCCGGCTGATTTCCAAAATAATCACCGATTTATCAAACGGAAAGTATCAGGCGGGAGAGGACGCAATACTTTGTAATGCGGACAACGGAATTATCTATGATGTTAATGTTGAGGCGGCCGAGCAGAATATAAGAACCGGTCAAAGACTCATGTTAATATAAATTATTTTTGAAAGGAGTACATTATGGGAAAGTCAATTAGTGTATCATCGTTTGAGGAGATGGCTCGTGCATCGGCTAAGTTAGCAGAGATTTCAGGCACCTACAGAGAAATCTACAGACAGTTAATGCAGGAAGCACAGACTATGGGGGCTGCTTGGGACGGTGCTGATAATCAGGCATTCGTAGAGCAGATTTCAGGTTTTACAGAGGAGCTTAATGCTATGGCTGATAAGCTTCAGACAGCCAGTGAGGCACTTAAGCAGCAGCATGATAACTATGTAGCACGTCAGGATGATAACATCGCACAGGTTAGAAAGCTTATCAACTAATCAGAAGGGAGAATAATTATGGCAGGAAATAGCATTACAGTTAATACCGATCAGGTCGAGGCTATTGCAGCTAAGCTTGATGACCTTAACGCACAGTTAAGAGAGCAGCTTGAGGAAGGCAGAAATACTATCAATAATCTTGAGAATATCTGGACAGGAGAGGCTTCACAGGCTACAGTTTCTTCTTTTGGTCAGTTCGCTAACAACTACTTCCAGAATTATGAGGATGTAATCAAGCAGTACACAGATTTCCTCAGACAGGCAGTTGCACAGGGATATTTTGATACTGAGACTGCAAATATCAATCTTGCGGATGCATTTAAGTAATTATTAATAAATCAAAAAGACTGCCCACCGCCTGATGGTGGTGGGTGAAGCTTTTTGGTTATAGGACTTTGCGGGATTATCTGAGGGGATGAGATTCGTTCTCTGAAATAAGGCTGTAAAGAGGATTATTAAACTATCGGAAGGTATGGGAACAGGAATGAATACTGCTGTTGTAAATGAATGTGAATTATCGACTGTATTAAATACCTTTGTATATATGGACGATTATATTGTGGGCTGCGAGGGTAAAAGCCTGAAGGAGATTGTCAGCAGTCTGGATGGCAAAATCAAGCCCGGTGCTGCCGGATACCGTGAATATACGATGGTAAAGGAAGCAATAAAGGCCCATCCGGAGTGGGGAAATGTCAGGGTTCTTGATCAGAGTAATCCGGTGAAGTATTCGGGTAACGGTATCGGAGTTGACAACAGAACCGATAAGCTGACCGATGATTATATCCAGGCATCTACATTTGATGACGGAAACGGTAATATTTATGTTTCATACAGAGGAACCGGAAATGGCCGCTGGGGAGATAATGCCGTCGGAATGTATGATGTCAGCACCGAAATGCAGGAGGCTGCGGCAAATTATTACGATTATGTTGTGGAAAAATACGGGCTGGAAAATGAGTGTCTTCATAATGGTAAAAAAATCATTATAACCGGTCATTCGAAGGGTGGAAATGAAGCTCAGTATACATATATGGCGGCGAAGTATTCGAACCTGATAAAGGACTGTATTAACGAGGACGGTCAGGGCTTTTCGGAGGCTGCAATAGAAAGATTTAAAAGGGAAAACGGCGAGGAATATTATAAATATAAATTAAAAAACATGTATTCAATCTGCGGTGACAATGATTTTGTACATGATCTGGGAATAGTTATTATTCCTGAGGAGAATACATATTTTATCGAGACCTATGGGGATGAGCTTTTTTCATACCATGACCTGACCTATATGGGCAGCGGAGATACTGCCGTCGGAATAGATGAGGACGGAAATGAGTATGAGTATTACGGTTCTTACACAGGTCTCAACTGGACCAGGGAAAACGGAGAGATAGTGCATGGTGAGCAGGGACCGGTAGGACAGTTTGCCAAGCGTTTGTCAAAGTCGCTTATGACGCTGCCTCCGGATATGAGGGACGGAATCTCAAATACGGTTATGTATCTGCTTGAATCATATATGAGCGGCGGAGAGATTATCGGTAATTTTGATATATCGACAGAGGACAATATTGAGGCAATAATCAGGGGAATTCCGATAGTAATGGATGACCTTCTGAATACTCCGGAGGGACAGGCGCTGCTGATAACCATTCTTCGCGAAAAGGGCGAACAGATTCGTGAAAAGCACGGAATATTTGCTGAAGCAGGCTTTTATCTGGCTACAATATTCATTTACGAATCGAAGCTTTTTAAATATCTCAAAATGGGTATTCATATCACGCGTCTGGTATTTGATGCGATTGATATTATCGTTAATGTTGCCAAGGAAGCAATCAAGCAGCTTGCAGAATTCTGGGAGAGTGTCAGAGAGGGCTTTATACAGATATTCGAGGGCATAGGTGACTGGTGCATCAGACACACTGCCGGCGGAAGATATGCCGCCGCAAATCCTTATGTGGTTGTGGATACTTCACTGCTTCTCTCATATGCATCGAAGCTTGACAGCATTAACAGCAGGCTGGTTAGTCTCGATAATGATTTGTCAAGGCTTTACTCAAAGGCGAATCTGGGAGAGAAATTTACGATACAGAGCGCGGATATGCGTATAAATTATTCTCAGACTCTGAAGCGGTGTGCGACATATCTGAGAGATACCGCAAACGAGTATAACAGTATAGAGAATGAACTGAAGAATGCGCTGCAGTAAGAAGATTACTGCTGATTTTATGGGAAGGAAATGGCAAAAATATGGATTATTACTATAAGATGAGTCCGGGTTATGAGGTTGATAAAAAGATTGCGGACAAGGTCTGTGAGGAGCTTAAGAAGAAATACGATACAGACTTTCTGGTGCGCAGAATTGGAGACCGGCTTAACAGAAAGACAGCACGACTGTATGTAAGTCCTGCTGACAACAGTAATTTGGTTTTTACTGCGCATATTGAGCAGGATAGCAATATAGTAACTGATGATTATACAGCTGTAATTGCGGAAAAGAAGCTTGAAAATGAAATCATTGCCGGGATTTCAAAGGCTGAGAGTAATGTTTTTGCAAGAATATTTATTCCTAATCAGGCAGATTATGAGCTAAAAAAAAGGGAGTATACAGCTGCGGAGCTTATTAATGAGTGTGGAAGAAACGGCTTTCTGATGCAGCTGCTGGCAGAGTCATCTTTTGATATGGATGCATTTTTTACAGCAGCAAAAGAGGTTTGTGCTGTGAATGCTGTAAGTCTGGCAGGAAGTGTATATATTTTATCCGGTGAAAAATTCAGTGAGTGCCTTAAGTCTTCGGGTGATCTTCCGCACCCGAGCTTTACTGAAATAGAAAAAATAGGACCTGCCAAGCGTATGGATTTCACCGCAGATAAGGATTCGGCCAAGCTGGTAT
Source organism: Lachnospiraceae bacterium (assembly GCA_024403355.1). Classification (GTDB taxonomy): domain Bacteria; phylum Bacillota; class Clostridia; order Lachnospirales; family Lachnospiraceae; genus RUG11977. The sequence goes on from JAKSRW010000005.1 coordinate 54,649, forward strand.
CAGAAGAAAGCTTCAGCAACAGGGAAGGGGTATAAGAATGGGATATACGGATAAGGAAATGGCTGTATTTTCAGAAATTGCATATATTGATCTTGAGGATGCCCTGCGTGAATACCGGATTGCACATCCGGGACAAAATCCTACACTTGCGGAGTTAAATAACAGTAAGGTTAATAAGATAATGAAGGAAATGGGCATGGAGGACAAGCTGGGTGAATGGAGACTTGCGATGACCTATGATGATAACGATCATTCCGGAATGTACGCTTGCGTTATTGAAACGGACAGTAAACGGGGTGAGGCTACGGTAGCATTCCGTGGAAGCGAGCCTATGGATGAGCTGGGAAATGTTATACATGACTGGGTAAACGGAGACCTTAAATTGCTTAATTCGACTTGTACAAAGCAGCATGAAGCCGTGGAAGAATTCTATAAAAAATACGCAAGTGAGCTGGCGAAGTATTCAAGTCTTGCAATGACGGGACATTCACTTGGCGGAAATCTTGCGGAGTATGCAACTATAGTGTCCTACAAATATGGGTTAGACAAAAAGATTATCCAGTGCGTGAGCAATGACGGCCCCGGATTCTCAAATGAATTCATAGCTAAATATTATGAACATATACTGGCGATGTCAGACATAATGGATCATAAGTGCTTCAGTATTGTAGGTCAGCTATTATTTAACCTTCCAGGAGTATCTTATGAATTCGGAGAGGTAAAGCCGGGCACGGGCGGAGGCTTTGACAGACATGGTATGGAAACCTGGGTCTTTAATGAGGATGGTTCTATTGAAAGAGGAGATCAGGATTACTGGTCCAGAGTTTTGAGTATATCCTCAGAAATAATTGACCTCGTGCCGGAGCCCTTAGGTGATGCTTTTATTACCCTGGTGTCAGGACTGTGGATTGGCGGAAAATGGGCTGCCGATAATTGGCAGGGACTTGTAATGGGAATAGGTATACTTGCTGCAGTGGCACCGGGCCTTACCGGTGCGGCTATTGCTGTGGTAGGCGGTTTGGCAATATCTGCAATTGTTGTGGTTGCGGCAGTGGCATTGGCGGTTGTAATTGTCTCGGTTGCAGTGGATTTCATTATTCAGGTTGGAACATATATATGTGAGCAGATTGCAAATTTTGTGAACTGGGCTGCGGACAGACTTGCTGAATTCAGGGATTTTGTAATGCAGCAGATTGAAAACATTGCAAACTGGTTTAGGGAGACCTTCGATGCGGGTACAAGATATTCAAGAGAAAATCCTGAGATTTGCATAGATACCTACAAAATGTACAATTATGCATCAAGGTTAAGTTCTATTGCGAACAGTATTGATTCGATTAAATCGAGTATTTGGAGTATTTACGGAGATGCAGGTATTACACAGAAGCACAAGGCTCGTGAGGCTGCCTGGGCAATAGGCAGCGGAACGGTCAGAAAATGTGCAAATTATCTGAATGATACTGCCGCTGAATTTGAGAGAATAGAGCGTGAGATTAAGGCTGCGTTAGGAGGCTGATTATGGATCAGGGACTTAAAAATAATATTAATAATGTGGTTAGTTCAATCAATTCAAGAATAAATGAGCTGACGGAAATAAGTAACGGATTAAGGGGAAGCGCCTTTAAAAATATCGGCACAGAGAAATGTGCAAATAAAATTGATGGTGTAATCAGTGATTTAAGAAAAGCAAGAAATAAACTGAACAGTATGGAATGATAATTCGCTGATTTGTGACTGCAAAAGGTGAATACTGTGTGTTCAAATAAAAGTTTGCGGGGCAGGCGGAAAGGCATGGTGAATAATATGGAAAACAGTATTAGAGGTGCGTTTAATCCTCGTATATTTTCGGGTAACGGCGGTTTGGGTGCTGATCTAAACTTTAAGGAGGATACCGTAAGAGACGTTGCCAATAATGTTAAAAGAACTAATGACGAGCTTAAGTCATCTTTTTCGAATGTTACTGATGCGATAAATGCTCTCGACCGTTCATGGGACGGTGAGGCTGCGTCAAATGCGATAACAAAGTTTAATACTATCAAGTCAAACTTCGTTGAAAACAGGCATGCGCAGGTAGATGTTTTTGTGAGCTTTCTTCTCAGACAGGTGGGCGACGGGTATGTTTCCACAGAGGAAGTAAACAAGCAGCTTGCCGATCAGTTTAAGTAGGGGGATATCGGATATGATAATAAAGGTTGATCACAGTAAATTTGAATCGACTGCAAACAAAATTGATAATTATATTTCTGAAGCAAAGCGTAAGATGAATTCAATGAACAATGAAATGAGCGGGCTGATGGCAGGCTTTTCAGGCAAGGATGCGGCTGCGTTCAGCGGTCAGTGGGATAAGGTGGATGAGGAAGGTTCTGTTTACAGGAATATGAACAAGTCCCTGCAGACTTATTCGGATTTTCTTCGTGAGGCAGGAAAAAAATACAGGGATGCGCAGACAAATGCAATAAACAGAGCAAACCGCATCTGGTAAAAGCATGGATTTGTTTTAGACGGATAAGAGAAAGGCATAATTGTTAAAGTGCAGTTATATAATGATAATTATAAGGTTTATGACAGGAATCACAGACTTGAAATAGCATTGATTTCGACCATCGGTGAGCGAAATGAGCAGCAGGACTGTGCCGGCTATGAGTTTATTAGGGATGAAGGACTTGCGGTAGTTTGCGACGGTATGGGCGGAATGGAATGCGGCAGACAGGCGGCGGCAGTCGGCGTGGAGACTATGCTTGAGGCTTATAAGGGTATTTTCGCCCAGGTATATGACAGGACTGATGCTGATACAGTCAATCCGCACACTTTTCTGGTAAAAACCGCCGAGGATGCAGACAGCCTTGTAGCAGGTCTTATTGATTCAAAGGGACACAAAGGAACTGCGGGTTCTACGATGGTGGCGGTCCTGATTTCAGGTCAGAAGCTCTACTGGATTTCGGTCGGTGACAGCAGAATATATCTTTACAGGAACAGGGAGATGGTCAGGGTTACAACGGATCATACCTATCAGGCAGTACTTGATGAGCAGCTGAGCAGCGGGAAGATAAGCAGGGAGGAATACGAAAGCGAGCTCTACCGTGGGAAGGCACTTGTAAGTTATTTGGGAGTCAACGGAATGCAGCTGATTGATGCGAATGATATTGCGTTCGGGCTTGAAAAAAACGACAGGCTTCTTTTACTGACGGATGGCTTTTACCGACTTGTTTCCGATGAGGAATTAAGAGAGTGTCTGGAAAATAATATTGATATAAATGATGCGGCTATGGCAATAGAACAGCTGGCTATGAGCCGCGAATCGGCATCGCCAAAGGATAACAGAACTATGGCATTGCTGGAGATTAAGCAGATGGATTTTTGAGCGGTTGAACAGATTATGTGAAAGGCATGGTGGCTATTATGAACATTAAAAAATGTATGAACGGTCATTTTTTTGATGTGGATAAATATCAGCTTTGTCCTCACTGCGGTGCAGGCATTGATGGTGGAAACGGACAGGCAAAGCAGGACTCTAATGATGCAAAGAAGGAGCACAAGGGTCTCTTTGGTCACAAGAAAAAGAATAAAGAGCAGACGGAAAATATCGTGCAGGAAAATCAGGCTTTTGTTAATAATCAGATGCAAAATGTTCAGAATGTTCAGCCTGTAAGAGCTGTTACGCTTCCTGAAAGGCCGGCAACTGTTATATGCCCTTCATGTCATGCACAGATTGATTCGGACTGTAAATTCTGTATTAAATGCGGATTTAAGCTTGAGCCTGAAAAAATGCTTCAGAATAATGACAGGGTGAAGACTTCGGCGACCACTACGCCTACGGTAGGCTTCAGTCAGCATACGACTCAGCCAAAGCCCGTACAGCAGGCAGTGCAGGGAGCGCAGATGGCTCAGCCCCAAAATGTGCAGCAGGCAGTACAGGGAACACAGCAGCCGGTACAGCCGAAGCCCGTACAGCAGGCAGTGCAGGGAACCCAGCAACCGGTACAGCCGAAGCCTGTACAGCAGGTGGCACAGGGAGCGCAGGGAACCCGGCAGACTCAGCCCAAGCCTGTACAGCAGACCGCACAGGGAATACAGCAGTCGGTACAGGCGGCTCAGCCCCAAAATCTACAGCAGGCACAGCCGCTGGCACAGACAGCAGCCCAGAATAATCAGAATGTGCAGCCTCAGCTGCAGCCCTCTGAGCCTAAGCCTGCAAACGGTGTTCAGAATACATTGTCAAATATTACAGAAGTTAGCGGTACAGAGACTGACCGTATGGACCTGCAGGCGGCAATCAGAAGCGCCGTATCGGGCAGTGAAGGAAGAACAGTCGGCTTCTTCAGTATGGATATTGCAAATAAAGCAAATGAAACAAGCGAAACAACTGAAAACGAGGCAAATACTGTGAATGATAACAGCCAGGCTCAGAATCAGTCCGAAAGCAGACCTGTGCCTGTAAGTATGATGAGTGAGCCCGTTGTAGGCTGGCTTGTATGCGTTGGCGGTGTATCGTTCGGAGAATCCTTCGGCCTCTATGCGGGAAGAAACTCTGTCGGAAGAAGTGTAAATAACAGGGTTATTATTGCAAAAGACAATACGGTTTCAAGAGATAAGCATGCATGGATTATATATGAACCCAAGAAGAGGGTATTCTATGTTCAGCCCGGCGAAGCAAGCGGTCTAACCTATCTGCATAAAGAAATTTTGCTTGATACAAAGCAGCTTGAGCCTAGGGATATCATTGAAATAGGCAGCGGAAGGTATATGCTTATTCCTTTGTGCGGACCTGATTTCAGCTGGGAAGACTACTTAAGGTAAGAGGTAAGAAAATGGCATTTTGTTACTCGTGTTTTAATAAAATTCGAGATGACTATATGGTTTGTCCCTACTGCGGGGCATCAAAAAACATGAGTCCCTTAGAGCCGATTCATCTTCATCCCGGAACTCTGCTTAACGGCCGGTATATTATCGGACAGGCAGTGGGCGGAGGTGGTTTCGGAATCATTTATAAGGCCTTCGATACTAAATTCGGTACAACCATTGCGGTAAAAGAATTTTATTCGTCGGCTCTTATGAACCGTGTTCCGGGAAACGACTTTGTGACGCCCTACCAGAAAAAATATGATGAGTTTGCTTACAGAAAAAAGCGTTATCTTGCTGAGGCAAGGACCATGGCTAAATTCAGTAAGCATAAAAATATCCCGAAGGTATATGAGTATTTCGAAGCGAACAACACAGCCTATATCGTTATGGAGCTGCTTGAGGGCATGGCGCTTAATGATTATCTCAGGGAAAACAACGGTGTAATAGATTCTGATTTTGCGATTATGATTGTCGGTGAGATAGCGAATGCACTGCAGTCCCTTCATGAGGCCGGAGTTATTCACCGAGATGTTGCTCCGGATAATATTTTCATTTGCAATGGGGAATATATTGGAGTAAAGCTGCTGGACCTTGGTGCGGCTAAGCTTTCCGATGATACCGATGATGTAATCGATATCGTACTGAAGCCCGGATATTCGGCAACAGAGCAGTATGATGATTTTAATGATATCGGTCCGTATTCGGACGTATATGCACTTGGTGCAACCATGTACTGCATGCTCACCGGAAACAGGCCTGATGAATCAACGAACAGAAAAACTGTTTTGGAAAACAGCGGAAATGATACAATTCTTCCTCCGCATATGATTAATCCGGCTATTTCGGAGAATCTGAGCAATGCAATCATGAAGGCCATGGCCGTAGAAAAGCATATGCGATATAAAAGTGTGGATGCTTTTGTAAAGGCTATTACAGGTGAAAAAAGGGTATATACGATTGCCGAGGAGAAAAAGAAAAGAAACAGAAAGAGACTGATTAGCATTATTGCGGCGCTGGTGCTTGTAGCGGTGGCATCGGTTTTTGCATGGAAGATATACGGAAGCAAAAAGGCTGATCAGGAGCTCAGACCTGCAGAAATCTCTGTCTGGTATTCGGTTGAAAAGGATTCGGATGAAAAGGACGCAATGGATGCGGTGATAGAGGATTTCAGAATCACCTTCCCCCATATTGAGATTATGAGCAGGGCAATTCCTTCGGAAGAGTATGAAGAAGAGATAAAAAAGGCTGCATCTGAGGGGAAGCTTCCTAATCTTTTTGAGAGCAGCGGATTGGAGGATTCGTTGATTTCCGGTGCAGTGGATTTGGCGGACATACTGCAGAGTGAGCAGGCCGATGACTGCTATTTCTTTAATCAGTACAATAAGTTTTATGATGATTATAAAAGGATGCCCTTGGCCTTCGAGCTTCCTCTTGCCTATGTAATTACAAGCGGATACACAAGCATTGACTATAATTCTGATTATTTTGAGGCTGTAAAGGATTTCGGAGATGTGGAAATTGCCGTTGATGAAAGAAATAAGGAGCTGATTACCGATAATTATTCTGTGTCTGATTATAAGGGCATCGAGAGCTTTATGAATAATTCGGAAAACAGCTGTGCGGTAATGCTTTCATCTTCAGTGATCCTTAATGATGTACGTGAGTCGCTGACTAATTATCAGAAAAAATATGTTTACCCGGATGCAGACAAAATCTTCTGTAATTTTATCTACGAGTGGAGTGTCGGTTCGGGAGATGAGGCTTCCGTGGCTGCGGCAAAGAGACTTCTGGAGTGGATGCTGGGAAATAATTATCAGAATATGCTGATGATTTCTGTATGCGCCGATGGTCAGCTGCCGGTCAGCAGGGAGTGCTTAAAGAACCGAATGACTAATAAATATTATTCGGCCATAGAGAAAATAATACCTAAGATGATTTTTGACAGATAAGAAATTATTGTAGGGAGAATTAACTTTTAAGGAGTATTGTTATGGGACTTATCAGGTGTATGAGCTGTATGGAGCTGTTTGATGCGGGCTGTCAGGTCTGTCCTCATTGCGGTTCCGTAATAAACAGAACAGAGGCGGAAGCTATTCATCTTCAGCCGCATACAATACTTCACAACAGATATGAAATAGGAAATATTCTGGGCTACGGAGGATTCGGTACAACCTATGTGGCATGGGATATGAAGCTGCAGCAGAAGGTTGCGGTAAAGGAATATTTCCCCACGGAGTTTTGTACACGTATGCCCGGACATACTGAGGTCAGGGTATTTAATGAAGAAAAGGGTGAGCAGTTCGAGGCAGGTCTGAGAAAGTTTACCGATGAGGCTATAAGACTTGCAAAATTCCAAAATGAGCCCGGTATTGTTACAATTTACGACAGTATTGTGGAGAATGGTACTGCATATATTATTATGGAGTACCTGGACGGAGAGACTCTTGAGGAGCGCTTAAGGCGTGAGGGTACAATAGATGAGGATGAAGCTATCGGTATCATTATACCTGTTCTTGAATCACTGAAGGCGGTACATGCGGCCGGAATAATTCACAGAGATATTGCGCCTGAAAATATCGTGCTGACGGGCAGCGGTGAAATCAAGCTGATTGATTTTTCGGCGGCACGTTTTGCGACAACCTCGCACAGTCGAAGCCTGACCGTTACCATTAAGCAGGGATATTCACCTGAGGAGCAGTACAGAAGCAGAGGTGACCAGGGACCTCACACCGATGTGTATTCCATTGCTGCGACCCTGTATAAGATGATTACGGGAAATACACCGCCCGATGCCATGGAACGTCGAACGATGTTTGAAAGCAAGGGAAAGGATTTACTTGTTCCCATTCATAAAATCAGGAAAAAAATTAATATTAATCATGAAAATGCTATTTTAAATGCCTTAAATGTCAGAATCGAGGATCGTACCCCCGATGTTCAGACCTTTATCAATGAGCTTATGTCTACCACAAAGGTAAAGAGAAAAGCAGGCAAAATAGCGATTACGGATCTGTATACATGGCCTAAATGGCTGAAGGTTCTGCTTCCGACTCTTCTTGGTGCGGCAGTGGTGTTTGCGGTTCTGCTGCTTACGGGAATTATCAGGTTTGAATCACTGTTTTCGGGAGAGCTTGTCATTCCGGACGGGGTAGTTGTAGTGCCTGATGTCGAGGGCATGGACAAAAATGAGGCTATCACACTTTTGTCAAAAGCGAATTTGAATCCGGTTGCCGATAACAGTATTGAATCGGAATATATTGAGAGCGGTAAAATCGTCCTTCAGACACCCGCGGGAGATTCATATCTGAAGGAATACGGTATTGTATCACTTACGGTCAGCAGCGGTAAAAAGGTTGCTGAAGCGGTGGACGGTATTTCAATCGTACCGTATGTAATCTGGGATTTACAGGAGGAGGCTGCCGGTAAGCTTCAGCAGGCAGGTCTTTCGGCTCCTGATATTATTACGGAATATGATGAATTTATCGCCGCGGGCCGTGTTATCAGTCAGAGTATTGAGGCAGGCCAGGAGGTTGAAGAGGGCAGCAGGATTACACTTGTTGTGTCCCTTGGTGCGGCACCCTTTGAAATGATTAATGTTGTCGGAAGCAAGGAAGAAGCTGCAAAGCAGATGCTTCACGACAAGGGACTTGATGTTATAGTTGATTATGTCAACAGTAATACAGATGTAGGCAATGTTCTGGAACAGAGTATTGCTGAGGGTTCAATTGTCAGAAAGGGAGATACAGTTACTATTACCGTCGCTACGGGGGCTGAATTGTTTGAGGTACCTCCTGTTGCCGGAATGAAGAAGAAAAAAGCTGTATCAACACTTGAAAAGGCCGGATTTACTGTTGTAGCTTTGGAAAATTATGATTCGGAGACAGAAGCAGGCTGTGTAATCAGTCAGAGCCCCGAGGCAGGAAGCAGTCAGGAGAAGAATGCCGTTATTACTATCTATGTAAGTAAGGGCGCTCAGTCGGTAAAGGCTATTCTGGACCCGATGGGCGGTGAATGTGATATCGTAGAGCTCGATCTTTTGGAAGGTGCTTCATACGGAAATCTTCCTGTGCCTGTTAGAAAGGGTTACAGGTTTGACGGCTGGTTTACTGAAGCTGACGAAGGAATGCGCATCAGTGAAAGTACAGAGGTAACGGTTCAGTATGCACATACACTTTACGCACACTGGAGTGCTTCGGTAGTAGCGGTTACACTTAATCCTACGGGCGGTAAAATAAACGGAAGCAGTGCAAATGCCGAATTTGAAGTTATTTTCGGAGAGGCCTATGCTTTTCTTCCTGTGCCGGTAAAGGGCAGTGAATCCTTTGTAGGATGGTTCACTTCTGAATCGGGAGGACAGGAGATTGTTTCGTCTACAACTGTAGACTCAAACGGACCGATTACTCTTTATGCACACTGGGCATCTGATTCGTGTCGTGTAAGCTTTGATGCGAACGGCGGATATGTGGGCAGCAGCGGTAAGAATGTGTCATATGGCTCGAAATACGGAACACTTCCTAATGCTGAGCGTGATGGCTACAGCTTCAGGGGCTGGTCATTGTCACGTTCGGGAGGCGATTATATCTCGGAGAACCAGACTGTTGAATCACGAAACGATCACACTCTTTATGCTCAGTGGTCGGTAAACAGCTATACAGTTTCGTTTAATGCGAACGGCGGATATCTTAACGGTGACAGCAGTAAAACCGTTAAATATATGACAGAATACGGAACACTTCCCACAGCAGAGCGTTCAGGCTTCTCATTTGCAGGCTGGTATACTGCGGCGAGCGGCGGACGGCGTGTGAGATCTGATTCTGTATTTGAAAAGGCGGGAAACCAGACCTTGTACGCACAGTGGGAAAGTGCGGCATTTACCGTTACACTTGATGCAAACGGCGGAAGCCTGAGCCAGACAAGTATTCAGGCGGAATACGGTAAGCCCTACGGTACATTGCCTAAACCTTCAAAGTCTGGTGAGACATTTATCGGCTGGTTCACATCAAAATCCGGCTATGATGAAGTAAGCTCTGATTCATATGTATATGAGTCGGGTCCTCATACTCTTTATGCTCACTGGTCGGTAGATTCATATAAGGTTATTTTCGATGCGAACGGCGGATATTGTGATACTAAGTCTAAAGATCTTTCAAACGGCTCACAGTATGGCAGCATGCCCACACCTGAGCTTTACGGATATACCTTTGACGGCTGGTTTACGGATACTGTAGGCGGAAAGCAGATTATTTCATCGACTACGGTTTCACTCAGCTCGAATATAATTCTGTATGCCAGATGGTCGCCGGTTTCATATTGGGTAAGTCTTGATGCAAACGGCGGATACCTTAGTTCAGGCGATATATATGTAACATATTATGAAAAGTACGGTTCACTGCCTACTCCTTCTATGAGTGGTGCGGAGTTCCTTGGCTGGTACAATTCGGACGGTTCACTTGTTACTTCTACAACTGTAGTAGGAAAGGCTTCTGCGCATACATTGACTGCCAAGTGGAAAACAAAGACCTATACTGTGACACTTAATGCAAACGGCGGTTCGTGTGATATTTCGACCATGAGTGTTTCGTACGGAGAATATATCTATCTTCCTACGGCATCGAGACCGGGCTATACATTTAACGGCTGGTCCTTAGACGGTGCAAGGTTTGACAGCGGCAGTCTGTACAGCTATATGGAGGATATTGTATTAAAGGCTTTATGGCAGGCAGAGACCTACTGCTTATACTTTGATGCGAACGGAGGAACTGCTTCGGAAAGCGAGAGACTTCTTGCTTACGGTGCAGAGTTTGGTCCTCTTCCCTCGGCAAAGAGGGACGGCTGCAGATTCACAGGCTGGTATATTGCTGACGGAATCACGGTTTCCGAATCGAATGTGATCGGTAACCAGGATGTATATCTTACCGCAGGCTGGGAAAAGCTGATTGAATCTGATTGGGTTCGGGCATCGGAGGTTCCGGCGGGAGCTGAAATAACTGCTGAAAAGTGGACCTATGTTGAGACTGTAAAATTTGAATCCTCTGAGCCTTCTTATAATGGTTTAGCACCGGTAGGAAGTGACTGGATCTACTCGGGTGAAGGACATGTTGATTATGCAAATGTTCCCGGAACCTTTGACAGCGGACACTACCTCTATTCTGAGCTTTCAAACGGAGGGGTCAGCGGATATGAGGATGATTACAGTAAACGTGTGGTTGAAACAGCCCACGGCGGATATGTTTACTGGCACTGGATGTATAATGTAGCATATGCCAATACTACACAGCGAATGATATCGGACAGATACGGTAATTTTGACCAGTACGGTAATTCAGGGTCAGGATTTGTATTCAAATATTTCTCGGCGTTTAAGTCAACTGCGGACTGTCCTTATCTGGATAATTATTACTGCTGCAGCAGAAATCAGCCGAGTTATAACTGTTCAAGCGTTATGCCTGACAAGAGCTCACTCGGAACGGGAACTCCCAGATATTTCCGATTTGAGTATTATACAGCATATTATTATGACTACGTAAAGGTATATTACTACAACAGCGAGGAAAAGAAGGAATCTACCAAGGAAGTATATGAGGAAGGTAATATTTCCAATGTAGTAAAATATGTAAAGTATCTTAGCTGATAAGTGTTTTGAAAGAGGTTTATTTATGCTTGATTATGAGTTGTTTTCAAATAAAGGAGGGCGTGATGTCAATGAGGACTGCGTCCTCTGTGCCGTGAAGGAAAATAGCAGCTGCTTTGTGCTCTGTGATGGCCTGGGCGGTCACGGAAGAGGGGATGAGGCTTCTTCACTGGTATGTAATTCTATGATTGACGTCTTTAATAATTGCAGTGACCCGGATGATTTTATGGGAACGGCATTTATGGATGCGCAGAAAAGACTTATTGCGGCGCAGATTGAAAAGAAGGTTAAAAACCAGATGAAAACAACTGCAGTTGCGCTGCTCTGCGACTCAAAAAATGCGCGAATCGCCCATGTAGGTGATTCAAGACTTTATGTGTTTAATAAAAAGGGTGGCTATATAAGAACGGAGGACCACAGTGTTCCCCAGCTTCTGGTAAAAAGCGGCGAGATAAAAGAGTCTGAAATTCGTAATCATCCTGACAGAAACCGACTGATGAGAGCTATGGGAAATGAATGGGATAAGCCCATGTATCAGGAAATGAAGAAGCTTCCCTTGAAAAAGTGTAACGCATTTCTTCTTTGCTCGGACGGTTTCTGGGAGCTGATTGATGAGAGTGAGATGGCAGAGACCTTAAATGCTTCGTCGTCTGCGAAGGAATGGGTTGAAAAAATGGCTGCGATTGTGGCAAAAAACGGCGAGGGCCGTAATATGGACAATTATTCGGCAATAGCAGTAATAAACAGGGCATAAAGCAAGGATTTGATTATAGATTGCAGGCAGAAGGGTGCGGTTGGTTATATGGCATGGTGTTACAGGTGTATGAAGAGGCTTCGCAACGGAGCACAGTTTTGCGATGAGTGCGGTGAGTCTGTTAATGTAAGTGTGCAGGAGGGGTATCTGAAGCCCGGAATGATTCTGCAGGGAAGGTATACCGCAGGATGTCCCTTTGGTCAGGGCGATATCGGAATCTCCTATGCGGGCTATGACTGTGTACTTGATAAAAAGGTTGCGATTCTGGAATACTATATTCCTGTTCACAGCCTGAATATTCCGGTTACGATTATTGATTCTTTTATAATGGATAACAAAACCTATGTGATTACCGAATATCCCGAGGAGGCAGTGTTCGAGGGCTTTCTGGCTGCTTTGTTCAACAGTCCGGAAGCTGCTTTGGCTGTGGCAGGGCATGGCAGGATTTATATGGCTGCTAAGACTGCTGATGTAAATACTAAGAAAAGCAGTGAGGCAAAAAAGAATCAGGAAAAGAATAAGGGGAAGAATTCGAAGACCGCTAAAAAGTCAAATAAATTAGTGATTATAATAGTTATTCTGCTGATTTTACTGGCAGCCGCAGCGGCCGGATATTTTATTGTTTATAAGGATTCATTTGGCTGGTTTGCTAAAGAAGATTCGCAGAAGGAGGCTGTTAACGGTAAAGATACGACCGCTAATTCGCAGGCGGATGGCAGTGGGAAGAACGATACTGAGGATGAGCTTTTAACGGACGAGCCTGATAATGCAGGAATAATTGATACCAGTGACGCTGCAGAAGGCGGGGCAACCGGAACTGACAGCTCGACAGCTGAAGGTGATGCAGCGGGAGACGGCAGTGAAAGTCAGGAAAGTGGTGCAGCCGGAACTGACAGCGCGACAGCTGAAGGCGAAGCAGCAGGAGCCGGCAGTGATAGCACGGAAAGTGGTGAAGCCGGCAGTGAAAGTCAGGAAAACGGTGAGACCGGTAATGGCAGCGCGACAGCCGAAGGAGCCGATGAGTCAGCCGCTGAAGCAGGAACTGACAGCGAGGGAAGCAGCGAAACAGAGGATACTGCCGTAGCAATTAATAACCCTTTTGAAGACTATACATATTTGCAGGAGGGTGCCGAGATTATCTTCGGAACGGCAGAGGACGGAAGTCCGTACAGATGGGTTATTACTGATTTGTACGGTACAACGGCACTTGTGGTTTCGGCAGAGGCTGTGGCTAATGATAAAAATATCGGAGACAGCTATACAGAGGTTTATCACTGGCTGAACAGCGATTTTTACGATAATACATTTAATGCGGACGAGATGGCAAGAATTATTACAGTATACTGGTCTGCGGATGAATGTGTTGAGCCCATTGTAACGGATACCGTTGCGATTAATGACAAAATCTTTGATTCCAACGGCAGTGAGGATATATATCCGTCGATGTACATCAATCTCAAGGCAAGCTGCGGAGCGCACGTTTTTGAGAAGGAATGGAAGAATGCCTGCATTAACTGCAGTCATGAGTTTGTAGCTGTTTTTGTACCGTATGAGGAGACATTAAAGACGATAAAGAAGACCGTCAGGGTCAGAAGAATGTATTATAGCAGTCAGGACAATGTAGTTGAAACTCTCGGAAAGGGAGTTGAGGTTCCTGTTATCGGCTATCTTATCAGTGCGGTTGAAGAACATAAGTGGTATGTAACTGCCGACGGCTATTATATTTACGAGGATAATCTGGAATAATTCCGGGGAAAAGGTATGGTGAAAGTTATGGAGAATTATCAGGAAATCAACTATATGGAAGTGGCCTTAACAGAGGCCTATGAGGGAATTAACAACGGACATGGCGGTCCGTTCGGTTCGGTTGTGGTGAAGGATGGTGAGATTGTCGGACGAGGACATAACAGGGTGCTTCTTAAAAAGGATCCGACCTGTCACGGTGAGATGGAGGCCATAAGAGATGCCTGCCAAAAGCTTGGAAGTCATGACCTTTCAGGCTGCGTGCTTTATACCACCGCAGAGCCCTGTCCTATGTGTCTCGGTGCGATTCTCTGGTCAAATATTGCAACGGTATATTATGGCTGCAATGTGGATGATACTGATAAAATCGGTTTCAGGGACGACATTTTCTACAGATATCTCAATGGAGAATCGGATATTCTTGAGCTTAAGGAAGCGGACAGAGAAATGTGTCTGAAGCTTTTTAAGGACTATTCGGAAAACCAGAACAATATAAGATATTAAACTACAGGTTCAATTATTTTTGCTTGACTAAACAGTATAGCAGCAGTATAATACGAATACTTTTTCTTTTGAAGTAAACACAGTAAATAGAGACGAACTTTTCATACCTGGGAAGTTCGTTTTTATGTGCGGGCAGTGAGAAGCTTCTGAAAAAGTAAGCTTCGGGATTTTAGAGTTCGCACGGCACCGGGTAAGCATTTGCCGGCTCGATTTATTAAGAAAGGTAAGGTGTGTATGGGGAACGGAATAAGAATTGACCGAGAGTACGAAAATAATTATTTTGCGGATGTGTACGGCGTGGTAAATGAGCGCTGTCAGAAGCTTGAGGAAACGATTCGCAAAACCGATGCAGAGATTCTTGAAATGAAGAAGATGTTCGACGAGGGTGAGCTTGAACAGTGGTCTCTTGTGGAGGAGGTTATTAACCTTAACAAGAGTGCGCGTGAAAGTCTTAAGAAGGAAGCAAGAATTCTGAAAAAGCCCTATTTCGGCCGTATTCTTTTTGATGATGAATCATTATATATCGGAAGAAGCGGAATTCACCGTGCGAATATCACTGACCAGCTTGTTGCTGACTGGCGTGCACCTATCGCAAACGCTTACTATGAGAACGGTATGGGAACGGTTAAATTCCGTACACCCACGGGCGAGGATATCAGTATTGATCTGAAGCTGAAGCGTACCTTTGATATCGAAAACGGCAGCCTGGTGGATTACTTCGATTCTGAGACAACCGCAAATGATGACCTGCTGAACAAGTATCTGGCAAGAAATAAGCAGGCGGTTCTCGGTGAGATTATAGCGACGATTCAGAAGGAGCAGAATGACATTATCCGTCTGACACCGAAGCACAATGTGCTCGTGCAGGGAGCTGCGGGTTCGGGAAAGACTACCGTTGCCATGCACCGTATTTCCTATATATTATACAATTACGCGGACACTGTAAGGCCGCAGGATTTCTATATTATCGGCAGCAATAAGATGCTGTTAAATTACATTACCGGAGTTCTGCCGGACCTGGATGTAACCGGCTTTAGGCAGATGACGATGGAGGAGATGTTCACACGTCTCCTGTATGAGGACTGGAATCCTTTTATCTACAGAATAAAGGATATAAATAAGGACGGAGTAAACGCTAACATCAAGGGTACATCTATATTCTTTGATAAGCTGAAGAGCTTTCTTGACGAATGCGAAAGAAAGATGATTCTGCAGGAGGATGTGATCCTTGATCCCAATCAGTTTGTAGAGGGACTGGAGAACGGCAAAAAGGGTATATATGACAGACGTGAGAATCCCGTAGCCAGAAAGGGTGCACCGATATGTCTGCTGAGAGGTTCTGCGGTAAAAAAGTATCTGGATGATAATCCCGGTATTTCAATGCAGAATAAAATAATTGCGCTTAATGAGGAGCTTGCAGGCAATATTCAGAGTGAATTTGCAGGTAAGGTATCGTATACCGAAAGAGAAAAGAAAGCGATAGTAAGCCATTATGCAAAGCATTTCGGAGAAAATGAATTTAAAGGCTCTGTATTTAAAATCTATGATGAGTTTGTAAAGACTGTTTCGAATCTTGATGTGCCCGCTCCGTCGAAAAAGCTTGTAGAAATGCAGGTGACAGGCGAGGAGAAAAGGATAAAGAAGTATGTTACCGAATATGATATTTACGAGCTGGCGGCGCTTGCCTATATATATAGAAGAGTTAAGGAAACTCAGATAATAAGCGAGGCTCATCATATTGTAATCGATGAGGCACAGGATTACGGTATTATGGCCTACCGCGTTCTGAAGGAATGTATTCGCGAGTGCAGCTATACGATTATGGGTGATGTTTCACAGAACATCAGATATGATTCGGGTATAAATGACTGGAGCGAGCTTCGTGATTTATATCTTACCACACCCTACGACAGTTTTATGATGCTCAGGAAGAGCTACCGTAACACGGTGGAGATTTCAGGGTTTGCAACTAAAATTCTTGACCACGGTGATTTCGAGGTTTATCCTGTTGAACCGATTATCAGACACGGTGATGCACCGAAGCTTATGAAGGTCGCTGCCGGGGATATGATTGACGAAATAGTAAAGCAGTGCAGGCTCTGGCAGCAGGAGGAGCTTATGACAATTGCGATAGTATGTCGCGATGAGAAGGAGCAGGAGCAGCTTCGTGATGCATTGAAGGGTAAGCTTGAGCTTATTGATACAGATACCGATAATCCCGAATTCGGAAACGGCATCATGGTGCTTCCGGTGACGCTTACAAAGGGTCTTGAATTTGATGCAGTGCTTATTTATGAGCCGGGTAAAAAGTCCTATCCCGCGGATAATAAGCATGCGAAGTTTCTGTATGTTGCGGCAACACGTGCCCTTCATAAGCTGACGGTAATCTACTCGAAAACCTTGAGTGACCTTATAGCAAAGCCTGTTCCGAAGGATAAGGTACGACATGTATTAAATCCGGAAGGGCCGCATAGACCGAGCGAGGAAGAAATCAAAGCCTTTGAGGAAAAGCGCCGTCAGGTTCTTGAGGCGGATGAACAGGAATCAAAGAAGAAGATACTTGACGAGGCGGCCAGAAGAACACAGAAATATCTTGAAGGAAGAAAAGGTGCTTCAAAGGCGAACGTTGACGCTCTGAACGGAAATCATGCGGAGCATGCTGCGGGAGAGAATAGGTCAGCCAATGCTTTCGTGAAAACTGACTCGCTGAGGCCAGCCATGAATTATTCAGGCTCGGCGGTAAAATCGTGGGAAGCAGATTCAACAGCAAATAAGCCAAAGCCGGCGGCACGCTATAGCAGCATAGATTTTATCAAGGAGGTTCCGGGCGAACTACTCAGACCCTCCGGCCATCCGGCAAACAGCTTCGCCACAAAATGGATTCAGAAGAAAAACGACGGAATATATATGCAGAGCCTTTACGGGGTTACAAGAATTACCCCTATAAGCCAGAACATCGTGAGAGTATCCTTCAGTTCGGGACTTGAGCTGAAGCTTGCGGCCAAAGGAACGGTAAAGGAATTCCAGATGTGCAGGGATTTTCAGTATAAAGAGAATCCGCAGAATCTTGAAATCACGCTAAAGGGAATGACGGTGAAGTTCGACCGTTACAGGGGGGCGTGCACTTTTTATGATTCGAAAAAGAAGGAAGTTCTTAAAGAGAATCAGAATGAGCCGAAGTACATTGATATGAAAAAGAGTAAGCCCTGCGGATTTACAAATTTTACCGCTACAAGCTCGGATACCTTTCATATATTATCGCCTGATGACGGAAATATGAAGTTCCTTAAGGACACGGCTTATTACATCAGCCCGGGTGAAGGAAAGCTTCCCTGTATAATAAAGAAGGACAGGTATGCAATAATACCTGTGACACAGTCGAAAACGGCATTCTGCAGAATGAATGTAGTCGGAACCTTCCTTATGCAGGAGGACGCATTTTCAGATTATTACCTTGTGCTGGCGGATAATACGGACAGGCTTATCGAAAGCTATCATAAGCTTGCGGTGAAGGTTCAGTAGGCTTTCAAGTCAAACTCGTGACCGCTTCGCTTGTCACTCGTTATAAAATCGCTGCTACCGCAGCTTACGAGGTACGGGGCTTGAACCCCGCACCTCGCGAAAGCTTCACCCACCGCCTAAAGGCAGTGGGTTATCTTTCTATTTTATATAATATAACAGGTAAGTGATATGAGTAAGTATTTTGGAGATAAGAAGTTTTACAAAATGGTTCTGTCTATAGGAATACCTATTATGATTCAGAACGGAATATCAAATTTTGTGAATCTTCTGGATAATATAATGGTAGGGCAGCTCGGTACCGAGTCTATGTCGGGAGTTTCCATCACAAACCAGCTGCTCTTTGTTTTCAGCCTCTGTATATTCGGAGGAATATCGGGACCGGGCATTTTTGCGGCCCAGTTCTTCGGAAAAAAGGATGACGAAGGAATCCGTTACTGTTTCAGATTTAAGATGATACTGTGCATGCTGCTTGCGGCAATTGCGATAACGGTTTTCATCCTTGGTGATGAAGGTCTGATATCACTCTATTTAAAGGGTGAGGTCGGACAGGGAGATCCTGCGCTTACGCTTCAGGAGGGCAGGGATTATCTGACTATAATGCTTTGGGGACTTATTCCTTTTGCAATAACACAGACCTATTCGGGTACCCTGAGAGAGCAGAGCGAAACCTTTCTTCCGATGCTCGCAGGGCTGATAGCGGTTGCGGTAAATCTTGGCTTTAACTGGCTGCTTATTTTCGGTAAGCTGGGATTTCCCGAAATGGGCGTAAAGGGTGCCGCCGTTGCCACCGTAATATCTCGTTTTGTGGAGCTGGCCATTGTTGTAATATGGACACACTGCCATAGGGCAAGATTTCCTTTTATTGTCGGAGCTTACAGGAGCCTGAAAGTTCCGTCTTATCTGTTTAGGGCAATCGTAAAAAAGGGAACACCCCTTCTTATTAATGAGGGACTCTGGTCGGCGGGAATGGCAATGCTTAATCAGTGCTATTCAATAAGAAGCACCGATGTAATTGCTTCATTAAATATAAGCAGTACGATATTCAATATTTTCAACATTGTATTTATGGCCTTTGGTACATCCATTTCGATAGTGGTCGGACCGATGCTTGGCTCCGGCGATAACGAGAAGGCGGTTGATACGGCAAGGAAGATGATAGTGTTCTCTACGCTCAGCTCGGTATGCGTGGGAATAATAATGGCTGCCACGTCATCGCTGTTCCCGGAGCTTTACAATACGGATGAGCTTGTCAGGTCGATGGCTGCGCAGCTGATATTTGTGAGCGGCTGCTGCTGTCCGATTTACGGCTTTGTGCATGCTGCATACTTTACAATAAGGTCCGGAGGAAAAACGCTTATAACCTTCCTGTTTGACAGTGCATTTTCCTGGATGGTGGTAATTCCGCTGGCATACCTGCTCTCAAGATACACAACGCTGCCCATAATTCCCCTGTATTTAACCTGTCAGCTTGTGGAAATCATTAAATGTATAGTTGCATTTATACTTATAAAGAAGCGAGTATGGCTGCAAAATATCATAAATAAGGCATAAAATCTATTAAAATCGGCGGTTGGAGGGCTTTCTGACCGCTGATTTTTGTCTTTATATGCCGTTATTGGTAAATATGTACAAGGATAGCTTAAAAAGAGAGCAATGTTTGTGAATATTTTTGTGCAAAATTTTTTTAAAATAGCTTGATTTTTATTTTCTAATGTAGTAGTATTAGTTTTGCTGTGAGTTGATAGCGTAGAAGCGTGAGGTTGCGGCATGCGGTATATGCCGGTTTTCCGTGGAGCGAATGTCAAGTTTACAAAACTGACGACAAGTCACTGTACAATTGAATTTCTGCCGTGAGCAGATAAACCGTGAGTAAATCACGTTATCTCAGCCAGGTTGAAAACCTGGTTAACATTTTGGGAAGAACGGGAAACACACGGGTGAGTGTACAGTCGCCGCTTGTTGTACTTTTTAAAAAAGTGCGAAAAGGAGGAGACTTTTTTTATGGCAAATCAGGTAATGAGAATCACACTTAAGGCTTATGATCATCAGTTAATCGATGCATCTGCAGCTAAGATCGTTGAAACTGTTAAGAAGACAGGCTCAAAGGTCAGCGGTCCTGTTCCGCTTCCTACTAAGAAGGAAGTAGTTACAATTCTTCGTGCTGTACACAAGTACAAGGATTCACGTGAGCAGTTCGAGCAGAGAACTCATAAGAGACTTATCGATATCATCACTCCCAACCAGAAGACAGTAGAAGCTCTGTCAAGACTGGAGATGCCTGCAGGTGTTTACATCGATATTAAGATGAAGAACAAATAATTCTGCAAGATGATATGAGTGTGATGCGGTTTAACCCAAACCGCAAAAGCGCAGCGAAGGCTGCAAACAAATTAGGTAGTAATCACCCTAAAGGTTTAATATAGGAAAGAAACGCACCGGAAACACAGCGCCGGAAAACAGACTCCTGTAGGACCATCTAGGATGACCGGAAACGGTCCGCTGTAGATTACCATCTAGAATGACCGGAATGATTGAAGATTTACCCAATGAATCATGCAATGTATTTGGTCCGCTGTAGATTAATTAGGAGGAAAGAAACAATGAAAAAGGCTATTTTAGCTACAAAAGTTGGTATGACCCAGATTTTTGGTCAGGACGGCGTTCTCACACCCGTTACAGTTCTTTCTGCCAGCCCTTGTGTAGTAACACAGGTTAAGACAGTTGAGAATGACGGCTATGAGGCTGTTCAGGTTGGCTTTGGTGATATCAGAGAGAATCTGGTAAACAAGGCAAAGAAGGGACACTTCGCTAAGGCTGGTGTTTCATCAAAGAGATTTCTTAAAGAGTTCAGATTTGAGAATTCAGCTGAGTATTCTTTAGGACAGGAAATCAAGGTAGATATCTTTGCAGAAGGCGATAAGGTTGATGCAACAGGTATTTCAAAAGGTAAAGGATTCCAGGGCGCAATCAAGCGTCACGGCTTAAGCCGCGGACCTATGAAGCATGGTTCAAAGTATCATCGTCATGCAGGTTCAAACGGTGCAGCTACATCTCCCGGACGTGTATTCAAGGGAAAACATATGCCTGGTCAGACAGGTAATGTTAAGGTAACAGTTCAGAACCTTGAAGTAGTAAGAATTGACACCGAGAACAATGTAATCCTTGTAAAGGGCGCAGTACCCGGACCTAAGAAGGCCCTGATCGTTCTTAAGGAAACAGTAAAGAAAGCAAACTAACGCTTTGAGAAAGGAGGAACCTAAAAATGGCAACAGTTAAAGTTTACAATATGGAAGGTGCTGAAGTTGGTTCAATCGAGCTCAATGACGACATCTTTGGTGTTGACGTAAATACACATGTTATGCATATGGCAGTTGTTTCACAGCTTGCAAACAAGCGTCAGGGAACACAGAGTGCCAAGACAAGAGCAGAAGTAAGAGGCGGCGGACGTAAGCCCTGGAGACAGAAGGGAACCGGTCATGCAAGACAGGGTTCAACAAGAGCTCCTCAGTGGAAGGGCGGCGGAGTTGTATTCGCACCCAAGCCCAGAGATTATTCCTTCAAGATGAACCGTAAGGAGAAGGCTCTTGCCATCAAGTCAGCTCTTACATCAAGAGTTGTAGAGAACAAGTTAGTTGTTGTTGATTCACTTGCATTTGATGCAGCAAAGACAAAGAAGATGACAGCAGTTCTTGCTAACCTTAAGTTAGACAAGGCTCTTATCGTTCTTGATAAGAAGGATGAGAACGTAATCCTTTCAGCTAGAAACCTTCCCAATGCTACAACAGTTACATCAAATGCTATCAACGTATATGACATCCTTAAGTATGGCAACGTACTTATTACAAAGGATGCGGTAGCTCAGATTGAGGAGGTATACGCATAATGGCAGATTTAAAGTACTATGATGTGCTTTTAAAGCCCATCGTTACAGAGAAAAGCATGGCTATGCAGGCTGAGAAGAAGTACACTTTCTCAGTAAATCCCGATGCTACAAAGTCACAGATCAAGGAAGCTGTTGAGAAGATGTTTGCAAACGTTAAGGTTGCAAAGGTTAACACCATGAACTTAGACGGAAAGACACGTCGTCGTGGCGCAACAGTAGGTCAGAGATCAGCAGTTAAGAAGGCAATCGTTCAGTTAACAGCTGACAGCGCTGAGATCGAATTATTCTAATTTATATAACGCAGAAAAGTCCTTAATTAAGGATATGTATTGCGAAAGGAGAACATAAAATGGGAATTAAGAAATATAACCCTTATACACCCTCCAGAAGAGCTATGACCGGTTTCGATTTCCAGGAGATCACAAAGTCTACTCCCGAGAAGTCACTTACAGTAGTACTTAAGAAGAACTCAGGTCGTAACAATCAGGGTAAGATTACCGTTCGTCATCAGGGCGGCGGCTACAGAACAAAGTACAGAATTATTGATTTTAAGAGAAATAAGGATGGAATCCCCGCAACAGTTAAGGCAATCGAGTATGATCCTAACAGAACAGCCAATATCGCACTTATCTGCTACGCAGACGGCGAGAAGGCTTACATCCTTGCTCCTCAGGGCCTTTCAGTTGGCGATAAGATCATGAATGGTGAGAACGCTGAAGCATTTACAGGTAACTGCTTACCTTTAAATAAGATTCCCGTAGGTGCACAGATTCACAACATCGAGCTTTATCCCGGCCGCGGCGGACAGCTTGTTCGTTCAGCAGGTGTTGCAGCTCAGCTTATGGCTAAGGAAGGAAAGTACGCAATCCTTCGTCTTCCTTCAGGCGAAATGAGAATGGTTCCGATCATCTGCCGTGCAACAATCGGTGTAATCGGAAATGGCGAGCATAACCTTGTTAACATCGGTAAGGCAGGTCGTAAGAGACATATGGGTATCAGACCTACAGTACGTGGTGCTGTAATGAACCCCAATGACCATCCTCACGGTGGTGGTGAAGGTAAGAACGGTATCGGTCGTCCCGGTCCTTCAACACCTTGGGGCAAGCCTGCACTTGGTCTTAAGACACGTAAGAAGAACAACAAGTCAAACAAGCTCATCATTCGTCGTAAGAATGGTAAGGCTTTAGGTAAGTAAGAAGGGAGATAATACAATGGCAAGATCATTAAAGAAGGGACCCTTCATCGATGAACATTTACAGAAGAAGGTCGATGCGGTTGTTGCATCTGGCGATAAGACTGTCATCAAGACATGGTCACGTCGTTCAACAATTTTCCCTAATTTCGTAGGATTAACAATCGCTGTTTACGACGGAAGAAAGCATATTCCGGTATACGTAACAGAGGATATGGTTGGACATAAGCTTGGCGAGTTCGTTGCAACAAGAACATACAAGGGACACGGCAAGGACGAGAAGAAGACAAGAAGATAATTGCAGTATAGTCTGCAGGAAGATTACGAGCGGAGGACCGCTCAGAAATAGGAGGATTCATCCATGGCAAAGGGACATAGATCTCAAATTAAGAGAGAAAGAAATGCCAATAAGGATACAAGACCTTCAGCAAAGCTCTCATACGCAAGAGTTTCTGTTCAGAAGGCATGCTTCGTTCTTGATGCTATCAGAGGCAAGGATGTAAATTCAGCACTCGGTATTTTAGCTTACAATCCGAGATATGCTTCATCAGTAATCGAGAAGTTACTCAAGTCAGCAATCGCAAATGCTGAAAACAATAACGGTATGGACGTATCAAAGCTTTATATTGAAGAGTGCTATGCAAATTGTGCTCCTACAATGAAGAGAGTACAGCCCAGAGCACAGGGTAGAGCTTATCGTATCTTAAAGAGAATGAGCCATATCACAGTAGTGCTCAATGAGAGATAATAATCCAAAGAAAGGAGCAAATAATTATGGGTCAGAAAGTAAATCCCCATGGCTTAAGAGTCGGAGTTATCGCTGACTGGGACTCAAAGTGGTATGCAGAAAGCGATTTTGCTGATAATCTTGTAGAAGACTACAATATCAGAAAGTTCTTAAAGAAGGAATTATACAATTCAGGCGTTTCGAAGATTGATATCGAGCGCGCAGCAGATAAAGTTAAGGTTACAGTTTACACAGCTAAGCCCGGCGTTGTAATCGGTAAGGGCGGCGAAGGTATTGAGAAGCTTAAGGTTAAGCTTGCTAAGTACACAGCTAAGAAACTCAACCTTGAAATTAAGGAAATTAAGAGACCTGATGCAAATGCACAGCTTGTTGCTGAGTCAATTGCACAGCAGCTCGAGAACCGTATTTCATTCAGACGTGCTATGAAGAGCACAATGTCAAGAACAATGAAGTGTGGTGCTAAGGGTATTAAGACATCATGTTCAGGCCGTCTCGGTGGTGCAGATATGGCTCGTTCAGAGTTCTACAGCGAGGGTACAATCCCGCTTCAGACACTCCGTGCTGATATCGACTACGGTTTCGCAGAGGCTGATACAACCTATGGTAAGGTTGGTGTTAAGGTATGGATTTACCAGGGTGAGGTTCTTCCCGCAAGAAAGAACAACAACCGCAAGGAAGGGGGCGTAAAGTAATATGTTAATGCCTAAGAGAGTAAAGCGCAGAAAGCAGTTCCGTGGTACTATGAGAGGAAAGGCACAGCGCGGTAATACAATTTCATACGGTGAGTTTGGTCTTGTTGCTTTAGAGCCCGCTTGGGTTAAGTCAAATCAGATCGAGGCAGCCCGTATTGCCATGACACGTTACATCAAGCGTGGTGGTCAGGTTTGGATCAAGATTTTCCCTGATAAGCCTGTTACTACAAAGCCTGCTGAGACTCGAATGGGTTCAGGTAAAGGAACCTGCGAGTACTGGGTAGCAGTTGTTAAGCCCGGTCGCGTAATGTTCGAGATCGCTGGTGTAGCAGAAGAGGTTGCTAGAGAAGCATTACGTCTTGCTATGCACAAGCTTCCCGTAAAGTGTAAGATCGCATCCCGTGCAGACTTAGAAGGAGGTGCCGGCAGTGAAGAATAAGAGTTATATCGAGGACCTCAAGAAGAAGTCCGTAACAGAGTTAAATGAAGAATTAGTAGCTGCTAAAAAGGAACTTTTCAATTTAAGATTCCAGAACGCAACTAACCAGTTAGATAACACCAGCAGAATTAATGAAGTAAAGAAGAACATCGCAAGAATCAATACATTCATTACTGCTGCTAATAACCAGTGATATATTCGTAGTTGTCATTAGGAGACAATTGGAAAGGAGAATATTGTGGAAAGAAATCTTAGAAAAGTTCGTACCGGTAAGGTAGTAAGTGATAAGATGGACAAGACAATCGTTGTAGCTGTAGTAGATAACGTAAGACATCCACTTTACAACAAGATTGTTAAGAGAACATACAAGTTAAAGGCACATGACGAGAACAACGAGTGCAAGATCGGCGACAGAGTAAAGGTTATGGAAACCAGACCTCTTTCAAAGGATAAGAGATGGAGACTTGTAGAGATTATCGAGAAGGCTAAATAAATTTGCCTGCAAGTGTTTTTTAATCCAGAAAGGAGTTATATATGATTCAGACAGAATCCAGACTTAAGGTTGCCGACAATACTGGCGCAAAGGAACTCCTTTGCATCCGCGTAATGGGCGGCTCAACCAGAAGATATGCAAACATCGGTGATACAATCGTTGCAGCTGTTAAAGATGCAACACCCGGTGGAGTTGTAAAGAAGGGTGACGTTGTTAAAGCTGTAGTTGTTCGTTCAGTAAAGGGCGCTCACCGTAAAGACGGTTCATACATCAGATTTGATGAGAACGCTGCAGTTATCATCAAGGATGATCTCACACCCAAGGGAACACGTATTTTTGGACCCGTAGCCAGAGAGTTAAGAGAGAAGCAGTTCATGAAGATCGTTTCTCTTGCTCCTGAAGTATTATAAGGAGGAACCGGGATATGTTAAAGATTAAGAAGGGCGATACAGTTAAAATTATCGCCGGCAAAGATAAGGGCAAGGAAGGCAAGGTTCTTAAGGTAGTTGATGGCAAGAAGGTACTTGTTGAAGGCTGCAATCAGATCACAAAGCATGCTAAGCCCAGCCAGTCAAATCCTAAGGGCGGTATCGTTCATATGGAAGCACCCGTTGATATTTCTAACGTAATGTACGTTTACAAGGGCAAGACAACAAGAATCGGCTTCAAGTTTGTTGAGAAGAACGGCGAGTTCAAGAAGGTTCGTTTTGCTAAGTCAACAGGCGACATCATCGATTAATCAGGAAGGAGGAAAAAAAGTTGGCTCGTTTAAAAGATTTTTACTTTGACACAGTAAGAGATGCAATGGTTAAGAAGTTCGGATACAAGAATGTTATGGAGATTCCGAAGATCGAGAAAATCGTTGTAAATATGGGCGTTGGCGAAGCTAAGGACAACGCAAAGGTTCTTGAATCAGCAGTAAAGGACATGGAAATCATCACAGGTCAGAAGGCAGTTATTACAAAGGCTAAGAAGTCAATCGCTAACTTCAAGATTCGTGAAGGTGTTCAGATCGGATGTAAGACAACTCTTCGTGGTGAGAAGATGTATGAGTTCATGGACAGACTTATCAATCTTTCACTTCCCCGAGTACGTGACTTTAGAGGTGTTAACCCTAACGCATTCGATGGTAGAGGTAATTACTCACTTGGTATCAAGGAGCAGCTTATCTTCCCTGAAATCGAGTATGATAAGGTAGATAAGGTTCGTGGTATGGATATTTGTTTTGTAACTACGGCTAAGACAGATGAAGAGGCTCGTGAGCTTCTCAGACTTTTCAGCATGCCGTTCGCAAAGTAAGGAGGATAAAATGGCTAAATTATCAATGAAGTTAAAGCAGCAGCGTCCTGCTAAGTTCTCAACAAGAGCTTACACACGTTGCAACATCTGTGGCCGTCCTCACGCTGTATTACGTAAGTACGGTATTTGCAGAATCTGTTTCCGTGAGTTAGCATACAAGGGACAGATCCCCGGCGTTAAGAAGGCAAGTTGGTAAGAAGGAGGAAAAGAAAAATGACAAATAGCGATCCTATTGCAGATATGCTTACAAGAATTCGTAATGCGAATACTGCAAAGCATGATACAGTTGATGTTCCCGCTTCAAAGATGAAGCTTTCAATCGCTGACATCCTTCTTAAGGAAGGTTATATCAAGTCCTTCGAGCTTGTTGATGGCGGTGCATACAAGAACATTCACATCACATTAAAGTATGGCCAGGATAAGAACGATAAGGTTCTTACAGGTCTTAAGAGAATTTCTAAGCCCGGTCTTCGTGTTTATGCAAACGCAGAAGAGCTTCCCAGAGTATTCAACGGACTTGGAACAGCAATCATTTCAACCAATAAGGGTGTTATCACTGATAAGGAAGCTCGCAAGGCCAACGTTGGCGGCGAAGTTCTCTGCTTCATCTGGTAAGACTAACATTTATTTCGATTATATATTAATGGAGGTACGGGCATGTCACGTATAGGTAAGATGCCAATCGCTATTCCTGCAGGCGTAACTGTAGATGTAGCAGAAAATAACATGGTTACCGTTAAGGGACCTAAGGGAACTCTTTCAAGAGTTCTCGCTCCTGAGATGGAGATTAAGATTGAGGGTGCTGAGCTTACAGTTAACAGACCCAATGATTTAAAGAGAAGCAAGTCATTACATGGACTTACAAGAACACTTATCAGCAACATGATCGTTGGTGTAACAAACGGCTATGAGAAGGCCCTTGAAATCAACGGTGTTGGTTATAAGGCAGCTAAGGAAGGCAAGAAGCTTGTCCTTACACTTGGTTATTCACATCCCGTTGAGATGGTTGATCCCGAAGGTATCGAAACAAAGGTTGACGGTCTTAAGGTCGTTGTATCTGGTATCGATAAGGAAAAAGTTGGTCAGTTTGCAGCTGAAATCAGAGACAAGAGACGTCCTGAGCCTTACAAGGGCAAGGGTATCAAGTACGTTGATGAGGTTATCAGACGTAAGGCCGGCAAGACAGGAAAGAAATAAGGGGGCGTAAATAATGTTTAAGAAAGAAGACAGAACAAAAATTCGTGAAAAGAAGCATATGAAGGTTCGTAATCGTTTCTCTGGTACTCCCGAAAGACCTCGTCTTGCAGTTTTCAGAAGCAATAAGCATATGTATGCACAGGTAATTGATGATACAGTTGGTAAGACACTTGTCGCTGCATCAACAGTTGAGAAGTCTGTAAGCGCTGAGATTGAGCACACAGACGATGTTGCAGCTGCTTCCTATCTTGGAAAAGTAATCGCACAGAGAGCACTTGAGAAGGGAATTGACACTGTTGTATTTGACCGTGGCGGTTTCATATATCAGGGTAAGGTTCAGGCACTTGCTGATGCAGCAAGAGAAGCCGGCCTGAAATTCTAATAGGAGGGGACAGATGAAACATACAATTATTGATACAACCGGTTTAGAGTTAGAAGATAAGGTAGTTGCCATTAAGCGTGTCACCAAGGTTGTTAAGGGTGGTCGTAACATGAGATTCTCAGCACTTGTTGTTGTAGGTGATAAGAAGGGTCATGTTGGCGCTGGTCTTGGCAAGGCAGCTGAAGTACCCGAGGCAATTCGTAAGGGTAAGGAAGCAGCTATGAAGCATATGATTGAGTTACCTCTTGATGAGAACGGAAGTGTTCCTCATGATTATCTTGGCAAGTTCGGTTCAGCTACTGTTCTTATGAAGAGAAGCCCCGAAGGTACTGGTATCATCGCTGGTGGTCCCGTTCGTAACGTACTTGAGCTTGCAGGTTTCAAGAACATTCGTACAAAGTCACTTGGATCTAACAACAAGCAGAACGTTGTTCTTGCTACAATCAATGGTCTCAGCATGTTAAAGACACCTGAGCAGGTTGCAGCAGCACGTGGAATCAGTGTTGAAGATCTTATGTACTAATTGAAGGAGGATAATCATGGCAGATAAGGTAAAAGTTACATTAGTTAAATCTACTATCGCTGCACTTCCTAAGCATAAGAAGACTGTTGAAGCACTTGGACTTAAGAAGGTTAATTCAACAAACGAGCTTCCTAACAATGCAGCAACACAGGGCATGATTTTCCAGGTTAAGCATCTGGTTAAGGTAGAAGAAATCTAATCGGGCGTTATGTGCGTAACATTACAGGCATCTGACCTGTAATGTACGAGCGCACCGGAAAGGAGAACATAATGAATTTATCAGATTTAAGACCTGCAGAGGGCTCAATTCAGAGCAATAACTTCCGTAAGGGTCGTGGTCATGCTTCAGGAAACGGCAAGACAGCAGGTTATGGTCATAAGGGTCAGAAGGCTCGTTCTGGTCGTCCCAGAGCAGGCTTTGAAGGTGGACAGAATCCTTTCTTCAGAAGAATTCCTAAGAGAGGTTTCCACTGCAGAAATACACAGGAAATTATTACTATCAATGTTAGCATGCTTAATCGTTATGAGGACGGCGCTGACGTTACAATCGAGAGTCTGATGGAGATTGGTCTTGTAACAAATCCTAAGGACGGAGTAAAGATACTCGGAAATGGAGAATTAACCAAGAAGCTCAATGTTAAGGTTAACGCTTATAGCAGCATTGCTAAAGAGAAAATCGAGAAGCTTGGTGGAAAAGCAGAGGTGATCTGATATGTTTAAAATGATCATTAATGCTTTTAAGGTAAAGGAAATCAGATCAAGACTTCTTTTTACATTAATTGCTCTAGTGGTTGTCAGACTTGGCTGTAACATTCACACACCCGGTATCGACACAACCGTGTTCCAGACTTGGATTGAGAGCTCTCAGCTCAACCTTGGTTTCCTGGATACATTTACAGGTGGTTCCTTCACACAGATGACAATCTTTGCGTTAGGTATTTCACCTTACATCAATGCAGAAATCATTATGCAGCTGCTCACAATTGCCATTCCTGCTCTCGAAGAGATGCAGAAGGATGGTGAGGACGGTAGAAAGAAGATTCAGAAGATTTCAAGATATCTTACTATTGTTCTTGCTCTTATTGAGTCAACAGCAATGGCTATCAGCTTTGGTCGTCAGACAGCACAGACCGCTTCAGGCGTTATGCCTATCCTTAACGGCGGTTCAAACTTCAGATCAATCGCTCTCGTTGCTATCTCATTTACAGCAGGTACAGCATTCCTTATGTGGTTAGGTGATAAGATCACAGAGAAGGGTGTTGGTAACGGAATTTCAATTATCCTGTTAATCAACATCGTTTCAAGACTTCCTGAGGATATCATGCAGCTTACAACAAAGTTTGTTACCGGTGCAAGCCAGGTTATCTACGGTATCATCGGTGCAATCGTAATCATTGCGATTATCGTTGGTTTAGTTGCTCTTATCATTCTTCTTCAGGATGCTGAAAGAAGAATTGGTGTACAGTACACAAGAAAGATTGTAGGACATAAGCAGGTTGGTGGTCAGTCATCAGTTATTCCTCTTAAGGTTAACACCTCAGGTGTTATTCCTGTAATCTTTGCTATGTCAGTATTACAGGTTCCGATTATCGTTTCTTCATTCTTTGGCGTAACAGCTAAGAGAGGAAATGTTTGGGAAAAGATTCTTTACTTATTTGATCAGAAGAACTGGTTCAACTTCACAGGTGAAGGCGAGCTCAAGTATACACTTGGTGTTCTTATTTATGTAGCACTCATTCTCTTCTTTGCTTACTTCTATACAGCAGTTACATTTAACCCTGTAGAGATTTCAAACAACCTGAAGAGACAGGGTGGACTTATCCCCGGTACCAGACCCGGTAAGCCTACTATTGATTACCTTACAGGTATTCTTAATAAGATCGTATTCATCGGTGCTATTGCACTTGCAATCGTTGCAATCCTTCCCATCTTCTTCATGGGTATTGCAAATGTCAGCGTTTCATTTGCGGCAACCTCAATCATTATCGTTGTAGGTGTTGTTCTTGAGACAATGAAGCAGATTGAATCTATGATGGCAGTTCGTCATTATAAGGGATTCTTAGGAAATTAATAAGTTAAATCATTGCTCAGCAGAGTTTTGGCTCTGCTGGGCAATTTTTATGTCCTCATGACTAAATATCCGCTTCATTTACTTTGGATTTTATCAGTTTTTAACAGAATTAACGGTAATTAAAAATTTTTGTTGTAATTTTGTGAGATAGTAGTATATAATAAGAAATGTTTTGTGGATTAATGTAATGAAACTGTCGGATTTACCGATAAGGCATTATTAGTATGATTTATAAAAGGAGCAATAAAATGAAAATTGTTATGTTAGGCGCACCCGGCGCAGGAAAAGGAACACAGGCAAAGCAGATTGCCGCTAAGTATCAGATTCCCCATATCTCAACAGGCGATATCTTCCGTGCAAATATTAAGGAAGGTACAGAGCTTGGTAAGAAGGCAAAGGAATATATGGATCAGGGTCAGCTTGTTCCTGATTCACTTACACTTGATCTTATCATGGATCGTTTCTCAAAGGATGATTGTGCAAACGGTTATGTTCTTGACGGTTTCCCCAGAACAATTCCTCAGGCTGAGGCATTAACTGCGGCACTTAACGCTAAGAATGATAAGCTTGATTTTGCTATCAATGTAGACGTTCCTGATTCAAACATCGTTGACAGAATGTCAGGCAGACGTATGTGCAAGTGCGGCGGCACATATCATGTAAAGTACAATCCTCCCAAGAAGGAAGGTATCTGTGATCTTTGCGGCGGCGAGCTTTACATCCGTGATGATGACAAGGCAGAAATCGTAGCAAAGAGACTTGATTCATACCATGCACAGACTCAGCCCCTCATCGATTACTATGATGCCGAAGGCATTTTAAAGAACGTTGATGGTACAGTTAATGTTGATGTAGTATTTCAGAATATCTGCAGTATTATTGGATAAAAAGGACCGCTGTTTGCGGAAATGGTGGAAGATTTGGCTATTACAATTAAATCAGAAAAAGAAATTCAACTGATGCGTGAAGCCGGCAAAATTCTGTCACAGGTTCATGATATACTTGCAAAGGAAATTAAGCCCGGTGCAACAACCAAGGATATCGATATCGCAGCAAGAAAGGCCATTGCGGATTTCGGATGCAAGCCTTCATTCCTGGGTTATAACGGATATCCCGCTGCAGTTTGCGTATCTGTAAATGACGAAGTTATTCATGGAATCCCCAGTAAGAAGAGAATTCTTAAAGAGGGAGATATTGTAAGTCTTGACTGCGGTGTTATCTACAAGGGATATCAGTCAGATGCGGCAAGAACGGTAGCCTGCGGAAAAATCAGCGCTGAGGCTCAGAAGCTTATAGATGTAACACGCGAAAGCTTCTTTTCGGCAATCAAGTATGCTAAGGCCGGAAATCATCTGTATGATATTTCAGCGGCAGTAGAGGATTATGTAACCCCCTATGGTTACACCTGTGTCAGGGATTTCGTAGGACACGGAATCGGCCGTGAGATGCATGAGGATCCTCAGATTCCCAACTTCCATCAGAAAAGAAGAGGTCCACTTCTTGTACCCGGTATGACACTCGCTATCGAGCCCATGATTAATATCGGAAGACCTGATGTAGTGTGGATGGATGATGACTGGACCATCGTTACAGAGGACGGCTCATTATCAGCACATTATGAAAACACAATTCTTATCACAGAAGAAGGCGAGCCTGAAATTCTTTCACTGGTTCAGCCTGTGTGATGAATATAGAAGCAGCAAAGTGAATGTATCCATCAGGCAAAGCCTGAAGATACCGGTTTAATTAATTAAAAAGGAGATTTGCGGATGTCAAAAGCAGATGTAGTAGAAATTGAAGGTACAGTAATAGAGAAGCTCCCCAACACAATGTTCCAGGTAGAGCTTGAGAACGGTCATAAGGTTCTTGCACATATCAGCGGCAAGCTCAGAATGAACTTCATCAAGATCGTACCCGGTGACAAGGTTACACTTGAGCTTTCACCCTATGATCTTACTAAGGGAAGAATTATCTGGAGAGATAAATAATTCAGACTGATAAAAAATATTTAAAAATTTAAAATTTCCTATTGCATTTTAAAGTCCAACATGATATATTAAATCTGTTGGACTTTTTTGAAAGGAGTGAAGAATAATGAAGGTTAGATCTTCCGTAAAACCAATTTGTGAAAAGTGCAAGGTTATTCGTAGAAAGGGAGCTATAAGGATCATTTGCGAAAATCCTAAGCACAAGCAGAGACAGGGTTGATATCGAATTTCAGATCATATGCGGCTGTTGGCTGCATAGCACAAACTAAAATTGTGCAATTACAGGCCCATGGCGGGTATATGACAACAGAATAGATAGCACTTGCTTTCTGCGTTACAACATTTTTAATGTTGTGATATTGTGAGCGAGGTTCAGTGAACCAATTACTTAGTCGGTGTCATCATCATTCGGATTAAGTATGCTACACAATTTAAAGCGGCTGAAAAGTTCCGTAATAACGGAACGTTCGGACTATGTCATCAGTAGTTCGAATGGGACAGAGTCCCGAATCCGCCGGTTTATACCGGCTATTTTATTATTAATCAATGGAGGTGCAAAGCGCGTATGGCTCGTATTAGTGGTGTTGATTTACCTAGAGATAAGCGTGTTGAAATCGGTCTTACCTATATTTACGGTATAGGCAGAGTAAGCTCAAACAAGATTTTGGAAAAGGCTAATGTCAATCCAGACACTAGAGTTCGTGATCTTACTGATGATGAGGTTGGTAGAATCCGTGATATCATCGATGCAGAATTCCTTGTAGAAGGTGATCTTCGTCGTGAAATCGCATTAAACATCAAGAGATTACAGGAAATTGGATGCTACAGAGGAATCCGTCATAGAAAGGGTCTCCCTGTTCGCGGACAGAACACAAAGAATAACGCTAGAACCCGTAAGGGACCTAGACGTACAGTAGCAAACAAGAAGAAATAATAGGAGGTATGGTTGACAATGGCAGTAAAAGCAAACGCTAAGAAAGTCGTTAAAAAGCGTGTTAAGAAAAATATAGACCGTGGACAGGCACATATCCAGTCATCATTCAACAATACAATTGTTACTCTTA
This sequence comes from Lachnospiraceae bacterium, assembly GCA_024403355.1. GTDB lineage: Bacteria > Bacillota > Clostridia > Lachnospirales > Lachnospiraceae > RUG11977. The sequence goes on from JAKSRW010000005.1 coordinate 88,616, forward strand.
CAGATGCACAGGGCAACGCTATTTCATGGGCAAGTGCCGGTGGATTAGGTTTCAGAGGATCAAAGAAGTCTACTCCTTACGCAGCACAGATGGCAGCTGAGACAGCTGCTAAGGCAGCAGTAGTTCATGGACTTAAGTCAGTTGACGTAATGGTTAAGGGACCCGGTTCAGGACGTGAAGCAGCAATTCGTGCATTACAGGCATGTGGAATCGAAGTTACAAGTATTAAGGATGTAACACCCGTTCCTCACAATGGATGCAGACCACCCAAGCGTAGAAGAGTTTAATTAGGAGGTAGAATAAGATATGGCTAGAGATATGAGTCCCGTATTAAAGAAGTGCAGATCTCTTGGTATCGAGCCTCAGTACCTTGGTATCGATAAGAAGTCAAACAGAAACTTCGCAAGAGCAGGCAAGAAGGTTAGTGAATACGGATTACAGTTAAAAGAGAAGCAGAAGGCTAAGTTCATCTATGGTGTAACTGAGAAGCCTTTCAGAAATATGTTTGCTAAGGCTGAGAAGATGAGAACAGGCACAGCAGGTGAGAACCTTATGACACTTCTCGAGCTCAGACTTGACAATATTATCTTCCGTCTTGGTTTAGCAAGAACAAGAAAGGAAGCTAGACAGGTTGTTGACCATAAGTGTGTACGTATCAACGGAAAGTGCGTAAACATTCCTTCATACACAGTTAAGGTTGGTGATGTTATCACTGTTACAGATAAGGCAAAGAATAAGGCCGGTCAGAGATTTAAGGATATTCTTGAAGTAACAGGTGGAAGAGCAGTTCCCGCATGGCTTGAGGCTGATAAGGAGAACTTATGCGGTACAGTTAAGGAACTTCCCACCAGAGAGCAGATTGATGTTCCTGTAAATGAGATGCTTATCGTCGAGTTATACTCCAAATAATAACTACAATATAAAGGAGGGTTCAAGTAAATGTTCGGTTTTGAAACGCCATCACTTGAAATTGCAGAGATTTCTGAGGACAAGAAATATGGTCGCTTTGTTGTTGAACCACTGGAGAGAGGTTATGGTATTACCCTTGGTAATTCATTAAGAAGAATTATGCTTTCTTCTCTTCCCGGTGCTGCAGTAAGCAGCATTAAGATTCCCGGAGTTGTACATGAATTCTGTGGAATTCCCGGTGTTAAGGAAGATGTTACTGAAATTATCATGAATATCAAGAGCCTTGCAATTAAGAACAACAGCAACACAAATGAACCCAAGAAAGCCTTCATTGATTTTGAGGGTGAAGGAGTTGTCACAGCAGGCGATATTCATACAGATTCAGACATTGAAATATTAAATCCCGAGCAGGTTATTGCTACATTAAGCGGCGGTGCCGACTCAAGACTTGAGATTGAGATGACTATTACTACCGGAAGAGGCTATGTCAGCGCTGATAAGAACAAGTCAGACGATCTTCCCATCGGTGTTATCGCAATTGACTCAATTTACACACCCGTTGAGCGTGTAAATATGACAGTTGCCAACACACGTGTAGGTCAGGTTACAGACTTTGACAAGCTTACACTTGAGGTTTGGACAAAGGGTACTATTTCACCCGAGGAGGCAGTAAGCCTTTCAGCCAAGGTTCTTAGTGAGCACTTACAGACATTTATTGGTATCTCTGATTCAACTATGATTGATGAGAGCAAGATATTCAATAAGAGCGCTGAGGTTACCGGTACAAATTCAGATGCACAGGCCATCATTATTGATGAGTTAGAGCTTTCAGTTCGTTCATACAACTGCTTAAAGCGTGCAGGAATTAATACAGTAGGTGAACTCGTAAACAAGACACCTGATGAGATGATGAAGGTTCGTAACCTTGGTCGTAAGTCTCTTGAAGAGGTTCTTGCTAAGCTCAAGGAGCTCGGTTTATCACTTAAAGAGAGTGAAGAATAATTTATATATACCAAAGATTTGATAGAATAACAGGAGGTAATAGACATGGCCGGTTATAGAAAGCTTGGAAGAACTGCTAGTCAGAGAAAAGCTCTTTTAAGAAATCAGGTTACAAATCTTCTTTACCATGGTAAGATCGTAACAACTGAGACAAAGGCTAAGGAAATCCGCAAGATAGCTGAAAGCTTCATCGCTTTAGCTGTTAAGGAAAAGGATAATTTTGAGACCGTTACCGTACAGGCTAAGGTAGCTCGTAAGGATATGAACGGCAAGAGAGTAAAGGAAGAGGTTAACGGCAAGAAGGTTGACGCTTTCGATACAGTAGATAAGGAAATCAAGAAGGATAAGCCCTCAAAGCTTGCTGCAAGAAGAAAGATGAAGGCATTCCTTTATGATCTTACAGAGGTTCCCGCTGATCCCGCAGGAAAGAAGAAGGGAACAAAGAAGATTGATATGGCTGACAAGCTTTTCACAGAGGTAGCTCCCAAGTACGCAAACCGCAATGGTGGTTATACACGTATCATCAAGATCGGACCTCGTAAGGGTGATGCAGCTATGGAAGTAATCATCGAGTTAGTTTAATAATTAGCCAAATTAAAGCACTTCACATATGTGGGGTGCTTTTTTTGATGGGAAAATGCTTAGTACAAAATAATATATGGAAAAGTATAATGCTTTATGATAAGATATAAACTGATATATTTTAGAGTAAATTTGATAATACTGAGATTTAGGAGTATAGAGGGTAACTATGGTAAATTTTGATCAGGTTACATTTGAATATATACGAAGAGATGAAGAAGGCAATGTCGAAAGCATAAATAAAGCTCTTGATGATATCAGCCTAGATATTAAAGAAGGGGACTTTGTGGTGGTTCTCGGAGCAAACGGTTCCGGAAAATCGACATTTGCCAAGCATATCAACGCTCTTTTGGAGCCGACAGAGGGTATTGTAACTGTCTCGGGATATAATACGAAGGAAGAAGACAAGCTTCTTCAGATTAGGGAAAATGCAGGAATGGTTTTCCAGAATCCCGATAATCAGATTGTAGCATCTGTTATCGAGGAGGATGTTGCATTCGGACCGGAGAATATAGGTGTACCCACAGAAGAAATGTGGAAACGCGTTGAGCACGCCCTTGAGAAAACAGGTATGACTGCTTATAGGGAGAAATCACCCAACAAGCTGTCGGGCGGTCAGAAGCAGAGAGTTGCCATTGCAGGAGTTCTGGCTATGAGGCCCAAATGCATTATTTTAGATGAGCCTACAGCCATGCTGGACCCCGTTGGACGAAATGAAGTCATCAGTACTGTAAAGGAACTGAACAAACAGGAAGGAATCACAGTCATTCTTATTACTCATTATATGCAGGAGGCGGTAGATGCTGACTTTTGTTATGTAATGAATAAGGGAAATGTCGTGATGAAGGGGAAGCCTCGTGAAATATTTGCAAAGGTCGAGGAACTCAAGCAGTATAAGCTGGATGTTCCTCAGGTTACGGAGCTTGCCTACAGGCTTAGAAAAGCAGGCCTGGACCTTCCGGAATGTGTATTGTCCGAGGATGAATTTACAGAGGCAATAAGGAGGCTGAAATGTCGTTAATTCTTGATAATATTAGCTACATATACGGAAAAGCTACAGCCTTCGAGACTTATGCATTAAAGAATGTTAACCTGGCAATTCCGGATGGGGAGTTTATCGGCCTTATAGGACATACGGGTTCGGGAAAATCTACACTTATTCAGCATATGAACGGACTTGTAAAGGCTACTGAGGGTAATATTTATTTCAACGGTGCGGATATATATGATAAAGATTTCAAAATGAAGGAGCTTCGAAGAAAGGTCGGACTGGTTTTCCAGTATCCTGAGCACCAGCTTTTTGAGACTACTGTTATCAGAGATGTATTGTTTGGACCGAAAAATATGGGAATGGAGCAGCTGGATGCTGAGCTTGCGGCCTACGGGGCATTAAAAGCCGTAGGAGTAGGCGAGGACCTGCTTGATGCTTCACCCTTTGAGCTTTCGGGCGGACAGAAGAGAAGAGTAGCTATAGCGGGTGTTCTGGCCTGCAAGCCGGACATTCTGATTCTTGATGAGCCTACCGCAGGTCTGGACCCTGTCGGACGAATTGAAATATTAAGTCTTTTGAAGCAGATTCACGAGGAACAGAAAATAACGGTTATACTTGTTTCACACAGCATGGAGGACGTGGCTGAATATGTGGAGCGAATAATAGTGATGAATGACGGTGAGGTAGTTATGGACGATTCACCAAGAGTCATTTTTGAACGTGAGGAAGAGCTGAAGGCTATGGGACTCGGTGTTCCGCAGGTTACCCGTGTATGCAGACGTTTGCACAGCCTCGGAATGGACATAAATCCTGACTGCATCACCATCGATGAGGCAGAGCAGGAAATAAAGAAGAAATTTGGTTTGGTATAAGTAAATGATTAGAGATATTACTATTGGACAGTATTATCCTGCAGATTCAATAATACACAGGCTGGATCCGCGAGTCAAATTCACAGGTACACTGGCACTTATTGTATCCCTGTTTTTATTTGATTCCTTCTATGGTTTTCTCCTGTGCGGAGGATTTGTCGCTGCAGTCATAATAATGGCTAAATTACCGTTAAAATACGTTTTAAAGGGTATGAGACCGATATTGTTTCTCTTACTTTTTATGATGATATTCAATCTGCTGCTGACACCGGGAGAGGTTCTGGGGTCATGGTGGATATTTACCGTAACAAAAGAAGGTATAAGATCGGCGCTGTTTATGGGGCTTAGACTTATTTTTCTGGTATTGGGTTCATCGATTATGACCTATACCACAACGCCCAATAAGCTTACGGACGCCATGGAGCGTATATTTGCACCCTTAAAGCTAATAAAGGTGCCTGTACATGAGTTTTCAATGATGATTTCAATCGCACTGCGTTTTATCCCTATTTTGCTTGAGGAAACAGATAAAATCATGAAGGCACAGCAGGCAAGAGGTGCTGACTTTGAGAACGGTAATGTTTTTAAACGTATAAAGGCTCTTATTCCGCTTCTGGTTCCGCTTTTTGTATCAGCGTTCAGACGTGCCGGAGACCTGGCAGAGGCTATGGAAGCCAGATGCTACCATGGAGGAAAAGGAAGAACGAAGCTCAAGCCGTTAAAGTACGCATTTCGCGATGCAATCGCTTATATAGTGCTTGTGGGACTTATTGTGGGAGCGGTATTTATTCCTTAATAACGAAGAACAGGCAGAGGAAAGGTAAGAATAGTGAAGAGAATTCTTATTAAAATTGCATATGATGGTACGAATTATGTTGGCTGGCAGATTCAGCCGAACGGGACCGCGGTAGAGGAAGTGATTAATCGCGAGCTGTCGGCGATTCTTAAGGAAAACATAGTTATTGCAGGTGCCAGTCGAACCGATTCGGGTGTACATGCAGAGGGAAATATAGCGGTATTTGACAGTGAGACAAAAATACCTGCAGATAAAATCTGCTTTGCATTAAATCAGAGACTTCCTTCGGATATTGTCTGTCTGGAAAGCTTTGAGGTAAATCCGGATTTTCATCCCAGACATGCCGAATCTGTCAAAACCTATGAATACAGAATCTATAATGCGGTTCATCCTAATCCTTTGGTACGCAGGTACTCATATTTTGTTTATATGCCGTTAGATATCGAGGCTATGCGTAAGGCGGCAGAGTACATTGTCGGTGAGCATGATTTCGCCAGCTTCTGTTCGGCGCATGCGCAGGTAAAGACAACGGTTAGAACCGTATATTCGCTGGAAATAACCGCAGATTCGTCAGCCAAAGAGTATCTTATGAATGAAGACTGCGTACAGAATTATAAAAAATATGACGCTCATAATATTTCCATAAGGATTACCGGCAACGGCTTTCTTTACAATATGGTGCGAATAATTGTGGGTACACTCTGCAAGGTAGGATACCATTTTTATCCGCCCGAGCATGTAAAGGAAATTCTGGAAGGCTGTGACAGGAATCTCGCCGGGCCTAAAGCGCCTGCTGAGGGGCTTAAGCTTGTTGAAATCAGATATAATCCGGAAGATTACAAAATTAACGAATTATCCGAAAATGCCGATACTGTGGCTGATTAAGGAGGACAAATGAAAAAATATAATGCAATTACCTTTGCGGCCTTTACACCGGCCGGTACCTATTCACGTCCGGAGGTAATGGATTCACTCAATGCAGCGCTCGATACCGGTGCAAATATGATTGTACTTGCGCCCACAGGCTATCAGGCAACTCCCCACTCGGAGGAAATCACCTACAATGAGACCTGTACCGATGAAGAGCTGATTAATATGGCTGAATATATTCACTCAAAGGGCGTTCAGGTTTGTCTTAAGCCTATTACCCAGTGCAAGGATGGAACCTGGCGTGCATTTATCAATTTCTTCGATAAGGATGTTGTATGTGAGCCGAAGTGGAGTAACTGGTTTAAATCCTACACTGCGTTTATATGTCACTATGCAGAGCTTGCGGAGAAGGTTAATGCGGAGATGTTTATCGCAGGCTGTGAAATGGTCATGAGCGAGCGCCGCGAAGCAGAATGGCGTCAGGTGATTGCTGATATTAAAAAGGTATACAGTGGCCCTGTCTGCTATAACACGGACAAGTACCAGGAGGACAATGTTCAGTGGTGGGATGCGGTAGATATTATCGGTGCCAGCGGATATTATCCGATTGATAACTGGGAGGAACAGCTGGACCGAATTGAGGCCGTTGTAAAGAAATTTAACCGTCCATTCTTCTTCGCTGAATACGGTTGTATGTCTGTTGAGGGCTCATCGAATATTCCGAACAAGTGGGATCTTCCCGGAGGAATAAATCTTCAGGAGCAGGCAGACTGGTATGCCGCCGCACATGAAGCAATCAATAAAAGAGATTGGATTATAGGCACCTGTGTCTGGGATTGGGCAGCTGTTCTCTATAAAAAAGAGCAGGCAGTTGAAAACAGAGGCTATGATACCTACGGCAAACCCGCTGAGCTGGAAATCAGAAAACAGTTTAAGGGTTAAAAAGTCATTTGCAAAATGACAAAAACAGCCTTGTGAAAATAAATTTTAAATTTTTTTAATAAAATATACAATTTAAGCATTGACAATAATTAAAAATTCCGATATACTCGCTAATGTTGGCGCGGTAAATCGGAATTTTTATCGTTGTTTAGATATTGAGTAGGTGTATATCACCTTTCGATATACAGTTAATTTCAGACGCATGGAAATGCAGGAAGGGGTACCAAATGAACACAACTATGAGTTATATGGCTAGTGGTAAGGCCATCGAGAGAAAGTGGTATGTTGTTGATGCAGAAGGCCAGACATTAGGTCGTCTTTGCGCACAGATCGCTAGTATTTTAAGAGGAAAGAATAAGCCTACCTACACACCTTTCTTAGACACAGGTGACAACGTAATCGTTGTTAACGCAGCTAAGGTTAAGGTTACAGGTAAGAAGCTTGATCAGAAGATTTACTACAATCACTCAGATTATCCGGGCGGATTAAGAGAGACAACACTTCGCGAAATGATGGCTAAGAAGCCTGAGGAAGTTATCCGTCTTGCAGTTAAGGGTATGTTACCCAAGGCAGCACTTGGACGTGAGATGATCAGAAAGCTTCATGTATATGCAGGTCCCGAGCATGAGCAGCAGGCTCAGAAGCCCGAGGTACTTGTTATCGACACAAAGCTTAACTAATAATCGGGTGAAAGGAGATAATTAAAATGGCTAAGGATACAACAAGATTTTATGGTACAGGTAGAAGAAAGAGCAGTATTGCCAGAGTATATTTAGTACCCGGAACAGGCAAGGTTACAATCAATAAGAGAGATATTGGTGAGTACTTTGGCCTTGAGACACTTAGAGTAGTTGTAAAGCAGCCCCTTACATTAACAAACACAGCTGATAAGTTTGATGTTCTTGTTAACGTTCACGGTGGTGGATTTACAGGTCAGGCCGGCGCTATCCGTCATGGTATTTCAAGAGCATTAGTTAAGGCTGATGCAGAGGAGTTCCGTCCTTCACTTAAGAAGGCAGGCTTCTTAACACGTGATCCTCGTATGAAGGAAAGAAAGAAGTACGGCTTAAAGGCAGCTCGTCGTGCACCTCAGTTCTCAAAGCGTTAATCGTTTGGAACAAAAACAGACTCCCGCAAGGGATTGCAGAAGACTCTCGATGCTTATCGGGAGTCTTTTTTTATTCCAACGTGCACCCTTTGCTGGGTGCACGTCTTTCCTCAGCGTAGCTTCGGAAACTTCCGCTAAAAACGTGCCAAAGGGCACGTTTTCTTAACGCTCCAGCACCTCAGTTCTCAAAGAGATAATCAGAATCAATACAAAGACTCCACTTTACGTGGAGTCTTTTTTGTTCTATTTTGTTCTATTGACAACGTTGAGAGTGTATGTTAATATCAAAAGCGACGGTACAGTCGCAAAAGGCGGAGGTTATGAGCAATAAAGGACAGAATACAATAAACAGAATAAAAGCTGAGGCAATGAATCTTTTCTTGCAAAAGGGTTACAAAGATGTATCCATGCAGGATATCTGCAATGCCAGCAGCCTCAGTAAAGGCGGACTTTACAGACATTTTGGATCAAAAGCGGAAATACTTTTTTCTTTAGTGCAGGAGGAAAGGCAATTTGATGTACAGAATCAGATTGAGAAAGGGACACCGGCTGTCGAGATTCTAAACCGATATCTTGATGTGTTTTATCAGAATATGCTGATGGGTGAACGTTCGCTTGCCTTTGCACTATTTGAGTATGCAGTCTCGGAGAAAGACAGTGGGCTACTTGATGAAGATGAAAAGGATATTGAAATCTGGAGATCACTCATGTCATATGGCGTGGGAAGAGGCGAATTCAACGAAGTGGATTATCGATTGGTTATGAATACTCTGCTATATGCTTATCGAGGTATACGCATGTGGAGCAGAGCAATTGACATAGATGAAAACGTCCCTCGTTCAATTATCGAAATAATAAAGCATATGGTTATCAAGGATTACAAGGAGAGCATATAGATGAGAGAACTTATAGTACCTAAAAAACTTAAAAAAGGTGATACAATAGCGTTCATTTCTATATCGGGCGGTCGAGCAGGTGACCCTGATATGATACGAAGATATAATCTGGCAAAAGAAAGATTTGAGAAAGAGTATGAAGTTCATGTAGTGGAGACACCGAACGCATTAAAGGGAAATGATTTCATCTACAAGCACCCCGAACTACGGGCAGAGGACTTGCACTGGGCACTTACGAATCCTGAAATATCCGGAATTGTGTGCAATCAAGGTGGAGACGATTCATACCGGGTTCTTCCCTATATAGATCCGGAAGTGATTCGCAGTAATCCCAAAGTTTTTATGGGATTTTCGGATATAGCCACCTGGATAGCGGTATTTACCTGTGCCGGTGTGCGTTCATATTACGGTCCTTGCGTTCTTACACCTATTGGTCAGCCGGTTAAGTTTGATGATTATTCCAAAGAAGCAATCAGAAAAGCAATATTCACGGGAGAAGTAATCGGCGAAGTTAAGCCATCGGAGAGTTATACAAAAATCGAGTGGAATGATGATATAAACCCAAAAGAAATCAAATGGATCAAAAATGATGGTTATTCTGTAGTGCAGGGCGAAGGCAAAGTTTCAGGTCGTCTGTATCCGATTTGCCCGGGCCCGGTACTTCAGATAATGGGTACGAAATATTTCCCCCCGGCAGATACTTTCGATGGCGCAATACTGGCAATTGAGCATGGCAATGGCTATCCTTATGACAGTGCATTGGCAGGCTTTCACCAAATGAGAACTTTGGCGGCAGCAGGTGTATTTGATAAAGCAGCCGCTATTATGACCGGTAAGATGGATGATACCTCAAGAAATTATTTGCGTAAAGTTATTAATGAAGAAGTTCACAGGGAAGATATGGTTATTCTGGAAAACGTTGACTTTGTTCATCGTACTCCGATGACTGTCCTTCCTACAGGCGTTTTGTGCGAGATTGATTGCAGTGGCAATAAGTTTTCAATCCTCGAAGCAGGTACAAGACAGTAATAGCAACAACTTAATAATAACGAACTTATATTTGTATTACAGCGAAAAAGGAACAAAGAATACAAGTGATGCAGTACTTGGAAATAATAATGAGCAGGTGGTTGTAGTGAAAGGTACCTTTTGCAAAAGACTTGTTGGAACGTGCTGGGATAGTATTGGCAATATACAAACATGTAGCAAATGAGAGTGCTTGCTTTAGTAAGAATCCCCATTTTACGGGCTTCTTCGCACTTGATTAAGTTCGGGGAGCGTTAATTTACGTTCTCAAAGAGATAATATGTGCTATATGCACTTATGTGAAGAATCCCGTATTTACTGGGTTTCAAGACTTGCTGAGATGTGCTGTGCTGTGTTGTGTTGAGATTAGTTCAACAATACACACACAATACACACACAATCAACAAAATTCTCAAATGAAGATTTTTAAGACACCATTTGGTTAATTACTGGATGGAGTCTTTTTTTGTTGTGTCTTCTTGGTCTGGCATAATGCAGAACTTATTAATTGCATCTACTAATATTTGTACATCTAAGCTTTTTTTATTTCATTGCCCGAATCATAAATATCTAGCAATGAATATGGACTTCACTGTCATTCGGGATTCCTAATAAAGTATTAGAACGGGAGTGTGACACACTTCCGTTTCTTAATATTTAAAGAAAAGATATAGGGTGAAGCAAGTTTTACTATGTTTACATAAGTTAATATGGTATGGTAATTTTGTGGGAAATTTGACTCAGAGTTTTTAAAAGGAAAAGAGAAGATTACGGAGTAAGATATTCCACATGCTATTATAATTATTGTAATAGTTAGAGCGATATGATTTTGATTATATGGTCTAGACAAACTTGAATTTGTGGAGGATAAACCAATGATATTGTCATTGCAAGGGTGTATGGCAGTCGGGAAGACAACGGCGGTAAGATCACAAACCAAATTGTGATAAACAAACATAAATCTAATATTAATTTATTTCGAAGTTTCATATGCATTTCCCTCGCTCTTCTTTTTGTTTATCATATTGCCAGTCTGTGAAGGGAATGTG
>JAKSRW010000050.1 GCA_024403355.1 Lachnospiraceae bacterium
TCTCCATGTCTGATTCGTTCCCTTGTTTCATTCATTGTAATGATCCAATCTGCATCTTCTATTAATATTCTTCTCATTATTCTTCGTCACCTTTCTGTATATCATCCATTTTGTTTTCTTTCAGTAGCAGGCTAAGAACAATCGCTGTCAATGCTGTTCCTGGAACTCCGCTAAGAAGCGAAGAAGCCCAAAATGGAAATGCTGAAAGACTATCCGGAACCATACTAAATCCAATACCTACCGCAAGTGAAACACCTACAATTGTTGTTTCGCGGCTGGTTAACTCACTATTTCTAATAACATTCATTCCGGATACAAGAATTGTACCAAAAGCTGATAAAGCAACTCCTCCCAGTATTGGATAAGGGATTATTGAAAAGACTGCACATAGTTTTGGACAAATACTGCAAATAGCAATTACAGCACCTGCAAGACTGACTACATATCGACTTGTCACACCTGTAATACCGCAGAGTCCAATATTGGCACTTCCGGAAATCGTTGGAACCATATTGAACATACTTGAAATAATGCTGCTGATTCCCTGTGCCATAATTCCACCTTTAGACTCTTTGGACGACGGTAACCTTTTCTCTGATAACAATGCAGCGGATGTCTGATCTCCCATAAGCTCTACCAATGCGATAAAGCAAAGAATAGAAATTGTTACGATTGGTCCAAGTTCGAATTTAATGCCAAAATGCAATGGTTCTGGAATCCTAAACCACTTTTCATTCGTAATAGATGATAAATCTAATTTACCAAATAATGCACTTATCGCAGACATTATCACAATCGCAATCAAAGCCGATGCTTTCGGTAAAAAACCTTTACCATATCGATTTAATAACAACATGATGATGATTGTTCCGGCTGCCAGTAATAGATTTATTGGATCACCAAAATCTGCAGCACCGCTGCCTCCTGCGCAATAGCTGATTCCTGTACTACACAGGGATATTCCCAGTACCATAACTACGGATCCTGTTATGTATGGTTTAAACATTTTTGTTAACGTCTTATGAAATAATGTCCATAGAATCAACGTTATGATGCTTCCAACCAGACATGCTCCCGTATACACATTTAGTCCATATTTCGAACCTAATACAATTCCCGGAGCTACAAATACAAAGCTGCATTCCAAAACAATTGGAAGCCTTGCCCCTACAGGTCCTACACCTATCGTCTGAAGTATTGTTGCAATTCCTGTTATAAGCAAACATCCTGCAACAAGTATTGTTATTTCTGATGGACTCAAGCCTATTCCTGCGCCTATCAGCAATGGAACAGGTATAACATTAAATACCGCAACTATAATCTGCTGAATACTGTATAGTATTGTCTCTTTCATTGGTGGGCACTCATTCAGCGAATACCCTGTATTGATTTTACTCATACTGCATGCTCCTTTCATATTGCGTACAGAAACTATCCTGCCCACACGAACCGTCGTTGCATCCTTGAAACAGATATACAGAGGGCTTAATATCTGTCCATAAATGCAAAAAGACGCTAACAGGGTATCTATAATCCCTATCAACGCCTTTGCTGTACATTATCATTATAAATTGATAAAAAAAAAACTATAGATACACTGTTGTGTTCAGAAACAGTAAAATCTATAGCCTTCATTTATGCCGAGACAAGCTCTATATCAATTTATGCATATTGTAAACATGTTAATTCTATTTGTCAATACTTTTTTATGCGGATTTATATGCAGATAATATAATTTTCTTTCTGCTACTTCCACCTCAGGATGTGGTCTCATGTACTCATTCATTCGATTTATTACTTCTATGCAGTTCTTCCTTCAAGGTCATACCACAATAAACCGGAAGCAGGTGAAATATCACCACCTGCAGTTCTATATGCCGAACCCTCAATGGCATATAAAATAGCTGACCCTATGTCTGATTCAGACCATTCTTCATATGCTTTTTCTTTTTCATACTGCTTTATTGCTTTATATCCGATAAACAGTACAAGAAGGAGTGCAAATATCAAAAGTATTATTCGGCGTGTTTTTTTATTTTTCATTTGTTTACCACCCCAATTTCAAGAATGCCGTCTGCCAGAAGCAACACCCTATTTCCTGTCATCAGGATATTTTCCCTGTTACTGATTTCCCTGAAGCTTTGGAAATACCTTGACTTCAGGTTTCCATAAAGCTATCTGCTCCCTCATTTCATTATACTCGTCACTTCCATCGGTGTAGTCACAATAGATTTCAGAAAGATTAGGGAATTTATCCAAAATATACATATTATTTTTTTTCATTCCTATACAATAATCAATATCCAAAATCTCCATTTCATCAACCCGGTCAAAATGCCAATAATAAAGTTCCTTAACAATAACTGTATCTATAAAGTCATGCTTAGTTTTCTCATTAGTTATGAAATTTGAAAAAATCAAATATGTATCAAGATTACTTTTATCCGCAAATTTCAAACTGATACTATAATCATGTAAAACCGAATCATGATTCTCAGATAAATACCCATTATATTTTGAAAAAACTATATTAAAATCATCATTGCCGGTAATATAATATGTCAAAGCCTTATTATTCTCATCAAGATAGAAATCATAGTCAAATTTGCTATCTTTAACCGAATAGATTATAGCCTTTTCAGCATCTGATTTCATATAAAATTCCATAATCAATAAAGAAACAATTAGACAAAGAAATAAACAAAGCACACAGCATATCAACTTTTTTTTTGTCATAAATTCTCCTAATGCTATGAATAGTACAAGTAACTCATGGAGCAGATTGGTGTACTTATCAGCACCAATCTGCAGATTTTGAAATTATCAAAATAATCCTCCAATAAACTACACCTATTCGATAACTAACTTTATGTAACATATGCAAATTAATTTTAATAATTTTTTACTATCTTCATCACTAAATCCCATGATGTGTCCTTTTGATTTTCTATCCATTCATCGAAATTAATAAACCGGTATTTTCCCCATGTCTGAACCTTCATCCATCTTTGACCTGTCAAATTATCAACTCTAAATTCCGTTATTGTCATCCAATGCATATCTATATAATAATCATTTCCTTCCATGTTTTTTACATGCTTATATAGATTTGTATTAAAATCCTTATCAACTCCTTCATTATCTAATTCATAGAAGAATACTTTTTTAGGGGACGAGTCCCAATAACCAATTCCAATTGAAAACAATACCGGAATATCATTATTTAACATGCTAATTATTTCACCATATTTTTCATTCTTTTTCTCACCAGGATTTTGGAATATACTAAAAGCACTGGTTTGAGCAACAATTCCACTGCCATTATAATATTGATTTATCCATTCCTTCACAACATCTGAATCAAATGGATGCGGGTCAGCCGTATCGCCATCTTTTTTTATTCCATAATCCAGATACCCGTCTCCGTCTGTATCTGCTCTGCTCGGATCACTCTTTGCTTTATAAACTACCGCCCTGATCTCATTTACCGAATCCTTTCTGACAAAAACCGTTCCGTATCCTAAGGTATCAAAAAGGTATCACCGTCAGTCTGGTGGTACCTTTTCTGATGCACAAAGGATGTAAAAAAGGATTCCGGGCAAAACGCCCGAAACCCTTGATTTTACTGTATTTATCGAAGCTTCAGTAAGAATTATTCAATGATGTTAACAACCTTACCTGAACCAACTGTTCTACCACCTTCACGGATAGCGAAACCAAGTCCCTGCTCCATAGCGATGGGATGGATGAGGTCGATTGTCATCTCGATGTTATCGCCGGGCATACACATCTCTGTGCCTGCAGGAAGCTCTGTAACACCTGTAACGTCAGTTGTTCTGAAGTAGAACTGAGGTCTGTAGTTGTTGAAGAAAGGAGTATGACGTCCACCCTCTTCCTTTGTAAGAACGTAAACCTGAGCTGTGAACTTCTTGTGGCACTTTACTGAGCCGGGCTTAACAAGAACCTGACCTCTTTCGATATCAGTTCTGTTAACACCACGAAGGAGACAACCGATGTTATCACCAGCCTGACCTTCATCAAGGAGCTTACGGAACATCTCAACACCTGTTACAACTACCTTACGAGTCTCCTCACGAACACCAACGATTTCAACTTCGTCTGATACGTGAACAACACCACGCTCAACACGGCCTGTAGCAACTGTACCACGACCTGTGATTGAGAATACGTCCTCAACGGGCATAAGGAAAGGCTTATCTGTCTCACGAACGGGATCGGGGAAGTAATCATCTACTGTGTGCATAAGATCAAGGATCTTATCGCCCCACTCTCCTGAGGGATCCTCAAGAGCCTTAAGAGCTGAACCCTTAACGATAGGGCTGTCCTCGAAACCATACTCAGCGAGCTGCTCTGAAACTTCCATCTCAACGAGCTCGATAAGCTCTTCATCATCAACCATATCACACTTGTTAAGGAATACAACGATCTTCGGTACACCTACCTGACGTGAAAGAAGGATGTGCTCCTTTGTCTGAGCCATAACACCATCTGTAGCAGCAACAACGAGGATAGCACCATCCATCTGAGCTGCACCAGTGATCATGTTCTTTACGTAGTCAGCGTGGCCGGGACAGTCAACGTGTGCATAGTGTCTTCTCTCTGTCTCATACTCGATATGAGCTGTTGAAATTGTTATACCACGTGCCTTCTCCTCGGGAGCCTTGTCGATCTTATCGAAATCAACGATTTCACCAGTTCCAAGTCTTGTAGCAAGAGTCTTAGAAATAGCTGCTGTTAAAGTTGTCTTACCATGATCTACGTGACCGATGGTACCAATGTTACAATGGGGCTTGCTTCTTTCGAATTTTGCTTTAGCCATTTTTAAATTCCTCCTTAAAAATTGCTCTTTCTGAGCTATAGTTATATTTGCGCGCAGCTTCTGCCGCTTACACGAAGCGGTGCTGCCCTTATAAATCATATAAAGGGGCTAAAAAACCGCTCATATATTTTTATTATATTGCATCTTTTGAAAATTATCAAGTATTTTTTTCCAAAAGACAATTTCTGCGGTGCCCGATTTTACACCGGGCACTACAGTTAATTTTGATATAAAATTTCTATCAGGCTTTCTTTGCAAGAACCTTCTCCTGAACGTTCTTGGGAACTGCCTCGTATGTTGAGAAGAACATTGAGAAAGCACCACGACCCTGTGTCTTTGAACGAAGGGTTGTTGTGTAACCGAACATCTCTGAAAGGGGAACGAAACCACGGATAAGCTTTGTTCCGTTGATGTCCTCTGTTCCTTCAATACGTCCACGACGTGAGCTGATGTCACCGATAACATCACCCATGTAATCCTCGGGAACTGTAATCTCAACACGCATGATGGGCTCGAGAAGAACAGCGCCTGCCTTCTGCATAGCCTCCTTGAATGCCATTGAACCGGCAATCTTGAATGCCATTTCTGAAGAGTCTACTTCATGGAATGAACCATCATAACAGTTAGCATGTACACCAAGTACAGGGAAACCACCAAGGATACCTGCCTTCATAGCATCCTCGATACCTGCAGATACAGCGGGGATGTATTCCTTAGGAATAGCACCACCAACTACTGTTGACTCGAACTCGTATGTCTTGTCGCCGTTAACATCCATAGGTGTGAAGATAACCTTACAATGACCGTACTGACCACGACCACCTGACTGCTTTGCATACTTAGAATCGATTTCAACTTCTCTTGTGATACCTTCCTTGTATGCTACCTGAGGAGCACCTACGTTAGCTTCAACGTGGAACTCACGAAGAAGTCTGTCTACGATAATATCAAGATGGAGCTCGCCCATACCTGAAATAATTGTCTGACCTGTCTCAACGTTTGTAGCAACACGGAATGTGGGATCTTCTTCAGCAAGCTTTGCAAGAGCCTCACCCATCTTATCCTGGCCGGCCTTGGTCTTGGGCTCGATAGCGATATCGATAACGGGCTCAGGGAACTCCATAGACTCGAGAATTACGGGATGCTGTTCATCACAGATTGTATCACCTGTTGTTGTGAACTTAAGACCTACTGCAGCAGCGATATCGCCTGAGTAAACCTTATCAAGCTCCTGTCTCTTATTAGCATGCATCTGAAGGATACGACCAACACGCTCCTTCTTGTCCTTTGTTGAGTTAAGAATATATGAACCGGTGTTCATTGTTCCGCGGTATACACGGAAGAATGCAAGCTTTCCTACGAAAGGATCGGCCATAATCTTGAATGCAAGAGCTGCGAAAGGACCATCATCTGTTGCCTCGATTGATACTTCCTCGCCATCCATATCTGTACCCTTGCAGGCCTCGATATCTGTAGGAGCGGGCATATAATCGATAACAGCGTCAAGAAGCTTCTGAACGCCCTTGTTTCTGTATGCTGTACCGCAAAGTACGGGGATAATTGTACCGGCGATAGTAGCCTTACGAAGGCCCTTCTTTAACTCGTCGATTCCGGGCTCATCACCCTCAAGATATCTCTCGATGAGTTCGTCATCCTGCTCGCAGATTGACTCAACCATCTTGCTTCTCCACTCTTCAGCCTGATCCTGCATATCTGCGGGAATCTCGCCAACAGTGATATCCTGACCCTTTTCATCATTGTAGATGTATGACTTCATTTCGAAAAGGTCGATGATACCCTTGAAGGTATCCTCCTTACCGATAGGAAGTTCGATGGCAACAGGGTTCTTGCCAAGTCTTGATTTAATCATGTCGATAACATTGTAGAAGTTTGCACCTGCAATGTCCATCTTGTTAACGAATGCCATACGGGGTACGTTATACTTATCAGCCTGACGCCAAACTGTCTCAGACTGAGGCTCAACACCACCCTTAGCACAGAAAACACCTACAGCACCATCAAGTACTCTGAGTGAACGCTCAACTTCTACAGTGAAGTCTACGTGACCGGGTGTGTCGATGATGTTGATACGGTGCTCTAAAGCACCAGCCTTAGGCTTTGTCTGATCTTCCAATGTCCAGTGACAGGTTGTAGCAGCAGAAGTAATTGTGATACCTCTTTCCTGCTCCTGCTCCATCCAGTCCATTGTTGCTGTACCTTCATGAGTATCACCAATCTTATAGTTGATACCTGTGTAAAAAAGGATTCGCTCTGTCAGTGTAGTCTTGCCGGCATCGATATGAGCCATAATACCGATATTTCTAGTTCTATCCAACGGATATTCTCTTCCAGCCAAAGTTTTTTCCTCCTAATTTACTGCTCCAGATTCTGTCGACCTGTATGCAGATTACAAGTACTGCCCATTGCAGTACAGTGCAAAGATGAAACCAATAAGGTTCATCCTGTATACATAAAGAGTAATTAGAATCTGAAGTGAGCAAATGCCTTGTTTGCCTCTGCCATCTTGTGCATATCTTCTTTTCTCTTTACTGAGTTACCTGAATTATTTGATGCATCGACGATCTCGCCTGCAAGTCTGTCAATCTGAGTCTTCTCGCCTCTCTTACGTGAGAATGTTGTCATCCAACGAAGAGCGAGAGCCTGACGACGCTCAGGTCTAACCTCGATAGGTACCTGATATGTAGCACCACCGATACGACGAGCCTTAACTTCAAGTACGGGCATGATGTTGTTCATAGCTGCCTCGAATACTTCCATTGCGTCCTTACCGGTCTTCTCTGCTACCTGCTCAAAAGCACCGTAAACAATCTTCTGTGCTGTACCCTTCTTACCATCAAGCATGATATTGTTAATAAGCTTAGTAACAACCTTGCTGTTGTAGATAGGATCAGCTAATACGTCTCTTTTAGGTGTATGTCCTTTACGCGGCACGTTACTTCCCTCCTTAATGAATTTGTGGTCTGGCCACCATTAAATCATAGGTACTCACATATTCCTTATACTGCTTTGCAGTTATCTAAGTGTCAACATGCTAAGCCAATCTATTCAAACTGCAGATATTCCATCAGGTTCACCACTTGGATTTCTGACCAACGCTCCCTTTGGAATAACCAACGACCGCTCTTTGAAAAAAATAAGCCAAACATTGTGAATATTATATGAGTAAAACTATTAGCTACTGAATTAAAATTAAATTACTTCTTCTTAGGTCTCTTAGCGCCGTACTTTGAACGAGCCTGCATACGCTTTGCAACGCCGGCTGTATCAAGAGTACCACGGATGATATGGTAACGTGTACCGGGAAGATCCTTAACACGGCCACCACGAACAAGAACAACACTGTGCTCCTGAAGGTTATGTCCCTCACCGGGAATGTAGCTTGTTACTTCCATACCGTTTGAAAGACGAACTCTGGCAATCTTACGAAGAGCTGAGTTAGGCTTCTTAGGTGTAGCTGTCTTAACTGCTGTACATACGCCACGCTTCTGGGGTGAAGATGTCTCAACAGACTTCTTATTGAGTGAGTTAAAGCTTCTCTGAAGAGCGGGAGCTGTTGACTTCTTCTCTACTGTCTGTCTGCCTTTTCTAACTAACTGATTAAATGTAGGCATTAATTTTTCCTCCTTATATTAATTCGTGCGATTAATCACCTGCGGTCGTTGACACTGCTGTTTTATTCATAAAAACAGTGCTTTTTGCCACTCCGTATTCACGGACACAGCAAAATAAAGCTCAAAAGTGCGCACCATGAGAAATTATACTTTCTTGTGATGCAAATGTCAACAATTTTTTATACCCAAATTCCTATATATTATTGCTTTTTCTTTGGCATTTTTGCACAATTTTTTCTAAATAACTTTGTTATAGCATTTTCCCGCATTATGTGATAACATATAACTCAGCCCTTAGGCAGCTGTCTTAATTTATGAACCTGCGTTTTACGCTTTTATATTACAGCGCTAATAAGCCTGCGGCTTCGAATTTACGAAAGGTACGGTTTTTAAATATATGTTCAGAATTATCTTTATGTTCATCACCTGTTTTTTCAGGCTTCCGGTGTGGATTCCGAGACTTTATCACCGAAGCAATCCAAAATATAAGGATTCATTCCCCAGAGAAAAGAGATACGGTTATATCCACAGCATCATTTCAACTGTTATAAAGCGCGGACGCGTAATCGTTCATCTTGAGGGTGCGGAAAAGCTTCCCAAGTATAATCCCGAGGATGAGAATTCCACAGGATATATTCTTTTTCCCAATCACCAGGGACTTTTTGATACTCTCTCTCTTATAAAGAATCTCGATGAACCCTTCAGTCCTCTTTCCAAAAAGGAGCTTGAAACAACCTTTATGTTAAAGAATGTTCTCGCTCTTATGGATGTTGAATATATGGACCGCGACGATGTCCGTCAGTCCTTAAAGGTTATCCAGACAGTTTCAAAAAGAGTTAAAGCAGGCGACAATTTCGTAATCTTCCCCGAGGGAACCAGAAGCCGTGAAGAAAACAATCTTCTGGAATTCAAGGCAGGTGCCTTTAAGGCAGCCACGATGGCTCATGCGCCCATTATTCCCGTGGCACTTGTAGACAGCTTTATTCCCTTCGATATCAGATCAATCAAGAAAACTACTGTTTATACTTATATTCTCGATCCTCTTTATTACGATGATTATAAGGATTTGAAGACTGCGGAAATCGCAGAGATTGTAAAAACCAGAATCGAGAAGAAAATAGCCGAGCATCTTGCGGTTATTCCTTCTCAGGCAGATAAATTCAAGAAAAAAAGCAAATAATAAAATCCCATATCCGAGCCGTTAAGCTTTGATATGGGATTATTTTTTATTTCTTCAGGCAGATTGCAGGACGGATTCCGTAACCTTCAAGTGCTACTGTTTCGCCGTAAACAAGCTCATCACTTGCACCCGAACCAACGATTTTCGCCTTGCAGGCCGTGCCGGGCTCAAGGTCACGAAGCCACCAGGGCCAGAAATCACTCACCTTGTACCAATTGTACCAGTTTGATTTATCCTGTGCCACAGCTTCTGCCGTAGGCTTGGCATAGGGTGACATGTCGTTTTCGCTTAACCATCCGAATTCCTTTTCCGAAAGAAGGAATACCTTATCGGAACATTTTGTTGTATTGCCGTTAATATCCTTGCTTTTGAAGCTGTAGGCTGTGAGTGCTTCTCTCTCCTCGGCAGTAAATCCGTTGAGAAATCCTGGTTCGAGGTCATAACCGCTCTTTCCGTCGGCAGAAGAACTGATTTTAGGTGCTGAATCAGTATAACGGACCAGTTCCGAAGAAGAATTGAGCCAGTTTCTGATATTTGAATCAGCATAGCTGTTATTTCCCTTGGCCTCTATCTGGGTTGCATAATCCAGTTCCTTCAGGGGCACTCTGTATAATTCTCTGTCATCACCCTCACAGAAGTTGTAGTAACCGCTTTCGGGGCTGTCGAAGCACTTCATGGTGATGATATTTTTAGCTACAAGTATCACTGTTCCGTTATCATTAAAATGAAGAACTCTCCATTCGATGGGCTGACCGTTGTAGTGGCCTAAGCTAACGGAATCTCCGATTTCTTTTCCTTCAAGAAGCAGGCTTGAAAGACTCTTCTCAGCCTTTTCGTTCTCGTCCTTCTTGTCTGCGGTATCCTCGGTCTTCGAATCCGCTTCGGCAGTTTTTTCGGTATCCGCACTGCTGCCCTCATTAACCGGAGTATCCGCAGGCTTTGAGTCCGCTTCAGAATTCTTTTCGGCATCTGTGCTGCTGCCCTCATTTATCACGGTATCACCGGCCGCTGCAGCATTATCTTCCGTTTTCTGCTCAGAAGGCTTCTTATCCTCTTTGTCTGATGAGGAATTTCCGCCCTTGCCGTTATCTGAAGCTGCATCGTTCTTTTTGTTATCATCGGGACGAACGGTATTTCCTGCAGCAGTTTCGTTTTTACCGGAACCTGTGCCTGCCGGATTTGACGAAAGCTTATCAGCTCCCGTCTTATCAGCAGAGTCGTTATCGGAATCTGTCGAAGCTTCAAGCTCCGAAGGAGCCTTTTCATCCGCGTTTACATCTGTAATATCAGCGTTTTCACTGTTCAAGGCATCGTCGGCGAGGTTTTCTTCCACATCTGTAGTATCCGTTATTTCCTGACTGTCCTCATTCTCAGTCAAATCCTCCGAAGGAAGATTTTCATCTTCATCCCCGGTATTTGAATCGTCTGCAATGATTTCCTTGTCCGCTTCATCATCTGCTTCAGCATCCGGAAGTGCGTCAAGTATTTCTTCTGCAGTCAGATTTTTATCCGAATATTCATTATCCTTTTGAATACTATCATTTTGAATGTCAGTCACCGAAGCATCCGCCATCTTCTGACCATCATCACTGTCCCCTGAAGACTTACCCCTGAAAACCACCAGCATAATCGCTCCGATTATCAGACATGCTCCGACTATGCAGGCCGCAATAATGATTGATTTCTTCATATCACCGCCGGACTTTTTCAAAGACTCGGCAATGGCATTTTCAGGACTCTTTGCTTCAGTTACCGGAAGTACAGGCAGCCCCTTCTTACGTTCATCCAGATTCTGCATGACGGATACAAGCTCTCTTAAATCATCATGAGGCTTTCTGGCTACCCACTGATGCGTCATGATAAAGTATTCCATCGCCTTTGAAAGCTGGAAATCCTCAAGCTTATAAACAACTATAGGTATATTTTTACTGCAGGCGCGCTCAACCTCACGAAGAACATGCGGCGAAGCATCAGCCCTCTTTGAAAGAAGAAGCAGCAATACATCTGATTTATCGAGAGCATCAATCAGCTCCTCGGCATACATCGCTCCTCCTTTAATATCTCTTGAAGACAGAAAGGTCTGAAATTTATTTGCGTCAAGTGTATCGCACACATTTTTTGCGATTTCACTGTCTGTAGATGAATGCGAAATAAAAATATACATTGCTATCCTCCATCCTTATCATAAAAAACCACAACTGATACTAAAAAAGGTTATGCCGGCTGTCAGATGCTGGCATAACCCGATAATCTCTGTTATGCAGTAACAATTTCATTAGCTGCCTGAAGGCCAAACTTCTCAACAGCTGCTTCTCTCATCTTATATTTGAGAATCTTTCCTGCGGCATTCATAGGGAAGCCGTCAACGAAATCAACGTATCTGGGAACCTTATGCTTTGCCATATTCTTACGAACATAATCCTTAAGCTCATCCTCAGTCATCTGCTCGCCATCCTTAAGTACAACGCAGGCCATAATCTCCTCGCCGTAATCACGGTCGGGAACACCGATAACCTGAACATCAGATACCTTGGGATGTGTATAAATAAATTCTTCAATCTCCTTGGGGTAAATATTCTCACCGCCACGGATGATCATATCCTTAATACGGCCTGTAATCTTGTAGTAGCCCTCGGAAGTACGTCTTGCAAGGTCACCTGTATGGAGCCAGCCGTCCTTATCGATGGCTGCCGCTGTAGCCTCGGGCATCTTGTAGTAACCCTTCATGATATTGTAACCGCGGGCTACGAACTCACCGTCTACATTATCAGGAAGATCCTTACCTGTCTCAGGATCTACAATCTTACACTCTACACCGTAAATAGGTCCGCCTACGGTATTTACACGAGCCTCGATAGAATCTGTAGTCTTACTCATTGTGGTAGCAGGTGAAGCCTCTGTCTGACCGTAGGTGATACAGATTTCCTTCATGTTCATCTTCTCAAGAACCTCTTCCATTACCTTGATAGGGCAAGGGCTGCCGGCCATGATACCGGTACGCATATGTGAGAAGTCTGTCTTAGCGAAATTCTCATGAGCAAGCATCGCAATGAACATTGTAGGTACACCGTGGAAGGCTGTAATCTGCTCACGATTGATACAGTCGAGACCCTTTCTGGGTGAGAAGGCTGTAATAGGACACATTGTAGTACCGTGTGTCATTGAAGAAGTCATGGCAAGAACCATTCCGAAGCAATGGAACATGGGAACCTGAATCATAAGCTTATCTGCTGTAGAAAGGTCCATACAGTCACCGATTGCCTTACCGTTATTAACTACATTGTAATGTGTAAGCATTACGCCCTTAGGGAAGCCTGTAGTACCTGATGTGTACTGCATATTTGCAACGTCATGCTTGTCAATGAAACGACGTCTGAAATCAACTTCCTTCTGGGATACTGTCTCTGAAAGAGCAATTGCCTCATCCCATGTATAACAGCCGGGATGCTTAGCGCCCGCAACAACGACATTACGAAGTACTGGAAGCTTCTCTGCATTAAGCTTTCCGGGCTCTGATGTAGCAAGCTCGGGGCAGAGCTCGTTGATAATCTCAACGTAGTCGATATCCTTAAAGTTTTCAATCATTACAAGAGTATGTGTATCTGACTGACGAAGCAGGTACTCAATCTCATGTACTCTGTATGCTGTATTTACGGTAACAAGAACTGCACCGATCTTTGTTGTTGCCCAGAAGGTGATGAACCACTGGGGAACGTTTGTAGCCCAGATAGCAACATGGTCACCCTTACGAACGCCCATTGCAATAAGGCTTCGCGCAAAGGTATCTACATCGTTTCTGAACTCAAGATATGTTCTGTTATAGTCAAGCTCTGTATAGCGGAATGCATACTGATCAGGGAATTCCTTACACATACGGTCAAGTACGTCAGGGAAGGTCTCATCGATAAGTGTCTCCTTGGGCCATACATATTTTCCTGTATGGGTCTTGTTGTCCTGAAGACCGCCCTGACGCTCCTCACGATACTTTGACATGTAGTTTGCGAAGTGAGGGAATGCAATGCCTGCGTTCTGAAGCTCGCTGTCCCAACGCTTTACCCACTCAAGGCTGATGTAGCCGCTGTACTTTGCTTCTGCAAGTGCACTGAATACACGGGCAAGGGGCATATCGCCCTGACCCATAAGCTTGTACTGAGCCTTGCCGTCTGTCATTACGCTGTCCTTTACATGGACATGCTTGATATAATTTCCGATATTCTTAACGGTCTCCTCAGGTGACTCGCCCATATATCTGTAGGGGTGGTGAATATCCCAAAGAGCTGCAACGCGCTCACTGCCTACCTTATCGAGAAGTCTCTTAAGACGAAGGGTGTCACTGTATACACCGTTTGTCTCTACAAGAAGTGTAACATTGTCATATTTCTTTGCGATTGCATCAAGCTCACCGATAATACCGGCGATATACTCATCGTTGATATCCTCTACAGGCTCGGGATTACTGTCTGCAAGGATTCTGACATAAGGAGTTCCGATTTTGTCGGCAAGGCTGATATAGTCTGTAACTTCCTTTATACAGAGATCGTGGTCAGCCTCCTTCTTAAGGCAGCAACCTGTGTCAAGACAAGGGATTTCTAGTCGTAGCTCGCCCAGCTTTTTCATTGTTGCTTCAACCTTTTCAGGGCTGAAAGCCGGTGCATTAACTACAGAAATGTCGTCACCGATTCCGCGGATTTCGATACCGTCAAAGCCAAAATCCTTGGCCATTGAATAAATATCGCCCCAGCTGAAATCAGGACACGCGATTGTTGAGAAACTGATTTTCACGGTCGTTACTTCCTTTCATTATTAATTTAAAATAATAAATATTTACGCATAATACGCATTGAAACATATTATATACACGCTTGAATAATTTTTCAAGGATTTTTTATTCCTCAATCGTGCGAATTCTGATACTTGTATTATTGATTTTGTATAACAAGTATCTGAATTTATGTTTTTTCTTAAATAATAACTGAAGCTCAAGATATGCTTCATATACTGTGCAAAGACTCTTTTCCTCATCCCTGACGGTAGAATAGGATAATAATTCATACTCACCGATAAAGTTATTCAGATCTGTCTCTTCCTTTTCCATGACACGTTTTCCGAATTCCGCAAGCGTCTCGCCATTTTCCATTTTATATCCGGACATTCCGAGAAGCTTCATATTCCTGTGACAGATATCGGCGATTTTATCCTTTTGGCTCTTTTTACGGAATCTTCGTCTGTCAGCAAGTCTCTCGATTATCTTAAAGAGCGGTATCAGAACAATACCCAAAGCTGCGGGGAATACTATCAGTCGCCAGTCGAAGGTCTCCTGCTCTTCTTCCTCTTCAGGCTCTTCCTCCTCAGCAGTTATGTCCACAGGCTCATACTCATCATGAATATATTCCTCTGCAGTCTCTTTAAGCTTCTCCTTAAGGGCCTGTTCCTCCTCACGGGTCATCCAGGAAACGGTACGTCCGTAACCGGGTGTAGGTTCAAAGGGAAGCCACCCGAAATCATTGATATAAACCTCAGGCCATGCATGTGACATATCGGACGTGACCATCGTTGTATTCGAATTGCCGCTCTTTACGTGATAGCCCTGAACATATCTTGCAGGGATGCCCTCAGCTCGAGCCAGAAGTACAAATGCAGTCGCATAATAAGAACAGAAGCCTTCTCTCTTATGCAGAATAAAATAGTCAAGGAAGCTTGCCGGTGAATTCACGCGTGCAGGCAGTTCACCGGGAGTATTCGTGTAATCAAAGCCCTTAAGCAGAGCCTCAATTCTGACAAGCTTGTCAAAATCATCCTCCGCACCCTCATATATTTTATCCATATAGCTGCGAAGCTCGGATGAGAGCTCCACCTTCTGACCATACCAGTCAAAAACCATCTGCTTCCACTGCTGATACTGTTCATAGGTATAAAGCCGTTCATCACGGTTTCTGTAAAGAATAGCCTCTCTGTCCCAGGTCTTCGTGTCAAGCTCATGCTCAGCCCTGATGAAGCCTATGAAATTATCCGCATTTCTGTTCAGCTTATAATAGTTCAGCTTATAAGCTGTTTTATAGCCCATCTTCTTCTCAAACATTCTGTTGCCGCCCTGGTTAAGCGTTTTTAATTTATTCTGAGACTCAGTCAAAAGCGACTTAAGGGGCATAAACATATATGCGGTCTTCTGGTTTTTAAATTCAAGCTGAAGCTTAACCGTTCGCATAATATCCGTGACATTTGTGTTATACTTATTTGCACAGGCTCTTGATGCAATAAGGTCAAACATTGCATCATCAATCTTACTGTTATTTAACACCAGCCACTCGCGACCGTTAAAGGTATCGAAGTGCTTTCCGGAAAGATAGACATCCGTAGAGAAGCCGTTTTCATATACGAGCTCTATCATTTCCTCAGGCTCCTTATAGCTGTCGCCCGACACCTCGCCCCTTTCCGAGAAGCCTATTACAGAGGCAAAATAATCATCCGACCTGCTCAGCACGATGCCATGGGCAATCTCGTTATATTTCTCCTGCAGATAGCTTGCAAAACGCTTTACAAAGCCCCAGTCATAGGCCTTTTCGGAAGCCGGAACCGCAAAAACCACAATGCACATTACAAATATAAAGGGCAAAATATAAACAAAATGCTTCCCGGCATCTGTGTAACCGGACTTTTTCCAGCGAACCTGTATAATATCTGCCATAACTGCAGCAATTATAAAAAATGCTGACGCAACAACAAGCTTATGAAGTTCAATATCCATTATCGCCGCGGTAATCATTCCTGCCGTAAGCAGAAGTGCCAGAATAATTCTGACCTTTCTGAATTTCACAAGGAATATCATCAGCACAAAGCAGACCAGCGTCATGATCACGCAGTTAATATAGGGTACACATTTATTATATAATTCTATCCTCTGACCGGGCTCCGTCAGAACAGCAATACTGACTGCCGTTAAAAGCCCCATTACGGCCATTACAAGTCTGCCTCTGCTATTAACCACCCTGAATATCTCGCATACTACGGCAGCCAGCAGCATTACCGCAAAATGCCAGACACCCGCATCTTCTATTTCGAAAAATCTGCCGAGACCAAGCAGTGCACCGCCAAGAAGCGGAAGCAGGTATGCCATATCATAAACGAAGGTAACAAACATCACAGCACCTCCTTCAGGTCCGCTTCAACAGGAACCCTTATGATTTTGCAGCGATTAATGTTATTATCCACAGGCACCGCTTCCGCGTTATCATTTATCATATAAATAATAACGGGAATATTACTGCTGCTGAGCGCTTCGGCAAGCTTTGCGATTTCTGCACACCACTCATGAATAACAAAAACCATCATTCGGTTTTTATAAATATCATTCAGGCTTCCGGCCATTGTGAACAGAGTCTTATTATTTCTTCCGGACTTAAACTCAAATGAATTCATTTTTCCGTAGAAACTGTCATAGCCGGAAACATTTTCAGTCCTGCTCATTGCAAGCTTCTTTTCAAGATAAAGATTCTGTACCGGAATACCGTTTTCAAGATAATAGTAAACAAGGGCAAGCACAGTCTCCAGAATTTTATTTTCAACAGGAAGATACTCTGTAGGCTTATCACTGTAGCGGCAGGAATCCATAATTATACCCACGCCCGGCTGATCCTCACCTATTGTTTTTCTTACCATAAGCTGCTGCCTGCGGGCAGAATTCTTCCAGTGAATATAACGAATATCATCACCCGGCATATACTCTCTTGTAAGTATGTCCGCACTGTCTCCCATTGCCGTATCCTTTGTTGCTGCGACAGTCAGATTGGCATGGCGAACCTCGGTAAGGTGCACGAGTCTGGGCTGTACATACACCTCCACCATTCTTTTATTTTTAAAGGTTGTTGAAAAAAGCCTGAAATAGTCTGTAATAATTATACGGTCTACGCCAACCTCATATCTTCCGCGATATTTACATACAAGCTCTGTCTCCTTTGAAATACCGGTCATCGGAAAAAGCTCATACTCCTCGTTTCCGTCCAGACCGATTACAGAAGAAAAATCCGTAAGGAACTGTACCCTTATGCCCGCAAAAGCATAAAGGTCCTCATTTTGAAGATTAAATTTAAAACCGACCTTGCGCCCCACTACCAGAGTTCTCGCCTCCGACTGCTGATAAATCCTGAACCTGAAGCGGACAATCAGAATATATATCCACGAGAACACCGGAACAATAGTAAAAAGCGTAAAAAATCCATAGGTGACCGGGCCGCCTGCGAAGGATATTCCTACAAGCGAAATAATCCACAATATTAACAATATTATTCTATTGCGTCTCATTTTCCCTCCCAAAATGCTGCGGATTTATTCAGCCAACAGGTACATTTGCTTTAATTACTATATTTGCAAGAATATTATCTATATCCTCATTGCCGATTTTAGCCTCAGCAGTCAGGCTGAGTCTGTGATGAAGAATATTTACCGCTACTGCCTTCACATCATCTGGCTTCACGAAATCTCTTCCGTCAAGATATGCATGTGCCATAGAACCCTTCACAAGGAAAAGCATAGCTCTGGGGCTTACCCCCATAACAAATCTCTTGTCCGTTCTGGTAAGCTCAACAATATTTCTGATATAACCAAGCATAGAATCGCTGACAGTCACCTTCTCAACGGCCTTTCGAATTTCAAGAATGTCCTTCGCTGTGCAGACACATTTTACATTATCCGGCTTTTTACCCTCCAGGAAATTCTTTGCCATATGGATTTCCTCCTCTTCCGAAGGATATCCGATAGAAAGCTTCATCATAAAACGGTCAATCTGCGCCTCGGGCAAAGGATATGTACCGATAAATTCCACAGGATTCTGAGTTGCAAGCACCATAAAAGGCTCCGGCAGCTTATAAAGCTTTCCGTCCACAGTTACCTGATTTTCCGCCATTGCTTCAAGAAGACTGGCCTGTGTCTTGGGTGAAGTTCTGTTAATCTCATCTGCCAGAATCAGCTGATGCATTATCGCACCCTCGCGGTACTCAAACTCACCGCTTTTCATATTGTATACCGAAAGTCCGATTACATCACCCGGCATAGTATCCGGCGTAAACTGAATTCTGCCAAAGCTGAAATCCACCGCCTTAGAGAGAGTTCTCGCAAGAGTAGTCTTGCCTACACCCGGCACATCCTCCAGCAATACATGTCCGCCCGAAAACAAACATACAAGGATATTCTCAACCACCTTCTCCTTACCCACAAAAAACTCGTTTATACTCTTCTTTAATTCCTCTGCAACCATAACAAAAGTACCTTTCTCACTTTTCACCTAATATAGTGCTTTTACAAAAACTGCCGCATCCAATGCATTTTGTCAAAATCAGCGGCAAATCTGCGTTTTTATCCCCAAAAACACAATAAAATTATACTATTTATACCATTCAAATAAAACCCGATAAACTACGGACAACTCTCTGTAAACATATAAAATATATAGGGATGATAAATATCTATATTAAATTATTCTTTCCCCTCCTAATACAATAAGTTGCTCATAGAGTAAATTTGTGCCGCAGTCTGCTGTGTCTGCCATCAATTCGATTTCGCCTGCGGGTTTACTAAGTGCCGCAGCTACGCTGTATACGTGTTCTACGCCGACAGTCAGCCGTCCTGGCTTCCTTGTCGGCGGCCCGCCCGTCCGTGGGCGGGCATGACGAACACGTTTCTTTTTTTGCGTAACTGCGGCCCTAAGAAAACCAAGCGCAGGCTCAAAGATTGACAGCAGACACAGCAGACTGTGGCACCCAAATGAAGGGGCGCAGGCGAAAATATATATCAAAAATAAATAAACTGCTGGTATTGAACAACTAAACAGTGTATAATAAACATTAGTTTAGGTATAAAACCAAGAACAAGGAGAAAAAAACATGAAAAATTTAAAGAAAACACTATTGGGCATCTTATTTTTAATGCTCACAATTGCTGTTGTTTTACCAGTTCAGGCAAACGCTGCAAGCAAGACAAAAAAATCAATCACCATTAAAGCCGGCAGCACCTACAACTTTATGTTAACAAACGGTGAATTAATTAATGAAGATAACACAAGCTGGCCACAGACTTTAGAAATCGAAGCATTAACAGATAATGCAAAATATGATGTTGTTGTGTATGGCACCGGAATAAACGGTTTTTCAAGAATTATGCAGAATGAAACCGGTTCCCAGTGGGTTCGTTTATTTGATGGTCTTCTCGATGGCGATTATGTCAGAAAAAACGGTTCGGAAATCATCTATAATTGCGAAGATAAGGATGTGTCAAGAATCGTAGCATGTGTACAGGTCAAGAAAGGTTCAGTCAAAGTAAGAATGAATTCAACCAGCTGTTGGGAGGAAATGGATTATTTGATAAATGAACTGGGAATGGATGCTGACAGCTTCACAGTTCCGTTTGCTGCAAAAAAGGTAAAGCACGCAGCAGTTCAGACAATAAAGCTTAAAGCTAATACTCCTGTATCATATATCTTAAAGGATAGTAATTTCTTCGCTGATCACTTCAGATTGTTTATGAAGGCAAAATACGGAACAACCATCAAATTCACCGCCAAATCATCCGCCGGTGTTACTGATGTGACATTAAAATATAGCAAGAAGGCAATAGATGTTACAAAGGAAGGATCCGAATCTGAGCATTACACCACAGACTGGTATGAAAGCGATATAAATGGCAGCTACAGAACATACGACTGGTTCCATTTCACTGACAAGATTACATTTAGCGCAAACAAAGCAGTTACAATCGCAGTACCCTATGAGCACGCAATGAAGAAGGTTACAAAGTAATAATATATAAAATAGAAAGATAACCCACTGCCTTTAGGCGGTGGGTGAAGCTTT
>JAKSRW010000051.1 GCA_024403355.1 Lachnospiraceae bacterium
CACGGTGGTGTGAGAGGTCGGGAAAATTTATTTAATTTTCCCTCCTACTCGATTACAAAAAAAGTGAAAAGCTCTGTTTTGACCATAATAAAACATTGCCGAAACAATATAATTGATATAGAATCCGTATCGTAAAAATATCAGAAAGGCCAGAATCTGCGCTATGCGGATTTGATTAAAATGAAGGATAAGATAATGAACATGACCGAGGGTAGTCCGGTCAAATTACTTATATTGTTTGCGATACCTATGATGATAGGTAATATTTTCCAGCAGTTCTATAATCTGGTAGATTCGATTGTGGTAGGTCAGCTGGTAGGAAGCGATGCTCTTGCGGCTATCGGTGCTACGGGTTCTGTAACCTTTTTGTTTTTTGCACTTTGTAACGGTGTTGGTTCCGGCGGCGGAATCATTACCTCCCAGTGCTTTGGTGCGGGAGAGCATGATAAGGTAAAAAAGTGTATTGTAAATGTGGCTATTATTATGGTTGCATTTCCACTGGTGGTTGGTGCGCTGGCCTTTATTCTGACCAGACCCATGCTTCTTTTACTGGATACTCCGCTTGCCGTTATTGATGATGCGGCCGTTTATATGCAGATAATGTGTATCGGCCTTCCATTTGTATCGATTTACAATTATGTGGCATCAATGCTTCGTGCGCTCGGAGATTCCAAAACACCCCTTTATTTCCTGATTTTTTCATGTATTTTAAATACGATTCTTGATTTTATATTTGTTTACTTCTTCTCGATGGGTGTGCTCGGAGCAGCGGTTGCGACCCTTATTTCGCAGTTTGTTTCGGGTGCTGTATGTCTCTGGTACGCCTTTAAGCATAATGAATACTTCAAGCTGACAAAGGAAGATTTGAAGATTGACCGGAAAATCATGTGGAGCGCTATCAGAATCGGTGTTCCTTTGTCACTTCAGTTTTCACTGATAGCTATTTCATGTATGGCGCTTCAGAGAGTAGTAAATAATTTCGGACCGATAGCGATGGCGGCATTTACCGCGACAAGCCGTATAGAGCAGGTTATTCATCAGCCCTATCAGACGCTCGGTACGGCGCTTTCCACCTATACGGGTCAGAATTTCGGCGCGAAGAAATTTGACAGAATGGTAGTAGGATATCGCAAGAGTATGCTCATGATGTTCGTTTTCTCTGTTGCGATGCTTCCCGTAATGCAGTTTTTCGGCGAGGCAATTACCTCTATCTTCGTAGATGATCCCGAGGTAATCACAATGGGTGCCAAGGCTCTTCAGATATCAAGCTTCTTCTATGTATTCCTCGGAATAATTTATGTGGTTAGAGGTGTTTTGAACGGCGTGGGAGATGCCTTCTTTGCCCTGCTTAACGGTATCGTAGAGGTAATAGGACGATTTGTGGTGCCGGTAGCACTTACCATGATTGCGACAATAGGCGTGTGGGGCATCTGGTGGTCTGTAGGAATTGTATGGTTTATGAGCGGCTTTTCTGCATGGCTCAGATATATATGGTACAAGAAAAAACATTATCATAAATAAAAATATAACCCGGGTCATAAGTGATCCGGGTTTATTTTGTATGGCTTTATAACTTATAAAACATATGAGAATATAGCGAAGAAATGGCAGATGCTTCCGGCAAGACAGAAGAAGTGGAATACCGAATGCATATAGCGGATTTTGTTGCCGATGCCGTAAAGGATGGCTCCTACGGTGTAGGCTACACCGCCGGTGATAAGGAAAACGATTCCGCCTGTTCCGATTACATGCCAAAGAGGTTTTACCATAAATATGATAGCCCAGCCCATTAAAACATTGATTACAGCGGAAATAACCTCATATTTATCCACGTCAATCGCATTAAAGACTATGCCGAGTGCCGCCAGCCCCCAAATGATTCCGAACAACACCCATCCCGCGGCGCCGTTAAGCGATACCAGTACAAAGGGTGTATATGTTCCTGCTATAAGAAGGAATACGCTGCAGTGGTCTATTACGCGGAAGATCTGTTTAGCCTTATTTCTGGCAAGAGAATGATAAATTGTTGAAATGCTGTAAAGCATAATCAGGGTGAATCCGAAGACCGAACAGGAGACTACTGACCATGCAGAGCCTGTTTTGGCGGCTCTGACGATACAGAGCACAGAAGCGGCAATCGCAAGACCTGCTCCAAGTCCGTGTGATATTGCACTGATGAGCTCTTCGGCCAGATTATAATCCATAAACGCTATTTCTTTTTTGGGTTTAGCAGTCATAACTGCACAGTTAGCTGTAGACATAAGCATATTTCCTTTCATAAATCCGGGTATATGACACATGGCAACGTATCAATATTGCAAAACGCGAGCATATAACGCATGATGATGTTTTAATACTGCGAGATGTAGTAATGAAAACCACATCCTGTAATTATGTTATAACACTTATGAAATGCGATGTCAACAGCTAATAAAAATAATTATTGGATTTTACTAAAGTTCTTCTCTAAATCGATAGTGTGAGGAGCCTTCAGGGTAGCCTTGTGACCAACCGCAAGGGCAATACGGAAGCTGTAATTCTCCGGAAACTGAAGAGCCTTTGCAAAATAATCAGCCTTCTCACCGTTGAGAGCATCACGTACACAGCCGATGATAAGACTTCCGAGACCGAGGCTTTCAGCAGCAAGTGCCATGCTCTGAACTGCGATACCTGCATCGAGCTCGCTCCAGTGGAAGCTGTTGTCTGCGCTCAGAAGGAAAACTGTTGGAGCACTGTAGTAGAAATTCATCTTTGCATCTGTGATATTTCGAAGCGCATTCTTTTCAGCTTCGATTTCGGCAAGTATACTGTTGTCACCGTCTAAAGCAGTAATATGAATCTCCTGCTTATTGATAGCGGTGGGAGCCTGAAGGCCGGCCTTGGCAATAGTGATAATCTCGTCCTCGGTGAGCTTAACCTCTGAATAGCCTCTTGTAGAAAAACGTTTTTCTAATGCATTTAATATTTCGTTCATTGCGAACCTCCTTGTATTGTGAATTTATTTTATATAATATAGTTTTGTAAATATAATATACCATAAGCACCGGAAAATGATAAGGAGATATTTCTTCTTTTTTCTGCATTTTTCTATATACTTTTACGCGCTAATGTGTTACAATTTCTAATCGTGGCGGAGTATGATATTCCGCAAATTTTAGTAAAGGAAGTACAAGGATATGTCTTGTAAAATATTAGTAATTAACCCGGGTTCAACATCTACAAAAATCAGTCTTTTCGAGGATGATAAGAATGTATATACCGAAAGCCTCTTTCATGATGCGCCTGAGCTTTTGAAGTTCCCTCATGTAAATGACCAGACAGAGTTTAGAACAAATGTTATTCTCAATTTCCTTAAAGAGCATAACACTGACCCTGCAGATATTGATGTGTTTGTAGGCCGTGGCGGCAGCGCTTATTCACAGCCCGGCGGGATTATGGAAATTGATGAGACTCTCTATAAGGATACCAAGGCAGGAGTAGACGGCAACAACCACCCTGCAAAGCTTGGTGTTATGATTGCCTATGAAATGTGCCAAAAGTATGGCGGCAGAATGTTCACACTTAACCCTACCAATGTCGATGAGCTCTGTGATATGGCCAGAGTAACAGGTATCAAGGGCTATTACAGACAGCCCCAGACACATGTTTTAAATCAGAAGGGAATCGCTGAAATTCATGCTGAGAAGCTTGGCAGAAAATATGAGGAATGCAATTTTGTAGTATGTCATATTGATGGCGGTATCACTGTTACAGCTCATGAAAAGGGCAAAATGATTGACGGTACAATGGGTGCCGGCGGTGAAGGTCCCTTCACACCCACCAGACTCGGAAGCCTTCCTCTTCTTGAAGTATGTGAGTATCTTGAGGCAGGCCACACCACACACGATCTTCGTGTGATGATGTCCAGGTCGGCAGGCTTTGTAAGTCACTTCGGTACATCAAATTCAGATGTTATTCATCAGAGAATAGAAGAGGGCGACAAGCATGCCGCACTTGTATGGGATACAATGTGCTACCAGCTGTGTAAGTCTATCGGAAGTATGGCCACCGTACTTAAGGGTAAGGTTGATGCAATTCTTCTCACAGGCGGACTTGTAAGATTTAAGGATCTTGTAGATTTTGTTAAGGACCGCTGCGGGTTCATCGCTCCCATTGAGACTTATGTGGGAGAGGTTGAGCAGGAGGCTCTTGCCGGTGCAGCCCTTAAGGTAATGAGAGGAGAGATTGAGGCACATAAGTATACAGGAAAGCCTGTATTCAGCGGCTTCGATTTCATTAAGTAATATAATAGCGAATAAAATAAGCTTCCTTCTGAACTGTTTCCGGAATTCCGGCCAAGGTCAAAAGGAAGCTTTTTTATTTCAGTATTTACAGCCATTTTTTCTTTTTGAAGAATATAATACTTCCGACAACAATCAGAATGCAGATGCCTATTATGATGGGATAGGCGAGCGGACTTTCAAGCTCCGGCATGTATTTGAAGTTCATACCGTACCAGCCTACGATAAGGGTCAGAGGCATAAAAATTGTAGCAACAATCGTAAGTACGGTAGATATTTTATTCTGACGGACATTTAACTGTGAGTCATATAAATCGCGAACCTGGATGACGCGCTCACGCAATGAACTGGCAATATCATTTAAACGAATAATTCTGTTTGAAAACATATCAAAATATCTGAGATTTTCAGGCTTGAAAAAGTTATTCTCATTTTCCGAAAGCTCCTGGCTCAAATCAAGCAGTTGTTCATGATGAGTATGAATCTCAAGGATTTCACCGCGGATATTCAGAAGGGGTTCCATAATATTATCCATGTCGCCTGCTAAAATCTTATCCTCAAGCTCATCCAGCTTTTTGTCATAGTTCTCAAAAAAATGCAGGTCATCATTAACGATTAATTCAAGAAAATCATAAATAAAACGCTCTAAAGAAGGAGTACGCCATTTGCGTGTCTGCATTATTTTCTGAATAATGGATGAAGCGGCTCCGTCATAATCATTGAT
Source organism: Lachnospiraceae bacterium (assembly GCA_024403355.1). GTDB lineage: Bacteria > Bacillota > Clostridia > Lachnospirales > Lachnospiraceae > RUG11977. Next base: position 5,005 of record JAKSRW010000051.1, read on the forward strand.
AAAAGCTATTCCCTTTTCGTCCAGCGCAAAGGAGAATCTGCTTGGATTCCCAAAGACATTTGAACGGTCCGGAATGGAAAAACAACCGGTGAGCGAATCGTAGTTTACCTCGACCTTGGTGATGGCAGGTAAATCAGCTTCCAGATCCATATCGATACCTAAATCGAAGAATGAGCTTTCCTTATTGAATTCGTCATATGAAACGACAGCCACATAGGGACGCTCATGCTTGGCGCATTCTTCTTTGGAAACCTTTTCGAGGTGTTCATTAATAATATAGTACATATTTATTATTCCTTTCGCGCTTATTGCATAATCTCTTGAAGGATTCACAATATTTTAATAAAATGTCAATAATAATTATTAGATTTTTTAACAGAATTATGTAATAATACTACTATATTATTTAAGTTAATTCAAGCGGTAAACAATTTGGGCAGTCTAACGTACACTAAATGCTGACAGACTTAATTTTTAATGATTTGTTTATTGCGTTGGAAGGGAGTCTGAAACAATGAGATTTTTAAAGGTATTTGCCGCAAATCTGGCAGGCTGGGCAGTTTTTTCACTTTTGGACTGGTTTACGGAGTCTGATTTTTCTTTTTATACACCAATCGGAGAGTATGTATTTTTAGCCGGAGTATTATTTTCTATAATATACATGATAATTCACATCAGGAAAAATAAAGGGCAAAGAGGCAGCGCAAAGGAGGTATTGAAGGATACCGGGCTCTGGCTTGGCGCATCTGTATTGCTGGGTGTAGTAATCGTTACTCTTGTAATAAATAATGTGTGGATAGTGCATCAGGCTACAGGTGGCTGGGAGAATTTCCTGAACGGTATAGAGTATTTCCTTTTCGGAATGCTCTGGGCCGGTGAGCCTCTGCTGCTGATATGGTTATATTACGGAATCCGTGCTCTGATATTTTATAGAATGAATGAAAGCAGTAAGGATATTGTAAAAGATAATAGCAGGGCAAAGAGTAAGGATACCGTAAAAGATAACGGCAAGGAAAATAGCAGAGGAAACAGCAGGTCAAATAGTCGTGATAATGAAAAGATATGATAATATGACAGTATCATTAGTTATACTACACAATATTATGTATTGATATCATTGTTACTGTTAATGATATTCGAATGATTGGTGCAAAATGTACAATTAATCGGGCAAAATTAATTTTTTATTGTTAATTCGTACTCTTGAATTTATTATAAACAAGTGTTAGAATTCATTTCGTTGTTAAAAAATATATATTTTCAAAAGGAGAAAAGACAATGAAGAAATTTGCTAAGCTTTTAGCTCTTGTAATGGTTATGGCATTAGTTATGTCAACCCTTACAGCATGTGGTGCTATCGACAAGAAGAAGGTACTTGGTGATTGGTCAATCGCAACATTAAACGGTAAGTCAGGTGATGATTATGCAGCTGAACTTGGTCTTGATGTAAATGCCGGCAGAGGCGGTATTACCATCACAGAGGATAACATTAAGGTTGTTAGCTCATTAGGTACACAGGATTTAGGTAAGTATGAGTGCCTTGCAAACGGTATCCAGATTGAGCAGAACGGCACACCTATTTTCGCTGCTGAGTTCGATGAGAAGGCTGATACACTTACAATGAAGCAGGGTACATCAGAGGCTAACGCTATCACAATCGTTTACAAGAGAGGTACTGTAGTATTCGCAGAGCCCGAGGTTGCTGACGAGGAGTACGCTGATGAGGAGTACTACGAGGAAGAGGAATAATTAATATTCCCACTAAAACTTCATAGGCAAATTGAAACAGGCAATCGGAAGGTTGTCTGTTTTTTTATTTGCAATTTGACATTTAAGGTTTTATTTGAGAAAATTAGTCTAATGTTAATATAAATCTGATTGCAAAATTCATCTGTAAATATTTATAATGGGAGTTTGCGGTATGGGCGGAAAGGCATGGTTAGTAATATGGCAGAGCTGTGGGATGCATATAATGATAAGTTTGAAAAGCTTGAGGGTGTGACTCTTGTGCGTGGAGAAAAAATTGAGGGTGACTGTTACCATATGGTATGTGACGTAGTGGTTAAGCATTCCGACGGAAGCTATCTGTTAATGCAAAGGGACTATAATAAATCCCACGCGGGCTGCTGGGAGCTTACGGCCGGGGGCTCAGTGCTTAAGGATGAGAAGGTGGAGGACGGTGCGGTTCGTGAGCTGCGTGAGGAGACCGGAATTACCGGACTTGAACTTAAGGAAATCGGCAGAGACGTAAGCGATTACCACCGCGCACTCTACATTGTATATTTTGGAGTCTATTCCGGCGACAAGAATTCTATTATACTTCAGCGGGGAGAAACCATTGCCTATAAGTGGGTGAGCAGGGAGACCCTGTTAAAAATGCCTCCGTATGAAATGTGTTCCTCAAGGGCACTCGGATTTTTGAAGGAAGCTGATTTATAGTCGGAAAAATATGCTTTACGTATAGCTGTAAATCTTGATGAAAACTGTATTTTTTGGTTGCTAACAGCGTAATTTTCGTGTATAATAATTCTAGGTTTTTCTACCCATTTTGAACACGACGGGAGGTAGCTCATGACACACGAAATGTTGAATCAAAAAGTAATTTCGGCTTTATGCAGGGAGTATGAATCTGTATGGCTTGTTGACTCAAAAACTCTTGAAATGAGTGTATTTGGTGCGGATATGGTAACCAGTATTCCGGACAGTATTTATACCGCGAAGAAGATTCAGAACTACGCTGCTGCGCGTACATGGTATATAAATAATTATGTCGTAGAGCACGACAGGGCAAGGGTTTTACTGCAGACCCAGCCGGAAAATATCAGAACACAGCTTGAAAAGAAGAGCTTTTATACCATTGAATACAGTCGTGATAATATGGGTGTGGTAAATTACAACCAGCTGGTATATGCACGTGTGAATTCGGATGAGGGTGAGCTGGAATATATTATTCTTGGCTTCAGAGATATTGATATCCGTAAAAAAGCTGAGCGTGATGATCTTACGGGTGTTCTTACGAGACAGGTCTTTTTTGAGAAAGCAGAGAACCTTTTGAAGGAGAATCCACAGATTCAGTATGACCTGATGATTTCAGATATTGTGGATTTCAAGAAGATAAATGAAACCTACGGTGCGGATGTCGGTGACGAGATTCTGCATTGGGTTGGTGCGCAGCTTTGCGAATTTATGAGTGACGATGTACTTGTGGGCAGATACGGAAGCGATCAGTTCGTGGTAATGTGCGGACATGATCTTATGACGGAGATCTTTTCGGAGGAGAATATCGAAAGAATCGAGCAGCAGGAGCATGCCAACGGTCTTCCCCATATTATTATCAAGTACGGTGTTTATGAATGCATAACGCATGATAAGTCCATTCTTTCCACTTGTGATAAGGCGCATATTGCCCTTAACAGCATCAAGCATCATTACGGCAAAAAGCTTGCCACTTATAATGATGTTCTGAGGAAGGAGCTTGAGACCAACCGTAAAATCGAAAGTAATATGTATAAGGCTCTTGATGAGGAGCAGTTTAAGGTATATTACCAGCCCAAGCATGATGCCCGCAGCGGAAAGATTGTCGGTGCAGAGGCACTTGTGCGCTGGATTCATCCGGAATACGGATTTATGTCTCCTGCGGATTTCATTCCTCTTTTCGAGAAGAATGGCTTTGTTGTCGAAGTAGATAATTATGTATGGAAGAAGACCTGCGAAAATCTGAAAAAATGGACTGATGCGGGCATTCAGACGGTTCCTGTTTCGGTAAATGCTTCAAAGCTTACCTTTGAACAGGAGGATTTACTTAAGAAGTACCAGAAGCCGGTTATGGAAAACGGTATATCACCCCAGAAGCTCCATCTCGAGATTACCGAGACTCTGATGACGGGTGATACGGAATCTCTTATCAGAAAGCTTACGGCTATTCGTGCCATGGGCTTCCAGATAGAGCTGGACGATTTCGGTTCAGGTTATTCTTCAATAAATATTCTCAGTACCTTACCCCTTGATGTGGTTAAGCTCGATATGTCTTTCATGCGTAAATTCGGTGATGAAAAGAGAGCGAAGGTGCTTGCCGCATGTATTTCCCTGGCAAAGGATCTGGGCTATAAGACGGTATCGGAAGGCGTAGAATATAAGGAGCAGTGTGATACACTCGAATTCCTGGGCGTGGATGCAATTCAGGGCTATTATTTTTCAAAGCCACTTCCAGAGGAGGATTTCGAAAAATATCTGGTGGAGAATATATAAAATAGAAAGATAACCCACTGCCTTTAGGCGGTGGGTGAAGCTTTCGCGAGGTGCGGGGTTCAAGCCCCGTACCTCGTAAGCTGCGGTAGCAGCGATTTTATAACGAGTGACAAGCGAAGCGGTCACGAGTTTGACAACGTATATGCCGTTATCCTGCAATGCTTTTATAATTTGCAGATTGTAATGCAGTTTTTTATTCTTTTACGGATGAGGCAAAGAGATGGCTGTTAAGGATGATTTTAAGGAACGGACGGACATTAAGGTCAAAGAACCGAGACATTACAATGTCCTCATGTTTAATGATGATTTTACTACGATGGAATTCGTGGTTAATATACTTATCGATATTTTTAATAAGGATGAGATTACGGCCAACACGCTTATGATGAGCGTACACAAGGCCGGCAGGGCTGTCGTGGGAACCTATCCCCTGGATATAGCCAATACAAAGGTAAATGAGGCTCTTGCCCGCGCGAGAGCCGAGGGTTTTCCTTTTAGAATGACCGTGGAGGGGGCCTAATGGAATTTTCGGCGGATGCAATGAGAGTTATACAGCAGGCAGTAACATATGCACATATACACAGGTATAAGTATGTTACACCTGAAATGATATTAATAGAGATTACGGGTAATGAGGCGTTTTGTGAAGCATTTTGTGGCTGCGGCGGTGATATACAGGTGCTTACGGATGACCTCATTAGTTATATTGAGACTTATGTTGAGAAAAGCAAAAAGGCTGAGCCTGCGTTGTCTGACGGAGTTCAGCAGATGATAAATTATGCCGGGCAGAGTGCTTATAACAGCAGCAGTAAGGAGATTGCCATACGTCATCTCGTGCATGCGCTCTGGAAGCTTAAGGATAGCTATGCGGTATATTATATGGAAAATCAGGGCGTGGAAGAGGCGGAACTGCTTTATGAAATGGCCTGTGCGGAGGCGGATGGTTTTGATGCCGGGAATGAATATGATGAGTCTGCTGCAAAGAGTTCGGATTCCGATGATAAAATGAATGCGCAAGGCTCAGGTGCTGACAGAATGCCTGCCGGAGGAATCGAAAGAGATGATAAAGCTGCAGGCAGTGATGTCATAAAGCTCTATGCTCCCTGCCTGAATGAAAATGTGGATGCTATGAATCCTCTTATCGGACGTGAGGCGGAGCTGGACAGAACGATTCAGATTCTTTGCAGAAAGGATAAAAACAATCCCCTGCATATTGGTGAACCGGGTGTGGGAAAAACAGCCATAACCTACGGGCTGGCGGCAATGATCAATGAAAACAGGGTTCCGGAGCTGTTAAAGGGCGCTAAAATATTTGCTTTGGACCTTGGCGGCATGCTTGCGGGTACTCAGTACCGGGGTGATTTTGAAAAGCGTTTTAAGAAGCTGCTGGCTGAAATCGAAAAGGCTGAAAAGCCCATTATTTATATAGATGAGATTCATAATCTCTCTGGTGCCGGTGCGGTCGGTGAAGGCTCATTTGATGCGTCGAACCTGCTTAAGCCCTATCTGGCGGCAGGTAAAATCCGTTTTATCGGTGCTACGACCTTTGATGAATATAAGAAGCATTTTGAGAAGAATAAGAGTCTGGTAAGACGTTTTCAAAATGTAGAGATTAAGGAGCCTGATGAAGCAGAGGCAGTGAAGATTCTTGAGGGCTTAAAGAGCCGCTACGAGAAATTCCATAAGGTGAAGTTCGCAAAGGGTGTCATTGAATATGCCGTTCATATGAGTGCAAAGTATGTTAACGAGCGTTTTCTTCCGGACAAGGCCATTGACTTAATCGATGAAGCGGGCGCTTACAGAAGGCTTCATCCTACGGAAAAGAAGACTCAGACGGTTGACAAGGATGTCATTAATACTGTTCTTACCTCTATTTGCCGCGTGCCGGTTGAGACTGTAAAAACAGATGATTTTGCGGGGCTCGCTGAGCTTGAAAGCGGCATGAAGAAAAGAATTTTCGGCCAGAATGAGGCTATAGCGCAGGTAGTAAATGCGGTAAAGCTTTCGAAGGCCGGACTTTTGGAGGAGAATAAGCCTCTGGCGAGTCTGCTCTTTGTAGGACCTACGGGTGTCGGAAAAACTGAAATAGCCAAAAGCCTGGCTGAGGAGCTGGGACTGAGGCTTATCAGATTCGATATGAGTGAGTATGGAGAGAAGCATGCGGTGGCAAAGCTTATCGGTTCTCCCGCAGGCTATGTAGGTTATGAGGAAGGCGGACAGCTCACCGAGGCAATTCGTAAGAATCCTTCGTCGGTTCTGCTTCTTGATGAAATAGAGAAGGCTCACAGTGACATATATAATATACTGCTTCAGGTGATGGATTACGCCACCTTGACCGATAATCAGGGGCGAAAGGCCGATTTTCGTAATGTAATTGTCATAATGACTTCCAACGCGGGAGCAAATCATCTGGGAAAGAGCGGAATCGGTTTTAACGGTGAGCTGCAGAATACGGGAGCTTTAATGGAGGCTGTAAAACAGACCTTCCAGCCGGAATTTCGAAACCGTCTGAACAAAATTGTTGTATTTAACAGTATGGATGACGCAATGGGAGCCGAAATCGTTGAAAAGAAGCTGAATGAGCTCTCAACGCTATTGCAGGCAAAGGGAATCGAGCTTACTGTTGAGGAAAATGCGAAGACCCTGATTATCAAAAAGGGTATAAGTATTGAATTCGGTGCACGTGAGGTCGACAGGGTTATCCGCAATGAGGTCAAGCCTCTGTTTGTGGATGAAATGCTTTTTGGAAAGCTTAAGAAGGGCGGAAGGCTGAAGCTTTCGACCAGGAACGATAAGTTTGTAATTAGTTTATCACGTAAGAGAAAGCTCAAAAAATAATTTTCAAAAAATGAAAAAAGGTGTGCCCGGGGGTGGCGCACCTTTTTTCGTGAGCGGGTATAGCTCATTTAGAGGAAATACGAATAATGGATAAAGCTTATTTAGCAGGCGTGTTTATCCAGAGCCCATGGAGATTGCAGAAGGCATAGGCTGCAATTATTTTCTCAGTGGGATTGATATAAAACTGGGCCTGAGGATTATCCGCAGGATTAAGTCTGTGTACGTAAATGCCGTAATCCGTTACCAGGATTATCCATTTAATAAAATGTGATTCAATCATAGGGTGGTGGACCCTTCCGACTGAAACAGACACCGTCATACCATCGCGGGTTATGATCGGGACATGCTTTTCATCAAAAGCATGATTTGTGTTTGTGGGCAGCAGTTCCATGGTTTCACCACAGCAGGTAGGGACTATACCTGAGCTTTCCAGAAGGAAAAGCAAATTGCCGCAGACATTACATTGGTATAAATCCAATGAATTCATAATTGTTGTAACTCCTTTCATTTTTTCATCTTTTCTTTTTTGTTGATATGGTGTAGTATGTAAGTGGTGGATTGCTTGTTGTGGCTTTATTGTAGGTTACATAAAAATGTGGCGCAATAGTGCCGGTTACATTTTAAATTGTATTTTTCTGAATGGGAAAGGATACCGAAAATTGGTGCAAAAAGACTATGGAAAGTGCATTATTAGGCAAGGTTGTAAAGGCAATGTACAAGCTCAGCGGTAAAACGCTGAATCAGCTTTCGGAGGAAACAGAGCTGACGGTTGATACTATCAACAATGTTTTTTATGCAAGATTATTAAAGCCCGGTTATTTTGGTGTGGCTGCATTTGTTAAGGCAACCGGATATACCATGGCAGATCTTGAAGGCTTTATGAATTATGCAAAAGAGCTTCCTGAGGACGCAGATATTACGGAGGAATTCACAAAATACATTTTTTCTGTAAAAGAACCTGTGGCTACTGTAGATTCTACAGTAGCGGCTGAGCTTGCTCCGCACAGGCCTCAGGATGATATCATGTCTTATGAGACATATTGTTTGGAAATTAAGAAGCTGAATGAGCAGCATGAGAAGCAGTTGGACCGCTTCAGGGCAACACATCTGCATTATGTAGACCAGATTAATGAGCGTTATCAGGAGCAGATAGGACAGATGGATGAGTCCTACAGGCGACTGAAGGAGCATTACGACCACAGTGTGGGTGAGATTAAAAAGTCGCATGCGGAGGAACTTGAAAGACAGACTGAGGAGATTAACAGCCTGAAGAAAATGATTCACCGTATGATTCCTGCACTTATTGCGGAATCGGTTGCCGTAATTTTGCTGGCTGTAATTATGTTTATTAGTTAGCGGAATGATAGGAAGGCAGGCAGCAGATATAGCAGGTTAATTTTCCTGCATTTGTATGAAGAATGAAAGGATTTGTGTTTTGAGTATTTTAGAAAGATTAATGGAATTTAAGGATCATGACTATGCCGTTTTTCAGCAGAAGCTTACCCCTACGATTTCATTGGAGCATTTTATAGGCGTGCGTGTACCCGATATAAGAAAACTGGCGAAGGAATATGTAAATTTGCCTGAAACAAAGGAGTTTCTAAAGGACCTGCCGCACAGGTATTATGATGAAAATATGCTTCATGCCGCTATCATTTCCGAAATGAAGGACTATACGGCATGCATGAATTCGATAGAAGATTTTTTGCCTTACGTGGATAATTGGGCGGTATGCGATACTATGGTTCCGAAGGTTTTTAAAAAGCACAGGGAGGAGCTTCTTGTGAGGCTGAAGGAATGGTGTGTTTCAAAGCATACCTATACCTGCAGGTATTCCATGAGGATGCTTATGGCTCATTTCCTGGATGAGGATTTTAAGGCTGAATATTTAGAGCTGCCGGCGGCGGTTCGTTCGAGTGAATATTATGTAAATATGATGACGGCGTGGTTTTTTGCAACGGCGCTGGCAAAGCAGTGGGACGCAACGATTCCTTATATTGAGAATAACAGACTTGATGTTTGGACTCATAATAAAACTATAACGAAGTCCTGTGAGAGCTTCAGAGTTACGCAGGAGCATAAGGAATATCTGCGGTCGCTGAAGCGATAACAGACTGCTTTAATATGGAAGGGTAAGTAACTATGAGTATGACTATAGCACTGCTGATTCTCTTTGGTGGGCTGGCATTATATGGTGTATTACTGTTTTTTACGGGATATATACATATGGCAGCACCTATCGGAGCAGTGGCGATTAACTGGTTCTGGTATAATGCAACGGAAGAGCTGGGCTTTGAAATGTTTAAGTATCCGGTCTTTTTTGAAAAAAAGCTGTTGAGCTTTTTGATAATCTCTGTTGTAGTTTTTATTGTCGTAGATATAATTTCGATACCGAGAAAGCTGAGGACAACGTCTCTGCTTACCTTTGGTAGTTTATTTGTGATGTTTGGCCTGATAAGCACCGTTATGAGAACAGAGGGCATAAAGCCTGAATTTAAGGTAGCTTATGTGGCATTCGGAACTGCGGTTGCACTGATTCTTGAGATAGCGGCGGTAATAAAGCGTGAATATGATGTTGTGACAGGTATCAGCTTCAAAATATTTGCGTCAATCTTTTTGGCACCCCTGCCTTTTGTAATAACAGCGGTTATATGTATTTATAATTCGGATGGGGAGCGTTTTTCAAAGCTGAACCTTATTGTCGCAATTCTTATTTCGCTGCTGGTAATGGCAGCTTATGTAGGAATTTCGTCGCTGGTGGATCATTTGCGCAGACAAAAGCTTGCGGATGACAGTGAAAAGGCAAAGGAACGTAACCGCGTGCGTAATAAAATTGCATCGCTGATGAGTGTTCAGGTGGCGAAAATTGACGAATATGTGAGCTATCTTCAGGAAATGTCAGCATATATTCCACAGGCACAGGTCAGCAGAATTTATGCCATTTCGCGTGAGGCCGCCCAGATAAAAAACTATTATTCGGGTACAGCCAACGGTGATGCGTTAAAGAGAATAACCGAAATTAAGGATGAGCTCTTTACCATTAAAAATGTGGTTCAGAATTTATACAGCTCAGAGGCAGGCCGAATGGGTGCTTCTGCTAAGTCCTCAGCTCAGCAGTATGATTTCAAGAACGGAAAGCTTGGAAATTCAGACGGCAGGAGGCAGGACGGAAGAAGCGCGGGAGCTTCCTCCAATAGCGGTAATTCAAATTCAGGACCTTCTAATACATCTTCGGGAGCAAATTCCTATTCCGGAAGCAGAAACGCAGGCGGAAGCGGTACGGCCGGTTACGGCGGACAGGGAAGTGCGGGAAGCGGTGCGGCAGGCTCGGACAGACAGGGAAGTGCGGGAAGCGGTGCAGCAGGCTCGGACAGACAGGGAAGCACAGGAAACGGGGCTGCTGGCAGTTCGCAGGAATTATCCGAGCAGTCGGTTATTGCGGCATTTTTCAATGGCTGTGAAAGCGAGAGCGATGTAAAGAAGCGTTATCATCAGCTCTGCAAGGTATTTCATCCGGATTCCGACAGCGGCGATGCGGACACATTTATGAAGATTAAGGAAGAGTATGAGCATCTTATTGAGGTTAAGAGGTCTCATGCAAATTAATCACAACTGCCGATAAATGTATGCGGCAGAACAAGGTTTATAAATTATCCCGGGGCTGAAAGGTCTCGGGATTTATCAATAAAAGAGATTGAGGTTTACATGTCAAAAACTTATAATGAAGCGGCTATAAGGGAAGATTATAGGACACTTACTAGGTTATTAATAGAGAAGAAGCTAACCATCAGCACGATGGAATCTGCAACTTCCGGGCAGATAGCGTCTCTGATTACCGATACAGAGGGCTCTTCGGCAGTGCTTAAGGGTGCTTTTGTCACATATTGCAATGAGGCAAAGATAATGCAGGGCGTAGCTGAAGAAATCCTGAATAAATACAGTGTATACTCAAAGGAAACAGCTGAAGCGATGGCCTGTGCCTGTGCGAAAAGCTACAGTGCCAATATCGGTATCGGTGTTACGGGTACCATGGGAAATACAGACCCGGCAAATCCCGAGGCCTCGGTTCCGGGACAGGTATTCTTTTCTATAGTAATAAATAATAGAGTCAGCTCATATTTTACTGAAATCGAGCCGCAGCCTACCAGACTTGCGTATAAGCTGGCAGTTGCAAAGGAAATATATGATAAATTGACGGAACTGTTAAAATAGTCAGATGAAGTGTCAGGAAGGATTTAAGGAAAGGCGGCAGGCATGGCATTAAAAATTGTTCGTAATGATATTTGTAAAATGAAGACCGAGGCAATAGTTAATACTGCCAATCAATATCTTACTATCGGAGCAGGCTGTGACAGCGCAATTTATAAGGCTGCGGGAGAAGAAAAGCTCTTAAATTACAGAAGAGAGCACATCGGAGAAGCAGAAGAAGGGGATGTGTTTGTAACCCCCGGCTTTAATCTGTTGGCAAAGTATATTTTTCATGCGGTGAGTCCGGCTTATCATGACGGCAATCATGGTGAAGAGGAAAAGCTTCGAGCCTGCTACAGAAAATGTCTGGAGCTGGCAGATAAATATATGCTTAAATCTATTGCATTTCCACTGATTTCCACCGGAAGCTTTGGATATCCGATGGAGGATGGTATCCGTATTGCGGCTGATGAAATTAACGCCTTTATGCTTTCTCATAATATGGATGTCTATCTGGTGGTTTTTGATACAAAATCCACATTACTCGGTGAGAAGCTTTACCCGAAGCTTGAGGCCTATATTGACCGTAACTATGTGGTTAAAGCGCAGGCAGAGGAATATGGGGCTGCATATTTTAATCTTCTTCCCGGAGATGCCACGGAAGATAGAGCATATTCTCGCGGATCTGCAAAAACAGAGCGTCGTCTGAGGGATAATCTGCCTAAATTTGCGGCTAAAATGGCTTCAATGGCTCCTTCGGCATATATGGCGCCTTCTCCTGCAGAGGCTTCTGTAAAAGAGGCAGGGATAGATGCGGAAAGGGCAGAAATAAAAGATAAGTCAACTTTTTGTTTTGAGGATAACAATGAATTCGATGAAAAGCAGGAGAGCAGACTTAAGGAGCGAATGAAGCATCTTTCCGACAGTTTCTCGGAGTATCTTTTATACCTGATTAAATCAAAGGGTATGGATAATGTGGACGTCTGGCATCGCGGAATAGTTGATAAAAAGGTATTTTCAAAGATTAAAAACAATGCGGATTATCACCCTAAGAAGCTGACCGCTATGTGCCTTTGCATCGGAGCGAAGCTCAATCTGGATGAAACAAAGGACCTTCTGGCGCGTGCGGGCTATGCACTTTCACCCAGTGATAAAACGGATATTATATTCTCGTTTTTTATTGAAAATGAAATTTATGATATGATTGAGCTTGATATACAGTTGGAAGAGTATGGGCTGCCTTGTATTATATAAAATAGAAAGATAACCCACTGCCTTTAGGCGGTGGGTGAAGCTTTC
>JAKSRW010000052.1 GCA_024403355.1 Lachnospiraceae bacterium
AAAGCTTCACCCACCGCCTAAAGGCAGTGGGTTATCTTTCTATTTTATATAAAATTACTGCTGAGACTTGCTGATTATATCCTTCATAAATTCAGAAGCCCAAATAAAATTAACCACATACTCGCTCTTTCCACGAGGTGAATCTGCAAAATGCTTGGTCTCTATATCCTCATATAACTCCTTGATAAAAGGCACACTTCCGACCTTCTTCTCAGAGGTTCTGAACAGGAACATCTTAGGCTCCTCATTATCCTTTTCGGTACGAAGGATAATCTCCTCGATATCAGCCTTCACTTCATTCTTAATCTTTGAAAGGATAACCAGCTTCATAATCTCGATAGCACGGTCATCAAGTCCCTGATCAAAAATATAAACCTTCTCACGAAGCTGCTCGGGGCTCTTAGTAATACGCATAATATACTCTTCCCTGGCAATCTTCAGAACATCCGTAGCCTTGATATATGAATCAATAACCTGCTGATCTGTCAGCTCGCCCGAAACAAGGTGGAGCATCATATCATTCTCATCATCATGATAAAGCATATTGTACTCTAAAAATGCAACTTCCTTACATTCATCACATGTTGCCTGGAAAACCTCGCCGCTCAGGACCTTCTCCTTAAGCTCAGGGTTCTCCGAAAGATTTATACTATTCCAAACATTAACCTTAAATTCCTTACCGCATTTGGGGCACTTAATTGTACGCTCATTCTTAATCGACATTTATTCCTCCATTATTCGGTGGTCATCACCTTTTTATATTCACAACTCTGAATAGTATACCATACCTGCTCAATAAATTCAACAGCTGTGAGGGATGGTCCCTTGGGGACGGGGTCGGCGGCTCATTCCACCCAAATTTAACTATATTTTATGACGTCGGGGTCAAAAGCATTGCCCCCGACTTAATACACGCATTTCTTCGCACTTTGTGCTCCCGAAATGCTAAAAACATTCAAAATCCGCTCATTTTTCAATGAAAAATGGCTACTTTTTCATGTTTTTGCGTGTCATAAAGGCCTTCAATGCTCTTACAAGCAAGCTTGACGAGCATTTTTGACCTTTTGACCCTTGTATCATTTTATTTAATTTAAACTTTTTACTTCACAAACTCGACATAAATATGTATTATTATAACAATCGATAAGATTCACAATTAACGGAGGGTTTTTAAATGAGCGACAAAAACGAGGGCATGAGCCTCAGTAAGTCAAGAAAGCTGCAGCGCCAGGCTGAGATTCAGAAGCAGAAGCGCAACGCGGCATTAACAAAAGTAGTTTTAGTGGTAATTATTCTGGCCATCGTAGCCATTATCGGCTGGGTGATTTACAGTAACATCCAGAAGAAGGCTAACGAGGTTATCGCCAACGAGGATTATTCTTCAGCCCTGAATAATGACGGTACAATCAAGAATTTCAACGCACTCGATGCAGTTAATCTCTGCGATTATTCAGCAATCAAGGTTGCCAAGGCTGATGTCGAATTCACCGACGAGGATGTAGATGCAGAAATTCAGGAGATGCTTGAAAACGACCAGCACCTCGATACAGAAACCACTGCAGCAGCCGCAGACGGCGACAAGGTTTCAATTGATTATGTAGGCACAATGGATGGCGTAGCATTCGAGGGCGGCACAGCAAATGATTCAACAATCACAATCGGAAGCGGCAGCCTTATCGACACCTTCGAGCAGCAGATTATCGGTCATGTTGTCGGTGATAATTTCGATGTAAATGTTACTTTCCCCGACTATTATCCTCAAAATGCTGATTTCCAGGGTAAGCCCGCTGTATTCAATGTAACTCTCAAGGGTATTTACACAACACCTGAATTTACGGATGAGTATGTTGCAGAGCATCTTTCAGAGAATGCAAGCACCGTAGAGGAGTACAAGCAGTACCTCAAGGATACACATTACAAGGATAATCTGGCTCATGAGGTTCAGGATTATATCGCTGAAAATTGTACAGCAAAGAGCTATCCCAAGGATTACATCAAGTCACTCAAAGCTAATTACAAGTACAACGACCAGATGTACTTCCAGTACATGAATTCAATGTATTCAAGCACTTCCGGCACAATCATGTACGCTGATTTCGCTGACTATATTGCTAAGAACTATGACGGCATGACTGAAGAGGAATATGACCTTTCACTCGAAGATAAGGTTAAGGAGTCCGCTGAATACTATATGTTCATCCAGGCTATCGCGCAGAAGGAAGGCATCACAGCCGATATGAATGATGTTCGCGCCCAGATTCTTGAGGCCGGCGATACAGAGGAAAATATCAACAGCTATATCAGCAATTACGGTGAGCCCTACCTTGTGCAGTCTGCTCTCGCTACAAAGGTTGTAGAGAAGCTTAGTGCAAGCGCTATCGTAGAGTAATCCATCAGATTTACAACAATAACAAACCAAAATACCGGGTGACATCGACTGCCGCCCGGTATTTTTATTGATATTTAATTTTCAAATAATATCTTAATTGTTACCGGTATACCAAATGTGCATAAATACGTCAAACTCGTGACCGCTTCGCTTGTCACTCGTTATAATACTTTTTGCCCAAATATCATCAGATAAATGTAACGGTCTCTTCAAGTGCCTTCTTTGAACTATGATTTGAAAGAGGACCTGCACCCTCAGCCGCAAAGCCGAGATCCAAAAGCATTACTACCTCCTCATTTGCGGGAAGTCCGAGCTTTTTAGCCAGATCATCCGGATTAAAGAAATTGAGCCAGCAGCTCTCAACACCCACGCTCTTTGCCGCAAGCATCATATGAGTTGCGACAATTGTTGCATCCTCGGCGCCCGAGCTTGACTTTCCTCCGGGATATTCGAATACATTGTTCTTGTCAAATGCAACAACAAGCACCACAGGCGCACCATATCTGCAGGGTGTGCACTCGTCAATTTTCTTTAAATTTTCCTCTGTTTTAACTACGTAAATTCTCTGCTCCTGAAGATTTTTAGCGGTAGGAGCCACACGTCCTGCCTCAAGGATAACCTTCAGCTGCTCATCAGAAATCATTTTGCCGTCATACTTTT
Organism: Lachnospiraceae bacterium; assembly: GCA_024403355.1. Taxonomy (GTDB): domain Bacteria; phylum Bacillota; class Clostridia; order Lachnospirales; family Lachnospiraceae; genus RUG11977. Next base: position 3,050 of record JAKSRW010000052.1, read on the forward strand.
TGCAGGAATACCTTTCCTTAGCTAACTGTAAAAAATCCATTTTCTTAGTCCTTTCTGATAATAATTTTTATTATACTAACTCCCCATAATCAGTTTCAATTAAAGCTTACCTGCCGTCCTTTTTTCAACAGCCGTCTTTATTCGCCGCCAATGCATTGCTTATTCCGTTTTTTGAATGATAAAGCAGGCTGCTATCAATATTTACCAAGCTCTCTCTCGAGCATCTCACGGGCCATCTTCTTTGCAGATTCAGGGCTCACAATTTCTACATCCTTCAGTGCGAAAATCCAACCCAAAAACTGCTCATTCAGGCCCACCTCGAAACGAATCGTGCTGCTGTTATCATCAGATGATATAACGCTCACAGAATCCTTTCCGAACCTGTCATAGAACACACCTATGAGTTCTTTTTTAATTTTAAGCACAACTCCGCCCCGTTTGCCTTCAAACATATTGAAGTTGCTTTTATTCATATATTCGGCCAGATTGAAATTCTTAAAGCATTCCTTACCCAAACGACGCTCGTCAGAACCCATTACACCGGACATTTTATCTACTCGGTAATACTTAATGCGGTCCGCCGCCTCATCATATGCAATCAGGTAATAATAGCTGTTATCATAGGTCAATGCCCAGGGACTTACCTTATAAAGCCTGCCCTCATTTTTGTATTCCAGCTCACCCTTTGCATTCCACTGCTGATATTTGAAGCGAATCTGACGGTTCTCATTAATTGCATTGTGAATAACGTCAACAGCCTTGAAAACATTGTTCTCGCTCTTGTTTTTCACACGCCCGCTTACATAAACCTGACGCTGCAGCTGCTTCTTCTCGTGCTCACTGCAAAGCCCCTCCAGCTTTCCGATAAATTCTCCGGACTGCTTCTCGGTAATAAACTTCGATGCCTGCACCGCATCCACCAACAGCTTCAGCTCCGACAGTTCAAATTCTCTTTCCTCTATACTATAAAAGGTTTCCTTGCCCTTTTTCACCTTTTTATAGGGGATTTTCAGATCATCGAAGGTCTTAAAATCATCATAAATACTCTTACGTTCCGCGCTGATGTCACGCTTTTCCAGCTCGTCAATAAGCTGCCCCATAGTAAGACTATGTTCCTTGTCAGTCTTTTTATACAGGATATCCTTCAGCGTCATCAGCTTCAGCTTCTGATTTTTTCCCTTAGGCATTATTTACCGTCTCCCTTCGGATAGCTAATATCGTCACCCCACGCCAGTATTTTGTCGAAGAATCCCTCAACATCCATCAGCCCGTAAGACCAGAGAAATGCCCTCTCCCGCTCCGTAAATTCCTCAAGGCTGAGCCAGTACACATTCTTTATTGCCTGAACGCCGTTTGCGCCTATCTCGGGATCCGAGCCCACGATTTCCTTCTGTTCGGCTGCTACATCCACCAGAAATATGTACTCCAGACTTCCGTTCGGCCTGTGAATCACATTCAGCGGCCGAACCACAGTCCCGTCGAGCCCGCATTCCTCCTTGAGTTCACGCAATGCCGCCTCCTCGGGTGTCTCCCCGGACTCTATTCCGCCTCCCGGCAGCTCGTTAATATATTTATCACGTCTGAAGGTCTGCACAGACAATATTTTCATATCCCTGACCACCAATGCAAGACTCCTGTTCCTCATACACTACCCCACCCCTCGTAAAAGCTTCACCCACCACCTAAAGCAGTGTGTTAGCTTTCTATTTTATATATAGCATAGCACAGCTATGCAAATGGTGCAAGTATCACAACGCAACAGGCCCCCGCGCAAAACGCACGGGAGCCTGTACAAACACTCTCTTATTACTCCTTACAGCAACATTTTTCTGTTAATCAAGAATAATTGGCGCTGTAAAACAGATCTTTTACAATGAAACGAAATTCAAAAACATATTTACCCAAAAATCTCACGTATCAATTATGACCTATAGCATAATTAGTTCTAAAATATTGCTCAAAATTACCTCTCTTTTGAGTCCCTGCATACACCTCAATCTCGTACTCTATTCTTGCTTGTACAAACCCACTGACTCTGATATCAAATCCCAAAACCTGCTCCAAGCTGGTAAGTGTCTTGCCATCATTGAGATCTGCCAAAGTTACACTAAAAATATCTTTTTTACCACTCGTAGTATTGACAATAAATTTTGAACTTGATACCTCATAATCTACCACCCACATATAGGCACTCATTTCTACATCATTCCTTCTTAAACGAGAAAGAATATCCGCAACATCATCAGCCAACTCCTTTAAGATAGATTTATAACTAGGTCCCATCACTGGTATACTGCTCACAATAACACCAGTAATATTTATCCACGCTTTAACTTCATCAGCATCACTCTCTGCCATCAAATAAGAATTAAGCGTTTTAGCCTTATCATAAGCACCTTTAAACTTTAATACTTTACCCAATGCCTTAGTAGCCTTATTTTCCTCAACCAATACTTTTGACCACTTTTTAAAATTCGATAAACCTTTCCACTGTTTTGCAGTTAATACATCAAGATTATCTACAAACTTAGTAAGTTCATTAAAATCGTTAGCAGCCTGACCTATAGTATATCCATTATCTATTTTTTCATCTTTAAGAACCGAAATATAAAACTGACTAATTACATCTGCATCAGTCGAATTTAAGCAATAACTATAGTACTCTTTAATTGCTTTTGCATCATCATCTGCTGATTTTGCATCAAGAGAACCATTTCCCGAGTTGTAACGCATATAATAATCTCTATATGTCTTTAAACCTATTTTTATCCATTTATGATCTTCACAAGTTGATTCTCCACAACGGACCTTTACAACACCATTTTCAGCTTTCTCGAACTCGTACTTATGAATATGCTGTAACTTCTGAACTATATTAAAACAATACTCCTCTCCTGAATTAAACACAACTTTCAGTGTAGCCTTTCTTTCGCTACCAGCTTCATTGCACTTGGCTGCGCTGATATAAATCTTCTTATCCCCAGTTCCCTTCTGCTTCTTCTCATTACCATTAACCAACACCCATTTTGCACTGGCGGTTACATTCCAATCCCCTAATGAGTCAAGTTTGAAGTAAACCTTTCCGTCAATCGTAGCAAAAGGATCTATACATTTTCCATTCTCGTCAAAAGAGAAAGTTTCACCAGCTGTACGAGGTGAAAGCCAAGAATAAGAACACTTCTGAAGCAATGTAATAGATTGTGTCTCCTCTTTACCGTTCCTCTGATAAGTAAATACCAGCTTGCAACTTCTCTGTTTTTCCTTTGAAAGCTGATCTTTTGTCATCGCATTCAAACGTACCTTTACTATGCTGGATTTATAATCTCCGCCTTCATAAGAATATGATGAATTACTTGCCTTACCATCCACAGTAATATTAACATAATCAGAGGCTTGTACTTTCCAGTTGGAGTCAGCCATCACCGTCAGAGTCAATTCTTCTCCTGCATCATACAATAAACCTGTCTCATCAAATATAAACTCATCACAATGACCCGATACGATAGTGAATCCGGTCACCTTTTCCTGGCCGCAACGACTGCATTTTTTGCCTGCTGTATGTCCTACAGGTGGAATCTCTTCGGTAAGCTTTGTAAGACAAAGACTACACTCACCAATTTTTACCCCTGGCTCTATACAGCCTGCTTGCTTTATTATATACCACTTATTCTTATTCGGTATATGCTTCAATTTTGCTGTAATACGCTTGCCCACAACCTTACCACAACCGCTATTAGTACACTTATACGAATCATATCCTGAACTATGACAACTTGGAGCTAATACAGTAACCCATTCATAATTATGCTCCCCAATCGGTAAATAAGTCCTATCTCCAAGCTCAGCACCACAATTATCGCACACAGTTACTCTATAACCTTCTTTTATACAGGTTGATTTAACTTTTTTTTGCTGAGACTTCGGTTTGTGATTAGTCGGATTTTTCTTCATATATACAATGGACTTACAACCTGAGCAGTACTTATGATAAGTTCCATAAGTAAGACAAGTTTCTTTGTGATCACAAATCCATGTTCCTGTATGTTTTGCTAGTTTAGTTTTATAATTCCTTGCCCCAAGCTCAACACCACAATTATAACATATACTTACTGTGTAACCATACTCTGTGCATGTAGAAGCAACTTCCTTCTGCTGACCATTATTCTTATGTCCGGTCTTTGATACAGTTTTACTAGTTCCGTTCCCACAGATAGTACAAGTACCTACATATAATCCTGATTCGGTGCAATTTTCCTTATGATAGCATGTCCAACTGTAAGAATGTTTATTATCAGGACAAACCTTTTTATTCTCGCTCTTACTATCCAATTCTCCCTTTTTTGTATCTTCTGTATCCTCAGGTTTGTAATCCTTTATCGGATCAATTACCTCATATTTTCGATAACCGCACTTCCTACATTCATAATAACCCTCACCCGGATCAGAAGTAGGCTCTATCGTAATCACAAAGTCACCATATGTATGCTCAATCAAGGGAAGCATGTTCTTTGCTCCTAATTCCTCTCCGCACTTACCACAGATATATACCCAATATCCCTGCTTATAACAAGTAGACTCAATAGTATTCTTCTGTCCGTATATAACATGTGAACAATAGTTATTTTCGGTTTTTTCATCCGCATCATTCCCTGTATTTCCACCGGAACTATTACCCGATTGATTGGATTCATCATTCTCGTTACCATTACCTGATTTATCCCCCGGATCTTTTTCATTTTTTATAGGCATCATGTTCTCTGACTCACTTGTACCACACACTGAGCACACATGATGTCTTGTACCGTATTCTGTTTCCGTAGGTGTTTTATCTATAATCCAACCCTTCCAAGTATGTGGCTTTTTCTCAATAACTTGTTTTACCCCCAGTGGTGTCCCACATTTGGCACATATTGTAACCGTATAACCCTCCTTAGCACAGGTCGAGTCCACTGTCTCTCTTTGTCCATTTGAATAATGCGCACATGTTGTTTCAGGATTAGTCTCAGGTATAGGAGTTGGTGCATTGGGATCTATATTTATCTTCTGAGTTTGTGTTTCATGACAGACTGTGCAAGTTTTATGCTTGCTACCCTCTTCAGTTCTGGTAGCTGCTTTATCTACAATCCAGTTCCCCCAACTATGACCAGTCGCCTCTATTACTCTGGTTTTTTTATCCCCACATTTTGAGCACTTCTGCAACATTCCTCCATTACTGGTACATGTTGCATTTGTCACTGCATACTGGTCTTCATAATTGTGACTTCCTGATGCGTATATAGTCTCTGTCTCATATGATGAACAGCCTGAATTACTACAATATCTGCGTTTATATCCATTCTCTGTACATGTTGCATTCTTTTCAGTTTTCCAGCTGCCCCAATTATGACCTGTAGCATAAATCACTCTAGTCTTTTTATCCCCACACTTTGAGCACTTCTGCAACATTCCTCCATTGCTGGTACATGTTGCATTTGTAACCGCATACTGGTCTTCATAATTGTGACTTCCTGATGCGTATATAGTCTCTGTCTCATATGATGAACAGCCTGAATTACTACAATATCTGCGTTTATATCCATTCTCTGTACATGTTGCATTCTTTTCAGTTTTCCAGCTGCCCCAACTATGACCCGTAGCATAAATAACTCTTGTTTTTTTATCTCCACACCCAGAGCACTTTTGTAACATTCCTCCATTACTGGTACATGTAGCATTAGTTACCGGATACTGATCAACGTAATTATGATTTCCTGTTGCAGGAATATCAAGGGTTCTTGTCTTTTTACATTTACTGCAAGTACTTGTCTTTGTGCCTTTTGCACCACAGGTCGCTGATTTGGTTGTCACATATGCACTCCAGCTGTGACCTGTTGCAGGAATAGACGCTGTTTTCTTATCCTGACATTTTGAACACTTCACCATCTTGGAGCCCATTGTCTCACAGCCAGGGTTTGCTATAACATACTGATCGACATAATTATGGACGCAAGCAGCATGGGCATTTGCAGTATTCCCTATACAAATTCCGATAACCACCATAGCCAGACAAAGAATAACCTTTGTCAGCAGATTACATTGTTTTTTCATTCGCCTTCTCCTTTTCCCCCATGTTGTAGTAAGTTAAAACAAAAAAACTGCAACCCAAATAAAGGATTGCAGCTGGACTATCGTATAACAAACTACACGTTAAGTAGACTCTTGCTTTGCGTCCCAGCGTTTCCGCTGGTTTGCCAAATATATAATTTGCACATACAAAAAGCTTATATGCGATTATATAATAGCATATAAATCAGAAAAATAAAGTACTTTTAATCAAGATAGCAATAATTGATAAAAACACAGAAATATTTAATAATTCAATAATCTAATTCGCTAATTTAATAAATATTGTGTATTTTTATTCATCAATTTATGAATTATGTATTTTTTCTCACTCAAATCAAAGACCTGATTATATCACTTGTCAAACTCGTGACCGCTTCGCTTGTCACTCGTTATAAAATCGCTGCTATCGCAGCTTTTATATTTTATATCTTATTTCACTCTGGTTAGTACAGTTTCAATGCTGCCGTAATATATTCTTATATTGTCGGCATCATCGATCACGACATTGAAAAAGAGTGTGTCCTGCCAGAGCATGTTTTTACATGACAGCTTGTAGCTGCCGTCTGACTCGAAGAAGCTGTAGCTGTCGTAGGGACTGTAGAAGTTGCAGTGCTGTCCGTCAAAGGTAACTGTTGCGCCCGGCTGAGCCTGCCCGAAGCCTTCAGCTCCGATACTTTTCCAGCTTCCCTCTATCGAGAATTCTTCGCGCTGTCCTAAACTGCTGTCATCCCCTGCTCCACCGGTATCAGCTCCGTCGCTTCCGCTTTCTTCCTCTTCTCCCCTTTCACCGACTTCAGCTCTGTCTGCTCCATTGCCTCCGCTTCCGTCTGCATGCCCATTTTCACCGGCATCTGCTTTGTCCGCTCCATTGCTTCCGCTTCCGTCCGTATCCCCGTGTTCACCGGCTTCAGCTCCGTCCGTACCGCTTCCGTTCTCTTTCAGATAAGGGCAGCTGAGTTTGATTGTGGCATGCGTTCTGTTCTTTTCAATCGCAGCCTTGTAATTCTGCATCCAGTGATTTTCGGTAGAGAAAAAGTCAAACGGATTTTCCTCTATGTATAATGATGCATCCTGATATATCTCAGTGTGCCCGAATTTGCTTTCGGGAGAGCTGACTCCCAGATTTGCTCTAATTCCGTTTGGACCGTAGGTATCATAATAATTGTAGATGTTATGGATATTTTCAAAGCCCTCAGTTACATTTTCATCCTCATCAATAGCTTTAATGGCACCGAAGGTGTATACATATACATCTTCCTTTCTTACCTGCGGCAGGAACCAGATTTCGTTCGGATTTGAAGCAGTTCCTATAATCTCTGCTCCAAGAAGATTTGCGGCCGCTCCGCCCAGACTGTGCCCGGTGATTAGCAGCTTCACATTTTTGCAGGTCATTATATCACGGCGATTGTGCACAAAATCATAAAGTCCGGCCATCATTTGCGAATAAAAATCGTAGACATTATCATATGCCCTGTGCCCGCGAATGTAGCCTTTATTCATTTTTAAAGGGTTATCCTTCTGCCAGTCTCCGATAGCCTCGAAAAAATTTTTCGTGCCTCGCCCTATCACTGCAACCAGCAGAGTCGTCTCACCATTTATCTCTAAAGCGGTATATCCGACTGCAAATACAGAGCTGTCAATGCATCCATCAATCGAATTCTCTGCCGTATTATTATAAACCTGCGAATCCATAAAACCGCATTCTCTGAGCGCAGCCTTAATATTTTCTTCATTATCAACCTTTTCGCTCCAATCTGCGGCAATATATGCCAGATCATTGTTGTAAATATAAGGCCCCTGCTCAAATATTTCGCCTCTCCACAAGGGCTTCTCAGGGCAGTCAAAGTCTGCCAAATCCATTCCGCCCACTACTCCCGTCACGCCCTGCACTGCTTCCGCCCTGTCTGAGCTATCCGGTACTCCCTGCGGCGTATCAACTCTATCGGCCTCTCCCGGCACGCCCTGCACTGCTTCCGTCCTATCTGAGCTATCCGGTACTCCCTGCGGCGTATCAACTTTATCGGCCTCTCCCGGCGCACCCTGCACTGCTTCCGCCCGGTCTGAGCTATCCGTTACTCCCTGCGGCGTATCAACTTTATCGGCCTCTCCCGGCACGCCCTGCACTGCTTCCGCCCTATCTGAACTATCCGGTACTCCCTGCGGCGTATCAACTTTATCGGCCTCTCCCGGCACGCCCTGCACTAAATCCGTCCGGTCCGAACCCTCACTCTTTCTGCACGCCGTTACACAGAAAATACACATCAGAACCATTATTAGTGTTAAACACTTTTTCACCCTAGTTCTCATAACCATCATTCATCCAAGTCCTTTGAAAAATTTTTTCTGTTTACTTAATCTCCCAAACAACTCTTACCGTATCGTTTGCGATGATATCCTCTGCCTCGATATCGATATTGAAGCTTTCATCTGCAGCATAGCTTGCGCAGCGCTTCGGTACCATCATCTGGTTTACCGGTCTGCTCTCGAAAGCCATCTCGTCCCAAGAATAATCGATAGTCTGAATTTCGCCCAGCTCGACAGCTGCTGCCCTTGCCAAAATTTCGGCCTTGTTTCTGGAATCCGTGATTGCCCTTGTGAGAAGCTCATTCTTGGCTGCCTCAGGATTCTTTACGGTATAAACAATTGTAAAATTGGGCTGCCCCTTGCAGCGGCTGAGTCTAAACAAAATCTTACCCAGCAGCTCATTATCGAGGGCAAATTCCAGCTTCATACGATGTATATATCTGTAACCGGTAAGACGGTTTTTCCATGAAAAATCCTTATCCTGATAATTCTCATATACAGTATCGATTTTAAAATACTGGGTCTTCAAATCCTTCTTCTCAAAGCCAAGTTCGCAGATCAGCTCATCAATTTCAGCCTTTCCCTCTGCCGAGCCGCGCACTGCTGCCTCATACTCATCCTCTTTGTTCTCCAGAGTAATCATAAGGTTAATCATATCCGGCTTTAAAGAAACTCTTCCGTTACCTACCACATTAATTGTTCTGCTCATATTAATCCATTCCTTTCCGGCTGTAGCGCAAACTTTCATTCAAATACTTGTACTCGAATGACGCAGTCACATATTTGCATGTGAAAACTTAATTCTTCACGCTATTCACCATACAATTTTTTCACAGCCCCGGAAAATCCGGTGCTTCCGGCACATCTCTTTGATGTCTGTAACAGTTATAACATATTTATAATTCTGACCGGTCTCCCACAGGGCGACTTTTGAATATCCAATATCCATTTTCAAAACTCATAACCGCTTCGCTTCTTACCCGTTAAAAACCGGCTGCTTCGCAGCCATTCGGTACATGGATTGTACCCCGCACCAAATAAGGCTTGCAGCCACCACCTAGAGGCAATGGGCTATCCTTCATCTTTTATACAAGCTTCAAAAACGCATTTATCTGATATTCCAGCAAAGCATCCGGGTATTCATAATTTTTTGTATGAAGGTCCGGACAGTCACCGGCACCTATACCAAAGAAAGCCCCCTTACTAGTCCCTTTTCTGTTAAGAAAATGTCCGAAATCCTCGCTCCAGCGCATAGGCTCCTTCAGAATTTCCCCATCACAGTTTTCAATGATTTTTCTAGCACAGTCCCTGTCATTGACCGTTGCAGGGAATTCGTCCTGAAGCTCAAGCGTATAGCTTAATCCATCGTACCCGCACTGTTTTTTTACAATATATTCAAGATATTCTCTGATTCTTTTAAATTCTTTTTCACTCCGGGACCTTACTGTTATCCAAAGCTCTGCTTTTTCCGCAGAAGTGCCGAAAGCCTTCTGGCCCATATTACAGCCGATGAGTGTTGCAAAGGTGCCCTTCTCGAATCTGTCTCCTTCCTGCGACTCCTTGATTGCATTAAAAAGCTCTGTGACCGCACCCATAGGCGATACCCCTGATTCGGGATATGCCGCATGCGAAGGCTTCCCCACAATCTTAAATATCATTCCGCATGAAGCGCAGGCAAAAGTATCATATGAAGTAAACACCCTGCCGAATTCAAAGCCCGGAAGATTGTGCGCTCCGTATATTTCCGAAATATCATAGTCCTCAATAACACCGGCCATAGCTTTTGCACCCTCGCCCGTTTCCTCCGCAGGCTGAAAAATAAGCACTATCCTTTTGTCAGGCTTAATCCTTTCAAGCATCAATGCCACACCCAGTAATGCCGCCGTGTGTCCGTCATGCCCGCATAAGTGTGCCGCCGCTCCTCCCGGGAGAGATACCGCATCAAAATCGGCCCTGAACGCTACAACGGCAGCCGGATTGTCCGGCTCATATACTGCAATAATCCCCCCGTTATAGTCCCTGCAGTATAAATTCGTATTAGCCCTAAGAAACTCTCTAATTATCTGCCCGGTCTTCTCTTCACGGCCGGAGTGTTCGGGACTATTATGAAGCTCTAAACGAACCCTTTTTATTTTTTCTATAAGCGTATTCATATCCAATCACCTTCGCTGCCCATTCATGTCAATGATATTCACTATCCCTGCTTTCCATTCCTGTCGGGGCTATTCTCTGCCACACATTCAATACACTTTGATTACCCTTATAATTATATCACACACTATAATATCAATACAATTTGATTTCATCTCTCGTCAAACTCGTGACCGCTTCGCTTGTCACTCGTTATAAAATCGCTGCTACCGC
>JAKSRW010000053.1 GCA_024403355.1 Lachnospiraceae bacterium
TTATGAAAATACTTATTATAAATTGCAGTCCGGTTAGAAATGGTGCAACAGCAGAAATAGTAAATATAGTAAAAGATAATGTTAGTGAAGGAAATGAAGTAAGAAGTATTTGTATTGATGATTACGAAGTTGCTTTATGTAAGGGCTGCAGAATCTGCCATAATACGGCGCAATGTTTTCAAAAAGATGATGTTGTTAAGATAATGGAACAGTATGAATGGGCAGATAAAATAGTGTCAGTGTCTCCTTCATACTGGGCAGATATTCCGGGACAGTTCAAGGTGTTTATAGATAGATGTACACCTTGGTGTAATACACATGAACCACATGCACAACTATCTGCCGGGAAAAAAGGTTATACTATTGCCCTTCGAACAGGTCCAAGTATGCCTGAATGTGAAAGAATCGTAAGTAGTATTGAACATTTTTACGGCCATTTAGAGATTGAGTCCTGTGGTAAATTAGGTCTTTGCTCTATTGAACATAAAGAGGATGTTGCTGCAAGAATGGATGAAATAAGGGATTTTTGTGATATTATTTTGAACTGACAATGCACCGGCCCACGAATACATTGGTAATGTAATGTTGGGAATTGCAGCGAATTATAAAGATCATCCTATTATGCTGTATGAAAATGTTGTTAGGGTCACAATTAATACGGGAGGCGTCACCGGAAAACTATTCGGCGGACATGGCGGAATCGTTGAGTATACAGAGCAATCAGTGATAAAGCTGACAAAAGAGGATTTCGCAAAGAAGATTTTATTTTTTGAAGATATAGAGGCAATATGTGATTATGAATATCTAAAATGGTTCTTTGAACAATTGGGGAACAGAGGATGGCTTCAAATATTAAATGGCGTAATTATCGGCAGAATGAAAATCGGTGAGAAATTTGACCTGCTTTCCGAAAGTGTGAAAAGTGTGGTTTCGGGGCGATATGGTCTCTATTCTTTGCCAATTATTTATGGTGTGAATTTTGGTCATATTTCGCCGATTACAATTATGCCTTACGGGGCGAATGCAAGGATAATTATTTCAGGGGATACTGCTACTTTTGAAATAACAGAAAATATAGTTGAGTAGATTTTACATGCTGAAGATAATCTGAATTTTGGGGCAGCTATGGGCGTGCGGACGAATTACTGACATTATTAATAAACTTCTAATATACACCACATCATAACTGTGCTATAATTATGGCATAAAAACAGGAACATTTTTCTATGGATAAATTTGTTGTTAAAGCAGCTGATGTAGAATTGGCTGCTTTTTTGAACAACAGTACGCTTTGAAAGTCAAACTCGTGACCGCTTCGCTTATATATTTTTGAGCTGCATTAGGAGATAAATGGAAAAACTATTTAACGAATTTAAAAAAATATGTTTACAGCTAAATAAGATTGGAATTATTCCAACGCTTATGGGTTCGCTCGGACTGGAATATATGTCAAAAGTTGAGTGGAACCCGGGAGATATTGATATTCATGTTCCGGGTGATCCAAGAGGCTGGGAGGCTCCGGATGAACTCAGAGTCAAACTCGTGACCGCTTCGCTTGTCACTCGTTATAAAATCGCTGCTACCGCAGCTTACGAGGTACGGGGCTTGAACCCCGCACCTCGCGAAAGCTTCACCCACCGCCTAAAGGCAGTGGGTTATCTTTCTATTTTATATATAATTGGGAATCAATTAAGTCTGCTATGGAGGAATTAGGCTACATTATAACTGATGTTCATGAACATGAATTTAAAAAGGACCTAATTTGTGTACAATACGGAACTATTAACTCGTTGTTTGATTTTGCAGGAATTCATGAATCAGATATACAAATTGTAGCATGTGACGAAATAAAATTTCGCGTACCAAGCTTAAATCAGTTTTTAGACATATATAATGCATCTTCAAAGGATTCCTACAGAAATAACAATAATAACTATAAAGATTTTAAGAAGATAGAGTGGCTAAATGCGCATATATTAAAATAAAAATGATAGCAAATAAAGATACGAATTAGATTTTTCATATGCTGTCAGTGGCAAAATGCGGCTATGATAATGAGTATGGAAATATAAGAAAATGATTACCGTGTGTGGCAAAGAACATTGCGGTGAACTATATGGTTTGTTAACTGGTCAACCGGCATGCGCGGATATTCCGGCGAATAAATACTATGCCGGGCTTATACAGATGATTCAAAACGGGGAAGTCCCGGAAGAAGGCAGAGTTTACATTGACATAGTCAATGATATAGCGTCAATTATGCTAAAGCATTAGAACAGGTATTATCGGAATAATACTAAATAAATTTATCGGAAAACTTGGAAAGGCATGGTTATTTCTATGAATCAAAATAATACAAATATTTTAAATGATGCGTCCTAAATTTATGCGGTTGAGCATATAGTCGGACCCTGGCATCAATATGATTTTACACTGGCTACACAGGGATACGGCTGGGAATATATTCTTTCTTCTGCCAAGTATATGACGGAAACAGATTTAGTCAATATCGGAACCATCAGTGTTACACAGCTCGCGGGGTCTCAGGCGAAGGAATATATAAGCGCATATAAGGCAAACGGTGAAAATATCGACTTAATTGATGAGCTAAAAAAAGAAGCGAGTATGCTGGGCGTTGGCGGTATGAGCAGGGCACTTGGAGGGATCCCCCTTAAAATAGTGTGGATAAACCAGACTAATCTGATAAGAATTATGACGCCTGCAAATGATACAGAATTTATGATATGCTATATGGAAACTGTCATAAGACGAAGCTTTGGAAGCGCAGACGCATTAAAAAAAGGAAATACATATATTAAACTCATTGAAGAAAGAGTGTAAATCACTACGCCCTTAGTATGGAGGTTGATTATGCTTAATATTAAAAATTACAGCAAGGTATATGCCGGAGATAAGAAGGCATGCGATAACGTAAATATTTGTGTGGAGCCCGGAGACATCTTCGGTTTTATCGGACATAACGGAGCCGGCAAAAGCACTACCATTCGTGCAGTGGTAGGTGTTCTGGATTTTACCGAAGGAGAGATTACCATAGACGGTCATTCGGTAAAGACTGAACCGATGGCGTGCAAAAAGATTACTGCCTATATTCCCGATAATCCTGATATCTATGATAATCTTACCGGCATCCAGTATTTAAATTTTGTAGCAGATGCCTATGGTATCAGCTCTGCAGAGCGTGCCGACAGTATAAAAAAATATGGGGAGCTTTTTGAAATAACAGATGCTCTCGGTAATCTGATTTCATCATATTCTCACGGAATGAAGCAGAAGGTAGCAATTATAGGAGCGCTTATCCATAGCCCTAAGCTTCTAGTTTTAGATGAGCCCTTCGTAGGTCTTGACCCCAAGGCTGCGCACACATTGAAGGAAATAATGAAGGAGCTTTGCAGTAATGGTTCCGCAGTATTTTTCTCTACCCATGTTCTCGATGTAGCTGAAAAGCTTTGCAACAAAATCGCTATTATTAAAGGCGGAAGGATTATCGCCAGCGGAGTAACGGAAGAGCTTCTCGGAGATAAATCTTTGGAAGATGTTTTCCTGGAGGTGGTTGACAATGTCAAGTAAAACCCTCCTTTTGGTTAAAACATTTCTAAAATCCACAGGGAATATTAATGTTTTAAAATTTTCCGGGGACAAGTCAAAACGCAAATATGCGACCAATTCACTTATCGGTCAGATTGTGTTGTATATAGTGTTTATGTTATATGCGACATTATTAAGTGTGGGACTTGCTAACTTCGGCCAGGCCAGGGCTTTACCGGAGTTATGCGCAATACTGCTCCTTGGAATACCGATTATTTTTACACTTATTAAAGCAAACGGCTATCTCTTTGGCTTCAAGGAATACGATATGATTATGGCTATGCCGTTTTCGGTAAAAAATATCGTGGCTGCCAAGTTTTTATATATGTATATCAAAAGCATTCCGATGTATGCGCTGATATCCCTTGCAACACTTATAGGTTATGCAACCGGTGGATACCTGACATTTATGTCGTGTATTTTCTGGCTTGTAATGACTTTTACACTCCCTGTAATTCCGATGGTAATCGCTTCTGCACTGGGCGCCGTCACCGTAAAAATCGGAGCCCGCTTTAGGTATAAAAATATCGCACAGGCAGTGCTGATAGCCGTATTAATTCTTCCCGTCACCTTCAGCGGTTTCTTTTTTGAGAATACAAGCGGCACCGAGGACATCGAAGATATGATGCATTCCATATCCGGCGGCATCAGCGGTACAGCCACTTATATCCCCTTTGCCAAGTGGTTTTCTGAGGCTGTAAACGATGGGATAATATCATCATTTTTATTGATAGTTGCTTCCGCCATCATCATCTACGAAATCTTCTTTATTTTGATCAGCAAGTTCTACCGCAGGATGAATTCTCAGCTTTCGGCATCTATCGACAATAAAAAAATTGATATTTCATCACAGAAGCAGAAGAGCATGGTTAAGGCGATTGCCTTTAAAGAATTTAAGCGCCTGACCGGATCATCCATTTATCTTCTTAATGTAGGTATTGGTCCGATAATGGTAGTATTGCTTGGTATTGTCATGCTGTTTATTAATCCTGAAGCTATCATAAGCTCGATAATGTCGGAGGAGCCGATTGAAGCTTCACTGGTTTTCCCCGCAATACCTCTGCTGCTTTATTTTTTCATCGGCATGATACCTACCACGGTCTGCTCACCGTCTCTTGAAGGAAAAAACTATTGGATTATGCAGACTCTTCCCATTAATCCGATGGATGATAACAAGGGAAAGATACTTTTTAATTTGTATTTAAGCATTCCCTTTGCCTGCTTTACGACTACTACAGCATGTATTTGCTTCCGTGTCTCTCTTTTAGACGCTGTCACAAGCATTATTGCGATAGGCAGCCTCTGCATTTTCTCTACCGTCAACGGATTAAGAAGCGGACTTAAGCACAGGAAGCTGGACTGGGAAAACGAGATAGAAGTTGTCAAACAGGGAATGGCCGTATTTATGTATATCATTCCCCATCTCATTACCGGTATGCTCTTAATTCCTTTGGTAATTGCAGCCAACAACTTTTTACACAATACAGCGATAATCATGCTGTTCATAATCCTGATTGCCTGGCTTCTCACCGCCCTTGCCTGGAAAGGTGTGAAGAAATACACAACCCAGTGATGGTCTCTTGGGGACGGGGTCGATGGCTCACTGGGGACGGGGTCGATGGCTCATCTAAACTACAGCTTATCGGGCGGAAAACACTATGAAAAAGAAAAACTACAAAAAGACCCAAATTGCATGCTATCTGGGCTTTATTACACAGGCTATATGCGCGAATTTTGTTCCTCTGCTGTTTTTAACATTTCACAACACCTACAATATATCCTTCGGCATGCTGGCAATGATATCAACCTGCTTCTTTGTCACACAGCTGCTGGTTGATTTGATTTGTGCCGGAATAGTAGATAAACTTGGGTACAGAGCATGTATTATAGCCGCGGAGATCACATCCGGATTAGGTCTGGCAGGACTGGCTATATTGCCCGATCTGTTGCCTGTACCATTTTACGGAATACTGGCCTGCGTAATCGTCTATGCCATCGGAAGCGGACTGACGGAAGTATTGGTAAGCCCCATCATCGAGGCCTGCCCCTTCGAGAATAAGGATAAAATGATGAGCCTTCTGCACTCCTTTTATTGCTGGGGGTGGGTAGGCGTTGTACTGGGCTCCACAGCCTTCTTTACTGTCTTTGGCATAGAAAACTGGCGTATACTGGCTCTGATATGGTCAATCATCCCTTTGTTCAACATCTATAATTTTGCAAGCTGTCCGATAGAGCCTCTTGTAGAAGAAGGAAAAAGCATGACTATGCTTGAGCTCTTTAAAACCAAGGCCTTTTGGATTTTTATTGTCCTGATGGTTTGCGCAGGCTCATCTGAAATAGCAATGGGTCAATGGGCATCCGCATTTGCCGAATCTGCACTGAATGTTACAAAAACGGTCGGTGATCTCGCAGGGCCCTGCGGCTTCGCTGTATGCATGGGCATAAGCAGACTGCTTTACGGAAAATTCGGTGAAAAGATTGATCTGACAATTTTTATGATGGCGTCAGGTGTGATGTGTCTGATATGCTATCTGGTCGCAGGCCTGGCGTCCATTCCGCTGGCCGGCTTAATAGGCTGCGCCGCATGCGGCTTTTCTGTCGGCATAATGTGGCCCGGATCCATCAGCATTTCATCACAGATACTTCCAACCGGAGGAACTGCCATGTTTGCGCTTCTCGCACTTGCCGGTGATTTGGGCGGAGCTGCGGGACCAGCAATTATCGGAGCAGTTTCCCAGAATGCATCAAACGATTTGCATGCAGGCATTCTGGCCGGAATAGCATTTCCTGTCATTTTGGTAATTTCTGTATTTTATATCCGAAAAAAATACAAACACTGATAAACATTCTATTATGAAAATTATTATTCCTGATTATTATAAAGACTTTAAATGTATCGCAGATAAATGTAAACACAGCTGCTGTAAGGGCTGGGAAATCGAAATTGACGAAAATAGCTGTGCCCGCTTTTCCCGGCACGAAGATATATGGAAATATGTTGAGACCGGCGACAGTCCTCATTTTCGGCTGTCGGACGACGAAGTCTGTCCCTTTCTTTTGGAAAATGGCCTCTGTAATATGATTCTAAAATACGGCGAGGATTTTCTTTGCCAAACCTGCACAGATCACCCAAGATTTCGAAATTACTGGTCCGACCGGATTGAGATGGGACTGGGACTGGTGTGTGAAGAAGCCGCCCGTATCATATTGACAAGAACATCTCCGATGCGGCTGGTATCATTTCCTGATAAAAACGAAGTTCCGTCGGATCTAACACCCGAAGACAACACCTGTGTAGCGAACATAACATCCACAGACACCCCGACCGCAGACTCATTACCCACAGACACCCCGGCAGCGGACACTGTATCCACAGACACCCCTGCAGCAGACACTGTACCCACAGACACCTCGGCCGCAGACACTGTACCCACAGACACCCCTGCAGCGGACACTGTATCCACACCCACAAATACATCTCAGGACCTGACAGAAGAAGAGCTCTGGCTTCTGAATCTGCGCGACGCGATGATTTCTCAGATTACGGATAACGGACCCATTGCCCGATTAAAGGAATACCTGATATATCGACACATTCCGGATGCCCTCTATGATGACCGTTTAGAGGAGAGAATCGCTTTTATCAACTATTTTCTGGAGCAGTCAGAAAAAGCCCTGGCCCGGTCCGACCAAAGCATAGAAGCCCTGATTGAAATCGTTCGTCAATTATCCTATGACCTGGAATATGACGAAGAGGAAAAAGAACGAATTTTATCCTCTTTCCAACAAAAGCCGGTATGATTTTAGTGGAAATCATACCGATTTTTAGTTATAATAATATAAAAATGCATTGAGGAGTATTATGATTAAGCTTGAAGACTACCTTTATGGCGGCGAAACCATATTTAAAATATTAAACTACTATTCAAACGACCTGGAAGAAAGCTCTCTTTTGAATCAGAATCCCTTAGACCTCGTTCACAGTAATCTCATGAAACAGATTTATGAGCTTCTTGAGCATAACGAATTCCTTTATTCCCAGTCCCAGCGTATGCGTGAATTTTACAGATATATGGTTAAAAAGTTCCCGTATCTGGCCTTCACCTTTAAGGGAAGAATAAAATCCATCATTCGTGCGGAAGAAAAATTCAACCGTTACATAGTCGACTACACCTACGAATATTTTAAGCGCACAGGCAGCTTTCCTCCCGTTTACGAGCTCAAGCAAAAGCTTGGCTGCTTCCGCGATTTAATTGCCTACCGCATCGTGATCCAGCTTCCCCGCTGCCGCGTGGAGGACAAGCAGGAGAGAATGAAGGAACAGATGCGTCTTCTCTACGAAATTGCGAATGACCTTCCCGATTTTCTTCAGGAACATGATTTTACCCCGGTGGAATCGAATTCCGGCGAGCGCCGCTGCAGCGATAACATTGCCGATAAATGGAGAGAATACTACAGAGATTACGTAGTTTCACCCACTCCCACCGGATATCAGTCACTTCACATGACTCTTTTCGACAATCAGGCCAGATGCTATATCGAGGTCCAGCTACGAACAAAGGAAATGGATGATTCCGCAGAAATCGGACGTTCAAATCATCAGGGCTACGAAAAGCTGCAGTCACTGCATGCAAATTACAGGGATGAGATTCCCGAAGGTAAATGCAAATACTTCGACGAGGCCTATGAACGAATCTGCTCACTTGAAGAGCTGGATTTATCAAAGGTCGATGTAAATATGTTTGCCGCCGTTAACAACAGTCTGATAAATGACGGCTGCGGCCTCTTCCGAGGCAGACAAATTTTGCCTATGGAGCATTTATCAAGATTTCAGAATGAAGTAATGGATTAAGCTCTTGCGCAGGCTTAAATATCTAACAATGGTATTTACAATTAATGAATCTATAGTATAATGTATAATTGCTGTATAAACAGATACAGCAATTATATTTTTTTGAGGTAAATTATGAGTTCAAAAGACAATGAGAAGAAAAACCGGGCAGTCAATCAGACCAACGCTTCTGAGCTTACTCCCGGCACAGAGAACGAAAACGCAGTGACCCCCAAAAAGTCCAAAAAGAAGAAAGTCATTCTTTCCGTTATAATCTCCCTGGTGGCTGTTATACTCATCGTTATTATCTTTGCAGGAAATTATCTTGTAAACTATGCGATAGGTAAGGGCGGCGACGGAGGAAACAGACAGGTTTCACTGGATGTTCAGGAAGCAGAAGAGGGTATTAAAGCCATTATCAGCGCAAACCGTGCCCTTGCAAAATCGGATAATGAGATTTTCCTGAATGAGCATCCCGCAGAGCAGGTAAGCATTGTTTCAAACGATGATCTCACTCTTCAGGGCTTCTATTTCGCAAATGACAGTCACAAGTGGGCCATAACTATCCACGGCTACAGAAATAATCACTCAGGCATGATGAATGTCAGCAGAAATTATTTTGAGCAGGGCTTCCAGGTTCTGACACCTGACCTTCGTGCATGCGGTGAGAGTGACGGAGATTACGTTGGTATGGGCTGGCTCGACAAGAGCGATATTCTTAAGTGGATTGACTGGATTCTCCAAAAGGATCCCGAGGCCGAAATCTTACTTCACGGCGTTTCAATGGGTGCCGCTACCACTATGATGACCTCAGGCGAAAACACACCCGACCAGGTAAAATTGTTCGTTGAGGACTGCGGTTACACAAGCGTTTGGGATATTTTCGCAAGCGAGCTTAAGCTTCGTTTCGGACTTCCCACCTTCCCCGTTCTTTACAGCGCCAGCGCAATGTCAAAGATTAAGGCAGGCTACAGCTTCGGTGAGGCCGATGCCCTCGAGCAGGTTAAAAAGTGTACAAAGCCTATGCTTTTCATTCACGGCGACGTAGATAATTTCATTCCTTACGAAATGCTTGACGTTCTCTACACCGCAAAGCCCGGTGACAACAAGCAGAAGCTGACCGTAGCAGGTGCCGGACATGGCGAGTCCTACTACGCAGACCCCGATACCTACTGGAGCACAGTATTTGATTTCATCGGACAGTATATAAAATAGAAAGATAACCCACTGCATCACTTAACCCGTGGTGCAGTTTTTTTATGCCTGAAAATCCCTTTATGACACAATTACCGCAAACCTGCATTCGAATACCTGAATTTGAATTTCTTTAGGCAAAAATTTGTGTATAATAATTTATTTTCACACTAATCCGCTTTTTTAATAGAAGAAAGCACTTACTTTGGACAGTATATTCCATTTAATTAATTTGGCCCAGTTATTATATTATTTATAGAAGATACGAGTTTCCGCTTTTATATGAACAGGTATTGAAGCAGATTACGAATATCATTAAAAGGAATAAAAGTTCACATATCGCTGTCCCTGCGACAGAGCAAATAATTTTCAGGAGGAAGCAAAATGATTAAAGAATGGCCCGGATACAAAAAAGGCATCAATTTGGGAGGCTGGCTTTCACAGTGCGTACACACCTATGAGCATTACGACAGCTTCATTAAAGAAGAAGATCTTAAAACAATTTCAAGCTGGGGACTTGACCATGTCAGAATTCCCGTTGACTACGATCTCGTTGAGGACAAGGAAGGCAATTATATCGAAAAAGGCTTTGAATACATTCAGAAAGCTATTGACTGGTGCAAAAACAGCAAGCTCAACATGATTCTTGATATTCACAAAACCTTCGGCTACTCCTTCGACAGCGGTGAAAAAGAGGACGGATTCTTTGTAAATGAGGCATATCAGGAGCGTTTTTACAGATTGTGGGAAGAATTAGCCAAGCGTTTCGGAAACTATGGCGACAGAGTTGCATTTGAGCTTCTTAATGAGGTTACAGACCAGTCTTACGGTCCCATTTGGAATGCCATTGCTAAAAAATGCATTATCCGAATCCGTAAAATTGCGCCCACTACAAAGATTCTTGTAGGCAGCTACTGGAATAACGCAGTTTCTTCGGTTAAGGATCTCGATGAGCCCTACGATGAGAATATCATCTACAATTGTCACTGCTACGAGCCCATCATCTTTACTCACCAGGCAGCAGGCTGGGTTGATGTTATGAAGCCCGACTTCAGAATTTCCTTCAAGAACACATATAAGAAATACAAGGAAGAGTGCGGCAAGCTCAGCCAGTACTGGGCGCGTGATTTCTTCGTTCCCGGCTCAGAGGATGATGTTATCGATTCAAGCTACTTTGAGGGACTTTTCCAGTCGGCTCTTGCCACTGCTGATAAGAGAGATGTAGCCCTCTACTGCGGTGAATACGGTGTAATCGACATTGCTTCAAACGAAGATACTCTTGAATGGTACAAGGCTATCAACGCTGTATTCCAAAAGTATAATATCGGCCGCGCAGCATGGTCATACAGAAGAATGAACTTCGGTCTGAGCGATGCAAAGTACGACGATATCCGCGAAGAGCTTATTAAATATCTCTGATTATATTCAGTTAATCAATTATCCGGCATTTTTTTTAATCCAATTTTAAAACCTCTGCAGAGCCGTATTTAGCCTTGCAGAGGTTTTCATTTGTCTTATTATTTAAACTAACTCATATTTAATCTTAAAGGAGTTGCCGCTGACCGTAGCCTTAGCCATAGCACCTGTAAGCATAGGCATTCTGGGCGGTAAATGACCTATATCCAGGTCAAAAATAATCGGTACATTATATTTTTCAAGCATATCCGTTACCGCCTTAAAACGGTCCAGACCCATTATGGGCTCATCATAATGCATCGGCCTTCCGACTAAAAAGCCCTTCGCCGTATCAAACCATCCTGCGTTTCCCATCTGCCAGAGAGCCCTTCGCATGCTGAAAACATTCAAATCACAGGCCTCTATGAACCAGAGTACGCCGTCTTTTTCATATTTTTTGTTAAATTCACGGACCTTATCGTATTTTGTTCCGACCAGCACTGCCATCACATCCAGACAGCCTCCTAACAGTCGTCCCTCCGCGGTCAAATTTACAGCGTCCACATCCCTGTAGAGCTCACCGTTGTTAAATACACTCAGCTTAAAGTCTTCAGTGGCATTTATTCCGGCCAGAGGATTTGTTTCAGCCTCCATAGACTCTGTAAGCTCCCATTTATCATAATTTGTGAATTCCAGTTTTTTCCCTCTGATTAAATCGAATGCATCCTGCTGACTTTTATGCCAGGGCTTTTCAAAAAACGAACCGGCACACGAAGAATAAACCGCCGCCGTGTCGCACAGAGTAGGAAGCAGCATAGTCAGGTTTGTATTATCCGAATAACCCATATACCAGATAGGGCGGGCCTGTGAAATTGCCTTAAAATCTACATAATCAAGGTCCTCGCACATCGTTTCCCCGCCGCCTGCGGAAAGGATAATGTCGCATTTATCATTTATAAAAAAATCATTAATTTCCTCCGCACATTTCTCTGCCGTATTGCTTTTGCCTATTCCGCTATCTGCATACACATTCGGCCCGATTACGTTCTTATAGCCAAGTTCTTCGAAGTTTTCAAAGGCCGTATTAATTCTTGTAATGTACGGCTCGCTCCCGGCGCCGAATGACGGAGCCACAAAGCCGATTCTTCCATTATCAGGTAAATTCTTCGGATATCTCATATTAATAACCCTGCCTTTCCTGCGCTTTTATTGTATTTCCTGTAATTACTATATTTAGTTATTTTCCTGCAATATTTTCCTCAGAAATCTATCAGAGGCTATATCATTTAAAAAAACAATCTGCTATAATTACTATCTGTAGAAATTATTTGCTGATATTGTTTGATAATATTATTTACTGATATTATCTGCACTCTTGTGTCTTTAATTGGCAGCTGAATAATAAATATTTGCAGGCTTTCTTTGTCAAACTCGTGACCGCTTCGCTTGTCACTCGTTATAAAATCGCTGCTACCG
>JAKSRW010000054.1 GCA_024403355.1 Lachnospiraceae bacterium
GCGGTAGCAGCGATTTTATAACGAGTGACAAGCGAAGCGGTCACGAGTTTGACTAGAGAAAAATATATTTAATAGTCAATAACATACCAGGTGTTTTGACGCAGTTACGGAGGATTTTTTCAATGTTGATCGAGGGAGGGCTAGTACTTGAAGGCGGAGGAACACGATGCCTTTTTACAGCCGGAATTCTTGATTACCTTATGGAAAATGATATTTATTTTACCGATGTTTATTCTGTTTCAGCCGGTGCCTATGTTGCAATAAATTATCTTTCAAAGCAGATAGGCAGGACAAAGGAAACATTCTTTGGTACCTTTGACGGGAAAAAGGCTATTTCGGCAAAATCATTTTTCACGACGGGTAATGTATACGATATCGATCTTCTTTTCAACCGTATGCCCAATGAGCTGCTTCCGTTTAATTATGATGAATTTTTTAACGGCGGACAGAAGCTTACCATGAGCCTTACGGATTTAAGAACAGGTGAGCCGGTATATATCAATAGGTATGAGAGCAATTCGCATCTTATGGATATGTGCTGCTCTTCAAATTCGTTCCCCATTATTACCAGAACGAGATTTTTGGACGGAAGACCGATGACTGACGGAGGAATGGCCGATGCTATTCCTATCAGAAAGGCTGTGGCAGACGGCTGTAAGAAGTTCCTGATTATTCTTACCCAGCAGAGCCGCTACAGAAAAAAGCTTAAGACAAGTAAGCTTATTACCACCAGATATTTCTGGCACAGAAATTTTGTAAAAACAATTAAAGAAAGACCATATAAGTATAATGCGGATTTAGATTATGTGGAGGAGCTTGTGGATAAGGGAGATGCGATTGCATATTATCCTGAAATCACACCGCCGCCGCTTATCTGCTTTAAGAACGAGAGGATAGATGTTTTTTACAGACACGGATACGAGATGGGGAAGAAGGTCCTTGAGAATGTAAAAGCATTTTTCAATATTAATACTGCAAATAGCAAAGAGGATTAAAGGTTTTCGGAGATACAGGCTAAATGGGGAAGATTTTACTGGCACTGCGTTACGGCAGTATGAAAACTAAAATAACACTCATTACAATAGCTCTGCTGCTGACAGGCGGCGGGGCTCTGCTTGTTTTCGGCATTATTAAGCGTTCTCTTTACTTGATGGGACCGGGAGCTCTGATCCTTATTTTGGGCCTTTTGTTTATGTTTTCGATATCCTTTGCGGAGCATGAAAAGGAGGAAGAAGAAGCCCAGAAGAAGGCTGAAGAGGAAGATGAGATGACCGGCTATATCAGGCAGGTTCTGAAGAACATAGATACTCAGGAAGCCGCTGATGTAAAAAGCATCGAGCCTGAGCAGACCAAGAAGGTATCCATTGCGGGCGTCGAGACCTTTATAAAGGCTCCGGGCTCCGGAGTACAGGGCGGTGTTCCGATAGCGCGTGAGAATGCGGGATATGTCCCCGAATGGCAGAACGATATGATAGTTACCGAATATGTCGAAAAGGGCAGTGTAGGTAATTCTGTAGGAAATGCGGTGACGGGCAGTAGTGAAGCCTACGCTTCGACGGCAGCAGGCAATGCGGCAGCGCCCAAAGCTTTGGGAACGGTAAGCTCTAATCCTGAAAAAGAGACCGTATCAACGGACGAGAATATAGTATTTCTTAAAAATGTTAATCGTGCCACAAGATACGATGACACCGCAGAGGTTAAAAGGAATCGTAAAAATACTGAGCCCGATGACAGTGAGGATACCGAAGAAATCAGTGTAAAAAAGAAAAAACGAAAAAAGAAAGGCTCAGATTCAGAGGAAGAAAACGAGAAGAAATCATCCGGCAAAAAGAGAAAATACGTAGAGTATGACAGTGATGAAGAGGATGATGAGCCGCCGGCAGGACGGAAAAAAGTAAGAGCCGACAGAGAATCAGAAGAGGATGATGAACTTCCACCGGGAAGAAAAAGGGTAAGAACAGACCGTGATTCGGAAGAGGATGACGAGGCAGAAGAGGAGGTAAGATTTCATCAGCCTGACAGGAAGCAGCTTAAGGAACGTAGGAAACTGCTTAAAGTAAAGGGCGGAGATAAGAAGAATACGCCGATTCTGGTTGATGAGTGGGACAGACAGCATGCAACCAAAACTCCTGCCTATGTTCAGGTTAAGGGAAAGACCGTAAGCATTATTCTTGTTGAACGAACCCTTCGTACCATAATGATGCCTTTGGATAAATTCAGAAACGTAAGCTATGCCAGAAACATTGAAGAAAGGCATATGGAGGAATATGAGAACCTGAGAAACGATAAAGAGATTTTCAGTATTTTCGAAGAGCTTATGCCTAATTTTTCATTTGCACCCAACAGGGCAGGCGAAAATGCACAGTTCAGAAACCAGTATATTTTAGGCGGGGAAATAGCCGTGACACCCCGTTCAATACGTAAGCTTCTGAATAAAATTGACCTGAATTTCAAGGTATTTGATTCACTTGATATCCGCGGCCAGTATTCGGACTATTTTAAACGTGCGTATGAGAACAGAATTTTCTGGACAGATAACTGTATCACGCAGATAGAGTACCAGAACCGAATCAGGGCGCTGCTTCAGTCAATGGTAGATGATGACGATATAATGCGGTACGAGTTTGAGGACGAGCTGAATCTTATGATAAGATATAAGCTGATTACTCGTGAGTATGCTGACTTCTATATTGCCCGTAAGGAAGAGCGTGACCGCAACAGGGGTATAAGATAGCTTGGTAAATAATGCAGGCTTTTTGCAAAAACATATAAAAGGGGTATGGAAATGACAGTTGAGATTGGAAAGTTTTACAGACACTTTAAGGGAAAGAATTATCAGGTGCTTAATATTGCAACCCATTCCGAGACCGGTGAGCAGATGGTTATTTATCAGGCGCTTTACGGACGTTTTGAGGTTTTCTGCAGACCCTTGGACAGCTTCTGCGAGATGCTTGACAGAAGTAAGTATCCTGACAGCAGCCAGCTTTACAGATTCGTTGAAACCACAGCCGATGCGGTTGAAAAGCAGAGCAGTGCGGCAGCCGTGAGTGAGCGTGCAGACGTTTCGGGCAGTAAGGATACCGCCGGTGACTATGCAGGAAGCACACAGGCGAATGCGGCAGCTGAGAGCGCAGCATACGTACCTTTATACGACAGCAGTGAGGATAACGTAGAGCGTGCGGCTCCTGTTCTTATGATGTTCCTTGAGGCGGAGGATGCACAGTCAAAGTTCAATGTGTTAAAGGAGCATTATCTTGAGATTGACCAGAGAACTATGACTAATATCGAGGTTAGTATGGACGTTATTTCCACAACCGATGATATGGACGAGAGAATCAGATTTGTAATGGATGTCCTTAAAACCAGAATGAGATACGAAAATAACCGACTCAGATAACGGTGGGCAGTCCCTGCATTAAAGCATAATAAAAGACTCACATACGCTTTTGTTTAAAAAGCCATTGTGAGTCTTATTTTTATTTGGAATTATTATCCTTTTCGGTTTCTTTAACCAGATATGCGGGTCTTCCTTTTAATTCAACATATATTCGTGAAATATAGAGACCTATGACTCCTAAGAAGCAGAGCATTATACCGCTCAGTAAAAGAAGCATAATGAACTGGGTGGGGAAGCCGGCTACGGGGTCACCCCAGATCAGTGTTTTTACAAAGAATACCAGTCCGAGCACGAAGGACATAATGCAGAAGAAAAAGCCCAGCTTCGAGAAGAATTTGAGAGGAACCTCCGAAAAGCCGAGGATTGCGTCCATCGAATAGGCAACAAGCTTGCCAAAGGACCATTTGGATTCACCTGCGGGACGTTCGGCGGTCTCAAAGGGAAGCCATTTTGTATTAAAGCCGACCCAGTTGAATATTCCCTTGCTGAAGCGGTTGTGCTCGGGCAGGGAGAGGATGGCATTAATCATGGGTCTTTTCATCATACGGAAGTCCGTTGCACCGTTAATAAGGTTAATCTTAGACATCTTATTTATAAGCTTAAAAAACATTGATGAGAAGGTTCTTCTGAAGAAGCCCTCTTTTTTCCTGTCATCACGGTACATGGCGACCGAATCGTAATTGCCCTCGGTTAACTCGCGATACATTTCGGGAATAAGCGTGGGCGGATGCTGAAGGTCCGCGTCGAGAAGCACACAGGTATCCCCTTTTGTCTCCTTCAAACCGGCCAGAATGGCGGCTTCCTTTCCGAAATTCCTTGAAAATGAGACATAACGGACGGAAGAATCCTTTGAAGCGTAAGAACGCAAAAGCTCTAACGTCCGGTCCGAAGAGCCGTCGTCAATAAAGAGAAGCTCTGTCTCGCAGGGGAGCTTGGCACGAACCGGTGTGATTGCATCAATAAACAGAGGAAGAACCTCCTCCTCGTTGAAACAGGGTACTATGATGGTTAATAAGCTGTTCATACAGATAACCGTACCTTTCTGAATATAGTTTAAAAGGAATCAGAGCTGGCCCGCCAGCTCCTCCCAGCGTTCCATAAGCTCCTCAAGCATAGCCTCGTTCTTTTTCTGCTCCTCGGTCAGTTCCATAAGCTTTGAGGGTCTGGTGGCAACATCGGGCTCATTCATTTTTTCGTTAAGCTCCGCATTTCTTTCTTCGAGCTCCGCAATCTTTTTTTCTACCGCAGCATATTCATTTTCAAGCTTACGGCGTGCGGCCTGCTGCTTTTTTGCTTCTGCCCAGGAATCCTTTGAGGAAACTGCGGTTTCCGAAGAACTATCTGCGGGAGCAGCTGTTTTTTGCACAGAGCTATTATTTTCCGCAGGCTTTTTTACCGCCTGAAGCTCCTGCTGCGCCTTTAACAGAAGATCTCTTTTTTCAAGATAATAATCATAGCTTCCGTCAAACTGAATAAAGTTGTTATTTACAAGCTCAAAAATTCTGGTAGCTGTTTTATTGATAAAATAACGGTCATGCGATACGTAAACCACGGTTCCGGTATAGGAGCTTATAGCCTGTTCAAGAATCTCTTTTGAGATAATATCAAGGTGGTTGGTCGGCTCATCGAGGAAGAGAAGATTAGCATCACCGAGCATAAGCTTTGCCAGCGAAACACGTCCCTTTTCGCCTCCGCTCAGGTCACGGACAAGCTTGAATACATCATCGCCCGTAAAAAGGAAGGATGCCAGTACGTTGCGGACCTTGGTATTGTCAAGGTCGGGATAGGTGTCCTGTATTTCCTGAAATACGCTTTTGTCAGGGTCAAGTACATGATGCTCCTGGTCATAGTAGCCCGTAAAAACCTTGGCACCGAACTTAAAGCTTCCCTCATCGGCTTCGTAGATTCCGTTGAGAATCTTCAAAAGAGTGGTTTTGCCGGTACCGTTATTTCCGATGATGGCTACCTTGTCGCCTCGGTGGATTTCCATAGAGACATTTTTAAATAAATTAACCCCATCGAAGCCCTTTGCCATATCACGGATTGTGATAACATCATTACCGCTCAGAATGTTAGGCTCAAGACGGATATCCATTTCGGCATTAATCTCTTCGGGTCTTTCAACACGTTCGATTTTATCAAGGGCCTTTTCACGGCTGCGGGCACGTTTAACCGACTTTTCCCTGTTAAAGGATTTGAGCTTATCGATTACCGCCTCCTGATGCTGGATTTCACGCTGCTGATTGAGATAGAGCTTCAGCTTTGCTTCGCGGTCGGCCTTTTTCTTTTCCGCAAAATCACTGTAGTTGCCCTCCCAGCTGCGGGCATGGGTATTCTCGATTTCTATTACCTTTGAAACAATTTTATCCAGGAAGTAGCGGTCATGCGCTACTAAAATGACGGCTCCCTTGTATGCACTTAAAAAGCCCTCCAGCCAGCGGATTGCGTCCATATCAAGGTGGTTTGTGGGCTCGTCGAGCATGATGATGTCAGGCTTTGAAAGAAGAAGCTTCGCAAGGGCAACACGGGTCTTTTGTCCGCCTGAAAGTGTAGCCACCTTCATGTCGAAATCAGCCTCGGAAAAACCGAGACCCTTTATGCAGCCCGTAACCTCGCTTTTTATAGCATAGCCGTTTCTTTTTTCAAACTCGGAATTCATTCTGTCGTAGGAATTAAGTGCTGCTTCAAGCTCCTCACCCTGCAGATCCTTCATCATATGTTCGGTACGTCTGATATTTGCTTCAAGTGCGAGCAAATCGGCCTTGACTGACATAACCTCTTCGTAGATTGTATTGCCCTCGGTAAGGTTCTGTGTCTGTGAGAGCATACCCAGTTCAGCGCCCTTCTGGATCATTACCGAACCGGAATCCATAGGAAGCTCACCTGTTATAATCTTTAAAAGTGTAGACTTTCCTGCGCCGTTAATACCTACAATGGCGGCCTTTTCGCCTGCTTCGATATGAAATGAAACATCGGACAGAATTACGTCAAGTCCGAAGCTTTTTGTTATATTCTGGCATGATAAAATCATGTTATTTATAATACCTTTCTCGTTTATTGCATCCTTATGAAGAAAAAATACTCATAGATAAGATATTTTATCAAATAATATGAAATTAGTCAATTATGCAGGGATTAGCCGTCGATTCTTTTTAATTCGAAAATGCTCCAGCGGGGGCGTGCCAGCAACAAACGGTCAGAAGAACGATAAATTTCCATTCCGTTTTCATATTTTATCATTTTGAAGCTTTCATCCGCAAAGATCTCCTCATATGAAAACCGAGAAAGAGCCAGAGCCTCTCCTGCCCATACCTGCGGATTATAATCTTCCCAGTCCTCAGAAATCCTCTTTTCGATTCGGACAGGGTCGGAATAGGGACTGTCTAATGTATAAATCGAATAAGCCTCATCTGTAAAGCTGTATATTTCCTGTCCGCATTCGGATGAGGACGAGCTTAACGGAGACATATATAAGCATCTGCTGCTGATGTAGCGACCTGTCAGCATGTCTGATTCTGATGGCGTGATATCAGAAAAATCAGGCTCTTCGGATGGTTCTTCGGATGAGTCATTTATGATTATCCTCAGGTCTTTATTGGCGGTAAAGGTAAAGAAGAAGGGAACCTGCTTGTCTGCTTCCTCATAGCCTTTATATTTTAACACACTTTGGTGCATGAGCTTGGTCATGTCCGGCCTGTCTGTGAGCATAAGATAGATATATACCTGATTATCCTTATTATCGAACTGCTGAATTTCACTTATAAGATAAGGCATGCTGATGCTTGTATTTTCAGGAATATAATCACCCTTATAATTTGAGTAATCACTTGTACAGCTATACTGCTCGCCGTCAAAGCTCAGCTCATAGTATATCTCGCATTGCAGCGGGTCAGAGGACATATTCGGGAATATTTCGTTCGGATAGACAAGCTTTATTTTTGCAGGCTTACCTGCATTTACTTTGTCGGAAAAAAGGTTCCATATACGTGTATTCTCAGCAGGATCGGAATTATCGCAGGGGCTGTTGAGAAAAAGAAGGTCTTCCTGCTTCGCAGATAGTTCGGTATCCTCTCTTTGATAGCTTTGATTCGGCGTAAATTCAACGGAAAGAGCAGAATGTTCGACAGAGGCGTTTTCAAGAAGACTGTGGGTCTCGGTATCTTCAATTTCGGAGCTTCTGTTCGTTAATAAAAGAATTCCGATGGCGATTACTGCAGCAACGGATACCGTTACCAGCCAAAATGCCGGCCTTTTATAATTTAGTACATTTTTCACTCTGTTTTTTACTCCTGTTTCTCCAAATGC
Organism: Lachnospiraceae bacterium; assembly: GCA_024403355.1. Taxonomy (GTDB): domain Bacteria; phylum Bacillota; class Clostridia; order Lachnospirales; family Lachnospiraceae; genus RUG11977. The sequence goes on from JAKSRW010000054.1 coordinate 7,703, forward strand.
GACAGGGCATGCGGAAATTCTTTTGCGCGGCATGCTGAGTGCAAGCAGTGTTTCTGAGTATTTAATTTCGTATTTTTCGCCAATTGTAGAGATAACCTTTTCATCGCAGGCCATCTCGATATCACGGCAGAATACAATATATGCAAGCCATATTATGGGATTGAACCAGTAAACGGAAAGCAGCAAAAAGCCCAGCGGTTTCCACCAGTGGTCGTGACGCAGCAGGTGAGCTCTTTCGTGGGCGATTACAAGCTCTGCATTATCCTTTGAAATGGATGCAGGCAGATAAATTCCGGGTCTGAATATTCCGAGAATGAAAGGCGTTGCGATGGCATCTGTTAAAAATACATTCGGGACTTTTTTAGCTTTATCATCAGATTCGCAGGGAATAGATTCACGCACTCGCCTTTTAATAACTGCATAGCTGATAATCGCATAAATAAGCATTCCGATAACGCCCGGCGCCCAGATTAGCGTAAATACAAGGCTGTAAATCTGCACCGGGGCAGAATCAGTTTGAATATTTCTTTGAATACTATCGTTAATAGGGCTGTCAATTGCGGCAATACCTGTATTTATCTGCGGAAGATATGTATATTTGGATTCTCCCTCGGAAGTATTTTGTAAATCTGCGGGGCTGCCGGCGGATGAAGTGTTATCATAAACGGCAGAATCAACGTTGCTGACACGGTCTATGCGTATGAAATCCCTGTCGGGCAGCAGGCCTATGGGAGACACTAAATTGAAGGGACAGACCAGTCGCAGTCCTACGATAATCCATAAAAGACAGTGAGTCCATTTGGGGGCCTTTTTTAGTATCAGTCTGGCGATAAATATAAAAATAACAATCAGGCTTGCTGATAAGGCAATATTAAAGAGTTTTATAAATATATTTTCCATAAGACCGGACCTCCTTATCAGTCATGCTTTTTGTGGGAATCTGCCTCGAAGGAATCTATCATTTTTCGAATTTCGTTAATCTCTTTTTCGCTGATTTTCCTTCGGCTTGTAAAGGCCGCAAAAAAAGCAGGCAGAGAGCCATCGAAGCTTTCATCCACGCATTCCTCACTCAATTTTGCATAAAATTCATCCCTGCTTATCAGTGAGGTGACTGTAGAGTCCTTCAGTTCAAAAATTCCGCGTTCGCACAGTCTTTTAAGAACCGTATAGGTCGTAGTCCTTTTCCAGACAAATTCCTGCTCACAGCGTTTTACCAGTTCGGAACTAGTGATGGGTTCTGCGCTCCATATAATATCTGCAAATCGGCTTTCAGCCATAGCTAATCTGGTTTCTGACATTTTTTAAACATTCCTTTCAAAGCTGATGTAAATTTTAATGTGTTGTCTACAGTTAGTAGTCAATACATAGTCTACACACGGTAGACACAATTGTCAAGCGATTTTTTTTAGCTCTAAGCAATTCAAAGCAGTAAGTCACTCAAGGCGATAAGCCATTTGTCACGTAACAAAAAGGACCAATGGTTCGTTAATTAGCCATTGGTCCTTTGGGATTATTTTATAAACATGCTTATTTAATTTTGATTACGAAGGAGGCGCTGCTGTAACCTACAAGCCATGAGGCATCATCATATAATTTATAGAGCTTGGAATAAGCCTCTGAATCAATGGAGCGAAGGTATGACCAGACATCACCGCTTAACTCAGTTCTCAGTGAGGTACGGATAGGAGAGCTGGGATAGTAGTATACAAAGCCGTAAATATAGTCTCCGGATTTGCTCTCGTCAGCTTCTCTTATAGCTTTCGCAAGGTTTTGAAAAAGCTCCCTTTTGGCATCATAGGAATTCATGATTTCGGTGTAGCCGTTATATTTAAAATAATTATACTTTTCGGCATCGGCCTTCAGCTCCGCAAGGTCATACATGGGGTCGGGAGTGTGGTTGTAGCCAAGAGCCTTATCAGTGAGGCAGAAGTAGATATAGCAGCGGTAGTCCTTATCATCCCAGCAGGAATCGATATTATACCATTCGTTATCAAGCTTTACCTTATTCCAGGCATGACCCTCGGTTCTTCCGTCGGATGTGGTGGCATCGCCCTCTATATTTATGCAGGGAATATCGCTCAGCTGGCAGAGGTAGCTGAAGGCTCTGGCATAGGCACTGCAGAGTCCGCGGCCAAATACCAGAATATCATCTGTTCCTGCGGTAGTTCTTCCGTATAAATCATCTGCATCATAGGTGGTCATTTTGTCAATTTCATCATGATAAAACTTAATAATATCGAAGGTGTCGGTATATTTTTTATTCGCCTTATTAATGATTGACGAGGCTGAGCTTTGCAGCTTTTTCGTAATACTTTTAACCTCTGCTTTTGTATTTGTATACTTGGGTAAAACGCTGCTGATAACCGGCTTTATTACGTAATTATCGGATTTGGGAGAAGAATTCATTATCTCGGCGATGAGCTCATCGGCATTATCGCCATAATCGAATTCTACATCATTCACATAGAAAAGCTGGGGATTTTCGCTTATCATATAATGGTAAATCCTGAGCAGCTGGCTATATTTTAAATTATATTTTTCCAGACCGGCCACTATGTCATCATAATTGAGGCAGCAGTTAAACAGCGCCTCATAGACCTTTTTCTCATCATCGTTAAGCAGCTGATAGAGAGGCTTATCCTTGAAGTTATTAAGCTTTTCGAAATCGATTTCCTTTTTGGCGGGCTTAATGGTGTATTTTATCGATTTACTTATGCTTGTGTAGCCTGTCTTTTTGATTAAGAGCCTGAGAGTACAGGATTCGCTGATTTTAATGCCCTTGGAGCTGTACTTGGCAGACTTGCTATTCGGCTTCGAACCATCGGTAGTATAATAAATCTTCAGTTTGCTTATCTCTGAAGTAATTTTAACGGTCTGTGCGCCCTCATAGCTTCCGGACTTTAACGAGACGGTGTATTTTATGGTTTTCGATTTAGCTTCTGCTGCGGACGGATTGGTCTGAATGCAGAAGGCCAGCGCAATTATAATAATTGATAACAATGTGAGTAGTTTTGATCTTAATGAGGGAAATTTCATGATAACACCCTGCCTTTCCGTTGTGCTGCCGCATTAATAATAGCTATTATATCATTTGCCGGCGGATACAACAAGGGATGTTTTGGGAGGAAGCGTGAGAATGGCGCTTACGAAGCAGGAAACAGTTGAAGAAAAGGGATTTCTATAGTATTATATGAGCAACGACGAAGCAGATTGTGATTATCCTTGATTAGGAGGACTAATGAACGAATACCCATGGATAGGCGTTATAATAATATGCCTGATAACATTTTTTGATTTTTTTGTAGCACTTGCAAAATCGGCCTTTGAACATGTGAATAACACAAAGCTCGAGGAGGATGCGGAAATATCCGAGGAAGAGGCTGCCGGGCAGTCTATGAGAGTGAGCCCGGAAACCGCAAAGAGAGCACTTCGATTTATTGATGAAAAGTCGAGAAGCTTTTATAATTCATGCTGGCTCATACGAGGTATTGCGTGGATTTCCATCGGAATGATTTACTGCTCAGGTCCGGTAAGGGAGCTCTTCGACAGGCTAAACGGACTTCTGGCAGACGGTATTGATGATAGCTGGAGAGTGATTATAGTAACTGTAATCTGCGTGTTCAGCACGGTTGCATTGATATTCTTCGAAGTCTTATTCAGTTATATTTTGCCTGACAGACTCGGAAACAGAAACACTCAGCCTCTGTTTTACAGAATGTTCGGATTTATGCGTTTTATCACAGGCTTCTTCAGACCGCTGAGCGCCCTTTTGGAGGGCGGCTGTGCCCTGCTTATCGCACCCTTCGGAATAAAGCTTGAGGACCTTGAGGCGAACGTTACCGAGGAGGAGATCATTTCCCTGGTAAATGAGGGTCAGGAAAGCGGTGTAATCGATGACAATGAGGCTGAAATGATATCCAACATCATCAATTTTGATGAAACAAAGACAAAGGACATCATGACTCACAGAACGAAAATCGTTGCGGTAGACAGTGCTATGAGTATAGAAGAAGCCATGCGTTTTATGGCGGGAGAGGCCTTTTCGAGATTTCCTCTCTATACGGATGACATAGACAATATCATCGGTGTAATTCATCTAAAGGATGTTGCCATCTGTTATTCGAACGGTGATTATAAAACAAAAACACTGAAAAATATTGCGAGAAAGCCGTTTTTTGTACCCGAAACAATGACAATAGATGCACTTTTTAATCAGATGCAGGCCAAGAAAACCCATATGGCCATTGCTGTGGATGAGTACGGTCAGACTGCGGGAATAGTCGCAATGGAGGATATTCTCGAGGAAATCGTCGGTGAAATCGAGGATGAGTTTGATAACGAGGAGCAGATTATCATTAAGGCGAAGGATGGCTCATACATACTCAGAGGCGAGGCCGATTTGAATGCGGTTGCGGATGAAACCGGCTTTGATATCAATGACAATGACCTTGAAACCTTCTCAACGGTCAACGGTCTTCTCATCAGTCTGATAGGAAGAATACCGGCAGACGGAGAACGCGAGAGTGTGGCCTACGGCGATTATGTATTCGATATTCTTGAAAGTAAGGGCAAGATGGTAAGAAAGTGCAGAATGAGACGAAAGAAAGAATAAATCCCTGAGTGAACTACATCGGCAATAGAATTACCGAGCATCAGGTGCGCGCGGCTTTCGCCG
>JAKSRW010000055.1 GCA_024403355.1 Lachnospiraceae bacterium
AAGCTTCACCCACCGCCTAAAGGCAGTGGGTTATCTTTCTATTTTATATATTTTTCACCAAAGTCAAAAATCTTACAAATATCTTTAGAGGTTTTCCCCAAAATATTCGCTCCAGCTATACTGTTTCATAAATTCACCATTATATCTTCCATTGTTCGTTTTTTTCCAGTCGTAGTAATCACATTCCACCATCTTGCCACATATTCCCATCCCTGCTCTTTGTCTGTAGAGTATGTCTTCACAGCCATATTTTTCCAGAGTCTCTATCAGATCTGTTCGAATCTTTTTGAAATATGACTCGTGATTTTCGTCATCCTCCCATAGGTATACCATAATCTCCTGATTGCTGCACACTGCACCGCATGCGCTTACCAGATATGCCAACAGCTCTTTGGTTTTCGCGCGAGCAAAATCGATGGGTTGATCATTCACAAAAACTTCGAAATATCCAAAACACTGGAAACGGATTTTTTTCTTATCGCGCACTTCAAACGGCATTCGAAGGTGCTTCATTTCTTCTCTGACCTGGTCGGCATCAACCGGCTTCATAATATATCCGTTACATCTGACTTCGCGAAATGCTTCAGAGATATAATCATCATATCCTGTACAAAAAATCACATTAAGTTTAGGATACAATGCCAGCAATTCCCTTGCTAGTTCCAGACCATCCATACCTCTCATGCGAATATCAAGAAATGCAATATCTATTAAATTTTCTTTCGCAAAATTCAGTGCTTCACTGCCTTTTCTAAATGAACACAATTCTGCATCCGGCACTGCTTCTTTAATTGCATTTTCCAGTGCATTCAGCATTAATCGTTCATCATCTACTGCTAAAATTCTCATTTTACGGTCTCCTTTGGAATGGATACCTGCACCAGAGTACCTTTTCCTATCTCGGATCTGATTTCAAGCGTTCCATTTACTTTTGACTGCAGACTTTCTCTGACATTCTGAATGCCTATATGACTTCTTCCATCATCTTTTTTTAGGTTCGGATCAAATCCTGCTCCATTATCCCTCACCTGTATTTCGAATGAATCAGATGTTTCCTTTACAGATAAAACCACTGTTAATGTACCATCTTCGCTTCCCATCATGCCATGTTTGATTGCATTCTCTACGAGAGGCTGAATTGTAAGCGGAGGAAGGGAGAAGCTGGTGGTTTCAATCTCTTCCAGATATTCCAGATCGTCTTCAAAACGCATCTGCTCCAGCCACACATAATTTTGAATATGCTCCAGTTCATTAGGAAATGGAATCAGATACTTTTCACTGATTGAATCCATATTTGCCCTTAAATATTTTGAAAAACAATGCACCGCATCTCTTGCCTGTTCAGCATCTATTCGACAGAGTTCCTCGATACTGCCAAGGCAGTTAAAAATGAAATGTGGTTTAATCTGCGAAAGCATCAGCTGATTTCTCTGCCATGCCAGTTCTACATCCTTTCGCAGATTTTCCAACGCAACCGCCTCCATTTCTTTTCCCTGATGAATATAGATATTTCCATATATAATCAATAAAGAAATAAAAGTAGCTATAAACAGTGTCGGAGGATAGCCTGTCAATGTATACCAGAAACTTATTATCAATGGAATAAAGATATAATATAGATAATTTCTTTTTCTGGCCCATTTCAATGGCTGTTTCCAGACAAGTAGTCCTGTATTAGCAAAGATGTATATAAACGGAATATAAGCAGTCAAACTCCCCGGTTCATTTCTCACATATACACCACTCGTCGTTATCTGGTAAAAATAACCGAACTTAATGTTCAGAATTTCTGCCATAATACCAATAATCAACATTCCAAGAGATGTCCAATATATGAAACTAATATCCTTTTTCTTTATACCCAATGACTTGCAGGCAAATAACAAAAAGGAAAAAGTACACACCAAAGTCATGGTATTACCGCCTATGTTGTAGAAATAGTTCCAATTTCGCATTGCTTCCATTCGATCCACACTCCACATGCCGGCTTCAAAAAAGAGACAAAGAAATGTGGCGAACACCTGATTTATAAAGGTATTAGTGCTGGGAATTTTTCTTCCCTGAATACAACTATATAAAATAATAATCAACACAAACATGCCGGCCCAGTCAAATGCAATATTTATAATCTCAATTACGGACATACGAGATAGATTCGAGTCTTTTGCTATAATGATGCTGACGATGAAGAACACTATTTCAAGAAGGAGTAAAACATAATAGTGCTTCTGCATTATCTTTGTATTTTCTTTGTGCTCTTTTTCTGTTAACAATTATATCCCTCTTTCCATTCAATAATAAGTATCAGTATAGCAAATTATACGAATATATCAACTATGTCACTTTCCAATCGTTGATGATACATTAGCTGTTATACTGACCTGTCCCTGCCCTAAGCTAAAAATGCCGTCAGTTGTGTAAAAAACTGACGGCAAAACAGCTTGTTTATATAACCATTTAGTTACTTTTTAACTGTATTTTTCGAGCAATAGCTCAATGATTACTTTATTTAGACTTCGGAGCCCAATGAGCGTAATAAGTTATTTCTCCTTCTACGGTAGCGGAGTCTGTAAGCTTAACACCATTATCCGAAGTTGCTGTGTACCAGCCGACAAACTCATATTCATAATTAACGTCAGAAGCACTTTCAGCAACCGGTGCCACAATCTTTGTACCAAAAGCTACTGCCTCGGCGTCCTTGCATGTATAATCCCCTGAAAGTGTTACCGCTCTACCGTTACCATTGCCATCCCAATGAATAATATAGTTTTTAGTTGTTTCCTTCCAGATTGCTACATAAACCGTATCCTCTGTCAGAATATCACCAACTTTCAAAGGTTGTGCGTCAGTATTCTTCAGTTTGTATACTGTTTCATGATCATATTCACAGTCCTTAACATTATACCAACCTAAGAATTCATATGTTGCTTCCGGATAATCGTCAGAAGATTTTACACAAGCCGGGGCAACAATTTCCGTACCGTATGCAACCGGATCGGCAACATACTCATTTAGGGTTCCGCTATACTCAGGATTTTCATTTCCTGTAAAGTAAGCACCGCCATTATTGTCTATCAGGTATTTAACACCTAAATCATTAATCCTGTTCAGATGCGAACTGCCGATTCCCGAAATCAAATCAGCCTCGGTAGCCTTTGCTCCATAAAATTTTCTGCCATTTGTATACCACTTAATTGAATAACGTCTCGGAGACTTAACCCAGTGTGCATAGTAGGTCACATCACCAGTTATATCAGCATCAAGGAAATGCTTGGTTGATGGATCGTCCAGTAGCTCTACATACGAGCTGCGTCCTTTTTGCGATTCTGTTGTATCCGACAGCTGTTCTGTATACCATCCATCAAATGTATAGTCCCACTCATCAGTTGATTCTCTTGTGGGATCGTCAGGAGCTAAAATTATAGAATTATAAACATCAACCAGAACATGTTTTCCACTTGTCGTTAAATCATAAGGATTCGTTCTGATTAGTGCGGAAACATCCGAACTATTCTCGTCCTTACCGTTTCTGTCCCATTTGATTTCGTATACTGCTTCTTCCCATTTAGCGTAAAGCTCAATGCTTTCATCTTTTTCTATTATATAATCTACATCAAGCTTTTCAACGCCGTCACCTGTTGCCGATTTATCTTCATACCATCCAATAAATTTGTAACCGCTAAATTCAGGCGTAGGAAGGGTTATTGTCTGTCCGTAAATATACTCTGTTACATTATCACCCTCTTTTGCAAAGTGAGGCTCTTCAATAACTTTGCCGGATTCATCTTCCCAAAACCAGTCGTCACCGGGTTTTACTATCAGTGTTACATTATACTTATTGCCCTCCCAAACAGCATAAAGGTCAACCGTCTGATTATCCACTGCAGTTAAATTTGACACAGTATACATATCATTGTATTTAACCTCGGTGCTGCTAGGATTGTCTGTCCAACCCCTGAAGCTGTATCCCTGTCGTTCAAAGCTATTCGGTGTAAGCTGCTTTTCTTCATCATAGCTTACGGTTAATTTAGCCATAGTGCCTGTAGCATCATCAGCATTACGGTTAAAACTTATATAATAAGTATTCGCAGTAGATGTTACATCGATTGTAACATTCGATGCAGGCATTTTTTCGGGTGCGGCAGCGCTAAAGCTATAAGTATAACCTGTCTTTGACATAACAGGAGCTGTTACAGCAGCGCCATAATAAACATCTCCGCTTGTGTAAGCTCCGCTATTCGCAGGAACTTCGTTGTTCAGATTCCATGTAAGCTTATACCGGCTGCGCTTGTAGTAAAGCTTAACTGTAAGATTCTTTGCAACTGTTGCGGTTGTCTTGGTAGCATTGTCAACCGTAGCATAATCATATGCGATTCCTCCGGTTTCTTCCAAATCAGCCTTCTTTAATGAAGCTAAAGTAATTTCAGTATTAACAACACCGGATAATGTGTTATCGGTAATGGTAGGATTTGAAGGATAATTTCCGTATTCATCCATTACATAATGCTCTGCTACGTAGTTTACTTCACCGGCTTTCCAATGAGCTGTAAGCTTAATAGCTGAAGTCTCTTTGACGGTTGTTGCAGTGTACTTTGTATCATCGAGATACCAGCCATCAAAGGCATAGTCGTTTCTTGTCGGAGCTGCAACATTAAACAACTGACCGTATCTGAAGGTCTTTGAAGCACCGTCAGACCCAAGAATTCCTCCGTTTGCATCAAAGCTTACGCTGACAGTTGTTCTGTCATAGTACAGCTTGAGTACTGTTGAGCCGTCTGCCTTTACAACAGCCTTATCAACACGACCCACATAAGTTTCATTCTTAATATAATGGTCAAAGTCCTTATAAACACCGTTTACTTCCCTGCCTGTTGTGCCATAGAAGGTCTGGCTGTCCATACGGACATACTTGCCCGCATCATCAGCATCCTGGCCATAGTACTCAACCAGATATTCAGTCTGATCCGAAGGCTTCCAGCCTGCATAAAGATTAACTGCTGCCGCAGGCATTACACTGTTCTTAAAATCGAATACATTTGCCGCCGTGCATTCTTTGTCTGTGTACCATGTATCAAATACATAACCCTTCTTTGTGGGAGCTGCGGGTTCTGTAATGGTCATACCCCACTGGATATCTGCAGGAGTACCAATAGCTGAATCTCCGTCCATATAAGAGAGCTTGTATGTATTTCTGTCGTAATAGAATCTGATTACACTGTTACCGTTTGCATTAATTACAGGCTTTGCTTCATCAGTATTCTCAACCTCTGTTTTAACATAAATCATTTTGGCATCTGTAAGTCTGCCTGCAGTTACATCAATGTCACTTCCCGTAGTACCCTTTGCAGGAGTGATTTCATAAAGCTCATAATCCGGCAAGCCGGGTACACGTACATAATGCTCGATAGTATATGAAGTATCCTTTGCAGGTGACCACTGTGCGGTATATGTTTTCGCTCCGGTAACTGTGAAGCAGCCATTGGCATCAGTAATCAAACCTTCATATCCATCAAAATCATAGCCTTCGATATACAGACCGGGAGCAGTAAGGCTTGCACCGTATTTCGCCGTATACCTGATATCCTCTGTCTTATATGAACCATCCTTCATTGTTCCGAAGCTGAAGGCTACTTCATAAGAATTCAGTGCATAATAAATTGTTATAACCGTAGAACCGTCAGGTCTGATGGATGACAGGGTATATGTCTTTAAATTATAATTGTCATAATCCTTCTTAAGTTCATCAATTGAAGGAGTATAATCGGTAGTACCCTGCTTGGACTCTGAATCTTCCAGTTCATACTTTCCGTCCAGCTTCTGCTTGTAGTGTTTTACAACATACCCGGTATCTGTTCTGGGTATCCACTTCGCATAAAGAGAAACTCCGCCACTTTCGTAGTTAGGCATGTTTGAAGGGAAGGTAAATGCTGCACCCGACTTTGTAAACCATCCGCCAAAATCATAACCGACCTTTGACGGATTGGCAGGCTGTTCTATTGCCGTACCCGATGCTACCGCTATGGTTTTTACATAACTACCACCCTTTGTATCAAACGATATATATCTTGCATTGACAGGATCCACCCAGATAATCTTTATCTTTCTCTGAATCGGCTTTGTGGTAAAGGCAAGAGGATCACCGTTCCATGTAATAATCATATCGGTTTCTTCTCTGTCTGTAGTACCACGTTTTGCAGTCATATAAAGACTGTTAATATTACTGCTGAAACTGAACTTATCATTGGTGAGCTTTACAGTAAATTTATCAGCTATATCTTTATGTTCAATAAGCTTTGTTTTAGATTCACCGCTGAAAAGATCAAGCACTGACATGTTGAAATACTCATCCGGCAGTTCCTGATCTATTTTCCAGACCATTTCAACAACGTCATCGTAGTCTTCATATTCCCCTTGAGGCTTTTGAGGATCGTCATCTTCGTACAAATCCACGAATCCTACTACATTTTCCGGTTCACCCAATGTCCATATCGGCCAGGATTTCTCCAAAAGCGTTGGTTCATAGGTAAATTTATCACTGCTGAACAGCTGTGCCTTGAATTTAATCTCTAAGTAGATACCTATTTCCAGGCTCAGGGCTCCACTCAGCGAAGAATCCTTTTCAATCTTACCGTTCTTCTGTGTCATTGTATAATGAGCATAGAAGTATCCCGCTATAGTGAAATATACACCGACCTCCGCAGTAATTCCCACAGAATCCAGTTTTAGCGAGAACAGACCGACTCCAAATTCAAATTCAAGACCGACCTTTATGCCCAGAGTACCGAATACATAGAAATCGTAGTTAACATGGGGCTCCATAATGGGAGTTTCAGAGGTCTTTACAACTCTGTCCCATATACGCATATAGAAGCTGTATCTTGTTCCTTCACCTGACTCGTAGGTTGCTCCTACAGTGATGTAAAGATTCATCTTTACAACGAATTTTGCCGAAATACCGTAAACAATTACACCAAAAGGATCAATGACACCTTCTACATCGAATATTTCCTTCTCGACGATGGTAACCCAGCACTCATCCTTCTGAGCATCCTCCATAAATGCCTTGTACTTGTCAACAAGTCCGCCGGCATTTGATGTAGCCTCAACCTCCTCGCCATTCTCATCAAGGATAGTCTCGCCCATGAACTGCTCTTTTTCACTCATAAGCTTTGTGAGCTGTTTACCGATATCAAGAATTGACTGTTCTTCGCTGTATCCGCTGGCATTCTTCCAGTTAAAGGGTGCTTCTTTGCCCTTAACTGTCTTTAGTGTGGCAGTAATACCTGCACATACGGCAGTACCCCAGTCAAGGCTTGCAGATACCTCATAATCGTCAATGTAAGGGAAAATACCTGCCCACTCCCATACGGCACCACCATCGATGTCGATACCGAAAAGGATTTCTTCTTCGAAGCATGCCTTGAGTTCAAGCTCAAGATGATCCTTCTTATCATCCTGCTCACCGATTGTAACGGTAAGGTTCATAACAAGTTCAATTCTCAGACCCGAATAGCCTTCAAACATCTGAAGACGATAGCCGGGGGTGATATATGCTTTTACATCTTTTTTGGTAATTTTGGCCTGTGAACCATTGTCCATAAGAGCCATGTCTGAATCGGTCAATTCTGTACCGTCAGCAAGTCGAATGTCGTAGGAAGCAAGATCCAGATCAAGATCGTCACTCATCTCCTTAAAGCCATCTGTTTCAATTGCAAGAGCTACGAGATAATCAGCTGCATCATCCAAAAATCCGCTTGCGAATGCCAGGTCTTCAATGTTTTTTTGAAGGGTATTAATCTCTTCATCAGAAAGATTAATATCAGTCTTTCTCGAATTATACATATCCATTGAAGCCAGTACTTCATCTTCGCTAACGTCAACATACTCTACCACGAAGTCCGTACCGTTTTGGGAAACCTTTGTAACCTTTGCATAAGAAGCATTACTTGCAGTTGCAAATGAACCGGTGTAAAAAAGGAGGAAATCGCCTTCGTCTACAGTGGTACTACTATCATATCCCAGCTGAGCATACTTCGAATCCGAAAAGTCAAATACAGAAGCATCAACTGTGATTGAATGATCTGATTTGCCATCTTTATCCGCATCCTTGTGAACGGGAAGAACTTCAGGCTTCTTCAGAACATCCTTTGAATCAGCGGTCATAAAGCTGTATGCATTCCCGTTCTTTCCTGTAATATTTACATAAGCTACTCCACCGTTATCGTCATTTTTAAATCCTGAGAAATCACGCTTGTCAGGTCTTAAGCCTTCATAAATGGCTACTGTATCACCCACCTTGATTGAATCTCCGGCGTATGTAAATGAACCATTATATTTATTTTCTTTAGTATATGTTTGACCGTTACTGTCAACTGCTGTGGAAAAAAGACCGTCAAAAACAAGACCTTTGAGATTTGATACTTCCTTCACCGGAATAAAAACAATATCATCCGAAACAGAAAGATTCAGTACCTCTTCTTTTTCTGTAGTAATTGTAAGTTCCTTGGCAGTTACGCCTTTTTCCTCGCCGTCAATAACATACTGGGCAGTACAGTCCTCGGTTAACCTTACGGTATAGGTTTTACCCTTCTGAAGTAAAGGAATAACTTTACCTGATTCAACCTTATACTCTACTTTTTCAGCACTAGCTGAATTTATAAAAGTTTCAATGCAACCGTCTGTATAACCCTTTATCTCAAATGAAAAGCTGCTGACCTTATCTTCAGGAACTTCAACAACCGCATACTGAGGAGTTTCAACAATCTGCTTTTCCGCAGCCATGGTAAGGTTGCCGTAAATGGTCGCGCTTTCCTTAATTATGTCACTTGCCTTTACAGGCTTTGTCATTGCAGAATCGTAATACCAACCGCCGAAAATACCATTCGTAATGTATGCATTCGGAAGCTTTCCGATTTCTGCACCTGCCTTGTATTCTCTTGTTTTAGGTAACTGGGCATCCAATGTGCAACCATCAGCCAGAGCGAATGATAATTTACATACTTCGGGATCACTATCATCCGAACCGGGATCTGCATCTGAACCTGAATCAGTTCCTGAACCTGAACCGCTTCCTGAACCTGAATCAGTTCCTGAACCTGAACCGCTTCCTGAACCTGAACCGCTTCCTGAACCCGAACCAGCGTCTGAACCTGAATCAGTTCCCGAACCCGAACCGCTGTTGGAATCATCGGTTTTGTCATCCTCGGCAGAATCATCCTTCAGATCGTAAAACTCAGAAACAAACTTTTCTCCTGCATTAACTGTCTCTTTATTTCCATCAAAGCCGGAAATTATTACGTTGCCTTCAGAATTATTAACTAAAGAAACTCCTGCAGTGTTTTTCATTAACTTAACTGTCGAATTTTCAGCGCCTCTGCCTGTAACAAGATCGAAATCACCGTAAGCATTGACCCTCACAGGACGTGTTGTAGAGATAGTTGTGCCCTCGCCTGCTGTCTTTACAGTAACGGGAAGTGCAATCTCCGTTGTGCCCTTAAGAAGAATTTCAGATGGTGCATGTACAGTCAGTCTACCTACCGTACCGTATCTGAGATCAAGTCTGCAGGTCTTGTACAGTCGCAAAGCCTCAATTCTGTTCTTGTTGGTAACTGTAACCGAAGCATTTGCCTTTTTTATATACAGACTATGAACGATTGCCTTTTTTGCGATTTTTATATAAAGCTTATCGTCGTATACTGTAATGTCGTTTCCTGAAGCAGCTTCATGAAAACTCTTTGCCGAATTAATAACTATCTTTGAAAACCTGCCATAGTTTGAAATAACGGCCTTAGGCGCTTCAATTGTTAATTTAACCTTTGCATAGTCGCCCTTATTAATCTTCAGGTCAATCATTTCAGAGTTTTTAATCAGGATGGAAGAAACATCCTTCATTTTTAATGTCGCATTCAGTTCATCCTGCGTTGTTACAGTTACTGAAAGCTTCTGCGAATTACTCTTCGCCTGAGCAATTTCCGGTATACTTGCAAATACAAGTACCATTGCCAAAGCAACTGCAATCACTCGCTCGATCCATAATTTTTTCATAAGCTACCTCGTTTTTCTTTTGTTTTCTTCACTTTTTCTCCTAATGCAACGAATGTAATGAGTTGCTCATGGAGTAGATTGGTGCGATTTTTGCACCAATCTTTCAGTTTGAAAATTTATTTTCAAACTTTCTTTACCGGATTAGTTTAGCGACCACAGTCTGCAGTCGCTGTTTTGTTGTCTTTACTACCCTTGTAAACCTTTATCTTTTTTACAGCTATAATCACAACAATAGCGAAAAACACCGCACCTGTCATGCACATAACTGTTATAAAAATAACCCTGTTGTCAGGCTCCCACACATCGAGCCTTCCCATATCGAGCACCGGCATTCCGTGCACAATGTCGGAGCAGTCAATCAGCGCAGCTTTAAGCTCCTCAGAATCAATTCCGCCGTACCTCTGCAGAATACGTGCGGCCGCACCTGCAGCCTTTGCCGCAGAATAACTGGTTCCGCTACCCCTGATCTTCGTTCCTTTAATTGTTACAAGGCGCAAATCCGTTCCCTGTACCAGAATGTCAACAGCTTCATTATTCTGTGAAAACGAAGCCCGCTCGCCAGCCTCGTCTGAAGCCCCCACACACAGAACAGATTCATATCCACCGGGATAGAACATCATTCCGGGCTCATCCGATTCGCTGTTCCCCGCGCAGGACACTATCAGAACCCCTTTGTCTTCCGCATACTTTACGGCATCACGTAGCTTTTCATTGTCCTGCTTTGTCCCCGAAGCTATACATATGATTCGACATCCAAAAATATCCACCGCGTCAAGCACAGCCTCCGCAGCCAGTTCAGGTGTACCTCCGATTACTTTTTTATCACTGTCAACCGATGTATACACGAGAGGCACAAGCTTTACGTCGGGACATACTCCTTCTACGCCCGCCGCTTTACTTCCCGTAATAAAGGAACTCACTGCAGTTCCGTGTCCTATCCGGTCTTCTGTATCAGACATGTCGAATTCCTCTGTCAGATAATTCTTTCCGGACAAAACCCTGTCATTTCCGATAACATTCGATGAGATTCCGGAATCAATAACTCCTACATATATCGGTGGGCTTTCTGTTTCGCAGGCCACAGCCAGCATGACAATAAGCACAAGCACGATACATAATATAAATTTTTTCATATAATAATCCTGTTCGCTATCAAATTACATTTTCAATAATTTCCCTAAATATAACATACTAAAGGGGACAAATTGGGCACTTGTAAAATGAAAATATCCTATATTTTCTCTGTGCCAGTTTCAAAACTCGTAACCGCTTCGCTTGTTACTCGTTAAAAGCCAGCTGCTTCGCAGCCATTCGGTACGGGGATTGTACCCCGCACCGAATAAGGCTTGTACCCACCGCCTAAAGGCAGTGGGTTATCCTTTGGCTTTTATATTTTCATTTTCGTATAATTAAAAAGCGCCTGAATTCCTACAAACGCATAATAAAAAAAGGTCCTGCAATCTCTGCAGAACCTGAATTTACTATATTTAATTAGTTCATTTTCACTGACAAATCGTCAAACTCGTGACCGCTTCGCTTGTCACTCGTTATAAAATCGCTGCTACCG
>JAKSRW010000056.1 GCA_024403355.1 Lachnospiraceae bacterium
TGACCTGAAGGTTCAGGCAGACATGATGTCAGTCTTGTTCTTTAATGTTTGTTTTATAAGTTGACAAATTAAATAGTAGGATATATTATATATCATATGAAGCGAAATTTTATTTCGCTATTTGTCATATTTATTCCTCGATAGCTCAATGGCAGAGCACTCGGCTGTTAACCGAGGGGTTGTTGGTTCGAGCCCAACTCGGGGAGTTTAAGCGGATTCCAATCAATCCGCTATATTTTTGCCCGATTTTAGGCATGAAATTAAATATTACTATGGCCCCGTGGTCAAGCGGTTAAGACATCGCCCTTTCACGGCGGTAACACGGGTCCGAATCCCGTCGGGGTCATCTATGCTGCTTTTTATAGCAGTTTTTTTTATGTTTTTTTCTGCTTAATTTCTTTTATTGACTGGGTTGATAAAACAAAGTATATTTGTATTAAAATTAGATAAATTATTTTTATCAGGATGATAGGTTTGAAAATATATAAAATAGAAAGATAACCCACTGCCTTTAGGCGGTGGGTGAAGCTTTCGCGAGGTGCGGGGTTCAAGCCCCGTACCTCGTAAGCTGCGGTAGCAGCGATTTTATAACGAGTGACAAGCGAAGCGGTCACGAGTTTGACTTTCAAACTGCCAGATTGGTGTAAAAAGCGCATCAATCTGCTTCATGAGCAACTCATTGTATTCGTTGCATTAGGAGGATAGATGATTACTGCATTTCCCGGAAAATCTAAATTGATTACAAGATTCGAACGTGTAAATGACTGTCTATATTTATATTCTGAGGCAGGCATTTTGAAAATTGTATTTGTTACAGAGAAAATCGTTCGGATAATTTATACTACCGGTAACGAGTTTTCTAAAAATGAAAAGCCCGGTGTCATTTATGACAGTTGTATTTCTGATTGGAACTATTTCGAAGTTGATAGTTATATAATTGCCGGAACGGAGAGCCTATCTGTCAGAATCCTTAAGAAAACCGGTGCATTAAGCTATTTTGACAAAGAAAAGGGGCTTCTTTTTAAGGAGAATGAAACTAATCCCCGCGAGTTTGAGAATTTTGACACATTTATTCTTAACGACGGAGAACAGAAAACCAAGATAATTCAGACTGCTGATGGGGAAAAGCAGGTAATTATCGATCCTGAGAAGCTTGCAAGCGGAAAAAGCAATCATATTCGTATTAATATGTATTTCGAAAATGAAGCTTTATATGGTATGGGACAGCAGGAAAAAGGCTTTGCTTCATTACTTGGTCATAAGCTTTATCTTCATCAGGCAAACAGAAAGATTGCAGTTCCGTTCTTTGTTTCTACCAAGGGATACGGTTTTTTAGTTAATGCCTACAGTCCAATGATTTTTACTGATAATGAGTTTGAAAGCAGTATTTTTATAGAAGCTGCCCCTGAGCTTGATTATTATTTTATTGCCGGAAGCATGAATGAAGTAACAGGCGGATATCGTTTACTTACAGGTAAGGCGGCAATGCTTCCTAAATGGGCTTATGGATATATCCAGTCTCAGGAGCGATATGAAACTGCGGATGAGATTATCGCAACAGTTGATAAATCGAGAGAGCTTGGGTTGGGCATGGACTGTATAGTTCTTGACTGGCTTAGCTGGGGGGAGAATCTTTGGGGACAGAAAAGCTTTGATAAGACGAGATTTCCGGATCCAAAGAAAATGATTGATGAACTGCATAAAAAGAATGTACATTTCATGATTTCAATCTGGCCAACCTGCGCAGATGCTACTGACGATAATAAGGAATTTAAGGCTATAAATGGGCTTCTTCCTGCATCAACAGCATTTAATGCTTTCTCAAAGGAGAGCAGGGATTTATACTGGAAACAGCTTGAACGTGAGCATTTTGTCAGTGGTGTTGATGCATGGTGGTGTGATTCAAGTGAACCCTTTACACCTGAATGGAATCATATTATCAGGCCTGATGATGCGGCTAATTATGCCGAATATCTGAGTGAAGCCGGCCTTCGTATGCCCTATGCGTATTCTAACAGCTATGCACTTTATCATGCCATGGGAATATATGAGAATCAGAGGACTGCGATGAAGAAGCTGTATGAGGAAAATCCTGCTTATTCAGAGAAGAGAGTATGTAATCTGACAAGGAGTGCATATATCGGACAGCAGAGATACGGCACAATCATGTGGTCAGGCGACACGGATGCGAGTTGGAGTACACTTCGGGATCAGGTATCAATAGGTCTGCATTTCAGTGCAAGCGGAATTCCCTTTTGGACTGTGGATGTTGGTGCATTTTTTGTAAAGAAGGGCTTAAACTGGTACTGGAATGGTCATTTTGATGACACAGTAGACAATCCCGGTTATGCTGAACTTTATACAAGATGGTATCAGTATGCATGTTTTTTGCCTGTTTTCAGATGTCATGGAACAGACTGCAGACGTGAATTATGGAATTTTACAGGCAAATTTTATGATGCACTTGAGAGAACAAATAAGCTCAGGTATGAACTTATGCCCTACATATATTCTGAGGCTGGCAAGGTATGGCTGAAGGATAGGTCTCTAATCAGATGGCTTGCATTTGATTTTACTGAAGATGAAAAAGTATGGAATATTACAGACCAGTATCTCTTTGGTGAGTCGCTTATGGTATGTCCTGTTCTGAAGCCTATGTATTATAATGAGGCCGGAGAGCGGATTGACAACGATGCGGCAGAGGATTATTACACAAGAGAAGTGTATTTGCCTAAAAATTGTGACTGGTATGACTATTATACAGGTGAAAGATTTGAGGGCGGAAGCACTGTCAAAGCTTTGGCTACACTTGACAGAATCCCTGTTTTTGTAAGGGCAGGAAGTATTATTCCTACAGCTCAGCCGGCACTTTCGACTGCAGAGCAGACAGGAGAGATTAATTTAAAGGTATTTTCCGATGGGGAATGCAGCTATGAATTTTACGAGGATTCAGGCGACGGCTATGGCTATGAGAAGGGTGAATACACTTTAAAAACAATTACAATGAAGGCATAAATTTAACCCGCAGACGGAAATCCGTTTGCGGGTTTTAGAATTATTCGAATATTATTTTTCGAAAGAAGTAGTTTCTCTTTCAACAAGGGAACCGTTAAAAAGTGATTTTTTAGGCATTTCCTGTCCGTTGAGAACACCCATCAGAGTATTTACAAGCTGGTGAGTCATAGGCTCGAGCTTATTGTCAATCGAGGTAAGCGACGGAGTAGAGCAGGAGCAGAGTACCGAGTTATTGTAGCCGATTACTTCGAAATCCTCGGGTACTTTTAATCCTTTTTGTGCAGCATATTTGAGGGCGGCAATGGCCAGTGCATCCTCAGAGGCTATAACACTGTTAAAACGATGGGTTTTGGCAATTTCAGTAAGAAATGCCGTTACATCCTCGGTTTTATAGATGTCGCCATTGTATTTGAAGGCATAGTCGGCAGCGTTTTTACCAATACCATTGACTGCTTCACTAAAACCGCCTAATTTGCGCAGTCCTGAATATGATTCCGAATTGTAAATATAAATTACATCGCTTGTATCGGAATTGAGCATTTTTACTGTCACGTCATAGGTGCTGGAATAATCGTCACAGAGAGTGCAGTAAACATTGTCATAGTCGGCTGATGCATTTAACAGCATTACAGGTACTTTCTTTGCGGCCTGTCTGATGTAATCGTTGTCCTCTTCGGTGTTGCTGATGAAGTATGATCCGACAAGAATTATACTGTCAACTTTTTTCGAGAGAATCAGGTTCAGGTAATGCTTTTTCATATCAACCTGATGACCGGTGCAGCAGAGAAGGGATTCATATCCGTTTGCCTGAAGATCCTGCTCGATGTAATATACAGCCTTCGCAAGATAGATATCGGATGAATCAACGCACAGGATACCTATGGTTTTCAGGGAGTGAAGGCCCATGCCGCGCGCAAATGCATTGGGGGCATATCCATATTCTTCTATAACCTTCAGTATTTTTTCTTTTGTGGAGCTGCGTACATTTGTTGCACCGTTCAGTACTCTTGAAACAGTGGCAATTGATACACCTGCTTTTTCTGAAATATCGTAAATTGTAAGTGACATATTTCCTCCTAATGCAACGAATGCAATGAGTTGCTCATGGAGCAGATTGGTGCAACGAGTGACAAGCGAAGCGGTCACGAGTTTGACTTTTTTTAACACCATTTACTTGTCATAATATCATTAGAGAATAATTCTGTCAAATTAAAAAATACTATTGAAATTGAAGAAAAATAGGTGTATTATACAAAATGTAAACGCTTACATTGACGAAAGGAGTGCGTTCTGAAAATTTGAAATATTTGAACGCGGTTGCTATGAAACAATTCATGGATGATGATTTTATGTTAAACAGTGAGACTGCACGTCATTTATATCATGAGTATGCAGATATGAAAAAAATACCTGTCATTGACTATCACTGTCATATTGAGGCAAAGGATATTTATGAGGACAAGAAGTTTAATAATATTACACAGCTATGGCTGGGTGAGGACCATTACAAGTGGCGCCAGATGAGAACCTGTGGCGTAGAGGAGAAGTTCATTACAGGTGATGCTTCTGATTATGAGAAGTTTCAGAAATGGTCAGAGGTGCTTCCCATGCTTATCGGAAATCCTCTTTATCACTGGTCACACTATGAATTGAAGTATTACTTTGGTTATGAGGGCACACTTACACCTGATAGCTGCGATGAGGTATGGAAGCTGGTTAATGAGCAGCTTGCAAAGCCCGAGTTTTCCGCAAGAAACCTTATTAAGAAGTCTAATGTTGAGGTTATCTGTACAACTGATGACCCGATTGATTCACTTGAATATCATAAAAAGCTGAATGACGAAGGCTATGAGGTGAAGGTTCTTCCCG
The DNA here is from genome assembly GCA_024403355.1 of Lachnospiraceae bacterium. GTDB lineage: Bacteria > Bacillota > Clostridia > Lachnospirales > Lachnospiraceae > RUG11977. The sequence goes on from JAKSRW010000056.1 coordinate 4,885, forward strand.
CATGGCGTCCCGACAGGGCAGCTTATATTGAGAAGGCTGATTTTGCGGATTATATAGCGAAGCTTTCTGAGGTTTCGGAAATAAATATCTGTGATTTTGCAAGCTTAAAAAGAGCTCTTTGCAAGAGAATGGACTATTTTGACAGTGTAGGCTGTAAGCTTGCGGACAACGGAATGGCATATGTAATGTATTTGCCCGCAACAGACGAAGAGGTTGATAATATACTTAAGAAGGCACTCGCCGGTGAGGCTGTAACCGCTGAGGAAGAGCTTAAATATAAGACCGCTTTTATGCTTTTCTCTTCTGATGAGTATTACAGACACGGCTGGGTTATGCAGCTTCATTACGGTGTAAAGCGTGATAATAACAGCTATATGTTTGAGAGAATCGGGGCGAATACAGGCTTTGACTGTGTAGCGGATTACACACCCTCTGCGCAGCTGGCAGATTTCCTTAATGCGGCAAACAGGGAGAATAAGATTCCCAAAACTATTGTTTATTCACTTAATCCTGTGGATAATACCGCAATTCAGACCGTAATCGGCTGCTTCCAGGGCGGAGGAATCAAGTGCAGGGTTCAGCAGGGCGCCGCATGGTGGTTTAATGATCACTTTATCGGAATGTCTGAGCATATGAAGTCAGTTGCCGCAAATTCGAGCCTGGCTAATTTTGTAGGTATGCTGACTGATTCGAGATCCTTTGTATCCTATACCCGTCATGATTATTTCAGAAGAATTATGTGTGACCTGATTGGCGGCTGGGTTGAAAACGGTGAGTATCCTAATGATGAAAAATATCTTAAGAAAATCGTAGAAGGTATTGCATATTATAACACAAAAGAGTATTTTGGTTTTTAGTACTATAACAGATAAGCTTATATGGAAAGGAGCCTCCGGTATATTCCGGAGAAAACAGAGATGAACGCTATTATTGAACAGATTCAGAAGCTTGGAATTATTCCTGTAGTAGTATTGAATGATGTGGCTGAGGCAGTTCCCGTGGCAAAGGCTTTATGCGAGGGTGGACTTCCTGTGGCTGAGGTAACCTTCAGAACCGATGCCGCAGAGGCTTCCATTCGTGAAATGACAGGGAATTTCCCTGAAATGCTGGTAGGTGCAGGCACCGTTCTCACTACAGAGCAGGTAGACAGAGCCGTAAATGCAGGTGCAAAATTTATTGTAAGTCCCGGCTTTAATCCCAAGGTGGTAGCATATTGTATCGAAAAGAATATTCCCATAGTGCCCGGCTGCAACAACCCTTCGGTTATGGAGCAGGCTCTTGAAATGGGACTTGATGTGGTTAAGTTTTTCCCTGCGGAGCAGTCAGGCGGAATTAAGGCAATAAAGGCTATGGCAGCCCCTTATGTAAATCTGAAGTTTATGCCTACCGGCGGAATTAATGCGAAGAATATAAATGATTATCTTGCGTTTAACAGGGTACTTGCATGCGGCGGAAGCTGGATGGTAGCGGGTGATCTTGTGAAGAATAAGGAGTTCGACAAAATCCGTGAGTTAACTCGTGAGGCAGTGATGACGGTTCACGGCTTTGAGCTTAAGCATGTCGGAATTAACTGTGAGAATGAAATCGTGGCAGACGGTGTGGCGAACAGCTTTGAGAAGCTTTTCGGCTTCACAAAGAAGGTTGGAAACTCTTCTGTTTTTGCCGGAAGCTTTATTGAGGCAATGAAGAGACCTTATCTCGGTGCAATGGGTCATATTGCCATCGGCTGCAATAATATTGAGCGTGCGGTGGCATACCTTGAGGCTATCGGTAGCGTGATTGATATGGCAACAGCCAAGTATGATGATAAAAACAGACTTAAGGCAGTATATCTTGAGGGCGAAATCGGTGGATTTGCAGTTCATCTTGTAGAAAAATAAATTTCAGATAAATGTGAAAGGATAGAATATTATGGCAAAAAAGGTTATTACCATGGGTGAGATTATGCTCCGTCTTTCAACACCCAATAACGAGAGATTTATTCAGGCAGACGAATTCGATGTTAATTACGGCGGCGGTGAGGCTAATGTAGCCGTATCACTTGCCAATTTCGGCTATGATACCGAATATGTTACGGCCGTTCCGGCAAATCCCATCGGAGAGTGCGCTGTAGCGGCACTTCGCAAGTACAATGTAGGCACAAAGTATATCAGCAGGTCGGGAGAGAGACTGGGTATTTATTATCTTGAGTCAGGCTCAGCGATGCGTGCATCAAATGTAGTATATGACCGTGCTCACAGTTCTATTTCAACAGCTTCACCCTCGGAGTTTGATTTTGAAGAAATATTCAAGGATGCCGACTGGTTCCATTTTACAGGTATTACACCTGCTGTTTCGGATTCGGCGGCAGAGCTTACAAGGCTTGCATGTATAGCGGCAAAGAAGGCGGGAGTCACTGTTTCGTGCGACCTTAACTTCAGAAAGAAGCTCTGGTCATCCGAAAAAGCAAAGCAGGTAATGACAGAGCTTATGAAGTATGTTGATGTCTGCATCGGAAATGAGGAGGATGCTGAAAAGGTACTTGGCTTCAAGGCAAAGGCTACCGATGTTACAAAGGGCGAGCTGAATCTTGCGGGCTATGAGGATGTATTTAACCAGATGATTGATACCTTCGGCTTCAAGTATGTGATTTCATCACTCAGACAGTCATATTCCGCATCAAACAACGGCTGGTCTGCATGCGTTATGAATGGTGAAAGCCGTGAGTTCTATCATTCAAAAACCTATTCTATTCTTCCTATCGTAGACCGGGTAGGCGGCGGAGACAGCTTTGCGGCTGGCTGCATCTGCGGATTGCTTGATGAGAAGGATATGAAGGCGGCACTTGAGTTTGGTGTTGCGGCTTCAGCTCTTAAGCATACCATTCCAGGCGATTTCAATTTTGTGAGCAGGGCAGAGGTTGAAAATCTGGCAGGCGGCGACGGCTCGGGACGTGTACAGAGATAAATCAAATATTGAACTATTGGCCACATTATGGAGCTTCATAATGTGGTCTCTTTTTAATAATTTATTTACTTTGAGTTTTATGGCAGATATGGTACAATACTTATAATGCTTATTTAGAGAAGAAATAGTATGCAAAGCAGCTGGAAAGGCATGATTATTATGAAGAATAAATCAGGTATTTTTAATCGTATAACAGCATTATTGCTGGTAGTGATTCTTATGCTCCCCGGGGCTGTCGCAAGCCCGGCAGAGGCAGCAGAGAGGACTGTTACACTTCTTTTTACACATGATATGCATGATTATTACTATCCGACTACAAGTGTAGAAGAAGGCAAAATACTGGAGCATGGCGGTGCGGCAAGGCTTAAAACCTTAATTGATAAAAACTCTGACGAAAACACACTCTATATAGACGGTGGCGACTTTTCGATGGGAACCCTCTATCAGGCAATATTCTCTGAGGAGGCTCCTGAGCTTAGAGGAATGGGTGAGATAGGCTGCTTTGCAACAACCTTTGGTAATCATGAATTCGATTACGGTGCCGGAGAGACAGCCAAAATGCTTCGTGCGGCCTTAGCTTCGGGAGAAAAGCTTCCCTATATTGTTCAGTCGAATATTGTATTTGAGGGAAATCTGACTGATGAGCAGAAGGAGCTTCGTGACGCCTTTAATGAATATGGGGTAAAGGAATATCTGACAACTGAACGAAACGGCTATAAAATCGGTATTTTCGGTCTTTCAGGCTATGACAGTATCGAATGTACACAGACAGAGCTTTCTTATATTGATTATAAGGAGGCCGCTAAAAATATTGTAAAAAAGCTTAAGGCAGAGAATTGTGATATTATCATTGCCTTATCCCATGCGGGTACAAGCGGTGACGGCGAGAACGGTGAGGATTTTGAACTGGCTGCGGAGGTGCCTGAAATTGACGTGATTTTAAGTGCACATACCCACAGCAGCTATTCTAAGCCTGTGATGGCAGGAAATACGCTTATTATGTCTGCGGGTGAATATCTTTATAATTTAGGCAAGGTAGAGCTTTCGAAGGAAAACGGCGTGGTTAAGGTTGAAAATTACAGCCTTATACCGATTGATTCGACAGTGGCAGAGGATGCTGCCGTGGCAGAACGCTTTGAGGGCTACAAGAAGCTGGTTGAAAACGGATATCTTGCAGACAGCGGGCTGAGCTTTGACCAGGTAATTGCTCACAGCAGTATGAATCTTCAGGGTGTAAATGAAATGTACGCAAGCCATCAGGAATATCAGATGGGGGATATTATTGCGGATTCATATATTTACGAGGCTGAGAAAAACGGTATAACGGATGTCGATGTGGCTGTAGTTGGTCTTGGTACCATTCGAAGCTCTATTAAAAAGGGTGATATAACGGTAGCGGATGCTTTTGAAATCTGTTCGCTGGGTGTCGGTTCTGATAAATCGGCGGGGCATCCTCTTGTGGCGGTTTACATTAGCGGTAAAGAGATGAAGCTTCTGACGGAGCTTGATGCCAGCTTGGGCCCGATAGTAAGCTCTGTAAAAATGAGCTACAGCGGTGCCTGCTATAAATTTAATACAAAGAGAATTATTCTGGACAGAGTCACAGATGTTAAGCTTCAAAAACGTGATGGAAGTCTCGAGGAATTCGAGGATGACAGGCTCTATAAGGTTGTGGCAAACATGTATGCCATCAATATGCTCGGCATGCTGAACGGACTTACAAAGGGTATTCTTTCGATTACCACGAAATATGCGGACGGAACACCTGTTGAGGATCCCTACACTGCGGTTATGCGTGACAAAAACGGTCAGGAAATAAAGGAATGGACCGCGCTTACTGATTATCTCGGCAGTTTTGAAAAGAATGCGGACGGAGTATCTGAGCTTCCGGAAAAATATTCTGCGTCTCTCGGACGTAAGGTAAAATATGAGGAAGGCGGCTGGGCACGCGTTTCAAATCCTGGTGTGGCAACAAATATTATGCAGATTGCGCTTCTGATTCTTTTAGCTGTGCTTATAGTTCTGATTACCGTTATTGTGCTTATCGTTAAAAGGATTCGAAGGAGAAGAAGAATTAAAAAGGCAATTAAGGCAGGAACGGAATATAAGGAAGGGGCCGCAAATGCAGCGGATGCGGCTGTTGAAGAGACGGAAGCGAAGGAAGAAGCCGTTAAGGAGGATGCCGTTAAGGAGGATGCCGTTAAGGAGGAGACAGTTAAGTAAGAAACTGTTAGGAAAGAAAACAAAATTTCAGAAGATTAAGATAACTGAGCCGGCTGATACCGGTGTTATGCAAAGGAATAAAGGGAAAAATATATGTATGTTTATGACAGATTTGAAAGGTATGTAACATTTCATACAAGCTCGAACCCGAAGTCTGGGCTTCATCCAAGCTTTGAGGGTGAGTTTGATCTGGCAAATTATCTGCAGTATGAGATGGTTGAACTGGGACTAAAGGATGTGTTTGTTGACAGAAATGCCTATGTGTACGGCTGTTTACCTGCGACACCGGGCTATGAGAATGCGGTGCCCATTGGTTTTATAGCACATATGGATACTTCGGATGAGGCACCCGGAAAGAATGTAAAGCCGATGCTTCATCAGAATTATGACGGAAAAGATATTATCATGAATCCTATTGCGGACAAATCGGGTGAAAAACGCGTAATGAGGGTGGCTGATTTTCCTTTCCTCGAGAAATTCAGGGGCGAGACCGTTGTGACAAGCGACGGAACTACTTTGCTCGGAGCGGATGATAAGGCCGGAATAGCTGAGATTCTGACTGCAATGGACAGGATTATTTCAAAGAAGCTTCCGCACGGGGAAATATGGCTGGCATTTACTCCTGATGAGGAAATCGGAGAGGGCGCCGATTTCTTTGATTTTGACAGATTTAAAGCTAAATTTGCCTATACGGTTGACGGCGGAGATGTTGACTGCATAGAATATGAGAATTTTAATGCTGCCTCTGCCAATATAGTGATTGAGGGACGTTCAGTTCATCCCGGAGATGCGAAGGGCGTAATGATAAATGCATCGAATCTGGCAATGGAGCTTCATTCAATGCTTCCGGCAGATGAGCGCCCCGAAACTACCGAGGGAAGAGAGGGCTTCTTTCACCTGATCGAGATGGCAGGAAGAGTGTCCGAGGCGAGACTTGAGTATATCATCAGGGATCATGACAGGGAGCGCTTTGAGGCCCGTAAGGGGCTTTTACAGGCGGCAATAGATGAAATTAACAAAAGATACGGAGAAGGCACCGTAAAAGCCGAAATAAAGGATTCCTACTACAATATGCTGGAGAAGATCAAGCCTCATATGCATCTGGTGGATAATGCGGCAAAGGCAATAAGGAATGTCGGCCTGGAGCCCAAAATCGTACCGATAAGGGGCGGCACTGACGGTGCAAGGCTGAGCTTTATGGGACTTCCCTGTCCCAATTTAGGAACGGGCGGCTATAATTTCCATGGCCTGTATGAGTGTACAACGATTCAGCGCATGGAGAAGGCTGTTGATATTATCGTAAATATTATTGAAAGCTACAGTAAAATGAAAAACTAAAAAAAGTGTTTGACAGTCGAATATTTTTGTTGTATAATCTGTTTGTTGTCGATGCGACAATGAGCAGATTACTATGGCTCCGTGGTCAAGCGGTTAAGACATCGCCCTTTCACGGCGGTAACACGGG
>JAKSRW010000057.1 GCA_024403355.1 Lachnospiraceae bacterium
AGCACTACGGCTGCAATATGCAGTTCGGTGGTGATGACCAGTGGTCAAATATGCTCGGCGGTACAGAGCTTATCAGAAAGAAGACCGGCAAGGATGCTTATGCTATGACAGTTACACTTCTTCTTAACAGCGAAGGCAAGAAGATGGGTAAGACAGCAAAGGGAGCTTTATGGCTTGATCCCAAGAAGACTACTCCTTTCGAGTTCTACCAGTACTGGAGAAATATTGATGATGCGGATGTAATGAAGTGTCTCAAGATGCTCACCTTCCTTCCTCTTGAACAGATTAAGGAAATGGAAACATGGGAAGCTTCAAGAATTAACGAGAAGAAGATGGTTCTTGCTCATGAGCTCACAGAGCTTGTTCATGGCAAGGAGGAGGCTGACAAGGCAGAGGCTACAGCAAAGGCTCTTTTCTCAGGCGAGGGTGATGACGCCAATATGCCTACCACAGAGCTTACCGCTGATCAGGTAGCAGCTGACGGAATCAGTGCAATCGATCTTCTCAGTGCCTGCAAGCTTATTCCTTCCAGAAGCGAAGGCCGTCGTCTTATCGAGCAGGGCGGTATGCTTGTAAACGGCGAGAAGGTAGCTTCATTTGATACAAAAATCAGTGCTGAAGCACTTCGTGAGGGCGTTAAGATTAAGAAGGGAAAGAAGATTTTCCATAAGGCAATCTTAAAATAAAAAAGATTACAGCTTCTTAAACAGCCGTGTTTCTGTTAACGCGGCTGTTTTTTAGTAAAATCATAAAAAAAGATAATAATAGAAACAGAGGAAATATGTATAAAATTTTGATAGTTGAGGATGATAACGGAATAGCAAACGGTATATCCTCTCAGCTGAAGAACTGGGGACATGATAGCAGAATCGTTGTCGATTTTGCAAACGTAATGAAGGAATTTCAGGAATATGAGCCCCATATGGTGCTTCTGGATATAGGTCTCCCGTTTTTTAACGGCTACCACTGGTGCGGTGAAATCCGTAAGATTTCAAAGGTTCCGATTATGTTTATTTCATCAACCGCGGAAAATATGAATATCGTTATGGCGGTTAATATGGGCGCTGATGATTTTATTGCGAAGCCCTTTGACGTAAATGTACTTGTGGCCAAGGTGGGCGCACTTCTGCGAAGAGCCTACGATTTTGGAGAGTCATCAAACCTGATGGAATGCAGGGGAGCGGTGCTTAATACCGGCGACCAGTCCTTTAAATACAATGGGGAGAACATTTCCCTTACAAAAAACGAATACAGAATTCTTTATTCGCTTATAGAGAACAGGGGAAAAATTGTGAGCAGGGAAAAGCTTATGGAGCTTCTTTGGAACTCCGACTGCTTTGTCGATGAAAATACGCTGACGGTAAATGTAAACAGACTTCGTAAAAAGCTGGATAATGCGGGACTTGAGGGCTTTATTACAACAAAATTCGGACAGGGATACATCATTTCATGATAAATTACATAAAGGAACACAAAAGATTTTTGATATGCTTCTTTGGTGTATGCTTAATATTTTTTACGGTATTTTTCTTATATTCATTGCCATTGGAAGCAGTTATATATCCGGTAATACTGAGCATGGTATTCATCATGATTATGTTTGTATGCGGATATTTAAATGAGAAAAAGAAGCTTTTGCAGCTTTCTGAAGCAGAGAAAAGAAGAGAGCTTATGGATACCTGTGAGCTGCCCGCGATAACGGAAGTCGAGAAAAAATATGCGGAGCTCATAGCCTTGTTATTAGATGAAAATGCAGCGGCCGCAGGCAAAATGCAGGAAAATTATCAGGAGCTTTCACGCTATTATACACTGTGGGTGCATCAGATTAAAACCCCGATTGCGTCAATGAGGCTAAAGCTTTCCGAGGCCGACAGCGACGGGGCGAGGGCAATATTATCGGATTTAAAGCGTATCGAGCAGTATGTTGATATGGTAATGACCTATGTCCGTCTGGGCTCCGGAGCAAGCGATTACGTTTTCAGAAGCTGTGCACTTGACGATATAATCAGGGCATCGGTAAAAAAGTTTTCATCGGATTTTATAATGAAAAAGCTGTCACTCGATTATGAGGAAACGGAGCTTTCGGTACTGACTGACGATAAATGGCTGGGCTTTATTATAGAGCAGCTTCTTTCAAACGCACTTAAATACACGCAAAAAGGTAAAATCTCGATAGCGGCGAAAAAATCAGGCGATGGAAGGGCAGCAGAGCTTATTATTTCAGATACCGGTATCGGCATTTCAGAGGAAAATCTGCCGCGAATTTTTGAACCCGGATTTACGGGAATGAACGGACGAATAGAAAATAACAGGGCGAGCGGCATCGGGCTTTATCTTGTTAAAAGGGTATGCGACAATATGGGAATTGATATAACCGTAGATTCTGAAGTAGGCAGGGGTACAAGCGTCTGCTTAAGAATTAAGGACGAAAAATTGATATATGAATAATTTTCGAGGGGTCGGATTTTCCGGCCCTTATTTATTTTGAAATTCAAATCTTACAAAAATGTTAGAAATTCGTAAGAAAATAAAATGGAATTAATAAAATATAAATGATACTATATCAAATGTCAGGTGACAAAAGATTACAAAAGGAAAAAGAGATTATGAATATTTTAACTGTGAAGGACATTACAAAAACATATACGACCCGCTTTGGAGGGAACCGCGTTGAGGCTTTAAAGGGTGTAAGCTTCGATGTAGAAGAAGGTGAGTATCTGGCCATAATGGGCGAGTCGGGCTCAGGCAAAACAACACTTCTCAATATAATTGCTTCTCTCGACAAGCCGACTACAGGCAGCATAAAGATTGGCGAAAATGACATCAGCAAAATAAAAGACAAGGACCTTGCCGCATTCAGACGTGATAATCTGGGCTTCGTATTCCAGGAATTCAATCTGCTGGATACCTTCTCTTTAGAAGACAATATATATCTGCCGCTCGTGCTTTCGGGCTGTGAGTATGAGGAAATGGAAAAAAGGCTTAACAGCCTGGCAAAACTGCTCGGAATTACAGAATTACTGAAAAAATATCCCTACGAGGTATCGGGTGGTCAAAGACAGCGCGCTGCGGTTGCCAGGGCACTGATTACCGAGCCAAAGCTAATTCTGGCAGATGAACCGACCGGAGCACTTGATTCAAAATCGACGGACGAACTCCTCAGACTCTTTGGAACAATCAATAAAAGCGGACAGACGATTCTCATGGTCACCCATTCGGTAAAGGCGGCAAGCAATGCCAACCGCGTACTTTTTATAAAGGACGGAGTCGTATATCATCAGATTTATCGCGGAAATCAGACAAATGAACAGTTTTATCAGGTGATTTCAGAAACACTTACCATGCTTGCTACGGGAAACGGCAGAGCAGAACTATAAATAAGGATTTTAAAAGATATGAAAAAAAGATTTGGATTTAGCTGGCGTTTGGCAGCCACAGGAATAAAAAAGAACAGCAAGCTGTATATTCCTTACATTCTTGCGGAAATCGGAATGACAGCTGTATTTTATATATTGTATGCAATGAGTGACATCGAATTACTTTCTGCCATGGGCGGCGGAAGGACGCTGAAGATCGTGTTAAATCTCGGCTCATTTGTAATGGCGATTTTCTCATTGGGAATGCTTTTTTACACAAATACCTTTATTATCAGGACAAGAATCAAGGAATTCGGGCTCTATAATATACTCGGAATGGGCAAAAGAAACATCGCGGGACTGCTTGTGGCAGAGACCGTAATCAGCGGCGGACTTTCAATACTCACCGGAATTGCGGCGGGCCTTATTCTTTCAAAGCTTGCGGAAATTCTTCTGGCTGCCCTTCTTGGGGTAACTCCAAACTACGCACTTTCAATAGACCTGCCCGGAATCGGGATGACGCTTTTATTATTTCTGATAATAAATCTGCTTGTCATGCTGAAAAGTGTGATAAAAATCTGCAGACTGAATACAATAGACCTGTTAAAGAACGAAAAAACGGGTGAAAAGCCTCCTAAGGCCGGCGTACTGCTTGCGGTGTGCGGATTTATTATTCTTGGAATTGCTTATTATATGGCGGTTTCAATCAGTGACCCGCTTAAGGCTATCCTGCTTTTCTTTGTGGCTGTAATAATGGTAATAGTTGCCACCTATATCCTTTTCATTGTCGGATCGGTCACGATATGCAAATTATTGCAGAAGAAAAAGGGCTATTATTACAAAACGGAGCATTTCGTATCTTTATCAACCATGTCCTTCCGAATGAAAAGAAACGGCGCCGGACTTGCACTTATCTGTATACTTTCAACCATGGTGCTTGTTATGATTGCATCCTCATCCTGTATGTATTTTGGAAAGGAAACAATGTTTAATGAGAGATATCCGAGACTTTTTATGAATGAGATTGGCATTAAAGCCGAACTGGATAAAAGCTCGCGCGATATAATTGAGAACCGTTACAGGACCTTGTGTAATGAGATTATTGAGAAAAATAACGCTGCGGCAACAAACATCATGGATATGGAAATACTCTGGAGTACTCTTCGTTTTAAGGATGGCGAGTTCAGCGTTGATGAAAAAATATATAGCTATGATGCTTTAAATGACGACAGATCTGATATATGGGATGTGTGTTTCATCAGCACTGAAGATTATAACAGTTATACCGGTGAGAATTGCGTGCTTAATGATAACGAAGCCATCTGCTGTGAATACGGAGACCGTTTCAGGGCTGATAAGGTCCGCATCAACGGGGAACTGGACTATACGATAAAGGAGCGCGTCGAGGACTTTTATCGTCCCGGTGCCGTGTCCTCATCGCTTGGTAAAATTGTGGTTTTCATTGTAAATAAGCTTCCCTTAGAGGACAGCGGCATCTTTCAAGGCAGATATATCAGATGGGAATATAACTTTGATATTTTAGGTAACATTGAGGACAATTCTGAAATTGCAAACATGGCCCGGGAGGCAGGAAATAAAGTTTGTGAAGAATTTGAAAATAAGCTTGTATACTGCTTGGGCGAACGAAGGGATGAAGCAGTCGAAGACTTTTTTGCCCTTTACGGCGGACTGTTCTTTATCGGATGCATTCTCAGCTTCATTTTCATATCCGCACTTGTTATGATGCTTTACTACAGGCAGATTTCCGAAGGTTATGAGGACCGTTCAAGATTTGAGATTATGCAGAAAATCGGAATGACGGATGCCGATATCAGAAGGAGCATAAATTCACAGATGAAAACCGTTTTCTACATGCCTTTGCTGGCAGCAGTTGTACACCTGTGCTTTGCCTTCCCCATGATTTACAGATGTCTTATCGTTATAGGCATAAGCAGCCTCAGCTCGCTGCTTACAGCCGCTGCGGTCAGTGTTGCGGCATTTGCGATAATCTATACAATAGTATATAAAATCACCTCAAACAGCTATTATAAACTTGTAAAATAAGAGAAAATCTGCTATTCTCAACTGTGTTGTAACAGAGTGGGCAAAACAGTCGGCCTGTGAATCACTTTGCAGGCCGTTTTGTAAATATAGAGAAATTAACTGCGGTTCACACGGAAGGGAATGGTAAATACATGATAAAAAATATAATTTTTGATATAGGAAACGTTCTGGCACATTTCAGATGGGCGGAGTATCTTCAGTTCGATAAGGGCTATGACAGAGCAATGGTGGAGCGCATCGGAAAGGCATCCGTTATGTGTGAGCTTTGGGCGGAATTCGACAGGGGCGTATACACTGATGAAGAGATTGTGCAGCTGTTTGTTGACCGTGATCCCGGAATTGAGAAGGAGCTGCATGACGCATTTGATTATGTTAAGGGAATGGTAACACCGTTTGATTATGCAAAAAGCTGGATTCAGTCCTACAAGGACAGAGGCTTTAAGGTCTGGTTTCTTTCTAATTTTTCAAATAAATGTGAAACTCAGTGTCCCGAATCACTTTCCTTTATGCCCCTGATGGACGGAGGAATTCTTTCCTACAAAGAAAAAATGGTAAAGCCAAATCCGGAAATTTACAAAAGACTGCTTGAAAAATGCGGCATAAAGGCAGAAGAAAGCATATTTATAGATGATACCGTAGTAAATATCGAAGAGGCTGAGCGTCAGGGAATACATGGTGTGGTATTCAAAAGCCATGAACAGGCAATTGCCGATGCAGAGAAAATTATTGATATGGAAAAGTAAATAACAGTTTATAAAAAAACAAATCCCATATACTGTGACAGCAGAAAGTCCTAAAATGCACACAGCTATGGGATTTAATTTTAATGTCTTTCGTTTTCGTTCGTATAGCATTCACAGAATCTGCCCGAGAAGGATACGGGCTCATCACCTGCTTCGAGATGCGATGTGTCGCCGAAGCCAAGAAGTCTGAAGGCGGCCTTTCCGGGACGACGTTCCTCCGTGACTACGGTAGTAACAGAGGTGGTTGGTGCCAGAAAGCTCTGCCACAGAGGCATGGGAGGCAGGTCCATCAGGTAGCTGAGCATAAGCATTATAACACCGAAATGACAGAAGAAAACAATCGTGTCATTATTAGGCCTTTCAGCTTTAAAATAGCGGCCTTCCTTTGTATAGCCAAGCTCCGAAAGAAGCTTACCGAAGCCATCATATACGGTCTGAAGGTCAGAATTCACGTCAGCCTCTTTAAAAACAGGATTATCGGTCCACTTATTAAAATCATAAAGTTCATCGTGAACAGTCCAGTCCTCAGGCATCCAGTCCCAGCAGATATGTTCTCTGTCGGGGGCGTCCGGTCGGTGAATACGCGGCCAGAATTCCCTTAACCAGTCATAGCTGATACCGGTGATTCCCATAGCATCTATGCAGGCATGCGCTGTCTGCTGCGCTCTTCCGAGAGGCGAAAGAAAACACTTGTCTATCTTCATTTTTTGGACCTTTTTTGCAAGAAGCTGAGCCTCGCGGCGGCCTTTTTCGGTAAGAGAATCATTTTCATAGTTGGGATCTCCATGTCTGATAAATATGAGCTTCATATAGTAAACGCCATCCTTTCCTGAACTATCATTACAATAATAAAAGTATAATTGATAAATGAAGCTTCTGCAAGCTTTAGCTTGTGGCAGCCGGTAAATTGAATTATAATAAAAAACGCACAGATCTATTCCCTGGGCCAACTCATTTAATTCGTTGCATTAGGAGAAAGTTTGAAAATAAATTTTCAAACTATGAGATTGGTGCAAAAATCGCACCAATCAGCTCCATGAGCAACTCATTTCATTCGTTGCATTAGGAGGAAATATGAACGGAGACAATACAAATTGGAGCCAGTCGGTAACGGCTGTAGTAATTAAAGACGGAAAGGTTCTTCTCGGAAGGCATACCTACGGCGGAGGCGCAGGCAAGCTTATAGTACCGGGAGGCTACTGCAATTTCGGAGAGTCACCCATTGAAGCGGTCAAGCGTGAATATATGGAAGAAACAAAGGTTGTGGTGGAACCGAAGGACATCATTGCAATCAGAATGAACGCAAAGGACTGGTATGTTGCTTTCAGGGCAGACTATGTTTCGGGAGAGCCCGCATCGGATAATGATGAAAACAGTGAGGTAATCTGGCTTGATGTAAATGAAGCCTTAGAAAGAGACGACGTACCCGGACTCACCAAGACACTTATCAAATGTGCATTGAATGACAGGCCCGGTATGGAGCAGACAGACTACGACAGCAATCACAAACAGCCGTTTTCATATCTTTTTTCATGCAAATAAAATTTGTGTGAAAACCATAATAAATAGATACAATTCAGGATTTCGGCAAAAAATACAGCAGTAAAAATCATAGAAAAATGCCTCATAATAGGCCAAAAACCACCATATATTGTGGTTTTTGGCCTTGAAAAAACTATTTTAAAAAATTTTTAAAAAAAGTTTAAAAAAGTTGTTGACAAACCCATATTACGGTGATATACTACATCTTGCTGACGCACCGAGGGGCAAAACGAAAGAGACCTGAGGTAGTCAAAACCTTGACAACTGAATAATGAAACAACCTTGAAATTTCCTTAAAATTTCATCAC
>JAKSRW010000058.1 GCA_024403355.1 Lachnospiraceae bacterium
GAAACAGCGGCTTATAGCCGCAGAGCAAACCACCGGCTAAGCCGGTGGTCCTGATTATCAGCAAAAAAAGCTTTTTGAAGCGTAATTTTAGAGCTAATTTAAAATACCATAATTGTACTTAACACACAAAGAAGTACATAATTTGCCCCATGCATGTTTACGAAAAAGTTATTTTGAGGTATAATAAAGTATTCAAAATGACGAGAGGAGAAGTGGATGCAGCATGGGCACAGTATCTTGTTAAGCATAAAGAGATACTGAAGGCCTGGACTCAGTTGAAGCTGATTCAATACCTGCAAAATAAAAATCCGAGTGTTCCGGGAATTGCAAACAAGATTGAAGCACCTGCTGCCAGAGATATTGAAAGAGTCAGAAAGTATTGGAAGTTAGTTATTCAGATTGATCCGTCATTAACTGATATCTATGGCTCTGTGGCGCTTGCGGATGAGAGCATATCTGTTGATCATTTTGTTCCGTGGCAGTATGTCGCGCATGATGAACTATGGAATCTACATCCAACAACATGATTGTAAACTGGAACAGGAAGCAATTGATTACTTATGATATTGTCTAAAAAGGAAGACGACACTTTTCTTGAAGCACTTGAATATATTGTCTGGTAGTTTTGTGTTATATCTTGAACGATATGCCCAAAATGGTATAACGTTCAAAAAAAAGGAGGATTTGGATATGTTAAAAGCATCAACTTTACAGACGGCAGAGTTATTGGATATTCTTCCGGACGAGGATGTTTCAATGGTAAATGCTCTAATAAAGAAACTTATAATTGCGTGGGATCCTGATTTTACAAAAGTAACTGAAAAGGAAAAGGTGTTGCTCGAGAAAAGTGATTCTGAGATAAAAAATGGCGACTTTATCTCGGAAGAGGATTTCTGGTCGTAACTTAAATGCCCCACCCAAAATGATGCGGCATTCAACATAAATCAAACTCAACGGAATAGCTAGAGTTGCGTTAGCTTTATTATTGGCCAATATTGAGATTATGAATTTTGATTCATTGGCAGATGAAAGTTATGGAAAAATTCGTGCAGATTTGGAAAAAGCAGGAACACCAATCGGACCGTTAGATATGATGATTACAGGACATGCAAAAGCAATTGGGCTAAAAAGGTTCGTTGGCAAGGTAGAGGATGTTAAAGACTTAAAGAATTCGGATAATAAGCCGTATTATTCATTAACTAATGTTGCTCCTAATGGTCTTACTTTATATTCTCCTACTAAAGATGTTGCGATTTACAAGTATAGGGAGGATACAATGAATACCAATTCATTTTTGGGATTTAAATATAAAACGACGACAACAGTTTATAAATTTGATTATATTTTTTATTGAACAAAATAAAATAAGAGAGAAGCAAAATGAAGAAAAAACATATTATTATTTGTATTGCTGTTTTTGTTATTGTGGCTTTAATAATCTGTGTAATAATCGTAAGTAATTTAGGTAAGAAGCAAATGATTGAAACCAATTATTTGTGTGAAATAGAGTTTGACGAGAATATCGAGTCGGTTCTTTCATCACATTATTTCAGTCCGAAACTTCACAGCTGCAACAGCAGACCGGAATTGTATGATACATACTTAAACGATATATTTGCAGCAGCAAAGTTATCGGAACAGAGAATTGGGGAAATTATGGATAGTATTGATAATCTCCCTGATGACACATATGTTTATATATCTGTTGGAAAAAAACTCAATGGGATTTTTTATTCCGAAAAACCTGAGGAATATGGTTGGAATGGTATTTACGATGAAAAAAAGACAAATGCCGTTTATATCTATTGGGGAACGGAACCTTTGGGAAATGTTGTTGACGGATATGTCTGATATGTTAGCATAAATCTTTTATAATAATTGTTTATTAAAAATTATAGGGCACTTGCTTTCGGGCGGTGCTCTTTTCTTATGGAGAAAAACATGGTAGCAACAAGACTTATACCATTACATATCAACAAGGGAGATACTGTCAATAGTTTTTCGCAAATTCATTTTTAATAATAACCGCCATTCGGTGAGCTCATGACCGATGGCAGCATAGGGAAAAACAGTGGCACAGTGCCTTGCGGACAGAACCGATTATTCGGAGAATGCTGCAAAGACAAACGACGGCGAATGTATCAGTTCTTATATGTGCGATCCGAAGAGCTGCGACCAGGAATTCCTTCTTGCAAAAAGAGAATATCAGCATAAGACCGGAAGAAATCATAAGCACGATGTGATTGCATATCAGATCCGCCAATCCTTCGCACCGGGCGAGATTACTCCGGAGGAAGCAAACAGAATCGGATATGAAACCGCAATGCGATGGACCAAGGGCGAGCATGCTTTTATAGTGGCGACTCATATCGACAGGGCACATATTCATAATGGTCAAATGAAAAACTAACTTCTAGTTGACCCTATAAAAATGGTCTCTATGACGTTTTTGAGGAATAAAAACCTAAAATTATACCTTGGAGAGACCTTAAAATGGTGTTAAAATCGGGGTCAAAAAATTTCCATTTACGGCGAGGCATAATTATGCTACAATTATGACATATGGAAGAGAGGTGTTTAATATGCCAACAATTTTGCCGATTAGAGATTTAAGGAATACAAGTGAAATATCTGAACTGGCACATAAGCAACAGGAACCTATTTTTATAACAAAAAATGGTTATAGTGACCTGGTTGTAATGAGTGCGGAATTATATGACAGGTTTGCACAGATTAATAAGTTTGACCAAGCTATTTATGAGGCAGAGAAAGAGGTAGAAGAAGGTTCACAGCCAATTTCGATGAATAGTGCAATGGAAAGGTTAAATCAAAAATACTATGGATAAATATGAAATTATGTTATATCCTAAAGCCTTACGTGATATAGATGACATCTATGCATATATTGCACTTGAAAAACTTTCACCAGAAAATGCCAAAGAGCAGACAGATAGAATATGGGATGCAATAAGGACACTGGAACAGATGCCGGAGGCGCATCAAGATCGATTGGTTGGAAGATATGCTGGTAAAGGATACAAACAATTAATAATTGATAATTATCTGGCAATCTATAAAGTAGATAATGTTTCAAAAAAAGTATTTGTTCTAACAGTACAGTATCAAGGAAGAAATATTTGATGTCAAAGCAGCTGATGTAGAGTTGGCTGCTTTTTTGAACAACAGTAAGCCTTGAAAATTGAAGTTCCCTTGAGCTGGAATTCTGATTTCCCGGGTGCTTGTTTTTTAATTTGGGAATAACCAGGCGCTTGATTTGGAATAATATCCGGCGAAAATATCTGTATTGATGGTGGCATGACCAAATTGATGATTTACCATGGCGAAAATGGGTGGAAGTATGGGGAATAAATAACATTGTAGAATCCGATATATATAATGATGACTTGAACAGGGAATCGGTAAAGAAATTTGATGCTGAGTTTATAATATAAGGACGTGCAGAATGGAGAAGATACGCATGGGTAAAAATATATGGCTTGATGGCATGATGGGGCTTGTAGTGGGCGATGCGCTGGGGGTTCCGGTGCAGTTTTTATCGAGAGACAAAATTAAGAACCGACCTAAGGGTTTGGTGACCGGGATGGAGAGCGGTGGCTTTTTTAATATGCCCGAAGGCAGCTGGTCTGATGACAGTTCGATGGCGCTCGCTACATTAGTCAGCATTAAGGAAAAGAACGGAGTAGACCCGTATGATATCATGACACGATTCGTGGAATGGGAGACGAAGGGAATGTATACGCCCTTTGGCAGGGCGTTTGATCAGGGCATAACCTGCACTGATGCCATATACAGGTTTATGGAGAGCCGGGACATTGCGAGCTGTGGAGCGACCGGTGAATATGCTAACGGTAACGGTGCGCTGATGCGTATTCTTCCTGTTTGTCTTTATTACTATGAAAGACAGAAGAAGGTATGTACTTCTGAGGATGAGGCTGTTGAGAGCATCCATATTGTAAGCGGTCTGACACATAATCATATCAGGGGTAAAATCTGCTGCGGTATTTATTATTTTATGGTAAAAAGTATTCTTGATGCGGCGCAGGATGATGAAAAGCATACTCTTGAAGCACTGCTGCAGGATGGAATCGATAAAGGCCTGAGCTATTACGGGCGCGATTTATCTAATTTGTCGGAGAGAGCACACCTTGAACGTCTTTTCACTTTGTCTGAATTCAGAAATGTTCCGGAGGAAAAGATTAAATCGTCCGGCTATGTGATTGATTCGATTGAGGCCGCTGTCTGGTGCCTGATTAACAGCGGTTCCTATAAGGAATGTATGCTGAAGGCTGTGAATCTGGGCGAGGATACGGATACTGTGGCAGCTATCGCCGGTGGTCTGGCGGGACTGTATTACGGGTATGAGGCTATTCCCGGGGACTGGCTTTCTGTTATCCGGAAGAGAGAGTGGATCGAAGAAATCTGTCTTTGAATTAAAAATATATAAGCGAAGCGGTCACGAGTTTGACTATCGGCCGAATAAAAAAATCGCATCATGGCTTACCACGATGCGATTTGTTTTTTATTTATCCTAGAAGCCTGCGAGGTCATGCCTGAAGGAGCGTACCATGCAGATGACCGAAATAAGGAGTGACATGAGCTCGGCGATGGGGAAACACCACCAGATTGCAGCTAAACCGCCTAATTTGGCCAGAATGTATGCTGCGGGTAAAAGTACGAGCAGCTGACGCGCTACAGACACATAAAGGCTGTATGAGGCCTTTCCGATGGCCTGGAACATACTTCCCGCAACGATACAGAACCATGCGATAAGGAAGTGGGTTCCGATGATGCGGAGCGCGGGAATACCGATTTCCAGCATATCGGCCGATGCATCGAAGAAGCTGAAGAGGAATTCGGGGAAGAATTCGAAGGCGATAAAGCCTACCAGCAGAAGACCTAATGCAATCATAAAACCATATTTAAGTGTAGTAATCATACGCTTTCTGTTTCGCGCACCGTAATTGAAGGAAATAATCGGAATGAGTCCGTTATTAAGTCCGAACACGGGCATGAAGAAGAAGCTCTGAAGCTTGAAGTAAATACCGAATACCGCAGCCGAGGTAGAAGAAAGATCCATAAGAATCGTATTCATACCTGTGGTCATTACTGAACCGATGGACTGCATAACTATCGAAGGAACACCGATTTTGTAGATGTTTTTAATAATTGCTTTGTTGGGGCGGAAGCCCTTGAATGAAAGCTGAAGGTCGTTGTTCTTTTTCTTATTGAAGAAAAATGCAGCAAATCCGGCGATAATCTGTCCGATGATGGTAGCGAGGGCAGCACCCTTTACACCCATTTCGGGAAGACCGAAGTAGCCGAAGATGAGGATAGGGTCAAGTATAAGGTTTATAATTGCACCCGTGGCCTGCGAAAGCATCGTGAAAAATGTACGTCCTGTGGACTGCAGCAGTCTTTCGAAAATGAACTGCATATAAATACCGAACGAGAGAGTCATCGCAATGGTAAGGTACTGCACACCGTATTCGTAAATCTCGGTCTGTTCGGGAGAGGTCATAAAGCTGTAGAAGGGCTTGACTGCGAGAAGACCGACAATTGCGGTGAAGATGTAGCTGAGGACGAATACGAATATACCGTTTTCTGCGGTAGCATTAGCTTCCTTCTGGTCCTTGGCGCCGAGTGCCCTTGATACGAGAGCGTTTACACCGACACCTGTACCTGCACCGATGGCTATCATCAGCGACTGGAGCGGGAATGCGAGAGATACGGCGGTAAGAGCGGCCTCACCCTGCGTGATGAGCTTGTCACCATCCTGGATGATGGGACCTAAATCTGCGCCGATTCGCGATACGAAGATACTGTCGACGATATTGTACAATGCCTGAACGAGCATGGATATCATCATTGGAAGGGACATTGATATAAGCAGACGTCCCTCGGGCATGACGCCCATTTTATTTCTGTTATCATTACTCATATAAATAACCACGTCTTTCTACCTGTGTAGTATGAAATAATTACCAATCTTTACAGGGAACAAAAGACTTACCTTCCTTGAATAATAACGATAAATTGCAACAGTGCGTATTATAGCAAAATGGAATTTTATTGACAAGCGTATTTTTAACTAAAAGCCGCCTTGCAGGAAATCTTGCAAATTCTGCGATGGGTATTTAGCAATAATTGAACAAGGGGTGTCTTGTATTTATAATAGGAATATGCTATAAAAACTATGAAATAAAAATCGTAGTCTGTGAAAGTACAAGCCCTTTGCCCCTCTAAGGCAGGGAGTAACCTATATTTTCACATGCAAATTTGTGTCTGTGCAATTCGTATGGAATATACGAATGAACAAATTAGCTGCAGACAGAAGGATATGGTAATAAAATGAGCGAAGAGAAAAAATCAGGCTTTAAGGCATTTTTGAAGAGAAAGAACATTATTATTTCCGGTAAAAGATATTTTATTGACGCTATGGGTGCCATGGCGAGCGGTCTGTTTGCATCACTGCTTATAGGAACGATTATCGGAACCATCGGAACTACGCTGCTTTCTGCTTTTGTTACGGGCACAGAGGCTGAGGGTTCTGTGATGGCTACCATCGCCAACGGACTGGTTGATATAGGCAATTTTGCAAAGGCTATGGCCGGCCCCGCAATGGCTGTGTCTATTGCTTACGCACTTCAGGCACCGCCCCTTGTACTGTTTTCCATGCTGGCGGTAGGTAACGCGGCTAATTCTTTAGGCGGCGCGGGCGGCCCTCTGGCGGTATTCTTTATTGCGATTATCACTACAGAAATAGGAAAGATGGTTTCGAAGGAAACAAAGGTGGATATACTGGTGACTCCCTTCGTTACTATATGCGTAGGTGTGCTTTTATCCATGGGCTGTGCGCCTTATATCGGCAAGGCGGCGAACCTTCTCGGCGACCTGATTATGACGGCTACTGAATTACAGCCCTTCCTTATGGGTATTGTTGTATCCGTTGTGGTAGGTATGGTACTTACACTTCCTATCAGCTCTGCGGCAATCTGTGCGGCTTTTGGACTCACGGGACTTGCGGGCGGCGCTGCGGTTGCGGGCTGTTCGGCTCAGATGATAGGCTTTGCGGTTATGAGCTATCGTGAGAATAAGGTAGGCGGACTTGTATCGCAGGGACTTGGTACAAGCATGCTTCAGATGGGTAATATTATTAAGAACCCCAGAATCTGGATCCCGCCCACACTTGCTTCTGCCATCACCGGTCCTATTGCGACCTGCGTGTTCGGGCTCAGAATGGACGGACCTGCGGTTTCGTCAGGTATGGGTACCTGCGGACTTGTAGGACAGATTGGTGTTTATACAGGCTGGACTCAGGCTGTTGAAGCAGGAACGAAGACTGCTATCACAGCATTTGACTGGATAGGACTTATTCTGATAAGTATTGTTCTTCCCGCAATTCTGTCGGAAGTGTTCTGCCTTATATTAAGAAAGATTAACTGGATTAAGAAGGACGACCTTAAGCTGAATGATATCTGATCGGCAGTTTAGATGCTTCATAAAAAAATAAAAATATTTCTGAAAAAATCTGTTGACAAGTATAAATCTCTGTGATACAATCGTTCTTGCGTTGTGAAAGACAACAAAAGAATATTGTATACGCGGGTGTGGTTCAATGGTAGAACATCAGCCTTCCAAGCTGAATACGTGGGTTCGATTCCCATCACCCGCTTTTTGCTTGAGAATATGAGACCGTTCCGGGACGATGTGACATCGGTTCGGGGTGTGTTGATAATTCCCGGCAGATTAGTTTTATATGAGCTGTGCCAGTAGCTCAGTTGGATAGAGCAACGGCCTTCTAAGCCGTGTGTCGGGGGTTCGAATCCCTTCTGGCACGTTATCTAATCCGGATCCTGTGACCTGGGTTAGTATTTTTTTCTGTTTATATGGTGGATATAGCGCAGTTGGTTAGCGCGCCAGATTGTGGCTCTGGAGGCCCTGGGTTCGAG
>JAKSRW010000059.1 GCA_024403355.1 Lachnospiraceae bacterium
CGTGTTCGGGACTTTCACCCGTTAGAGCGCGCCCATGGCGCGCAAACCAAAAAAGTACGGGTCACAAGACCCGTACCAAAATGAACCAATACCCCCGTCCCCAAGGGCTCATTTAATTTACATAAGCTTGTTAATAACACCGGCGATAATATTTGCGCCTTCGCCGTTTACATTAAGTCCGTCAAGACTGAAAAGCTGCTTGCTGCCCTTTGTAATACCGTTAAAATCAATGGCGTATGCATCCTGTTCTACAACTACCTCCTTGATTGACTTAACTACCTGAAGCATCTTTTCAGGGTCAACCTTATTGGTAAATGAGAAAAGGAAATTTCTGGGCTTTGTAACATAGGGCGGAACACAGATAATGATTCTGGGAGCCTTTTCAAGACTGCTGTATCTCTCGAGAAATTCAACATACTGCTTTGCAAAATGCTCCTCTGAACGCCAGTTTCTATCCTTGGCATCATTAGTTCCCAGCATTATAAGCACTATATCGGGATCAAAAGCGATACTCTCTGCAAAGGCCTTTGAATTGCTATAAGGCTTCTCGGCCGTAGTCTGAAGAGTTGCACCCGGAACACCGAAGTTTCCTACCTGATAGCTTTCTCCGCGAAGCTTCTGAAGAATGTTTGGATAAGCTCTGAAAAAGCAGCCCATTACCGAACGTCCGTAGGTGATATTATCTCCTACACAGGCTATACGCTTTACGCCCTCCTTCTTCTTTACTGGAATACGGATACCTGTATAACCGCAGAGGATTACCGCTGCCGCAATCAAAATAATCACTAAAATAATAATTGCTATAATCATAATTTCCATGCCTTTCAATCAATTATTTTATAACATATTAATGCTTTTAAGCCAGTGTCTGCAAAGCGACGGCCACATTGCTACATCCGCATACTTTTCAGCATCTGATATAACAGGCTCGGCGGGCTTATTATCAGTCTCGGGAAGCTCCTGCTTTTCCGGCTCCTTCTTTATACCCTCCAAATTACCAAAGAACTGCATCATCAGCTCATCATGACGCTTTTGTGATACATTAACGGCTGTATTATTTTTAACATTTTCGATAGCTCTGTCAACCTGCTCGAAGGTATAAGGGGCACCGAAATCGCCCTTCCATACATCCTCATTTGCAACAGAAAGACCATGGCGTCCGTGAGGAAATGCATAGTACGCATAAGGCACAGCATTTTTTCTGAGTGCTTCCGCATAAAGCATACTGTTCTCAACCGGTACAAGGTCATCCTCTACCGTCTGCCATACAAAACAGGGAGGTGTATCAGGTGTAACCTGCTTCTCCAATGAAAAATACTCAAGCTCCTCCTTTGAGGGCTCAGTACCAACCAGTGCCTGAATAGAGTAAATATGTGTAAACTCGCCTGAGGTAATAACGGGATAACAGAGAATCGAGCTGTCAGGTCTGTTTGAAAAACGATTAAGCTCAGGATCGCAATCCTCGATATCCGCATAATGTGTACAGATACTTGCACAAAGGTGTCCGCCTGCCGATGAACCTACTATAGTAAGCTTATTGACATCGATATGGAAACGCTCACTGTTTGCCCTGATATATCTTATAGCACGGGATAAATCATTAAGCGGCTGAAGCTTCAGCGGTACAGACATGGTAATATCTGTAGTATATGTCA
This sequence comes from Lachnospiraceae bacterium, assembly GCA_024403355.1. Lineage (GTDB taxonomy): Bacteria > Bacillota > Clostridia > Lachnospirales > Lachnospiraceae > RUG11977. Next base: position 1,656 of record JAKSRW010000059.1, read on the forward strand.
GTACAAAAACGTTCATTCCGTCCGCATAAGAGATTCTCGCCATAGGCTCTCCCTCTACATTGCAGACCATACAGTATCCGCCGCCGGGTACTACAAGCATACAGGGACGAATCTTGTCATCATCGTGAAGGTAGCTGTAAATATTAGGTACAAAGCCATACGCTGCCTCGTAATTATACTCTCCGTCTTTCCAGATTTTTTCCTGAAAACTGATCATTTTTAACCTGTCTCCTTATTCTATATCGGGAAGATGCTCCTCAAGATATCTGAGTGCTGCCTCCTCATGCTTTTCTGCGAAATCATAAAGTGACTTTGTAAAACCTGCGTAGCTGTCGGCTGATGCCCATACAGACCAGTCGGTCTTCTGGATTTCCTTAAGAAGATCGAAATAGTAAGGCATCTCATCCTTACGCATAGCATCAAGCTCCTCGTAGGTCTTTATAATATTTGCTCCGTCAAGTGCACCGTCGAAATACTCATAGGTCTTAGCCTTAAAATAAGCTCGGCAATCCTTTCTTTCAAGAAGCTTTGCAAGAAGGGGTGCCCCTCTGTTGTCGCTCTCCTTGAGTACAATCTTAAGTGTATCGTAGCCGGGAAGTGTCTCTCTCTGGTCATAGAGACCGTAAGCATAGTCCATATCATGAGGAAGGAAACGCCATCTTCCGTCGAATACGCCCTCGCCTGTGGATGCGCCCTCATCGGGAACGAATCTGTAGCACTTGTAGTTATTATTGGGCCAGTCAAAGTTGTTAATCGCAATATTCCATGACATATAATCAAGATAATTATTTACATCCATAAATTCCGATACCTTTTGGAAGTTTGCGTCATCTGTTAAATCAAGTGCACTGAATTCTGCGTACTTTGCATTATAATCATCAATCCAGCTCTGAATATCCTCGTCCTCTGCCTTCTCCTTCTCACTGCCCTCGGCAACGATGAAGTTACCGTCAGCCTTACCGTACTTCTCCTTAAAATACTTATCACAGTAATTCTCATGGAGCCAGAAGAAGCCGTAATATTTTCCGTTTACATAAGCGACTGCGGGAACACAGCTCTCATAATCCATAAAGCCTGCCTGCTTTACAAGTGCCTGGCTAAGCTCATCACGAAGGAAAAGGAACTGGAAATCATTACCGTGACTTCTTAAAACAAGTCTGTCATACTTCTTGATTTCCTTACCCGAACCGTCCTGCTTGGGTGTATCAAACTGCTTGAACTTGAAGCTTGTATTGTCCTCGTCATAGGATTTTCTTGCAAAAAACTTAAGTGACTTAATTGCGTACTGTCTTGAGTATCCGCCGTAAACTCTGGCTCCGGCATACTGTGAGAAAATATTCGAGCCGCCGTGCTTAAAGGCCTCAAGGTATACCATCTTCTCGTTTTCTCTGCCCTTTTTCTTATAATTCAGACCGTAAAGGATTCCCTTGGGTGAATCTGTAAGTTCAGCCGGCTCACCGATTACTGAAAATACATCCATGCAGAAACGCTCATTAACATTTTTTGCAACAAAGAATGAACGTGTAGCCACCGATGACTTGTAATAATCATCAGCTGTCTCAAATACGGCTACAGCACGGAAAATATGGATCTCCTTGAGATTATTCTCAAGCGGTGCAAATTTTATGGGCTCTGTGTAAAGAGTGTCTGCCTCGGTAGGTGTTGTACCGTCCAGGGTGTAATAAACCTTTGCATTTGAGGGGCAGACAATATTAAGTGTAACAGTCTCGCTGCTGAACTCATTCTCTACATTAAAGAGGAATTTACCGCTCTCATCAAAGCCAAGTGTCTGCTCTGTAACGGTTCCCTCCGGAAGCTCCAGTGAAAAAGAAGGCTTATCTGATTCCTTCTCATCATTGTCATCCTCTGCCTTGTCATTCTCGCCTGTTACGCCGATGTTTTCATCCTTAACCGCACCGGTATCAGCGTCAGACTTATCCGCACTGTTATCCTGCTTGTCATCAGTTTTCTGCTCGCCTGCATCAGGAGTCTTGTCCTGCTCTGCAGAAACGGTAGGTGTAGCCGCAGGGCTTGTTTCGTCCTTCTTCTCACAGCCGCTTAACGCTGAAAGCGAAAAGGCCGCTATAAGAAAAGCAATGAGCATTTTTTTCTTAAAACCACGTTTCATAGTAAAATCTTACCTTTCAATTTATTATTAAAATTTAACTTCCTCGCCTCTTTTAATTCTGTCATGGAATTCAGCCGTAGCCGCAAACATAACGTCACCGCTGGAATTAAGTGCCGTCTCGACAGAATCCTGAATAACACCGATTATGAAGCCTACTGCCACTACCTGCATTGAAACCTCATTGGAAATTCCGAATAAGGAGCATGCCATGGGAATCAACAGAAGTGATCCGCCCGCAACACCAGAAGCACCGCAGGCACCGAGAGTAGCCAGAAGGCTGAGAATAATAGCGGTAGGTATATCCACTGTCATACCGAGCGTATGTGCGGTAGCAAGTGTCATAACCGTGATGGTGATAGCTGCACCATCCATATTTATTGTTGCACCGAGAGGGATTGATACCGAATAAAAATCCTTCTCGAGTCCAAGTCTTTCACAAAGTCCCATATTAATGGGAATATTAGCGGCAGAGCTTCTGGTAAAAAAGGCCGTAAGTCCGCTTTCCTTAAGACACTTAAATACAAGCGGGTAAGGATTTCTTTTAAGATAAACAGCCGCAAGAATCGGATCCACCACAAGCGCAACCACAAGCATACAGCCCACAAGAAGGCCTAAAAGCTTGCCGTAATCGGTAAATATAGAAAGACCGCTTTCCGAAACAGATTCGAATACAAGACCCATAATACCAAAGGGTGCAAACTGAATTACCCAGCGAACAGCCTGTGACACAACCTCTGCAAAATCAGCCACCATATCGATTGTGGCGGGCTTTGCAAACTTCTTTAAACCAAGTCCGAGAATAATTGACCAGAAAAGAACGCTTGTGTAGTTTGCCGTTGAAACGGATTGAAGAGGATTCGAAACCATATTGGTAAGAAGATTGTTGAATACCTCACCGATTCCCTGAGGAGGATTACCTGTAGTCGCATCCTTCAGCTGCATAGTCACAGGGAAAATATAGCTTCCGATAACCGCAACAAGTGCCGCAAGAAGCGTACTGAGCAAATACAGGACTATAACTGTTCTGAAACGTTTGCCGATATTTCTTCCTGCCTTTGAAATAGCAGACATTACAAGTGTAGCAACCAGAACGGGTGCAATAGCCTTCAGGGCTCCCACAAATATCGAACCCATTATTCCGATAGCCGAAGCCTGCGGTACAAAAAGTCCTAAAACAGCACCCAGAACAAGGCCTATAAATATCTTAAGAACCGCACTGGTAGATGTCCAGACCTTAACAAGCTTTTTCATAATGTAAACCCTCCAACCTTTGCGCAATAAAACATTATATATTATACCACAACTACAGGCCTCACTTCAACATTCTTTCTCAAATACATTATGAAAAAATGTTATTTTTAGATTTTATTAGTTTCAAAACTAATTTATTGCTTTTTCTGCATTATTATGCTATATTTAGTATATATTGGCTTAATATTTCATAAGCCTGAATAATCTGATATTGGGGGAACGCAATTATGATGAATTTTGACGAACTGATTGCATATGCTCGTGCCAATAAATGCTCTGATATTCATATCACTGTAGGTACCGCTCTTGCAATTCGTAGATTTGGAACACTGAAGATTCTGGATGATGTTCCGACTGCAGATGAATCACGTGAAATGATTTACTCTATTCTCACAGATGATGAGCGCGCATATATCAACAGCGGTAAGGATCTTGATGTCGGTGTAATGCTTCCCGACGGCTACCGTATCCGTGCCAATATCTATCATCAGAGAAACAATCTGGCAGCCAGCATCCGTCTTTTTGAGAAGAGAATTCCTTCCTTCGAGGAATTAGGTCTTCCCAATGCAGTACGCGACCTTGCCACCACACCCCGAGGACTTATCCTCGTTACAGGACCTACCGGTAGCGGTAAATCTACTACTCTCGCTTCAATCGTTGATTTCATTAATCAGACTAACGCACGTCACATTATGACAATCGAGGATCCTATCGAGTATGTATATCCTCATAACAAGGCTATGATTCACCAGCGTGAAATCGGTAAGGACGTTGATACCTTCTCAGGTGCTCTGCGTTCAGCTCTCCGTGAGGATCCCGATATCATCCTTGTAGGTGAAATGCGTGACTACGAGACTATTTCAGCAGCCATCACCGCTGCAGAGACCGGACACTTGGTGCTTTCAACACTCCACACCACATCTGCTTCCCAGACAGTAGAACGTATCATTGATGCCTGCCCTCTTGAAGGTCAGAATCAGGTTCGTGCCCAGTTTGCAAATGTTATCCGAGGTGTATTCACCCAGCAGCTCCTTCCCCGTGCCGACGGCACAGGCCGTGTTCTTGCTACTGAGGTTATGGTTGCCACAACCGGTATCACAAACCTTATTCGTGAAAACAAGACTATTCAGATTCCAAGCATGATTCAGTCAGGACGTTCACTCGGTATGCACACCATGAACGATGACCTCGCTAATCTTGTCCGTTACGGTACAATCACAATGACAGAAGCCATGAAGGTTTCACCCGATCCTTCATCACTTCAGAAGAATATCCGCGGCGGTATCTGAGACCTGTAAAAGCATGAATTAAAAGCGATTTAGCATTATTTTATGCCAAATCGCTTTTTTATTTGTTAGCTAAAATCAGTATACTGCTGACACTAATATTCTCAGCTGATTATTAACAGATGAACTACACGCCGAAAGGTATAATTTTCCATGAAAAAGTCAAACTCGTGACCGCTTCGCTTGTCACTCGTTATAAAATCGCTGC
>JAKSRW010000006.1 GCA_024403355.1 Lachnospiraceae bacterium
TGTACTGATAGAAGATAATTATGAGCATACTGTAGAACGAATGCTGACTTAAATTGGTACTTTTACTGAATTTTAATGTTGATAAAACGGAATTGGACGTTGACTTGTTGAAGAAATAAAAATTCCAATATATCCAATGGATTATGGGGAATTTATGTGGGCTACATCAAATGGTAGTTCACATTATTATGAAGTTGATTTTTTTTAGTATCAAAAACTAAATTGATACCAATTGAAGTAAAATCATCGGGACTTGGCAAACATGAATCAATAAATGAATTTTGTAAAAAATAAATATTTAACGGAGACGAAATGACGGGATATATGAAAGAAATGCGTAAACTTGTAGGTCATAGGACGATTATTCCACAATTGCATTAGGTAAAAGTTTGGAAATAAATTTTCAGACTGAAATATTGGTGCAAAAACGGCCGTATCATGGATTAGCATGACACGGCCGTTTTGGACCGGGAAATAAATTAATTTACAGAGGCCATGCCTGTACCAAGCAGTAGCCAGAAGAGCGGATTTACCGTAATGTAGCTGTCATTTATCATGCCGCAGAGCATAAAAGCGAGCAGACCGGCGAAGATGCCGATTAACAGGACTCTGTCTGAGGAGGGAAGCAGCTGAGCCTTTAAGTTCTTTATAAAACGGATTATATACAGCAGGAACAGAATAATCACAAGCAGCAGCGCCGGAATACCGGACGATACCGCAATCTGCAGGTACCAGTTGTGCGGCCTGTCGATTACATATTTGCAGCTTCCGTGCGTATTAAGGAGGCCGACGATTTCATTCTGGCGGAAGTAGAAGCCGAAATTACCATTGCCCATACCGAGCAGGAAACAGCGTCCCAGAATGGGAAGCGTCTGTGACCAGGTGTAGCCGCGGCCGGTAGCGAAACGATAGATGCCTTCGAAGCCGGTAAGCGCAGGCTGGGGAATTTCATCCAGCAGCTCAGTGCCCTGACCGAAGGCCTTGAAGCCCTGCTCCGTCATATAGAATTCCACGGTTCCCATATATCCGAAATCGAAAATAACCAGTTCCTTGTCAACGTGAATCGTGACAGCCTCATATCTGCTGTCCGCCAGCCTGAAGCCGGGAAGAGCCTCCTGAATAGAGGTGGGCTTCATCATAGCGGGCGCTCCGATATTAATCTCGTTAGTACCGTCAGAGAATATCAGACATTCAGTGAAGTCTGCGCTGTTATAGTTTATCTGGGCCTCGTAGAAACGCATGGGGTGGATTGAAACCCTGAGCAGTGTATCATCAGACCAAAAGTCGAGTGCTCCGTCAGCGGTAATTTCAGCCTTCGAAAGCCTGTAGAGAGGCAGATTGTCGGCTGCCGGCTGCAGATTATCGGCCTGCGACCAGCTCTCAACCGTAGTATCAAGACCGGCCTCGTGCTTATGGCTGATAGAGTTCGGCAGAACATTTGTAAGGGTGTAAACCGCAGCGGCAATAACCGCAATTGCCAGGACATTTGCGGCAAGGGTCTTTATCGAAGCACGCTTTGGTCCGTAAAGAACGAGTACTAACGGTATCGAAATAAAGAGACTTACCAGGGCCACTGATGAACGGGTCCAAACAGTAATAACCAGAAGAATGCCCGTAATCAGAACACAGATAATCTGAAGAAGCATATTGCGACGGCAGGAAGCAGAAATTCGGCTGTCGGAATTGGTCCGGCTGTCGCTTTCTGATGACTTTGCTGCAGTTTTTTCGCCGTATTCCAGAGAAAGTGAAAGCATCACCGGAACCATCAGGGCACAGAAGCCGCCGCAGTAGCCTGAGTTATTGAACATCAGTGAAACCTGTCCGATGAAGTTTTCAGAGCGGATGCTGTGGGCAATATCCCTTGTTTTATCAGAGGAAATGAGGTCCTGAATGAAGGTAAATTCAAGCATGGGCTTCCAGAAAATCTCGATAAGGCCGAGCACGCAGCTAATGCCGCAGAGAATAATAATTCCGGCGCGAAGAAGCTTAAGCGGTTCTATTGCGAGCTTCTTTTTATTCTGCGCAGGCTCAATACTTACAGGACGCAGATAGTAGAGTGCAAAAAGGAAAACAACAATATAGGCCAGAATGGCAAGCATGCCTTCATATTCCGAATTAACGCCGAACAGGGCGGTTTCTTTGTGTTCGCTGAAAAAATATGAAAGCACGGTAAGCAGGCCATAGCCGCCTATGCAGATAAGCGGTGTACGAAGGGACTTAATCCTGTCAATGCTGATGCTTTCGACATTATCGGGAAAGATTCGTTCTCCGATAAAATACAGAAGCACAATGCCTGCAAAAATCAAAAGCGCAATCTCCTTTGAATAGCAGGACAAATCAACCGCGTAGCCGTTTGTATTTATAAAAAGCTTCTGCTCATCGGCGGGGATAAGCATCAGTGAAAGTCTGCATATAAAGGGGTAAAGTGTGAGAAAGGCCAGCGATACTGCCAGAAAAATCGTTCTGTAAGGCCTGTAATTATTTATTTTTTTGTTGCTTTTGGACTTCATCTGAACCTCCGTAGGATTAACTTCCTACATTTTACCACATTTTAGCAAAAAAAGGAAACAGTCCAAATGCTGTTTCCTTTGTAAAACTATGCGCTTTATTTAACTATTTTTTCAAAATCGGCAGCCGGATGCTTGCAGGTAGGACAGATAAAATCCTCGGGAAGCTCTTCGCCCACATACTCGTAGCCGCAGATTGTGCAGCGCCAGATGGTTTGTCCCTCGGGAGTGGTGCCTACGGGCTGGGGCTTTGGCTTGATATTGCTGAAATAGTAAGCATAGGTGGCTGATTCGTCTTCGCTCAGAACCTCCATATTGGCTACCTGGCCGATGAACATTGTATGTGAGCCAAGGTCCACGGTCCGGGTAACCCAAACCGACATATAGGCATTTGTGCCCTTAGTAATGTAGTAAAGCTCGTTGGTGGCGCGCTCACAGTCTGTAAAATCCGCAAACTTGTTTACCTCGCGGCCGCTGCTGAAGCCGAAGTGCTTGAATAAATCAAAGCCTGCCTTCTGGCTGATAACAGAAATGTTAAATTTGTTTGTGTTCATAATCATATCATGTGTGTAATTTGCTTTGTTTACGCAGATACTGATCTGATTGGGTGTTGATGCGGCCTGAATAGCTGAATTGATAATACAGCCATTGTCCTTATCACCCTCGCGGGCGGTCAGAACGAAGAGACCGTAGCTGAGTTTTTGCATTGCTTTTGTGTCCATAATTTCACCGTTCCTTTCATGTTGATAATGTGTATAAGTATTGTTTCTACCAATAAAGGCAGAAGCATTAGCTAATAAAGAAGTTTGAAAATAAATTTTCAAACTGAAAGATTGGTGCAAAAATCGCACCAATCAACTCCATGAGCAACTCATTACATTCGTTGCATTAGGAGGAAAAAAGAAAAAGCGGCAATGATATATGTCATCGCCGCTTATAATGAGCGTTCCCTATAGGAATCGAACCTACAATAGAGTCTTAGGAGGACCCCGTTATATCCATTTAACTAAGGGAACAAGTACAATGCCTATATTATCATAATAAGCTGACGGCGTCAAGTATTCATAGACTGCCGGGGCGGGGGCTTCTTATGTCCCGCACCCCAAAGAGAGCTTAAATTACTTGTACATAAGCTCTGAAATGGCGTCCATAACCTTGTCATGGCAGCCACCGCAGCCTGTTGAGCACTTTGTAGCCTTCTGTACACTTTCGAAAGCGGCTTCAACACTTTCAAAACTGTCCTTGTCCTGCATAGCATCTGAAACATCGAAGTATGATACCTTCATACAATTGCAAATAGTGTAATTTTCCATAATAATTTTCCCTTTCTCCTGCAGCTAAAAAATCTTTCGAATACTTGTAATCGGATTAATTTGTTTGAATTTTTTATTCGAATTATGCAGGCAGATATTTGCATGTGAAATTGGTAACTAGGAATTATTCCTGTTTTTGATTATACACCGTATTTTCGGAAAATCAAATTAACAAATTATTAATTGAATTATATGATACAAGGGTCAAAAGGTCAAAAATGCTCGTCAAGCTTGCTTGTAAGAGCATTGAAGGCCTTTATGACACGCAAAAACATGAAAAAGTAGCCATTTTTCATTGAAAAATGAGCGGATTTTGAATGTTTTTAGCATTTCGGGAGCACAAAGTGCGAAGAAATGCGTGTATTAAGTCGGGGGCAATGTTTTTGACCCCGACGTCTTATTAATTGAATTATATTGTGTAAAAGCTCCTGTTTTGCCTGCATTTTTTATAAAAGAGGGAGCTTTTGGCAAGATACTATGTGTGATGTTAATTGACACCTGCAGGCCACGGCTTTATACTTATATTGATTAAAAGAGACAGGTCACAGAAGTGTGAAAAATATAAATGGAAGGTAGGGTAATTCTATGATCAGACTTGGTATTTCAACCTCACTTGCGGGAACAACGCCCAAGGAGTGGGCTGAGCAGATGCGCGAAATGGGCTGCAGAAGTGTGGTATTTCCTGTGGATTCAAATGCGCCTGAGGCATTGATTGATGAGTATGTGAGCGAAGCAAAGGCGAACGACCTGCTTATAGCGGAGGTTGGTATCTGGAGGAATGCGCTTGCGGCGGATGAAAACGAAAGAAAGCAGAATCTGGAGTACAGTATTAACCAGCTCAGACTTGCGGACCGTATCGGTGCAAAATGCTGCGTAAATGTGGCAGGTGCGGCAGGCCCCCGCTGGGACGGCGGTTACAGGGAGAATTTCAGTAAAGAGCATATCGAAAAGACAGTAAAGATGATACAGACCGTTATCGATGAGGCTGCACCGAAGAATACTCTTTTTACAATTGAATCGATGCCCTGGATGCTGCCTTCGAGCCCCGACGAGTATCTTAAGCTTATGGATATGGTAGAAAGAGACCGCTTCGGAATACATCTCGATATTATCAATATGATTAATTCAATGGAGAGATATTTCTTCCATGACGAGTTTTTGGAGGAGACCTTTGAGAAGCTCGGCAGCGGAATTGTGAGCTGTCATATGAAGGATATCGGACTTCTGGAGGAATATACCTTCAGACTGAAGGAGTGCGCATGCGGTGAGGGCAGCTTCAATCTGGAGCATTATGCCGAGCTTGCGCTTAAGGCAAATCCCGAAATGCCGATGATTATTGAGCATCTGGCTTCGGATGATGCTTACAGGGAGAGCATGAAATACGTTAAGGACAGGCTGAAGGCTTACGTGATGTAAGGCAGCTTGTGTGATGTATTATTGAGCTGCAAGGTGCGGCTTAAGCAAAAGCTTCGGCGGCACGGTGCTTTAAGAAGGCAGCTTTAAGAGGACATAAATTTTACAGGAAAGGAAATCCGGCAGAACGGATTTAGTGAAAATATGGGAGCAGCTAATTCAAACGAGATAACAAGAGCATATTATGATAAGATTCTGGTTAAGACCAGATATATTGATTCGGATCTTCCGGATATGAGCGTGGAGCTTTTCGGAAAGAAGTTTTCGACACCGATTGCGACTGCGGCACTTTCTCATTTAAACGGAACACATGAGAAGGGCATGGTTGAGCTTGCAAAGGGTGCAAAGCTTGCAAATGCGCTGAATTTCTGTGGTATGGAGAGCTATGACGGAGAGCTTGATGATATCATGACTGCCGGTGCTGATTCAGTAAAATTCATCAAGCCCCATGCAAATAATGATGATATTTTCTCTCGTATCGAGCATGCAAAGGAGCTGGGTGTCTTTGGTCTCGGTATGGATATCGACCATGCTTATACAAATGACGGCGGCTATGATAATGTAATGGGACTTCCCATGAAGCCGAAGTCAATGAAAGAGCTGGAGAGTTTTGTAAAGGCTGCCGGCGACCTTCCCTTCATTATCAAGGGTGTGCTTAGCGTGGAGGATGCAAAAAAGTGTGTTGAAATCGGAGCAAAGGGTATCGTGGTTTCACATCATCACGGAATTATGCCCTATTCCGTTGCACCCGCAATGGTGCTTCCTGAAATTGCCGAGGCAGTAGGCGGCAAGCTTACCATTTTTGCGGACTGCGGAATTGAATCGGGAATGGACTGCTATAAGGCACTTGCGCTTGGCGCGGATGCAATCTGTCTTGGCCGTTCACTTATGGGACCTCTCAAGGAGGAGGGTGCCGAGGGCGTGGCAAAGAAGATTGCCGGAATGACTAATGAGCTTGCTTCGGTTATGGCCAGAACCGGCTTTAAGAATGTTGCTTCCATTGACAGCCGCTGTCTTATGATTAATTACTAGGAGAGCAGAATGGGACCGAAGGGATATTATTCGAGCGGTAAATTTGCGAAAATGGCACATGTGACGAAGAAGACGCTGAGGTATTATGATGAGCACGGATACCTGAAGCCGTCCTATGTGTCGGAGGCCGGTGCGCGTTATTATCTGGACGAGGATTTTCAGCGCATCCAGCAGATTCAGCTTCTGAAGTATCTGGGCTTTTCCCTGGATGAGATAATGGAGATGAGTCTGGGGGAGAATCGTTCGCTGGCAGAGCAGCTTTCTATCCAGACGGGGCTTGTGGAGCAGAGAATCGAGCAGCTGAAGCTGGTTCGCAAGGTTTTGCAGGATACCCGGGAGCAGGTCATTGATGAGGAACAGGTGAACTGGGCCGGGCTGATGGATTCCATTTCGGAGATAGGCCTGGAAAACAGTCTGAAGACCCAGTACCTGACTGCGAGCAATATTTCCACGCGTATCAACCTTCATAAGCTTTATTCGGAGAATAAGCAGGGCTGGTTCAGGTGGATTTATGAGCAGGTAAGCAGGCAGCTTTTACAAGGTGAGGCAGGCGAAAGTGAGAAGTCGGCGGCAGGTGAGTCGGCAGGAAGTGTGAAGTCTGCGGCAGATGAGTCGGCAGGAAGTGTGAAGTCTGCAGTAAGTGAGTCGGCAGGAAGTGTGAAGCCTGCGGTAAGTGAGGCAGGCGGAAGTGAGAAGTCTGCGGCAAGTGAGGCGGCAGGAAGTGTGAAGTCTGCGGTAAGTGAGGCAGCAGGAGGAGTCGCCGGGGCCGGGCTTTTGCGGAAAGAGACCGGAACAATAAAGGTTCTTGAGCTGGGCTGCGGAGACGGAAGCTTGTGGAAAGATAACTATGAGCAGCTTCCTGAGAATATTTTGGTACTTCTGACCGATAAGTCGGAGGGTATGCTTCGTGAGGTTCGAAAGCAGTTCGGACAGGATGACAGGTTCTCGTACAGAGTGCTCGATATTAACCGGGTGGAGGAATTCGATATAATTAATCCGGACGGATCTGATGACGGGAAATTCGATTTGATTATCGCAAACCATGTGCTCTTTTACGCAGAAGATTTTAATGCGTCAGTTAAGGCCATAAAGGGACTTTTACGTACAGACGGCATAGTTGTGGCGGCAACCTACGGAAAGGCGCATATGACCGAAATAAGCGAGCTGGCAGCAGAATTTGACCCGAAGATCAGGCTGGCGGCGGAGGAGCTTTGGGAGGCCTTCGGAAAGGAAAACGGAGGGGCGCTTCTGAAGAAGCATTTTGACAGTGTGGACTGGCGGCAGTATAAGGACGGACTCTATGTGACACGTGCGGAGGACCTGATAGACTATATACTTTCCTGCCATGGCAATCAGAACAGCTATCTTGTGGATAAGTATAAGGAGTTCCGTCAGTTTGTGCGTCAGAAGGTGGGAAAAGGCTTCTATGTGACCAAGGATGCAGGTTTTTTTATTGCGAGATAAAGCAATAGCTGTTAAAAGATAGCCTGGATTTACAGATTATTAAATTAAAAATATAAAAAAATGCTTGAAGGTGCCCTAGGGGCACCTTTTATAATGCAATTAACATAGAAATATGCTATAGTATAAATGTATCAATTGAGAAAGGTAAGGTTATTATTATGACTATTATTGTTACAGGCGGAGCCGGATTTATCGGAAGCAACTTCATTTTCCATATGCTTGGAAAGTATCCTGACTACAGAATCGTATGTCTGGACTGTCTGACATATGCAGGAAATCTGTCTACTCTTGCAGGGGTGATGGATAATCCTAATTTCAGATTTGTAAAGGAAAGCATCACGGACAGAGATGCGGTTTATAAGCTTTTTGAAGAGGAAAAGCCGGATATTGTGGTAAATTTTGCGGCAGAAAGCCATGTTGACCGTTCTATCGAGAATCCAGAGGTCTTCCTTGACACTAATATTAAGGGAACTGCGGTGCTTATGGATGCCTGCAGAAAGTACGGAATCAAGCGCTATCATCAGGTGTCGACCGACGAGGTATACGGAGATTTGCCTTTAGACAGGCCCGACCTTTTCTTTACGGAGGAGACTCCTATTCACACCAGCAGCCCCTACAGTTCATCAAAGGCCGGCGCGGATTTACTTGTGCTTGCTTACCACAGAACCTACGGACTTCCCGTGACCGTGAGCCGCTGTTCAAATAACTACGGCCCCTATCATTTCCCTGAGAAGCTCATTCCTCTCATGATTGCGAATGCGCTCAATGACAAGCCACTTCCCGTGTACGGCGAGGGTCTCAATGTCCGTGACTGGCTCTATGTTGAGGACCATTGCAAGGCCATTGACCTTATTATTCACAAGGGCAGAGTCGGCGAGGTTTATAACATCGGCGGTCACAATGAGATGAAAAATATTGATATCGTGAAGATTATCTGCAGGGAGCTCGGAAAGCCCGAGAGCCTTATCACTTATGTTACAGACCGTAAGGGCCATGACATGCGCTACGCCATCGACCCCACAAAGATTCACAACGAGCTCGGCTGGCTTCCCGAGACCAAATTCGCCGACGGAATCAAGAAAACCATTAAATGGTATCTTGAAAACCGCGAATGGTGGGAGACCATTATATCCGGTGAATACAGAAACTACTACGAAAAAATGTATGGAAACAGATGATTGACTGCCGCTTATGAGGTGGGGAAGCGGCAAGTTGCATGCGAAAAAAGAAAGAGAAAATGTTATGAAGAAAATTGTGAAAAAACTTTTGCCGCTGTTATTAGCGGCAGCTATGCTGCTTAGCCCGCTGACGGACTTAAGGTTATTTGGAGGCGCTGAGGTTCAGGTACAGGCGGCTAGCCTGTCCGCATCTACCGTGAAGGGGCTGGTTAGTATTCTGCGCGAGCAGACCATGAAGCGCGAGACTAAATTTTCAGTAAAGTTTACGGGAACAGATAAGGCTGTCGATTATGTTTTGGGGGATGATCTCAGTATCATTTACTATGATCTGGCTAATTTGGATGATGCCAAAAGCTCGGACGATGCGGATTATCTTGTCGGAAATATCGACCCGGAGGCTATTGATATTGAGTATAGCAATGGCTGTTTCAAGTTTAAGTTCGGTTATTTTGAGACCGTAAAGCAGACTGAGTATGTAAACAGACAGGTGGAGAAGATTCTTTCAAAGCTTGGCGTTGACCATATGACCAACTATGAAAAGGTCAAGGCGATTCATGATTATGTATGTAAAATCACCAGCTACAAAGATGATGCGGATAATTGTTCCTCGGCTTACAGCATACTTTCAACAGGAGACGGACTTTGCAACAGCTATTCACTTTTGCTTTACAAACTGCTGGTGGAGGCGGGAGTTCCCTGCAAGTGGCTTGGAGGAACGGCCGGGACCAAGAGAGATGCAGCAGGACATGCCTGGAATATCGTGGAGCTGGGTAATAAATGGTACTACGTGGATTCAACCTGGGATGACCTGGATGATGAGAAAAGCTGGAATTACGATTATTTCCTGAAGGGCAGCAGTGATTTCGACAAGGTGGACCCATCGGAGCCCCATAAGCTTGATGACTGCTATTATAACACGAACTTTCTCAAGGAATATCCTCTGGCAAAAAAGGCATTTAAAAAGGGCTCGGATGACAGCAATGAAGCTGTAAAGGATACAGATAATAAAAATGACGGCTCCGACAAGTCTGATAAGGACAAAAATGACAAGAGCGATAAGAATGACAATAAGAAAGACATTAAGATTTCAGACGTTGTTGTATATAAAATTCCCGAAAAGGGCAGTATGACCATTAAACAGGGGAAATACGACGATATTCTCTTTTTACTTGAAAATGAATCAGAAATCCGTTCCATCAAAGCCGCTGTAAAGTCAGGCAAATCCTATGTGAAAACCACAGACTACGGAATTATGAAAGAGGACGGAATCAGTTTTTATGACCTTGAAGTCAAAGGCAGGAAAGCAGGCAGCGCTGTGATTAAGATTACAGTTAAACTTAAAAACGGCGAAAGTAAGAGTTACACCTTCAAAGTGAAGGTAAAATGAGCCAATAACCCCGTCCCCAAGAGACCACCAAGAGACCACCCGCAATAGGTGCATGTGTCTGAACAACAAAAGGCTGCCATAATGGCAGCCTTTTAATATTGAATTAACGCTGTGTGGCGCCGGGAGTGGTGTGAAGGATTACATCGTGGTATCCGCCCTCAACGATTGAAGTAGCTGATACAAGAGTAATCTTAGCATCTCTCTGAAGCTCGGGAATGGTGAGTACACCACAGTTACACATTGTTGACTTAACCTTGTAGAGTGACTTTGCAACATTGTCCTTAAGGGGACCTGCGTATGTTACGTATGAGTCAACACCTTCTTCGAAGCTGAGCTTAGCCTTGCCGCCAAGGTCATAACGCTGCCAGTTACGTGCACGATTTGAACCCTCGCCCCAGTACTCCTTAACGTACTGACCATTAACCATAAGCTTGTTTGTAGGGCTCTCATCGAATCTTGCGAAGTAACGGCCGAGCATGATGAAGTCAGCACCCATAGCAAGAGCAAGAGTCATATGATAATCATGAACTACGCCGCCGTCAGCACAGATGGGAACGTAGATACCGGTCTCCTTGTAGTACTCGTCACGGGCTGCGGCAACCTCGATAACAGCTGTAGCCTGACCACGGCCGATACCCTTCTGCTCACGTGTGATACAGATTGAACCGCCACCGATACCGATCTTAACGAAGTCTGCACCGGCCTTTGCAAGGAACATGAAGCCCTCGCGGTCAACGACATTACCTGCACCAACCTTTACTGTGTCGCCGTACTTCTCGCGGATAAATGCAAGTGTCTTTTCCTGCCAGCATGTGAAGCCTTCTGATGAATCGATACAAAGAACATCAGCACCTGCCTCAATAAGGGCGGGAACACGCTTCTCGTAATCGAGAGTGTTGATACCTGCACCAACCATGTAACGCTTTTGTGCATCAAGAAGCTCGTTGGGATTTGACTTGTGCTCTGAGTAGTCTTTTCTGAATACCATGTAAAGAAGCTTGCCGTCAGCATCAATGATAGGAAGTGAGTTAAGCTTGTGCTCCCAGATGATATCGTTTGCTTCCTTAAGTGTTGTACCCTCGGGAGCTGTTATAAGCTTCTCTAAGGGAGTCATGAAATCCTTAACAAGTAAGCTTGTTTCCATACGGCTTACACGGTAGTCACGGCTTGTAACGATACCGAGAAGCTTTCCTGTAGCTGTACCATCATCTGTTACAGGCATTGTATTGTGGCCTGTAGCCTCAACTAAATCAAGTACATCCTGTAATGTATTATCTACCTTAAGTGTTGAATCGCTTACAACAAAGCCTGCCTTGTAGGCCTTAACCTTTGCAACCATAGCTGCTTCATCTTCAATAGACTGTGAGCCGTAAATGAAAGACATACCGCCTTCCTTTGCAAGTGCGATAGCCATTGTATCGTTAGATACAGACTGCATTACCGCTGAAACAAGGGGAATGTTAAGAGAAATAGGTGATTCCTCTGAACCCTTTCTGAACTTACAGAGGGGTGTGCGGAGTGAAACGTTAGCGGGAATACACTTTTCTGATGTGTAACCGGGAACTAACAGATACTCACTGAATGTGTGTGAAGGTTCTTCAAAATAATGTGCCATGGTATCCTCCTTATATATAAATGTTTTTTTATCAAATTAATATTTTTAATTCGCAATCCGGACTATCGTTTTAGCTGATATTTCCGTTGCCCGGTAAGTGTAGGTATAAGCTACGCATCGCTACGTTCTGCGAACTCTCGCGATGCTACGAAAATTCGCAATTCGGACTATCGTCCTACTTGCTCATTTCCGTTGCCCTTCCAAGTGAAGTACAAAGTTAGTGAGCAAGCTCACACTTTGTACTTACCCTTGTAAGGAGCTTATACGCTAAAGAATTTGACTGCGGATTTGAACATATTGATGTCGTAGTTACCCTCAACGTTTCTGTAGAGACCACCGTCGATACGCTCTGAGTGGCCCATCTTACCGAAGATTCTGCCGTCGGGTGAGGTGATACCCTCGATAGCGAAGGCTGAATTGTTGGGGTTGAAGTAAATATCTGAAGTAGGAGCACCTGCAAGATCTACATACTGTGTAGCAATCTGGCCGTTGGCTGCAAGCTTCATAATCTGTGCTTCATCACAGAAGAAACGTCCCTCGCCGTGTGAAATCGGAACAGTGTATACGTCGCCGATATTGGTTCCTGCAAGCCAGGGTGACTTGTTTGAACAAACACGGGTAC
Source organism: Lachnospiraceae bacterium (assembly GCA_024403355.1). GTDB lineage: Bacteria > Bacillota > Clostridia > Lachnospirales > Lachnospiraceae > RUG11977. Next base: position 12,532 of record JAKSRW010000006.1, read on the forward strand.
GAACGAGTCTTGACTGGTGACGTCCGATTGTATTAAAGGTAAGTGTAGCACTTGTTGAGTCTGTCTCGATAATGTGTCCGTAAGGAAGGAGTCCTGACTTTAAGAGGGCCTGGAAACCGTTACAGATACCGCACATAAGACCGTCATTCTTGTAAAGCAGGCTCTCAACTGCCTCTGTAACCTTGGGATTACGAAGGAAGGCAATGATGAACTTAGCTGAACCGTCGGGCTCGTCACCGCCTGAGAAGCCGCCGGGAAGGAAAATCATCTGTGCATCCTGTGCTGCCTTTGCAAAATAGTTAACAGAATCTGTGATTGCATCTGCTGAAAGGTTTTTGATAACGATAACCTCGGGCTCTGCACCTGCATCGCGAACAGCCTTTGCAGAATCAAGCTCACAGTTTGTTCCGGGGAATGCGGGAATGAGAACCTTAGGCTTTCTTCCTGTGATTGCGGGACCGTTGTAGCTGATTCTTCCGGCCTTGTTATCGTAATCGAAGGTCTGGTAACTGGTGTCCTTAGTTGCTGTCTTTGTAGCAAATACGGGCTCAAGCTTTGCTCTGTAGGTATCAAGAAGAGCTGAAAGAGCAATTTTGTCTGTTGCGGTAGCGATGCTTTCCTCTGCGGTAGTCTTACCAAGTAAGCTGCATGCGCCGTCAGCCTTGAGAGCAGCAACTGCTGCATCTGCTTCCTTAGCAGCATCGATTTCAATGATGAATGAGCCGTAGCTGTAAGCGAAGATGTCAGCATCCTTTACATCAGCGGCGAAGCTGAATCCGATACCGTTACCGAAGGCCATCTTCATAACAGCCTCTGCGATACCACCGATTGTAGGTGTGTACATAGCCTTAACAGCGCCTGCGTTGTTTGCATTTTTGATAAGCTCGAAAAGCTTCTTCATTGAGTCGGGAGTAGGAATTCCCTTTGCATCTGTCTCAGGCTTTAAGAGGTATACATTATTGTTTGCGGCCTTGAATTCGGGAGAAACAATCTTTGTGATGTCTGCTGTGGTAACAGCAAAGCTTACGAGTGTGGGAGGAACATCCAGCTTCTCAAAGCTTCCTGACATTGAATCCTTACCACCGATAGCAGCTGCCTCGTAGTCGAGCTGGGCACGAAGAGCACCGAGTAATGCAGATAAGGGCTTGCCCCAACGCTTTGATTCCTTCTGAGGCTTCTCGAAGAACTCCTGGAAGGTAAGGTAGATGTCGTTGTACTCCGCACCTGTAGCGATGAGCTTTGCAATTGACTCAACTACTGCAAGGTATGAACCATGGTAGGGTGACTTCTCAGTAATGAAGGGATTGTAGCCCCATGACATTAATGAGCATGTATTTGTGTGCTTCTTCTCAACAGAAATCTTCTGAACCATAGCCTGGATAGGGGTAATCTGGTTCTTGCCGCCGAAGGGCATTAATACTGTTCCGGCGCCGATTGTTGAGTCGAAACGCTCTGAAAGACCCTGCTTTGAGCAGACATTTAAGTCGCCTGCAAGGGCTGTGTATTTCTCTGTAAATGATAATCCTGAAGGATCTGTCTCAAGTGCCTTAACCGCAGCCTGAATATCGTCAGCCTTTGCGGGGTTCTTGAGGCTTTCCTTTCTGTAAAGAGGATATGTATTTGCAAAATCAGCTGTTGACGCTGTTTCAATATCAATGTGCTTCTCTGCACCGTTTGAATTAAGGAAATCTCTTGAGATATCAACGATTGTAACATCGTTCCAATGCATACGGAGTCTCTTTTCCTCGGTAACGGTTGCAACAAGTGTAGCCTCAAGGTTCTCTGATGCACAGAGTGCCATGAACTGATCCTTGTCCTCGGGAGCTACAACTACTGCCATACGCTCCTGTGACTCTGAGATAGCAAGCTCTGTTCCGTCAAGACCGTCGTACTTCTTGGGAACTGCATTAAGATTGATATCAAGACCGTCAGCAAGCTCACCGATGGCAACGGATACACCGCCGGCACCGAAGTCGTTACAACGCTTGATAAGTCTTGAAGCGGTTTCGTTTCTGAAAAGTCTCTGAAGCTTTCTTTCCTCGGGAGCATTACCCTTCTGAACCTCTGCACCGCAGGTGGTAAGTGACTCAAGAGTATGCTTCTTTGATGAACCTGTAGCACCGCCGCAGCCATCACGACCGGTACGGCCGCCGAGAAGGATTACAACATCACCGGGATCGGGACACTCACGGCGTACGCATCTCTCGGGAGCAGCAGCGATAACTGCACCGATTTCCATACGCTTTGCCTGATAGCCGTCATGGTAGAGCTCGTCAACAATACCTGTTGCAAGACCGATCTGGTTACCGTATGAGCTGTAGCCTGCAGCGGCTGTGGCTGTAAGCTTTCTCTGGGGAAGCTTTCCGGGAAGTGTCTCACTGATGGGACGTAAGGGGTTTGAAGCACCTGTTACACGCATAGCGCCGTATACGTATGAACGGCCCGAAAGGGGATCTCTGATAGCACCGCCGATACAGGTTGCGGCACCACCGAAGGGCTCAATCTCAGTGGGATGATTGTGTGTCTCGTTCTTGAAAAGAAGAAGCCACTTCTCAGTCTCACCGTCTACGTCAACATCGATTTTAACGGTACATGCATTGATTTCTTCAGACTCGTCAAGCTTTGCAAGCTTGCCCTTTGCCTTTAAGTATCTTGCACCGATTGTAGCGATATCCATAAGGTTGATAGGCTTTGTACGACCTAATTCCTTACGGAGATTTACGTAATTATTATATGCGTCCTCAAGCTCCTTGTCCTCGAAACGAACGCTGTCGATGGTGGTAAGGAAGGTTGTATGACGGCAATGATCTGACCAGTAGGTATCGATCATTCTGATTTCTGTGATAGTAGGATTTCTCTTCTCAGACTTGAAATAATCCTGACAGAAGGCGATATCGTCCGCGTCCATTGCAAGTCCGAGTGACTTAACCATATTTTCAAGTCCGGCTCTGTCTAAATCGATGAAGCCGTCAAGAGTAGCAACTGTTGTGGGACAGTCGTAATTAACCTTTAAGGTATCGAAGCTGTCAAGTGTTGCCTCACGAGCCTCAACAGGGTTGATTACATGGTGCTTGATTGCCTCGAAATCGGCATCTGAGATGCTGCCGCTGATCATATAAATTCTTGCGGTCTTGACTGTGGGGCGCTCAAGCTGTGAGATAATCTGAATACACTGAGCGGCTGAATCGGCACGCTGGTCGAACTGGCCGGGGAGGTACTCTACTGCGAATACTCTGTCGGCTGTCTTTACGATAGCGTTCTCATTTGCAGCGAACTCGTCTTCTGTATAGATGTCATCAAGCTGGGGCTCTGCAAATACTGTCTTGCAGCTCTGGTCGAAAAGCTCTTTTGAGAGACCTTCCGCATCATAACGGTTGAAAAGTCTTACATTAGTTACGCCGTTAATCTGTAACAGTGACGCGATATCAGACTTTAATGCCTGAGCTTCGAGATCGAGTCCTGTTTTCTTTTCTACATAAACTCTGTAAACCATGATATATATGTCTCCTTGTATTTTTGACTGTCCGAACTTTATAAAGCTTTAAGTGCTCTTGCACCGATATCATTTCTGTAGAAGCCACCGTCGAATTTTACCTGCTTTGTTAATGCGTAAGAAGCATTGATTGCTTCCTGCAGGCTGTCTGCGGTAGTTGTAATGCCGAGTACACGGCCGCCGTTACTTAAGAGTGAACCGTCCTCTGCAAGCTTTGCACCTGCCACATAGATGTCTGCGGTTGCCGCATTGCCCTCATAGCTCTTGAGGAAGCAGTCTGTGCAGGGAAGCTCCATGGGAAGAAGCTTTTCATACTTTTCGGGATAACCCTTTGTTGCGTAGATTACGCAGCAGGCTGACTTATCTGAGAATTTAACCTCAGTGTCTGCCAGAGTTCCGTCTGCGCAGGCCTTCATGATAGTGAAAAGGTCTGACTCGAGAAGAGGAAGAACAACCTGTGTCTCGGGATCACCGAAACGGCAGTTATATTCGATAACCTTCGGTCCCTTGGGAGTAATCATGAGTCCGAAGTAGAGGCAGCCCTTGAAGGTTCTGCCTTCTTTATTCATTGCGTTGATTGTGGGAAGGAAAATCTTCTCCATACATTCAGCGGCAACGGCGTCTGTATAATAGGGGTTGGGAGCGATGGTTCCCATACCGCCTGTGTTGAGGCCTTCGTCATTGTCATGGGCACGCTTGTGATCCATTGATGAAATCATGGGAACCACAACCTTGCCGTCTGTGAAGGAGAGAACCGAAACCTCGGGACCGGTGAGGAATTCCTCGATTACGACCTTGAGACCGCTCTTTCCGAACTTGCCGCCATCCATCATTTCGATGACTGCAGCATTCGCCTCTTCAAGTGTCTGGGCAATAATAACGCCCTTTCCCAGAGCAAGACCGTCGGCCTTGATTACTATAGGCATATCGCAGGTTTTAAGATATTCGAGAGCCTTTACGGACTCGGTAAATACCTCATAAGCGGCTGTGGGAATGTTATATTTCTTCATCAGGTCCTTTGAAAAGCTCTTGCTGCCCTCAATGATGGCTGCATTGGCCCTGGGACCGAAGCAGGGGATACCTACTTCATTTAATGCATCAACTGTACCTGCAACAAGCGGATCGTCGGGAGCAACGATTACGAAATCAATGCTCTTTTCCTTGCAGAAGTCAACGATTGCAGCGGTGTCCATAACGCCGATTGAAACGCATTCCGCGTCAGCTGCGATTCCGCCGTTTCCGGGGAGACAGTAGATCTTTGATACTAAGGGACTCTTCTTAATTGCCTTGATGATGGCGTGCTCTCTGCCGCCTGAACCGATAACGGCTACTGTATTATTGCTCATAGTATTTGTCCTTTCCGGGATACTTGATTTGGGTTGTAAAAATAACGACGAATTTCTTCGTGCTTTGCACTCTCGAAATTCTAAACACATTCATAATCCGCTAATTTTTCTACTTATACGTTTAAAACACTCTCAACATTTCCTTCGTAGATTCTGTCGAGAACAGGATTTACGAAGTCAGCGATGAACTCGTCAACCTGTGAAGGACAGCGTCCGATGTAAAGTGAAGGATCGAGATTGCATCTGATTTCTTCCTCTGACTGAAGGAAAGCGGGGTCGGCTGCGATTCTGTCGATAAGGTCACAGGGCTTACCCTCGAGCTTAACACCTGCTGAAGCAGCATGTGAATGAACTCTTAAGTGCTCGTGAAGCTCCTGACGGTTTGCACCGCGCTTAACGGCCTCCATCATGATGTTCTCTGTAGCCATATAAGGAAGCTTCTCCATAAGTCTGCGGTTGATAACCTTCTCATAAACCACAAGACCTGAAGTAATATTGATAAAGATATTAAGGATAGCATCTACAGCAAGGAATGCCTCTGAGGTGCTGACTCTCTTATTTGCCGAATCATCAAGAGTACGCTCGAACATCTGAGTAGCTGATGTCATGGCGGGATTTAATGAATCGATGATTACGTAACGTGCAAGTGCTGCGATACGCTCCGATCTCATGGGATTACGCTTGTAAGGCATAGCTGATGAACCGATCTGATTCTTCTCGAAGGGCTCTTCCATCTCCTCAAAAGACTGAAGAATACGAAGGTCCTGAGTAAATTTATATGCGCTCTGTGCGAAGCCTGACATAACTGAAAGGAAGTAAGCATCAATCTTTCTGGAATATGTCTGACCTGATACGGGCATGCATGCGTCAAAGCCGAAATCCTTTGCGATAAGGGCCTCAAGCTGCTTAATCTTATCCTCGTCGTTCTCGAAAAGCTCCATGAAGCTTGCCTGTGTACCTGTGGTACCCTTCTGGCCTAAAAGCTTTAACTTGCTCATCTGGTACTCAAGGTTCTCAACGTCCATAAGGAGCTCGTTGATCCAGAGAGTAGCACGCTTACCTACTGTGGTAAGCTGAGCGGGCTGAAGATGTGTATAAGCAAGGCAGGGAAGAGCCTTGTATTTCTCTGCGAATTCCTTAAGGTTCTTGATAACCTGGCCGGCCTTCTTTAATATAATTTTTGAAGCCTCGCGAAGTACGATAACATCTGTATTGTCTGTAACGTAGCAGGAGGTAGCACCAAGGTGGATGATAGGCTCAGCCTTGGGACAAACCTGACCGTAAGCATAAACGTGTGACATAACATCGTGACGAACAACTGCCTCACGGGCGCGGGCTACTTCGAAATCAATATCTGTAGCATGTGCCTCGAGCTCTGCAACCTGCTCGTCTGTGATAGGGAGACCTAAAGCCTTCTCTGCCTTTGCAAGAGAAATCCAAAGCTTTCTCCAGGTTCTGAACTTAAACTCTTCACTGAAAACATACTGCATTTCATCGCTTGCATATCTGGTAGAGAAGGGTGAAATGTATTTTGTTCTATCGTCTGCCATCTTTTTACTCCTTATAATATATTGTAATTTTGGCTTGTATAAATATTTGTATAATAAGTTAACCTACAATCTGAGCGGCTACCTTTTCGGCTGCCTGAGGAAGAATAATCCACTCAGCCTGCTCCATGACTCTCTTCTGAAGAGTCTCGGGAGTGTCGCCTTCCTGAATTTCAACGGCCTTCTGGAGAATGATTTTTCCACCGTCGGTTACTTCATTTACAAAATGCACGGTAGCGCCTGTGACCTTTACTCCGTATGCAAGTGCTGCCTCATGAACATGAAGTCCGTAGAAGCCGTCACCGCAGAAGGAAGGAATGAGTGCGGGATGCACATTAATAATTCTGTCAGGGAAATTCTTTACGAAATCGGCGGAAAGCACAAGCATGAAGCCTGCAAGGATAATCATGTCGATATCGTATTCCTTAAGCTTTTTGAGAAGCTCTGCCTCGAAGGAGGGCTTGTCGGCGAAGGCCTTTCTCTCCACAACGCAGGTCGCAATGCCTGCCTTCGCAGCTCTTTCAAGAGCAAATACCCCGGGTTTATTGGAAATGACAACGGAAAACTCGCCGTGAGGGAGCTCGCCGCGTCCTGCAGCATCAATGAGTGCCTGCAGATTTGTTCCGCCGCCTGAAACGAGAACGGCAATTTTGGCTTTTTTCATAATTTATTTTATTCCCTTTATCTGAATCGCAGGCATTGAGCCTGCGACTTAAAGTATGTGTTGAAAATAATGCCGCTATCAGTTGAGCTCTACGCCCTCGATGCCCTCTGCAAGTTCACCGATAACATATGCGTCAACGCCCTGTCCCTTAAGAACCTCAAGAGCCTTGTCAGCGTCCTCGGGAGCAACAACGATGCTCATGCCGACACCCATGTTAAAGGTGTTGAACATATCACGCTCGCTAACCTTGCCTTCAGCTGCAAGCATTTCGAAAATAGGAAGTACGCGAACGTTCTTCTTCTCAATCTTTGCGCCGAGACCCTTACGGATGCTTCTGGGAATGTTCTCGTAGAAGCCACCGCCTGTGATATGTGAAATACCCTTAACGTTAACGCTCTTAAGAAGCTCAAGAACGGGCTTAACGTAAATCTTTGTAGGTGTAAGAAGTGTCTCGCCGAGACCCTTTCCGCCGAGTGCTTCGATGGGAAGAGTAAGATTTGCACGTTCTACGTTGAAAATCTTTCTTACGAGTGAGAAACCGTTTGAATGAACACCGCTTGAGGGAAGACCGATGATAACATCGCCTGCATTCTGTGTGGCGCTGTTGATAACCTTGTCACGGTCAACGATACCTGTTGAGTAGCCTGCGAGGTCGTACTCGTCTACGGGATAGAAGCCGGGCATTTCGGCAGTCTCACCGCCGATGAGTGCACAGCCTGCCTGAACGCAGCCCTCTGCAACACCTGAAACGATAGCTGCAATCTTCTCGGGAACGTTCTTTCCGCATGCGATGTAGTCAAGGAATAACAGGGGACGTGCGCCGCAGCAGATAATATCATTTACACACATTGCAACACAGTCGATACCGACAGTGTCATGCTTGTCAAGCAGGAATGCGAGCTTGAGCTTTGTTCCTACGCCGTCTGTACCGCTTACAAGTACAGGTGTTTTGATTCCTGTAAGGTCGGGAACAAGAAGTCCGCCGAAGCCACCGATATCGGGAGCTGCTTCGGGTGTGGTTGTTCTGGCGATATGGCTCTTCATGAGCTCTACAGCCTTGTATCCGGCAGTGATGTCAACACCGGCTGCCTTGTAGCTTTCACTAAAACTGTTATTCATGATCTTTTCCTTTCGGTATATTATTTTTAAAGATAATTAAAGGTCTGTGCATTCTGCGTCGGCAGCAAGAACCTTTTCCATATTCTTCACACGCTCTGCGTCAAGCTTCTTTGCGAGCTCATCGTCAGAGAGTGAAAGAATCTCTATTGACAATAAAGCGGCATTGGCTGCACCGTCGATTCCTACTGTAGCAACGGGAATGCCTGAGGGCATCTGAACAGTGGAAAGAAGTGCGTCAATACCGCCTAATGATGATGCGTTAACCGGAATTCCGATAACAGGGATAGTTGTGTTTGCTGCAATAGCGCCGGCTAAATGTGCAGCCATACCTGCAGCAGCGATAATAGTACCAAAGCCCTTCTCACGGGCAGTGGAAGAAAACTCACGGGCAGCGAGCGGTGTTCTGTGAGCTGAGAAAACATGGATTTCGTAAGGAACCTCAAATCTCTTTAAGGTGTCGATTGCCTTCTCAAGCTTGGGCAGGTCGCTTTTGCTTCCCATTACAATTCCTACCTTTTTCATGGTAACCTCCTGTTTTGTAAATTGTATAAACAAACATGAAAATATCTACATAAAACACAAGTCCGAAGGGAATAAAAAAACAAGGAATTTCAAGAGCTTTTCAGGCTCCGGAGCATGCTTGTTTATGTGCTTTTCAAGTATGAAAAAATACAAGAATATTGTATCATAGCTCTTAAAACTAGTCAATATGAACAATTAGCCAAAAAGATTGTGGAAAAACGAAGAGCCTTTAGTAAAGATTTTAATTAACAGAAAAAAGCCCTGAAAACAGAGCTTTTTCGTATACATATGTGTATTATTTGTCCTTGCGTCCAAAGAGCTTGAAGCCCTTTTTCCTGGGCGCTTCCTGACTGCTTTCGGCGGCCTGTTCGCCCTTGAACTGCTCCCATTCGGCATCGAGATTGAAATCCTCTGCCTTGAAGCCCTGGCCGTAGCCGGGAGTGGACTGCTCGAGAGCGCTTCGTTCCTCCTCGGTGAGCTGTGAGAGCGCATCCTCGGACATGGTTTCGGGTGCCGCAACGGGACCTGCCACGCTTTTGCCCTTGTTGTGGCTGTGACGGGTGGTGAAGGTTACGCCGGTATTTTCGCCGGGCTTATTAACGCGGATAACGGGATCGGGTTTCTTTTCCTCGGCGGGCCATTCCTCCTCGGTCTTTGCGGCAGCAGTGGCTGAGCCTGTGTCAGCGGCCGGAGCCTCCTGGGCATTCTGCTTTGCCTCACGCTGCTTTCTGACCTCTTCGAGAAGGCCGATATATTTGTCGCTTTCGTGGAGCTCTGTGAGCCTGTCCTTTATATCCTCCCGGTTTGTTCCGAGGGATTCAATTCTGTCGTCCATCTTTGCCAGAAGCTCGAGGTATTCACGGCGGATGTTATCCTTGGTGGCGTCCACCAGCTGTGTCAGCTCATCGAGCATTGTATCGGTATAAACAAGTGATGCGGCATGTACGCCCTCTGCGTCCTTTTTTGCGGCGGCGATAATTTCCGAAGCCTCGCGCTCTGTTTCGAGACGGGCCATTTCCTTTGCTCTGTTTGTAGCCTCGTACTGGTCCAGAACCTCGTACATGGCGGTGTTGAGCTCCTCGAGGACAGCAAACATCTCGCTCTTTGAAAGGATAATCATGTCGGGTGAATTCTGGTAGCTTTCGCCCTTTGCAAATAAAATATGTATTTTCTTTAATACTTCTTCAACATGTGTGGTAGGCATAAATTTCTCTCCTAAATATATGAGTGACAGGCGAAGCAGTCATGAGCCTGTCCGGTTCAGGGCTTCGCAGCTGTGTAAGCCGTTGGTCGGTGGATAAAGCTGCATCAGACCTTGAAACGGTAGCCGGCACCCCAGATGGTTTCGATAAACTGGGGATTGCTTGTGGAAACCTCTATTTTTTCGCGGATTTTTTTGATATGTACGGTAACCGTGGCAATATCGCCGATCATATCGGTGTCCCAGATTTCGCTGAAGAGCTCCTCCTTTGAAAATACCTTGTTGGGATTTTCGGCAAGGAAGGTGAGCAGGTCAAATTCCTTGATTGTGAAGGGCTTCTCAACACCGTTAACATATACACGTCTGGCGGTTTTGTCAATGCGCAGACCTCTGATTTCTACGATATCATTTGATTTGTGCTCATTTCCGACCAGTCTTTCGTAGCGGTTCATATGAGCCTTGACACGGGCAACGAGCTCCGAAGGGCTGAAGGGCTTTGTGATGTAATCGTCCGCACCGAGGCCTAAGCCGCGGATTTTATCGATATCATCCTTCTTTGCGGAAACCATGAGAATCGGGATGTCCTTCTGCTCACGAATCTTTTTGCAGATTTCAAAGCCATCCATTTCAGGAAGCATAAGGTCGAGCAGAATGAGACTGTAATCATTGTTCAATGCATTCTCAAGACCGGCTCTGCCGTTTGATTCGATGCATACCTCATAGCCCGATAATTCAAGATAATCCTTTTCAAGCTCTGCGATTTCAAGCTCGTCTTCAACAATTAATATTCTATCCATGATTTATTGCCTGTATGTCCTTTCTTTGTAATGTGTTATTGTGCCGGATTGCGAAGCGGCCGGCTTTTTGGTGGGTGCAGATCAAATTTGCACTTAATGCTTGTGTCAGTCCTGAGTCTTAGTCTCGGCTTTGTCTGACGACCTGCGCTTGTCTGTACGTCTTTCGCCCTTTCGTCTGTCGTAGGGCATGGGACCGCCCGTGCGAACGTTGTAGCTTCGGCGGTCACGGTCACGGCGCTCGCCGTTTTTGCGCCTGTCTCCGCCTGCGGGGATTTTGTCGGCATCTGAAGAATCCTTTGAGCCGTTCAGCATATTAATAAGGCTGTCCGGTGAAGCGGATTCATTGGTGCTGCCGGTGTTCTTTTCTGTATTGTTTTGCGATGAACCGCGTTTTCTTCTTTTGCGTCTGGGTATTTTTTCCTCTTCGACGACTTCCTTAAAGGCGGAAGCAAGGGAATTTTTGGCGTGTACATCGGTTTTTCTGTTTTCCTCGGCGGGCTGTATACTTTCTGCAGCTGCGAGGAGAGTATTATCCGTATTATGCTTTTTGTCGGGCTCATGCTTGGCATTGCCTGAACGGCGGGGCTTCGCTGCTTCGGGCTTTGCTTCGAGCTCCGTAACCTCTGCCTCTGCCTTCTGGGTTTCGGCTCTGGGAAGAGTAAAGTAAATAGAAGTACCCTCTCCGAGTACGCTTGTGGCGGAAATGGAACCCGAGTGGTCTTCGATAATCTTTTTGGCAATGGCCAGACCGAGTCCTGTGCCGCCCTTTTTGGAATTTCTGGAAGCATCGGCACGGAAAAAGCGGTCGAAAATCTGTGAAATATCCTTCTTATCGATACCGGAACCGTTGTCTGTGACACTGATACGGACATAATCGCCCTCATCCGAGGAATGGATGAGAATATCACCGCTTGGCTTACCCATATATTTTACCGAATTGCTGATACAGTTATTGAGAACCCGGCGCAGCTGCTCAACATCGGCGATAACGAGACCCTCGGTTTTGATACCGCTGATATAGGAGAGCGAAACGCCCTTGATTTCGGTATCGAGAGAGAGCTCCTCAACACAGTCGAAGAGGAAATCGTCCACGGAAATGATGGAAAAATTGTAGGGGATGACGTTGGTATCAATCTTTGAGAAGAAGGCCAGCTCATCTACCAGTACGGTCATATCATTTGCCTTGGTATATATGGTTTTGAGGTACTTTTTCTGCTTTTCGGGTGTATCTGCCACTCCGTCCAGAATGCCCTCGGTGTAGCCCTTGATGGCGGTAAGAGGGGTTTTAAGGTCATGCGAAATATTACTGATCAGCACGACGGTATCCTGCTCGTACTGCAGGCGGGCATCTATCTGCTCCTTCAGCTTGCGTCTCATTTCCTCGAAGTCCTCGAGCAGCATTTCGAGCTCATCGTTCGAGGAGGTGTCCGTGGGAATCGAGAAATCCAGCTCACCGTCCCTGATTTTATAGGTGGCGTCCGTCAGAATATTCAGCGGCCTGATGATACTTCGGTAAAGCCAGAAGACCAGTACCACGGCGGTCAGACAGATCATAATCGCCATAATGATGAAGGCCTGCAGCCAGTTGCTTTTAAAATCGGCGGCACCTGAGCTTGAATTTGTGAGCGTTACCGCCACGACAATCGTAAAAAGGAAGGTCGGCAGCAGCAGAGTAATCAGAAAGGCCGTAATCAGACGCCGTTTGAGTGTCATTTGATTATTAAGTGATTTCATGGTTATACAAATTTGTTTTTCTCTGAGTCGTATTTATAGTCGATAGCAGCTAAAATTTTAATGATTTCTTCCTTGTCCTCGTCAAGTGCATCGCATAGTGCCTCGAGGCTGGAATATTCGTCGCGCAGCTTCGTATTAATGACGCTGAGCAGCATATTGGGTTCTGTAGGTAACATAATTATCCTCAACTTTCGGGCCTGCAAAGTAGGGCGCAGGCAAACTTTTACCATATATAGTATACTATTATTATTTGTCAATTGTAAATACAATTATCTGTCTATTTTGAAAAAAAGCCAAATAGTGTAAAAATACAAATCACATCGGAAAAAAGTGGAATATTGGCGGGATTTATTTTATAATTATGCTATCGGGGCCGGTCATGATTGGCCCTGATATATAAAATAGAAAGATAACCCACTGCCTTTAGGCGGTGGGTGAAGCTTTCGCGAGGTGCGGGGTTCAAGCCCCGTACCTCGTAAGCTGCGGTAGCAGCGATTTTATAACGAGTGACAAGCGAAGTGGTCACGAGTTTGACTACAGGTATTTGGGGCATTGTATTGAAAAGACAGAATAAATCCGTTAGCTAACGCCCGGCTCTCAGGGGCAACTCATTTCATTAGGAGGAAGTTTGAAAAAAATGACAGTCAGAGATAAAGAATTATTAAAGGAATTTGTTGAAAAAAGAGAAGTATACGAAAAGCTTAATTCCAAGGTAAGTGAAGTTATAAACAGTATCATCAGGGAAAACTCGATATTTACTATGGGAGTGGCAACCCGCGTGAAAGAGGTCGCCAGTCTTGAGGGCAAGCTGGAAAAGAAGTCCGGAAAGTATAAAAAGCTGACGGATATCACTGATTTATGCGGTGCCCGTGTTATTTGCTATTTTTCGGATACCGTCGATTTGTTTGCAAAAAAGCTTTCCGAGGCATTTGAAATTGACAGGTCAAATTCAATAGACAAAAGAGAGGTATGGGAGGCTAATGCCTTCGGATATCTGTCACTGCATTATATTTGCTTTATTAAAGGTGACGAGGATTATTGCAATATCCCTTTTGAGGTGCAGATCAGAACCGTATTGCAGCATGCATGGGCCGAGATAGAGCATGACCTGGGATATAAGAGCAAATTTGGTGTTCCGAGGGCCATCAGACGTGATTTTTCCAGACTGGCCGGACTGTTGGAGCTGGCCGATAAGGAATTTATCGCGGTCAGGGAAAACACGATTAAGTATAATCAGGAAACTCATCAGAAGATAGTTCAGGGTGACACGGATGATGTGTTTATAGACTTCGTTTCCCTCACTGAATTTGTTAAGTATAATGCAGAATTTAATGCAATAGAGGACAGACTTACCGCTGAAAAAGGCCTGGAAATCGAGTTCGCAAACCCCGACTGCTTTATATCGCAGCTCGACTGGCTTGGCGTAAAAACGATATCCGACCTGTCTAAAATGCTGGAGGAGACAAAGGACACTGTCTATGAAATGGTATCTGAGGTCATCAGCGAATATGAACTTGATATAACGACCACAAACATGTTTTTACAGTACTGTATGTTTGCTGAAATCATAAAGAGGAACTACCATGAGGAGCTGATAAAGCAGTTCGTGGCTCTTGAAACCAAGGACGAAAAACAGCTGGAGCGTACTGTAAGAAATATAGAAGAAATGAAGAAAAAATATGCTGCTGGTTGAAAATCCTTAAATGAAGTGAAATCAATGGGGAGTTATTTCATGTATTCTTATTGACATTTTCTTCCAAAGGTACTATACTGTGTGACATAAACCAATGTGGCACGCAGACCGTGCCGGTTTATTACACACCGGATTCCTCTGTTTTAAGGGAGGAATGCTTTGGCAAGAAAAAGAAAAAAGCTGAAAGAACTTACCATTAAGGATAATTTTATGTTCGCTGCGGTTATGCTGGAAGGTGATAATGCGAAGCGGCTGCTGGAGCTTGCTTTGGGAATAGAGCTTGATCATGTGGATATTTCCTATGAGAAGAGCATAGTCTATAACCCTGAATACAAGGGTGTGCGTCTTGATGTATTTGTAAAGGATGAGAAGGGTACACATTTTAATGTTGAGATGCAGGCAACTTCTCAGCAGATTGAGAAGAGAGCGCGTTATTATCAGGGGCAGATAGACATGGAGCTACTTGTAAGCGGGGCGGAGTATGAAGCATTACCGGACAGCTACGTTCTGTTTATCTGTGATTTTGACCCGCTCGGGATAGGCAGATACAAGTATACTGTAAGGCAGACGATTGAAGAAGACAGTGACTATGATTATTCGGATGGAAGGCATACTGTATTTTTAAGTACGGTAGGAACTAACGAAGAGGATGTGCCTAAGGCGCTGGTTAAATTTCTAAAATTTGTAGCTGCGGAACCGGAGTCATCTAATGACGACTTCGATGACGATTTTGTAAGACAGCTGCAGAATTCTGTGGAGAAAATCAAAAAAAGCAGAGATATGGAGGCCCGATATATGTTATTTGAGGAAATGATGAAAAATGAATATAAGGCCGGCCGTGAGGATGGAATAATTGAGGGTAAGCGTGAGGGACAGCTCGAAGGCAGGCTCGAATCTATCATCAGTGTTTTGTCTGTGCGGTTTAACATATCTGCAGGTTTATCGGAGAAGCTCACGTCGGTAAATGACGGGGAGAAGCTGTCCCAACTGCTTACTTTGGCAGCGACAGCAGCATCGGCAGAGGACTTTGAGTCCGGACTGGATGCGGTTCTCACGAATCAGGTCGAATCGACAAAAATCAACTAATTTTAAAATTTAACAGGGGAATTCAGGAAGGCGATCTGATATCTGTGTCAGGTCGCTTTTACGTTTGCTAATACGTACAATAGCATTTATTTGACTTCCTACAAAACATTTGTACAAAGCCCGGCTTTTATGATATAATAAATCTGTATATCTTAAATTTGAAAAGGAGCCGAAATTATTGTGAAGCTTACTATTGTAATAAACGGTGCAGGTGGAGTCGGAAAGGATACGATGTGTGAATTTGCCGCAGAGGAATACGCAGTAACGAATGTGTCATCGATTGACCCGGTGAAGCAGGCGGCGAGAATTCTGGGATGGGATGCGCAGAAGGACTTGAAATCCAGAAAATTCCTGGCGGATATGAAGCAGCTTTGTGTGGAGTATAACGACTGGCCTACGAAGTATCTTGTGGCGAAGCATGAAGAGTTCCTTGGCGGAAGCGATGAAATAATGTTTGTTCACATCCGTGAAGGTAAGGAGATTGCCCATTTTGTGGAAAGTGTGGGCGGGGATGCAATCACCCTTCTTGTCAGAAGAAGCTCAAACGATGTCGTTTACGGTAACAGCTCGGACGATGACGTGGAGAATTACAATTACGATTATATTTACAATAATGACAGACCTCTTGATGAGGCCAAGGCGGACTTTATTGGATTCTTAAGTCAGATACTTCAGGAAAGAAGCGGAAAATAAGACTGTATTTTTTGACGTTAATGACCGATATAAATAGAGAAGAGCAGAGCTTACAGGCAGAGCGGCTGTGAGTTTTGATAAGGAAAAGGAGGGCAGGCTGTAATGGATATAAAAATCAATCAGGCTCAGCCTGTTCAGCAGACAGAGCAGGTACGAAATGCTGCGCCGGCAGACGGAAGCTTTAAGTTTACTCTCATTTCGAGTATAGGCGAGGAGGCTCTGGCGGAGCGCCTGAACGGACTGTTAGAGGAGATTACCGGTCAGGGTGAAAAGATAAAAAAGCGCCGGGACATCACGGATATGCGCAAATACAGGACTCTGATTAAAGATTTTATGAATGAAATAGTTAATCGTTCACATAAGTTTTCGCGTGAGAATTTCCTGGACAGACGCGGCAGACACAGGGTTTACGGAATGATAAGGCTGGTGGATGAGAAGCTGGATATGCTTGCGGAGGAGCTTCTGAAGGATGAGCAGGATTCGCTGCTTATTTTAGGGAATATTGATGAAATCAGGGGGCTTCTGCTGGATATACTGACATAGTTTTTTTAGGCGGATATTCCGGTATCTGCCTCGGAGGTAGGGTAATAAGTGAAAAATTTTAACGATATTTTGGGGCATGACAATATTAAGGAGCATCTTCAGACAGCGATAAATATGGGGAAGCTGTCGCATGCCTATATTTTCAGCGGCGAGGAGGGCTCGGGCAAGAAGACCGTAGCAGAGATATTTGCCGCCGCGCTTATGTGTTCGGGGGAGGAGAAGCCCTGCGGAATGTGCATGTCATGCATGCAGGCAGAGTCTCACAATCACCCGGATATAGTATATGTTACACATGAAAAATCGCGAATCGGTGTTGATGAGATTCGTGTTCAGCTGATTAATGATATTGTAATCAAGCCCTTCAGCAGCCCTCACAAGGTTTATATTATTGATGAGGCGGAAAGAATGACCGAGCAGGCACAGAATGCCCTGCTGAAGACACTGGAGGAGCCGCCGGAATATGCGGTTATTATACTTCTGACCACAAATACGGGCTCATTTTTGCAGACAATACTTTCACGCTGCGTAACAATTCAGTTTAAGCCTCTTGATAACAAGCTGATAGTGGATTATCTGATGAAGAATCAGCAGCTTCCGGATTATTATGCGAAGGTCTGTGCGTCCTTCTCGGCAGGAAGTCTGGGAAAGGCCATTAAATATGCCGGCAATCCCGAATTTGAAAAGGTTAAGCAGGATGTGCTCGGAATCGTCAAAAATATTGATGAGGCACCCTTTGATGAGCTTGTGAGTGCTACAGCGGTCCTTTCGGAGAATAAGGCGATGATGGATGATTATATCGACCTTATGCACCTCTGGTTCAGGGATATTCTTATGTTTAAGGCTACGCAGGATGCCAACCGCATCATTTTTATTGACGAGCTGATGCAGATAAAGCAGATGGCGAGCCGTTACAGCTTCGAGGGACTTGGTAAAATAGCGGATGCCTTTTATAAGGTTCGTGACCGTCTGAAGGCAAACGTAAACTTTGAAACCGCGATAGAGATGCTTTTCCTCAGTATGAGAGAGCATTGAAAGAGGTTGACGAAGCAGGAGAGGTTTTATATAATAATACGGGCCTGTGGTTAGCCGTTTTGACAGAAAAGCGGGGCTGCAGAGCGTTTTTAAGGTTTTAGAATAGGTGGACTGATAAATGATTAAGGTAATAGGTGTTAGATTCAGAAGAGTTGGCAAAATTTATTATTTTGACCCCCTTGATTTAGATATAGAGCAGGGTGATGCGGTAATTGTTGAAACTGCACGAGGTGTGGAGTTTGGACGCGTTGTTCTCGGAGTGCGCGAGGTGAATGAGAACTGTATTGTTCAGCCCCTGAAGCCGGTTATCAGAAAGGCAACTGCCGAGGATATCGAGGTTGATGCCAATAACCGTGTCAAGGAGAAGGAGGCCTTTAAGGTCTGTCTCGAGAAGATTTCAAAGCGCGGCCTTGAGATGAAGCTCATTGAATGTGAGTATACTTTTGACAATAATAAGGTGCTTTTCTATTTCACAGCGGACGGAAGAATTGATTTCCGTGAGCTGGTAAAGGACCTTGCGGCAGTGTTCAGAACACGTATCGAGCTGCGTCAGATAGGTGTAAGAGATGAGACCAAGACTCTCGGAGGACTCGGAATCTGCGGCAGACCTCTCTGCTGTGCGACCTATCTTTCGGATTTTTGCCCTGTGTCAATCAAAATGGCAAAGGAGCAGAATCTCTCGCTTAATCCGACCAAGATTTCCGGTACCTGCGGACGTCTGATGTGCTGCCTGAATAATGAAGAGGTAGCTTATGAGGACCTTAACAGTCACCTTCCCAATGTAGGTGACCGTGTTAGTACAAAGGACGGCCTCCAGGGCGAGGTACACAGTGTAAACGTGCTCAAGCAGATGGTTAAGGTGTTATTTACCAGCGAGGACGGCAGCAAGGAAGCTAAGGATTACAAGGCTGAGGAGCTTTCCTTCAAGCCCAGAAAGCATCGCGAGAAGCAGGCTGCCACAGCGGATGAGCTTAGGGAAATCCGTGAGCTTGAGGCACTTGAGCGTAAGGATTCTTCAAAAAATCATCTGGACTGATGCTTTTTCGGTAATCTGCCGACAGAAATAAATAATATAAGGGGCTGATCAATCTTCTGTGTGTGATTTTGATCAGCCCCGTTTTTATCGTATATTCTTTTTTATGGCTTATGGTCTTTTAACTCGTACCTGGTAATCACCGGTATAGCTTCCTTTAATCTTGATATAGAGCTTTTCGCCCTCCTGAAGGGTTACTCTGAGAACATCCTCCCAGTTATATCCGTTTGCGACCTTTTTTGTAACAGGATCTTTTCCGTCAACATATACTGTTATGGGAAGATTCTTTGTTTTTGAAGAGGTGTTTGCATTGTGAAGGGCAACAATATATGTAGAGTAAACAGGCGCGGTAAATACATACCAGTCTACATCCTTTTTCTTCGTTGATGCATTATATACGATATGGTTCTTAATTACGTTAGCCTTTTTCTTTGTGCCGTTATCCTCTTTTTCCTTATTGGGCTCCTCTGTATAGAAAGCACGTAAGGAGAAGGACGTCTTTATGTCCTTGTCGTCATCGAAGACGCTGATTGTTACCTTCTGTCCCTTTTTAAATTTGTAGGTGGGCGACGTAAATGACTCATAACCTGACTTTGAGTAGCTTACACGCTCCTTTGTGAGCTTGCTTTTGCCCTCACATTCCATATCCGTATAAATGTAATAGCTTTCTGACCAGCGCATTTTACCGTCTAAAAGATACCAGCCGGCGTGCAGATATACCTGATAATAAAAATATCCTGTTTCAGGCATTGTGAATGTAAATTTCTGCTTTTCTGCCCCGTGTGTACTACCGTTATTAAGCTTTCCGTTTGAAAGCTCTACGGCTGCGCTGGCGGGCTGAACTTTAGCCGTGAAGCAGAAGCATAATGCAAGCAATGAAATAATGGTTAATAGAAATTTCTTTTTCATAAGGATTGTCTTCCTTTCTGTGCTATTATCTGAATACTAATAGTATAGCAGATTTTGCCTTATGTCAATGCGGATATGGTTAAGTCAAACTCGTGACCGCTTCGCTTGTCACTCGTTATAAAATCGCTGCTACCGCAGCTTACGAGGTACGGGGCTTGAACCCCGCACCTCGCGAAAGCTTCACCCACCGCCTAAAGGCAGTGGGTTATCTTTCTATTTTATATATGACGGCTGCGGCTTTCCCATTGTGCAAATACGGCAACTGCTGTATAATAATTGAAATAGGAATATGAAAAATACAGTTTTCACGCTATCATTTTGAAGAAATCAGGGAAATTGCAGGAAAGGCAGAGGATAATGGGCATGACGGAAAATGAAAGACAGGCGCTTGTATATGAGGGCGAAAGAGTCGATGACCTAGAGCGCAATAACTTAAAAATAATACAGGATCCTTCAAGGTTCTGCTTTGGCATGGATGCGGTGCTTCTGTCGGGCTTTGCCTCTGTAAAGGAGGGCGAGCAGGCTATTGACCTCGGGACAGGCAACGGAATCATACCGATTCTGCTCTATGCAAAGACTAAAGGTGAGCACTTTGCGGGTCTTGAAATTCAGCCGGAAAATGTGGATATTGCGTCAAGAAGCGTAAAATATAACGGATTAGAGGATAAAATAGATATAATCGAGGGTGATATAAAAACTGTTTCACAGCAGCTCGGAAGGGCGAAATATGATGTTGTGACCTGCAATCCGCCCTATATGATAGGACAGCACGGGATAGCAAATCCCGAATCGGCAAAGGCAATCGCCAGACATGAACTGCTGTGTACCTTTGAGGACGTGGCTCGTGAGGCAGCAGCTCTTTTAAAGCCTCAGGGACGCTTTTACCTGGTACACCGCCCTTTCAGACTGGCGGAGCTTATCGTGACACTTACAAAATATAAGCTGGAGCCCAAACGCATGCGTCTGGTGCATCCCTTTATCGATAAGGAGCCGAATATGGTGCTTTTAGAGGCGGTACGCGGCGGAAAATCCCGCATGCTGGTTGAACCGCCACTGATAGTATACAAGGAGCAGGGCGTGTACACAGAGGAGATTTATACTGTATATGGCTATTAAAAAATCAGAAAATGCATACAGCCGGACGGCCGGGAAAAGGCTCGGCAGCATAATCTGTTTGTGTGCGGAGGTCATAAGTTATTTATTGGGAATTGCCTGTATTTATTACAGCTATGTGATTTATATGGTGCATTCGGGAACAAACTTTTTCATGATTTGGGATGCTCTCGGACTTGCTTTCATAGCACTGGGTCTCGGAATACGGTTCGGTATTATAAAACGGCTTATAAAATGGGCACCGGTCTGGCTGAGGGCTGTGGCTTCGATAGTAATTGCGGCGGGACTTATACTGCTTATAACGGCCGTTTGCTGCATAAAGAGCCGATACAGTGAAGAGACTGAACAGGGACTTGATTATATCATTCTGCTGGGCGCTCAGGTATATGATAACGGGCCGAGTGTGGTGCTTCAGTTCAGACTTGAGGCGGCCATGGAGTATTTGAATGCGAATCCGGACACGATATGTATTGTTTCGGGCGGCAAGGGCAGCAACGAAAGCCGCAGTGAAGCAGCGGTTATGAAAGAATGGCTGGTAAAAAACGGGATTGCCAAAGAGCGGGTTATTATGGAGGATAAAGCCACAAGTACCCGGGAAAACCTGATTTTCAGCAGGGAATTCATTCCCGAAGGCAGTTCCGTCGGACTCGTTACGAATAATTTTCATCTCTACAGAAGCCTTTTGCTGGCAGAGAAAATCGGCTACAAAAATATGGCTTCAATAGCTGCGGGCTCCATTAAAAAATATGAGCCCAACAATCTGTTAAGAGAGACAGCCGCAGTAATTGCGGAATGGACGCTCCGGTCTAATCCATGAGCAGCTCATTGCATTTGTTGCATTAGGAGGATTGATGGAAAAGAAACTTTGGCTTGTGCCTGAATATTTTAGCAGCTTTGCCTGCAAATGCGGCGCATGCAGAAATGCCTGCTGCAGGAGCTGGAAAATTGCGGTAACCGAGAAGGAATATTTCAGAATGATCGGAATGAACTGCTCAAAGGAGCTTCACGATAAGCTGGAAAGTGCCTTCAGTATACCTGATTTTCCTTCATCCGATAAGTTCAGAATGATAGAGCCTGACTGGCGGGGACAGTGCAGAATGCTTGATTCGGACGGCCTCTGTATGCTTCAGAAGGAGTGCGGTGAGCCTGCTCTTTCTGAAACCTGCCGAGTATATCCCAGAAGCTGCAAGGCCGAAAATGACAGGCTTCAGGCCTGCTGTTCCTCGAGCTGCGAGGCGGTGGTTGAGCTTCTGATGGAGGCGGACAGGCTGGAATTTTCGCTGAAGGAAATTGCGGCAGTGCCTGAAATCAGCGAAACAATTGACGGTGATTTTCAGGAAGCTGAGCAGAAGGCAATAGATATCCTGCAGGACAGAAGCCTTTCCCTGCAGGAGAGAATAATAAAAATCTGCGAACAGAACGGATATGAAAGAAGCGGGGAACAAAGCGCCTTGGAGATAATAGAGATAATCGGCTGTCTTTCGGAGGAATCACGGACTATACAGGATTATCTGGAGGATCTTTTAAAGCTTAAGGATTTGGATGAGGCTGCTGTTGAGGAGACCTTAAAAAGAGCGTCGGCCGATTTTTCGGCAAATTTCCCGGAATGGGAGAGATATTTTGAGAATATCCTTGTAAATAATCTCTTTTATTCGGCATTTCCCTGCGCAGACAGACGAATTAAAAGCCGGGAGGCCTGCAGCGGTCTGGCGCTTCAGTATCTGTTTATGAAGCTGATTTGTGCGGTATTTTTGCAAAATGCCCCTTCGAAGGAGCGTTTTGTGGACTGTATTGCGGCCATTTATCATCTGGTTGAGCATACGGCCTTCTATTATAATTCTAAGATTTTACTGAAGAATCCGATGAATCTGTTTTGGATATGATTATTTGACAAACAAAAAGCACTCCGGAAGAGTAGGGGGGAAAACCGGAGTGCTTGATTTATATCAGTTGTGAGATAGGAGACATTTATTGTTTATGTGCTTATTATAGGCGCTGCTTTGTGAATAATAAATCGCGGAAAGCAGAAAATACAGGGACTTATTTACTCAAAAAGAGAAAAATAAGCAGTATTATCTTTTTATGGGATAAATTTTTATACTTTACCACTTGATACAAACGGGAGAGATGATAAAATAATAATTGACCGCATTAGTTTTTGGTAGTTATTAGTGTGAAAATTTGCGGGGCAGGCAGAAAGGTACAGGTTATTATGAGAGAATTAGACTGGAATGTATACTGCGACACAGCGGCACAGCTGGCGGCAGAGGGTATTGTAATGCTGAAGAATGATAATGGGGCTCTGCCTCTGGCAAAGGGACAGGAAATTGCCCTTTTTGGAAGAATCCAAAACAATTATTATAAAAGCGGAACCGGTTCGGGCGGTATGGTTAATGTGCCCTTTGTTACTAATATTGATAAAAGTCTTGAGGATGCGGGCATAAAGCTAAACGAAAGACTGGTAAATACATACATTGAATGGGAGAAGGAGAATCCCTATGACCTCGGTGAGGGCTGGGGCGGAACACCCTGGAGTCAGAAGGAAATGGTGCCCGAGGAGGCCCTTGTAAAGGAGCTTGGAGCAGAGCTTGAGACTGCGGTGGTGGTATTCGGACGAACTGCGGGCGAGGAACAGGACAATAAGCCGAAGGCGGGCTCTTACTTCCTTTCAGAGGAAGAAAAGACAATGCTCGCCATGGTCAGAGCAGGCTTTAAGAAGGTCGTTGTTGTGCTCAATGTGGGCAATATCATCGATATGAAATGCTTCGGGGAGATTCAGCCTGACGCAATCATTTACGGCTGGCAGGGCGGTATGATGGGCGGAAAGGCTACAGCCATGGTGCTTACCGGTGAGGTAAATCCCTGCGGAAAGCTGCCCGACACTATCGCAGAAAGCATCGAGGATTATCCTTCCACAGCCAATTTTGGCGTGAATAATGATGAGGATATCTACGCTGAGGATATTTACGTTGGCTACAGATATTTTGAGACCTTCGCTAAGGATAAGGTCCTTTATCCCTTCGGTTTTGGTTTAAGCTATACAAATTTTGAAATCAAATGCGAAAGCGCAGACAATAAATTCGGAAGTCCTATAGATAAAAATGATAGTATAACCTTTAATGTTTCGGTAAAAAATACGGGAAAGACTGCCGGCAAGGAGACCGTAATGCTTTTTGTAAAGGCGCCCAACGGCAAGCTCGGAAAGGCCGCAAGAGTGCTCTGCGGCTACGAAAAGACAGCTCTTCTTGCACCCGGTGAGAGCTGTACGGTCAGTGTTTCGACCTGTGCATATATGATTTCTTCATATGATGACAGCGGTGTGACAGGAAACAAGTCCTGTTATCTTCTTGAAGCAGGCGATTATGAGTTTTATATCGGCTCCGATGTAAGAAGTGCAGAGCCCGCATATACAATGAATATTGCAGATGCGAGCGTTATCGAGAGCTTAAAGCCCGTTATGTCACCGGTTAAGAGCTTCAGCCGCATGATTGCCGTGGAAAAGGACGGTATCCGTTCCATTGACCACGCAAAGGTGCCTGTCCTTGATTATAACGAAGAGGAACGCATCCTTTCAGACCTTCCAAAGGAGCTTGAAATCACAGGCGACAAGGGTATCAAGCTGGCAGATGTTAAGAGCGGCAGGGCATCAATGGATGAATTTATTGCCCAGTTCAGTGCATATCAGCTTAACTGTATTATAAGAGGCGAGGGCATGGGCTGTCCCAGAGTTACCGCAGGTACCGCATCGGCCTTCGGCGGTGTGACGGACGAGCTCGAGGCCTACGGAATTCCCGCTGTCTGCTGCTCGGACGGACCTTCGGGTATGCGTCTTGACTGCGGAACAAAGGCCTTCAGTCATCCCAACGGCACTATGATTGCGGCAAGCTTTAATAAAGAGCTTGTGGAGCAGGTATATGAGCTTCTCGGTCTTGAAATGTCACTTGACAATGTTGACTGTCTGCTCGGCCCCGGTATGAATATTCACAGAAATCCTCTTAACGGACGTAATTTCGAGTATTTTTCAGAGGATCCCTTTCTTACCGGTTCGATGGCGGCTGCCCAGCTTAAGGGTATGCATAAGTCGGGCGTAACAGGTACAATCAAGCATTTTGCGGCAAATAACAGAGAAACCAACAGACATTTCATGGACTCAGTCGTATCAGAGAGAGCTCTTCGTGAGATTTATCTTAAGGGCTTTGAAATTGCGGTAAGAGAAGGAAAGGCGGCCACCATCATGACCACCTACGGCAAGATTAACGGCCTCTGGACTGCCTGCAACCATGGCCTTGTTACAGAGATTCTGCGTGACGAGTGGGGCTTTAAGGGTGCGGCAATGACTGACTGGTGGGCAAACCTTAATGACAGAAAGCATCCTGAGCCTGACAAGGAGAATTTCAGTGCAATGGTGCGTGCTCAGAATGACTTATATATGGTATGCGCAAACAGCTCGGACCACGAGGATAATATTGCAAAGGCGCTTGAGGACGGCAGTCTTACAATCGCTGAGCTTCAGAGATGCGCAAAGAATATCTGCAGCTTCATTCTCAGCACAAATGCCTTCAAGCGTGTAATCAACGAGGATTACAGCGTTAAAATGATAAATGCGCCTTCCGAGGATGAATTCGGACAGAAGGACGTTAAGTTCTATGACCTTAAGGGCAAGCTGACAATTGATTTATCGGATATTGATACCAGACAGGGTACAACACACTGCTACGCACTTGTACTTGGCTGCTCGGGACGTTACAAAATGACCCTTACAGGCAGCAGCACCGGCAGTGAACTGGCTCAGATTCCCGTGACCGTATTCTCTATGGGAAGCCCCTTCGGAACCTATACCTGGAACGGAACCGGCGGAAAGCCCGTATCCTTCTCAAACGAAATTCCGATGTTCTCAAGATTTACTACCGTGCGTCTGTTCTTTGCACAAAGCGGCCTGAAGCTGCACAGCATTTCCTACGAGCTTCTTGAAAGCTTCGAGGAGGGCAGAGGCGCCGAGGTTGAGGAAGAATAAGGACCTGATTAATTTACTAACGAAAGCGGACCGGTATTATGGTTAAAATTGAGAAATTAAATTACGGAAGACCTGAAAAGGAGCTTTACAAGGATGTGTCCTTTGAACTGGTCGAGGATGCACATTACGCATTTATCGGTACTAACGGTACGGGAAAGAGTACTCTTATTGACATGATTCTGAATCCGACCGAGTACCTTTACAAAGGAAAAATTGAGCTGGATGAGTCTGTAAGAAATACCCGAATCGGTTATGTCAGTCAGTTTGATACCATGGATGACAGTGCGGATATGACTGTTTTTGACTATATCAGTGCGGAATTTACGGCTATTGAGAATAAAATTGCGCAGCTTTGCGACAGGATGGCGACAGAGACGGACCTTGAGGCCATATTTGACGAATACCAGAGGGTTCTGGATGAAAAGGATTCGATTGACGGAGACAATTACGACATTAATATCAGAAAACAGCTGGCAATCGCAGGGCTTGAAAAGCTTGAAAATCATAAAATAAGCTCGCTGAGCGGCGGCGAATTTAAGCTGGTGCAGGTCATAAAGGAGCTTCTGCTGAGCCCGAAGCTTCTGTTTATGGATGAGCCGGACGTATTTCTTGATTTTGAAAGAATCAATGCCCTGAAGGAGTTAATCAACGCTCACAAGGGAACCATTGTCGTAATTACGCATAACCGTTTCCTGTTAAATCACTGCTTTGACCACATTCTGCATCTGGAAAACAGTGATGTTCAGGTTTTTGAAGGTTCATATGTGGAGTATAATATTGAGCTTTTGTCTACGAAGGTGGAGCTTTTGGAAATAGCGGCCAGGGAGGACGAGGAGATTGCCCGCCAGCAGGAAATCCTGAATAAGGCGCGTGCTCTTGCGACCTATATGGACAATGCCTCACTCGGACGTCAGGTGCATGCCCGCCAGACTATAGTTGACAGGCTTAAGGACAGAAAGACTAAGCTGCCCTTTATAGATATTCGAAAGCCCAAAATGGAATTTGCCTTTGCAGAGCCCATGGAATGTGAGACTGCTCTTTCACTAAAGGGCTACGAGGCAGCCTTTGATGAGCAGCTGCTCAGTGATGTGAGCTTTGATATAGCTGTGGGCGATAAGGTAGCGATTATCGGACGAAACGGAACCGGAAAAACCACTCTGTTAAAGGACATAGCGGAGGCTAAAAAGTCTTCGATAAGCTTTGGCGAGGGTGCGCTGGTACGCATGTTTTCACAGAGTATCCGCAGTGATGAAGAGGACGATAAAAGCGTAAAGGATATGCTTCTGGCAAACGGTATGGAGCTTATCTCAGAAATGGAGAAATTCTTAGGTTACTTCGGATTCCCGGAGGAAGCGCTTCACAAGCGTATGAAGGACTTTTCGGGCGGTGAGAGGGATTTATTAAAGCTGGCCTTCCTTACTGTTGCAAAGTCGAATTTTCTGATACTTGACGAGCCTACAGGCCACCTTGACGTATACGACCAGGTATCTCTGGAAAATGCGGTCAGGGATTACAAGGGAACCGTGCTCATAGTATCACATGATTTTTATACGGTTGTAAACTGTGTGGATTATGTGCTTTTTGTGGAGAATAATTCCATCCGCAGAATGAGTGTGCGAAAGTTCCGTCAGATGATTTACGAGAATTATTTTGACAAAAATTATCTGCTGAAGGAGGACAAGCGTAAGGAGCTTGAACTTCAGATTAATTCGAAAATATCCAAAAAGGATTTTGAAACCGCAAAGGAGCTTCTGGAGAAGATAGAGGCATAAGGAGACAGAATGGATAAGCTGATTATAAAAGAAGAGTGTATCGATACGCTTTGTGATGTGAAGTATCTGAAGCTTTATGATTTAAAATATCGCGAGGGCAAGCATTATTTTGATGCGACCAGACGCGCAAAGGCGGACATTGTGGCGATAAAGAGCGATGAGGAGTTTAGGCGGATGCTGCCGGATGCCGTAACAATAGGTGTGGTTGTAAGGCTGAAGGATGAGGAGCCGAAGCTTCTTTTACAGTACGAATACAGATATCCTACGGGACAGTTTCTTCTGAGTCCGGTGGCGGGACTTATCGACCCGGAGGACAAGGAAGAGTATGAAAAGGCAGTAAAAGCAGATGCAAAGGCTGAAAATTCCGGGCTTGAAGCAGCTTTTGACAATGCCCTCTTTTCTGCCGCAAAGCGTGAAATTCATGAGGAAACAGGCATTGAAATGAAGGCTACGGACAGTATCTGCGTGCTTAATCCCTGCGCATTTTCTTCACCTGGAATGACCGATGAGAGCAATGCGTTTCTGTTTGCGGAGGTTGCTCTTGACAATCTTGACTGTTTGAATCAGAATGGTGCTGTGGGCAGCGAGCTTTTTAACGGCTTCGAGCTTGTGAATAAGGAAGAAGCAAGAAAATTGTACAGGAGCGGACGCGATAAGTACGGCAATTTTTATTCGCTTGCAACCTGGGCGGTGCTCGCATATTTTATAAGTTTATAAAAAGCACGGGCTGCGGCTTTAAATGAGCAGTTTGCGAAGCGGTAATTTGTGCCTGCATAAGAAGGTTTGCTGTACAGTGGAAAGGTATGGTTATTAATATACAGAGATGGAATCAACATTAAAAAGAACCTGGGCCGAAATTGACCTGGATATTTTGGAAAGTAATTACAGAAAATTAAGGGAAAAAACCGGACAGGATGTAAAGTTTCTGGGTGTGGTAAAGGCGGATGCCTACGGGCACGGAGCCATTATGGTTTCGAAAACCCTCGAAAAGGCGGGTGCGGATTATCTGGCGGTCAGCAGTATAGATGAGGCCATGGAGCTTCGTCTGAACGGCATTACTATGCCGGTGCTGATACTGGGACACACTCCGATGGAGCAGGTTGAGAGACTGATAGAGTATAATATTACCCAGGCGGTAACCTGCAAGGCGAAGGCTGTGGAGTATTCGGCAGAGGCCGCAAGGCTTGGGAAAACCCTGAAGGTGCATATGAAGGTAGACACCGGAATGTCACGTTTAGGCTACCTGTGCGAGGGAGAGTATTTCGATACCGGTGTGAACGGCATCGCTGAGGCAGTCAATATGCCGGGACTGGATGCGGAAGGTATATTTACACATTTTGCGGTATCGGATGAGCCGGGCGAGGAGTGCGAGGCATATACAAAGCACCAGTTTAAGCTTTTTACGGATCTTATCGGACAGGTGGAAAAGAAGACCGGCAGAAAGTTCAGGATTCGTCACTGTGCAAATACGGGTGCGGTAGCCCGTTACCCCGAGACTTACCTTGATATGGTGCGTCCCGGACTGCTTTTATACGGCTATGGAGAGTTTGCTGCAGAGCTCGGACTTAAGCCTGTTATGACTCTTAAGACAAATATCAGCACTATTAAGACCTACCCCGCCGGTACTGCGGTAAGCTATGGCGGTATTTTCAAAACCGAGCACAAAACCCGTGTGGGCGTGCTTCCTTACGGCTATGCGGACGGTTTTTTCAGGGCATTATCCAATAAATGCAGTCTGATGACAGCTGCGGGTCCTGCCAGACAGATCGGTAAAATCTGCATGGATATGTGCATGATTGATATCAGCGACATGAGAGGCGTGACAGTCGGTTCCGAGATTGAAATTTTCGGACAGAAGAATCCGATTGAGACGCTGGCTGAGATTGCGGGAACCATTCCGTACGAGCTTACCTGTGCGGTAAGCAAGCGTGTGCCGAGAGATTATATTAAAAACGGCGAGCTTATCGGCAAGGAGCTTATGCTGAGAATGTAAGGCTTCGGGCGGAGCTTACAGGCTGCGGAGGCTGAAGGAAAGCTGCGGAAGCAGAGGCAGCAAAAGCATAGGCTGAAGGGAAGCTGCGGAACGGACCTGATTTAAGAGGAATGAATTGATAAAAAAGGAAGAGTTGGGATGTCGGCAAAAATATTAATTGTTGAAGATAATCAGGATATAAATGATATGATAAGGGAGGCCCTCGTAAAGGAGGGCTATTCCTGTATTCAGGCCTTTTCAGGCACGGAGGGGCGGCTTTTGGCAGAGCATGATGAGTTCAATCTGGCAATTTTAGACCTGATGCTGCCCGGAATGACCGGCGAGGAGCTGCTTGGTATAATTAAGGAAAAGCAGGCTATTCCGGTGATAATTCTGAGTGCAAAGGATTCGCTTGACTCGAAGGTGGGGCTGCTCAGCTCGGGAGCGGATGATTATATGACCAAGCCCTTTGAACTGAAGGAGCTTCTGGTAAGAGTCCAGGTACAGCTCAGAAAAACAGGCAATGCAAAGGAGGCTGATACTCTTTCCTATAAGGATATGCTGCTTTCGCGTGCGGAAATGAAGATCACGGTAATGGGCAATGAGCTTTCACTGACCAGACAGGAGTATAAGATTTTAGAGCTTCTGCTTTCTAATCAGAAGCGTGTATTTTCCAAGCAGGACATCTATGATTACGCCTGGGAGGACTATTATATCGGTGAGGACAAGACTATTAACGTCCATATCAGTAACATTCGTAAGAAAATCAAAAGCTACACTGACGAAGAGTATATCGAAACCGTGTGGGGAGTAGGTTTTAAGCTTTATTAAGAAACTTTACGATTTCTTTAACTTTTCTTTGCGATTTATTAATGCTTGGGATTTATATTAGTGGCATAGCAGCGATTTTATAACGAGTGACAAGCGAAGCGGTCACGAGTTTGACTGTTGAAAAATATCAGTATTTGTGACAGGGAAAGGATAAAGAAATGAGCGGATATTTAGTTGAGACAAAAAAGCTTACAAAAAAGTTCGGTAATCAGCTCGCGGTCAACAATGTGGATTTAAAAATTGAACGTGGTGCGATTTACGGACTTATCGGAAGAAACGGTGCCGGAAAAACCACTATTATGAAAATGATTTGTGGTCTTTCATCGGCGAACAGCGGTGAGATTTCACTGTTCGGAAAGAGCGGCGAGGAAAGCAGGGAGTGCCTGGGCAGAATCGGAACTCTTATCGAGAATCCGGGAATCTACCCCAGACTGAGCGCCTACGATAATCTGAAGCTTAAGTGTATTGCAAACGGTATTCCGGAGCAGAAGAAATACATTGCGGATATTCTGCAGATGGTGGGTCTGAGTGATGCGGCGCAGAAAAAGGCCGGAAGATTTTCACTCGGTATGAAGCAGAGACTCGGAATCGGGCTTGCACTTATCGGAGAGCCTGATTTATGCGTGCTTGATGAGCCCATCAACGGACTCGATCCTCAGGGAATCGCAGAAATAAGAGAATTAATTTATAAACTGAATAAAGAGCGTCACATCACCTTCATGATTTCAAGCCACATTCTCGGTGAGCTTGACAGGGTTGCCACACATATCGGAATCATCAATGACGGAAGGCTTTTGGAGGAGCAGACCATCGAAGAGCTTCACGCAAAGTGCATGAACAGAATCGAGCTTCAGACCTCTGAACCCGACCGTGCAGCGGCAATGCTGGAGGAAATGGGTTATAAAAACTACAAGGTTGTTAATTCCAATCTGATTTATCTTTTTGACGGAGTGGATAATCTGAAGGGTATAACAAGAGGAATTCTGGATGCGGATATTTCATTCACCAATATTGGTATCTGCAACGGTAATCTGGAGGAATATTTCCTTGAAAAGTGTGGAGGTGTTGAAAATGCTTAAGTTTATAAAAATGGATTTTTACAGGGTTTCAAGACAGAAAAGTACGTTTATTTTCCTTGCAATCGTAGTAGGAATAGTGCTCATGACTCTCGGAGCGACAAGGCTCGAGCAGGAGCTTTTAAACAGTGATTTGCTGACAGCTGAGGAGACTCAGATTTTCACATCAACAATGGAAATGACAGATTCAGCTGACAGTGGTATTCTGGCCGGCGGTATCGGAATGAATGTAAATCCTTCGCTTGAATGGATGGATCCGGATTCTGAGGTACCTGTTTTCGAATTTGCCGAGCAGCCCTTAAAAGGGGGTATGATTGCAATTCTTATAATGGTTTATGCGGTAATTTTCGGCTATGCTGAGCGCAGAAACGGTTATATTAAGAACCTGGTGGGGGAGAAGCATTTCAAGGCCAAGCTGCTGTTATCAAAAATGTCGGTAGTGGCTGTATTTACCGCAGTAGTATTTCTGGTTCTTTATCTGGCAATGATGCTCTTTGCGCCCTTGATAATGATGAATTCTATCAGCTACAGTATTTCGGGAGATATGTTCCTGGCTATAATTGCACAGTATGCGGTTCATCTGGCACTTGGTGCGTTTACTCTTCTTCTTACAATTATTTTTGAAGGCACAACACTTCCCATCGTGATTGGTACACTTTTAAGCATGGGTATTTTCGGACTGCTCTACAATCTGATTAACAGCCTGATTTTAAAGCTTTTTGATAAGGCGGTTTCTGTTGCAAATTATTTACCCAGCGGCCAGTTAAGACTTATGAACGGAGGCGCAGCAGACGGTGATATCAGCAGAGGATTTATAGTTGCAGGTGTATTTATCGTGCTGTATTTGATTTTAGCCTGCTTTATCGCAGAGAAAAAGGATGTAAAATAATGCTGTATGCAATTATCGCAGTGCTTCTTACGGCACTTATTATAGTGATAATAATTTTTAATGACCAGAGGCGACAGGTGCGGGACATCTGTCGCCAGCTGGCGTTTTTGAAGGAAGAGAATTCGAACCTGATGATAACGACGGGAGTGGGTTCGGCGGCGATACAGGAGCTGGCGGTTTCCATTAATGAAATGATAGAAAGCTGGCGTGACAACAGTGACCAGCTGCTGAAAAACAAAGAGGTGCTGCAGAACACTATCATGAGTCTTTCACATGATATTCGTACACCGCTGACCTCGATGACGGGCTATTTTCAGCTGATGAACGAGGCAGATTCCGAGGAGGAACGTGAGCGTTACCGTAAAGTAATCGAAAGCAGAATTGCGAGTCTGAAGCTTATTCTCGAGGAGCTTTTTACCTATGCTAAGCTTCAGGACAGTGATTACGCGCTGGAAATGATGCCGGTAGGGCTTTCGAAGCTGACACTTGATACGATTCTGGGCTTTTATGAGGATTTTAAGAGCGCTAAGCTTGAGCCGGAAATAGATATTGAGGAAGCAATCAGCAGTGTTACAAACGAAGAGGCCGTAATAAGAATCGTACAGAATCTGGTAAAAAATGCGCTGGTACACAGTCTCTCCAAGGTAAGCGTGAGTCTGAAAAGGATGAGTACGGCCAAGGGAGAATATGCGGAATTTAAGGTCAGCAACGATACCGCAAGCCCCGAGGATATCATAATAGAGAAGGTTTTTGAACGCTTTTACAAGGCTGATGCGGACCGCAGCAAGGGCTCGACAGGCCTGGGACTCAGTATTGTAAAGGGTCTGACTGAGAAGCTGGGCGGAAGCGTCAGCGCGCAGATTTCGGGAGATATTTTTTCTGTAAGCGTAAAAATACCGGTTAAAGAGTATTGACGGAAGGGAAGTGTTTGCATTGAGCAGGGAAATGATTACGGTTCTTCTGGCTGTTTATATTGCCGTGATGACCATCGTGGGCGTTATTGTGATGTATTCGGACAAGCAGAAGGCGCAAAGAAGGCAGTGGAGAATAAAGGAATCGACACTTTTTCTGGTCTGTGCAATGGGCGGAAGCCTCGGAACCTGCTTTGGAATGTACTTTTTCAGACATAAAACAAAGCATAGCTATTTTGTAATCGGAATGCCTTTGATACTTCTTGTTCATATCTGCGTAATTG
Source organism: Lachnospiraceae bacterium (assembly GCA_024403355.1). Lineage (GTDB taxonomy): Bacteria > Bacillota > Clostridia > Lachnospirales > Lachnospiraceae > RUG11977. The sequence continues at coordinate 45,806 of JAKSRW010000006.1, forward strand.
CACTTTTATTCTGTTTCGGAATTCTGGTTTTATAATTAATTAATGGTACGTAATAAAAAGAATACAGCTCACATTATCTAAGGACTGCCTGAGGGGGCAGGTCTGCTTTAGATAATGTGAGCTGTTTTTTTAGCTTTGCTTGCCTGTATCAAGCATGGCGTGGCTGAAAAGGGCTGTGTCATACTTTTTCAGGAGCATGTCAAGTGCCTCACGCAGAAGGATAGCCTCACCTACGCCCTCTCTCTTTGCGAGCTTGGAGAGAAGTGAAAGCTGCTCGCTGGTGTAGTGGCTTGTTTTGGGTACCATCTTCTCCTCACGGGCAAGTCCTACCTTATTTCTTCCGTTGTTCTTTGCACGGAAAAGGGCACTTTCGGCCTTTCTGATGAGCTCCTGAAGTCTGGTAGCATCCTCAAAAGCAGTAGCTATTCCGGCAGAGATAGTCAGAGGACTGCCATCGGGAAGCTTAATGGGATATCCGTTTTTAATGTCGTTCATCAGAAGAAAAACATCTTCCTTTTCCATACCGTTATTGAAAATGATGGCGAATTCATCGCCGCCGATACGGTAAATAACGGTGTCCTCGGGCAGGCAGCCAGCAACATACTGTGCGCTCTCGATGATAATCTTATCGCCCATGTCCATGCCCCAGTTATCATTAACTCTCATAAATTCGTCAATGTCAAACAGTGCGAGTACTATGGGAGAACCTGCCGCCTCACTATTTAAGAATGCGTCAAGATCCTTCTCGAAACGGTCGATTAAGGGATACTGTAATACTTCGTTAACTTTGTTTGCCATAATGTAAACCTCCTTGAATGATGTGATTTCGCCAATAATGTTACGCGATATTATTTCGAAAGTAATATTGTAATGATAATATACAATTAATAATATGATATGTCAAGTATTATTTTGGAAATAATATCAAGAAATATTACAGTGCACATATTTAACGACGGACGGGCAAAAAAATACCCCAAATGCCTTTGATGACATTTGGGGTAATGGATTGTTCGTTAATTATTTAACTAAAAGAGCTATAGCCCATGCAGAAGGATTTGTGTAATCACTGTCTGAAATAGCATTGAGCTTCATTACGCTCTGACGGTTGCCTGTTTCGGTAGCATCGTTAATCTGTGAATCGAAACCAACCTTATCGCCTTCAGCTACTTCCTTGCCGAGAGCTACTGAAAGCTCTACGAGATAGCCGTAGTCTGTTTCCTTTGCGATGGCTGTGAAAGCATCCTGTGAAGGACATGTACCGAATGAAATTTCTCCGGTGTAGCTGCAGCGGAACTGTCCGCAAAGTGCATCATAGCCTGCATTCTTGCAGTTGTTGGGGTCTACGAAGAACTCAATTGAATCCTGCTCGTACTTGTTCTTTGCACTGTTGTTGAGTACGGGGTCTGTAACCTTGATGAGTGCGTAGAGAGTGTTCTCATCCCACATAAGCTGTGTGGTGCCCTTTGCACCTTCCCATGCAAGTACGGGGATATTGATCTCGTATTCCTTTGCATTGCTCCAGCAGTCGTCAATTTCACCGTCGATTACGGGTGTGCCGTATACGGCCTCACATTCCCTGGTAACCTTCTCGGGAAGAACAAGCTCTGCGCCTGCGTATGATTCGGGATCAAGTACTGCGTAATATGCCTTCTTGGGTGTCAGATCCTTGTTGAAAAGAAGAGGACATCCCTCGCTTCTCCAGCTTGTATCGTCACGGTAGCCCCAGAATGTGATTCTGTCGATTCTGTCAGCGTACTGCTTGTAGAGCATGAAAAGCTTGGCGTACATAACTGCCTGATAATCCTCCATCTCGGGAGTGATTCTGCCGGCAGGGATATTAGTAATATTGATATCAAGCTCTGAAACGCTTACGTTGATACCATCGATTGCTGTGAACATATCAAGACTGCTCTTTACATCGGCGATTGAAGTACCGATGTTGTAATGTCCCTGCATTCCGATACCGTCAATCGGTACACCCTGTGACTTGAGGTCTGCAACCATTGCTGCGGCAATCTGTGCCTTTGCGGGGATATCAAGATTGTAATCGTTGTAGTAGAGCTTTGCTGAAGGAGCTGCCTCGTGTGCGAGCTGGAATGCAATTGCGATGTAATCTGTACCGATAGATGCTGTCCACTGTGTGGGACGGAGGCACTTTGTCCAGTCGCCGTCAGCGGGAAGAACTGCTGAATCGCTGATTGCTTCGTTTACAACGTCCCATGATAAGCACTCGCCCTCATAGTGACCTGCAACGCCGTTGATGTGCTCTCTGAGCTGCTCGATAGCTTCGTCACGGTCCTTGGCTGACTTGCCGAGCCAGTTACCTGACTGACTGTGCCATGCAAGAGTATGACCATGAACATAGAGGTCGTTTGCTTTTGCGTACTCAATCATTGTATCTGCAGCTGAGTATTTGAACTCGCCTCTGTTTCTCTGCATCTCCTCGGGCTTCATAAGGTTCTCGGGTGTGATGATATTGAAGTTCTTAAGTACAAGGGGCTCATCCTCACTGCCGATAAGCCAGGGATTGTAAATTGTTCCGATAAGGAAGTAATCCTTGTATACGTCCTTGATTGAATCTGCTGTTGTGGCAGGCTCTGTTGTATCGGTGGGCTCTGTTGTGACAGGCTCTGTAGTGTCAGCAGGCTCTGTAGTATCAGCGGGCTCTGCGGTATCAGCAGGTGCTGATGTATCGGGCTTTGCCTCATCGGCGGGAGCCTCAGGCTGCTTAGTAGGTGTTGAGGTATCAATGTTAAGCTTGTCATTGGGAGCCTCAGTGTTCTTTTCGGTTACTGTACCTTCAGGCTTCGCAGCTGTGAATTCCACGTCAGACTTTGAACATGCACTCAGTGCGAGAAGCATTGAAAGGACTACAGCAACACATGAGAGAAATCTCTTCTTCATAATGCTTCCTTTCTTTGGTAAAAATATAAATTCAATCCCTCCGAATCATTCAGGAGTGACCTTAATTTACTCTATTGTTATTCTAATTAGCGAACTAATTTTAATCAAGTAAAAAATTGTTCAAATATGTGTCAAAATTGTGTTTTTTCCGCCATGGTCTCTTTGGGACGGGGTTGTTGGCTCATTTGGCCAAGGCAAAATGAGCCAACAACCCCGTCCCAAAGAGATCACCACCTGCCAACACCCAAGAGACCACCACCTGCCACCACCCCCCAAAGAGGCCAAATCTTTCGCTGGAAAAACTGACTGAACTGGTGTAAAATATAAAAAATAAGCTGTATAGAGTAGCTTAAAGTATTTGAGTGAAATTTTGCGCTGAAGCAGAAAGGCATGGTAATAATTATGAGTATGGAAGAATTAATTGATATTTATGATGGGAATCGGGTATATACAGGGCTGACAGTGCCCAGAAAAACAAAGCTTAGCCCCGGCAGATATATGCTGTACGCGATTGCCATTATTGAAAATACCGAAGGTAAAATCCTTATTACGAGACGTGCCCTTACGAAAAAGTGGGCACCCGGCAGCTGGGAAATTCCCGGAGGCGGCGCACATTCAGGCGAGACAACTACAGATACAGTATGCAGAGAGGCCTTTGAGGAGACAGGAATTAAGGTTCAGCCCGAAAACACAAGCGTCTTATATTCCTACAGAAATGATGACCCCAAGGGTGACAATTATTTTAATGACATCTTCCTCTGCAAGGCGGATTTTACACTTGCCGATGTTAAGACTCAAGAGGAGGAGGTCATCGATGTAAGACTTGCGACTATTGATGAAATCAAGGCCCTGCACGAGACAGACGGCTTCCTTCACTATGAAAGAATGATGAAAGCATTAGAAAACAGAAAGGCGGCAGAAATGAAAAAGCAGGCATTAAACCCTTACCTTCCCTCATGGGAGTATGTTCCCGACGGAGAACCCTACGTGTTCAATGACAGAGTCTATGTGTACGGCTCACATGACCTTTACAATGGCCAGGCCTTCTGTCTGGGCGATTATATCACCTACTCCGCACCGGTAGATGACCTTGGCAACTGGCGTTACGAGGGCGTGATTTATCCCCGTATGGCAGACCCGATAAATGACGGAAGGGCCGTGCTTTATGCACCGGATGTGACCGTCGGACCCGATGGCAGATATTATCTTTATTATGTGCTTGATAAGGTCAGCATCGTCTCTGTATGCGTGAGCGATTCACCCGCGGGTCCCTTCGAATTCTACGGATATGTGCATTATGCAGATGGTGCACGCCTTGGCGAAAGGGAGGGTGATGAGCCCCAGTTCGATCCCGGCGTAATCACAGAGGATGGAAAGACCTACCTTTATACAGGCTTCTGCGGCTTTGGCGATAAGTCCAGAACCGGCTCCTTCTGTACGGTGCTTGACAGCGATATGCTTACCATTATTCAGGAGCCTAAGCTGGTGGTTCCCGGTTCCTGCTACAGTGCCGGTACCGAATTTGAAGGACATGCCTTCTTCGAGGCTTCTTCAATCAGAAAAAGAAACGGAATTTACTATTTCATATATTCCTCACAGGTTATGCACGAGCTCTGCTATGCGACCTCAGACAGACCTGACGGCGGCTTTAAATACGGCGGCGTAATCGTAAGTAACTGTGATGTCGGAATTGATTCCTATAAGCCTGTTGATATGCTCACAGCCACACCCGGCAACAATCACGGAAGTATTGTTCAGATAGGCGAGGACTGGTACATTTTCTACCACAGACAGACCAACGGTACCTGGTTCAGCAGACAGGGCTGTGCCGAGAAGATTCATTTTGAAGATGATGGCTCAATTAAGCAGGTTGAGATTACATCCTGCGGACTTAACGGCGGACCTCTTGTCGGAAAGGGCGAGTATCCTACTTATCTTGCCTGCAATATTTTCAATATTGATACTCCTATGTCCCGCTTCGGCAATCCTAATTCGGCTAAAATCATTATGGACGGCCGCGACGGAGATGAAGAGCTCGGGTACGTATTTAATGTTAAGAAGGGCGATGTAATCGGCTTCAAGTACTTTGACTGCAAGGGAATCACTAAGGTCAGAGTGACCACAAGGGGCTATGCTTACGGATATTTTGAGGTCAGGACAAAGTGGGACGGCGAGGTGCTTGGCACGATAAAGCTTGATTCTGCGAACTTCTGGGAGACCAAGGAGGCTGACATTGCAATCCCTGACGGCGTAAATGCACTTTACTTTACATATTGCGACGGCGGTTCCTGCAGCTTTAAGAGCTTCGAGCTGGTATAAATTTTACGGCCATCGGGAGTCCCGGTGGTCTTTTTTCAATATTTGCAATATTGAGCCTCTTTTTTTCGTCTATATAAATGTGGACAGTTGGCTTATAATACAGATGGGAGGTGCTGAATATTGCTGGAAGATTCGGAAATCATTGAGTTATACTGGGAGCGTTCCGAGAATGCGATTAAGGAAACACAAAATAAGTATTTTGGCTATGCGTATTCCATAATTGCGAGAATTATTGCAAACAAAGAGGATGCTGAGGAATGCTTTGATGACAGCATGCTTAAGCTGTGGAATTCAATCCCGCCGACTCGTCCTCAGAATTTACGATTATATTTGGGGAAAATTGTCAGGAATACAGCTATTGACCGCTTGAAAAATCTGACAGGCAAAAAAAGAACTGCTGAAATAATCAGCCTTTCTGAAATGGAAAATTTTGAGGATGATTTTCAAAATATTGATAAAGACATTGATAAATGGACTCTGGTAGAGATTATTAATTCCTTTTTACAAGAACAGAAAAAGCTGCATAGAATAGTGTTTGTGCAAAAATACTGGTATTTTCTTTCTGTAAATCAGATATCGGAAGCGAACAATATCAGTAGCAGTAAGGCTTTGTCCATACTTCATCGTATGAGAAAAAAGTTAAAAGAGAGACTTGTGAGGGAGGGATATTATTTTGATGAATAACTATAATTTCATTGAAGCTATCGGAGATATTGATGATAGATTTATAGCAGAGGCTGAACCGCATTATTCATTAACAGCCGGTAAAAGGACTTGCGGGAAAGCTTTTTTAACAACAAAGAATATAATAAGGCTGGCTTTAGCGGCATGCATAGTTGGGGCGGTAATTGGATTTACATTATGGGTTATCAGAATTAATCGCGGATATAATTTCGTGAGTTTCAGTGATAATGCAGGAAAAAGCTCAGAAAACTATTATCGTTTAGATGAAAATACGGATCCGGAGGCAACTAAAAGATACCAGAAGTCCTTATCCATGATTAATAATTTTTATGATAAATTGCCTTATAAGGGTAATTTTAAGGAAGCAGTAGCTTTGGACCGTTATTATCCGGACTCTTATGGTAATGGGGAAAGCTCGGAAAGCGGTTCACCTGCCTTTTACAGTGTCGGGGGATTTTCTGCAAATGATTTTCCCGGATACTATGCGGGGCACTATTTTGATGCTGAAGGGAAGCTGGTAATAATAATCAAGGCAGATTATTACACAGATAATTATATCATCAGTGACTGGTACCGGGAATTACAGGAGATGCTTGAGTCTGATAAGTTTACCTGTACTTTTGCGAAATATAATTATTCAGAACTGCTTAACGGAATGTCTGATATATTATTCGGAAATTTATCTGTTGAACTAAAAAATGCAGGGGTTGAGCTTTGGAGTGTCGGAATCAGTACGGGTGAAAATTATATCGGTGTTTATGTGTCAGCGGAATTTGAAAAAAGAGTTAAAAAAATATTAAAAAGTGATTTGTATCTTGTGAATGTTGGGGAAAAAATGGAATTCACCTGGTAGGAAGGAGTTGGCTGCATGAAGAAAATCTTATCTGTTTTTATACTTTGCGTACTGCTTCTGACGGCCTGCGCAAAGAGCAGTTTCGGAGCCGGACCAACGGTTATTGAGGAAAATGCGGGCGGCAGGGTATCTGATGACATGCTGACGAAGGGGTATTTTAATCTGGCGATGAAGGAGCTTAGAGAAGGGCTCAATTCGGATAATAATACAAATGTCCTGCTGTCGCCGCTGTCGGCTTATTATGCGCTTACTATGCTTACGATGGGGTGCGACGGGAATTCCTCCGCTCAGCTGACGGAATTTTTCTGTGAGGATTCCAACAAGGCTGATATTAACCGCTATGCACTGAAGTTGTCCGGGCAGGAGGATGATAAGCTAAAGCTTGCAAATTCCTTATGGATTAACAGTGCGGCGCAGGAATATATATTCAATAATCAGTACAAAAGCTTCCTTGAGAAATACTATGGGGCTGACTGTGAGTGCTTTGATTTTAATGAAGGTACAGAAAAGAAAATAAACAGATGGGTTGAAAAAAAGACCTTGGGAAGAATTAAAGAGCTTGTCGGGAAGATGGATGAGTCAGAAAGCCGGAATCCAAAGATTTTGTTGATAAATGCCCTGACCTTTGATGGCCAATGGAAGAATGAATATAGCCCGAAAAGCATTAATGAAAATGGGAAGTTTAAGAATTATAGGGGTGATCTGCAGCAGGCAAAAATGCTTGCTTCCACGGAGAGCGTATATCTTTCGAACGATGATGCGACAGGTTTTTTGAAGTATTATGATGGTGAACGCTATGCTTTTATGGCGGTTCTTCCGAATGACAGTGAGCTCCCGCTTGCTGAATTTGTGAACTCATTAGAGGACAGCTGGCTGAATTCTTTTTATCAGAGTGCAGAAAAATCTAAGGTTGAGGTTCAGATGCCCTGCTTTAGCGCAGAGTATAAAATTGCTTTGGAGGAAATGCTGCAGCGGGAGGGAGTTACAGATGTCTTCAGCGGGAAAGCGGATTTTAAATATATTCTGAATCCCGAAAGCTATGATAAAATTAAAAAATCCGAACTTTTGCCTCTCTTTGTCAGTGGGGTGATTCAAAAGACCTTTGTGGAGGTTAATGAAAGAGGAACTAAGGCGGCAGCGGCTACTGTTGTGGAAATAAAGGACACGGCACTGCCTTTGGAAGAGGAAAAGCCCAGACTGCTGGCATTAAACAGACCATTTGTGTATGCAATCGTTGATGTTGAAAATGGGGGCATACCGATATTTATCGGAACGGTGGACGAGCTTTAAAGCCGGTATTTATTAGTTTTTGCTTGTAATTCCTGCAAAGATATGTTATTTTAACTTTATGGATTGGGCTGTGCACTACGATGGTCTTCCACGGGGAATGAGGTTCTCCCCAAGTATTATTACTTAAACCGCTTATTTGGCTGATGACTTCTGCGACAGCGCAGAAAGTGTCAGCTTTTTTTGTGCAGTCAAATGTTTATTGAAGGAAGCAAAATAAAATGATATGTGTCTGTATGTAATTTGACGGACATAGCTTGGGCGGTTGAGAATAGAAGATGAAAGGTATGGAAATTGTATGTTACTGACTATTGCGTTGATTCTCCTGACGGGAATGGTTCTGGGGCGAATTTGTAAGCTTTTAAAGCTGCCAAGCCTTTTGGGAATGCTGGCTGCAGGAATCATTCTCGGCCCCTATGCGCTTGGACTTTTAGATGAAAGCATTCTTTCTGTTTCATCTGAAATCAGAAAAATCGCACTGATTATTATCCTGACAAGGGCGGGCCTCGGCCTTGATTTATCGGGACTTAAGAAAATAGGCAGGCCTGCGCTTCTTATGTGTTTTCTGCCTGCGTCCTTCGAGCTTTTTGGAGTTATAGTTATCGCAACAAATCTTTTGGGAATGGAGCTTTTGGAGGCAGCAGTCATGGGGGCCGTGCTGGCTGCGGTATCGCCGGCAGTCGTAGTGCCGCGAATGGTGAAGCTGATGGACGAAGGCTACGGAGTAAAGGCGGGAATCCCCCAGCTGATACTTGCGGGAGCTTCGGTGGATGATGTGTATGTAATTGTATTATTTTCGACATTTCTCGGAATGCTGCAGGGTGAGGGCGTATCGATAATAAGCTTCGTAAACATTCCCGTATCAATAGTTCTGGGTATTGCAATCGGCCTGATTCTTGGGCTTGCAGTAGCCTGGTTTTTCAGTAAAACAGAAATAAGAGATACTGCAAAGGTCCTGATAATACTGAGTATTTCGCTGCTTCTGATAGTGGCGGAGGACAGTCTCGCAACGCCGATAACATTTTCAGCGCTTATAGCGGTAATGTTTATTGGCATCGGGTTAAAGAAAAAATCAGAGGAAACCGCTAAGAAAATATCCGCAAAATACGGCAAGCTCTGGGTAGGAGCGGAGGTGTTTTTGTTTGTTCTTGTGGGCGCGACGGTAAATATCGGATATCTGGGAAAGGTCGGTCTGAATGCTGTATTTGTAATTTTGATAGCGCTCGTATTCAGAATGCTCGGAGTATTTATCTGCCTGCTTGGTACAAGGCTGAATAAAAAGGAGCGCCTTTACAGTATGGTTGCTTACACACCCAAGGCTACGGTTCAGGCCGCTATAGGTGGAATTCCGCTGGCGGCGGGACTTGCATGCGGAGATACTGTGCTGACGGTTGCTGTGCTGGCTATCGTGATTACGGCCCCGCTCGGAGCCTTTGCTATGGACTTGCTTTACAAAAGATGTCTGGAAAAGGAAAAAGGATGAAAGGTATTCGGAAACTATCACATAAAACAGCCCCTTGCTGATGCAAAGGGCTGTAAATTTTTTGATTATTTAATTAATAATTACTCTGTGAAGCCTGCGAAATCCTTAAGCTGAGCTGCACCGAAGAATGCGGGCTTGGGCTCAAGCTTTGCATTGTAAAGTACAGGGCTCTGTGATGATCTCCATGACATACCGTCTGAGAATCCCCAGAAGGTGATTGCTTCCATGTTAATCTTGCCTTCATCAGCTCTCTCGAAGAGACCATTGATGAGGTTGTAGTAGTATCTGCCCTGCTCAGCAAGGTTCTCATCTGTTGCGGGAAGCTCGTTCTGGTAAGCACCAAGACAAACATCAAGCTCTGTAAGCTGGATATCAAGACCGAGCTCAGCGATTGTATCTACAGTGTTGAAGTACTGGGGCATATCATCCATTGTGTAAAGGTGAGCCTGGAAGCCGACACCATCGATAAGGTATCTGCCGTCCTCGTCCTTAAGTGTCTGAACGAAATCTACAAGAGTCTGTGTCTTGAACTGCTCATTGTAATCGTTGTAGAAGAGCTTGATATGCTCGGGAGCATACTTATCAGCGAAATAGAATGCCCACCAGATGTAATCATCACCGATAATCTCATGCCAGAGGTTACCCCATGAACGCATTGAACCGTCTTCCATCCAAGCCTCGTTTACTACGTCATATGCGTAGAAAAGGTCTGAATAGCCCATTTCATCGAGCTTCTCGAATACCTGCTTGATGTAGCTTTCCATACGCTCAAGCATTTCTTCGCGCTCAACCTTGCCGTTCTTTGTTGCGAAATCCTTGTAGAAAATCCATCTGGGAGTCTGGCTGTACCATACTAATGTATGACCACGAACAGCAAGTCCGTTTTCCTTGGCGAAATCGAGCATCTTGATCATATCATCGTTGAATTCAACAACGAGCTCGCCTGTCTCACGGCTCTGCTTCTGATTGAAGAGGTAGTCAGGCTTCATGGCGTTCTCCATTGTAACGCTTGTGAACTGGTCAAGAATGAGGTTCTTTGCCCTTGAGTTGTTGAGCATCATGGGTGAAAGACATGTACCAACCTTCATTCCGTGCTCAGCGAAAATATCCTTTAAGTAAACATCCTCGGGGAATGCGGGCTCTTCGGGAACTTCTGTAACCTCAGGAGCGTCTGTAACTTCGGGCTCATCAGTAACCTCGGGAGCGTCTGTTACCTCGGGAGCGTCTGTAATTTCGGGCGCGTCTGTAACTTCGGGTGCTTCGGTAACCTCAGGAGCTTCAGTAACTTCGGGTGCTTCTGTTGCTGCAGGTGCCTCTGTAGGGGCTGCTGTTGCCTCTGCCTTTGTAGGCTCTGCTACAGGCTTTTCTTCTGTTTTACTGCAGCCTGCAAGACAGCTGATGGACATTGCGGCTACAAGTAAAAAAGCTAAAAACTTTTTCATTGGAAATCTCCTTCTCTTCTCATTCCGGCCCTTATAAGCGGGCGAATGAGCATTAATGAAATTGTAATAAAATACGCATTTCTACACGCAAAGCGCTTTCGAAATGCTAAAAAACACATCTCTGCCCTTACAAGCGAGCTTGACGAACATCGTTGAATTTTTGTACTTGTATTTTAGCATATTAGAAATCTAAATTACTATGTATATAAACGCATTTTTTGTGTCAATTATTGCCATATTGCCTGCTTTATTCCAGGGTAAGGCGCGTGAATTCGCCGTTTTCGTAGAATAAGAAGCCGTGGCCGGTGTTGTTTTTGGGGATGGATACGGAGCCGGGATTGAGGAAGCGTCTGCCGTCACGAACCTCATCAAGGGTGATGTGGGTGTGGCCGTAAAGCATGATGTCGCCCTCGCACATGGGAAGGGGAGTATCGATGTTGTAATGATGGCCGTGGGTGAGATACATCCTTTGTCCGTCGAGCTCAAGCACCGCGAAATCACTTAATACAGGGAAGTTAAGCACCATCTGGTCGACCTCTGCCTCGCAGTTGCCGCGCACGCATATCAACTTTTCTTTTACAGCATTGAGCATTTCAATGACCTGCTTGGGGGCATAATCCTTCGGAAGGTCGTTGCGGGGACCGTGATAGAGAAGGTCGCCGAGCAGAACGATTCTGTCTGCGCCAAGCTCTGCTGCCCGGTCGAGAAGCTTTTTACAATAGTATGCTGAGCCGTGGATATCTGATGCAAATACGTATTTCATTGTTATTTTCCTTTCCTGGTTGAAATTTTACATTCTCTTCTTTTGTGCAGCGACAGCCTTTATAGAGAATGGCCGCGAAGCCTTTTTGGCTGCACGAATAATAAAAACGCCTCTGGTTAGATCTGTGAAAATACCTCGCCCAGTCCTACGTTCAGGACAAGATTTGCGTATTTATCATACTCTGTAGCGGATTTATTGATTAAAATCAGCTTGTTCCCGCGATAATAATTGATAAGTCCTGCGGCAGGGTAAACCACCAGTGAGGTGCCGCCCACGATGAGAACATCCGCATTTTTGATGTATTCACAGGACTTGTTCCATACGTAATCGTCAAGCCCTTCCTCGTAGAGCACTACATCCGGCTTGATAATGGAACCGCATTCATCGCAGTGAGGGATGCCGAAGCGTCTTTTGCCGCCGGCGGAAGCCTTTCGGGCTGATAACTCTGCCGTTTTTACTGCAGCTTTCCTCTCATAGGGCACATTTTCGCCTGCATCAAGCAGCCTTTCGCAGTCCTCGTCTATCAGCCTCTGAACTGCGTCTCCGTCGAAGAATTTATGACATTTTGTACAGTAATTTTTGGCAACCGTACCGTGCACCTCATATACCTCTTTGCTTCCGGCTTTCTGGTGGAGACCGTCAATATTTTGCGTAATGACTGCCTTCAGCTTGCCTTTGGCTTCGAGTTCTGCCAGCTTTTTATGCGTAATATTAGGTTCGACAGCATCAATTAATATCTTTTTGCGGTAAAAACGATAGAATTCTTCGGGCTTTTGAACGAAAAATGTGTGGCTTAAAATCTGTTCGGGCGGATAATCATATTCCTGATTATAGAGGCCGTTTGTAGACCTGAAATCCGGGATTCCGCTCTCGGTGGATACGCCTGCGCCGCCGAAAAATACGATATTATTGCTTTCTTCGATTATTCTTTTAAATTCCTGAATTTTCTCATTATTATCCATAGAAAACATTCCTTTCTTTGAAAATTCCGTTAACAACTGTTAGAAAATGTTGATTTATCGCCTGCTTTTCGCTTCCTCCTCAGTCATGACGCTTTTCTGCTCGTGACCGTGATACCAGATTACGTTAAGTGCCCTGTGGCAGATGATTCCCACAGCCTCGCGACCGGCGTTGTTCAGCCAGGAGATGGCGCTGCTTTTTGCGGGGATTGCGTGAAGACTGGTAAATCCGACCTCGCGGGCTATTTTCCCTGCACGGTAGATGTGAAAACTGTTGCTTACAAAGGAAACGGGTATGTCCTTGCTTCCGAGTATAACTGCGGAATTCACAAAGTTCGTGTAGGTCGAGGTGGAACGGTCCTCCATTATCAGAGCACTTTCGGGTACACCCTTTGAAAGCATGTAGTTTTTCATGGCCTCGGCTTCGCTGATGTCTTCATCCTTACCTTTACCTCCGGACAATATCAGCTTCACATCCTCCCGCCCGTTTAGAGCTTTGATTGCGGTATCGAGCCTGTAAATCAGGGCTCTTGAAACCTTCGTACCATATATTTTAGCACCCAGAACTATAATATATTTTGCTCCGTTTTCAGGATAATTTTTGCCGCCGCGAAGGACAACGAGCAGTCCACCTGTCAAAAGAAGGAGAAGTGCAATCATGATTATACCTGCAATCAGCTCGAAGCTGCCGCCGTCAAATACCCGGGTCAGCCCGAATAATCCGAAGGATATACCTCCTAAAATAATCCAGAACCAGGCGAAAGCAAAGCGTAAACGCCTGACATAAACAGCCATTATAAAATAGTATATCAGGCAAAAAATGCCCAAAATCAAAAAGAGTAATTTCATAATTTCCTCAAACCAAACCCTTGTGCTAAATGCGAAGCGATTAGCTAATATTCACTGTTATTATAGCATTTTATTGATGTAAAGGAAACAATTTGTTGTCAGTTCTTAATGAATGTAAGGATATCTTTAGCAGTGCCGGCCGATGCCGATTAGCGGACAGAGCTGTATTCTGCGGCTTTTTTCTCAACGGCATCCTTGGCGCTGGCGATGGCTGCGTTCAGATAATCGGTATCGGGCTGAATATAATCGGGGTGCGCAAGCGTGCCGGTTCTTTTGGCAATCTCATAATTGGTCGCAACCAGCTGACCGTGGGCAATTCTGTCCTTCATGGGAGTCTGAAGATGTGCGGTAATCATTTGGAGTACCGCACGGGGAGAGCTGCCGTGATTTCCGAAGAAAAGATACATGAGCTGGCGGATTCCTTCTGCGGGCAGGTCGTTTATAAGCTGCATAAGTGATGCGAGTATTTTTGAATCATCATCCTTTGGCGATATTTTGTCCATATCGGGATAGATGCTTTGCAGGAGGAAGGGTATGGGGTTTTTATTAACCAGCTTAAACCATGTGATAGTCTGGACCACTGAAGGATCCGATACCCCGTTTTCCCAGTTTAATATTGTACGTCTTGTAACTCCGAGCTCAAAAGCCATGAATTCCTGTGATTTTCCCGCTTCATTTCTTGTTTTTCTTAATGCTTCAGCAATAGTCATATTATAAACCCTTCTATTATTAGTATTTGCATTTCGCAGACAGATATTTGCAAATAACGGCAATCATATAATGGTAGATTACCGTTAGCTGCCGATTTGCTTTATCATATCATATCCGGAAAAATATTTCATCAACAAATGTCTATAAATATCCATGTGCGAAAAAAATTACTCATTTATAATTTAATCTTGTATATTCACAAACGCTGAAAAATTCCTTCGATGAAACTATGATTAATGTACGTTAAGCAAGAAGTATTATTCGAAAGGAGAAGCGTATGAAAAAAATTAGAATAGGTGCTTTGATTATAGCTTTGGCTGTTCCGTTGGCGGTCGGAGGAGTTTCGGCGCTGCTGACAATGAACAGCATGGAGATATACGGAACAACGCTGGCTAAACCGCCCCTGTCGCCGCCGGCATGGCTGTTCCCAGTAGCGTGGACCATCCTCTATATTATGATGGGACTGGCCTCGTACCTGATATACACGGCGGAAACGGATGCAAATGACAGGACCGTGGCTTTGGCAGAATATGCGATTCAGCTGACCATGAACTTTTTCTGGTCAATCATATTCTTCAATATGGAAGCATATTTTATAGCCTTTGTGTGGCTGATTGTCATGTGGAGTGTGGTTATTATTTGCACCGTCAGATTCTACAGAATCAGAAAACTGGCCGGAATTATGCTTATTCCGTATATTTTATGGCTTACATTTGCGGCATACCTGAATATGGGTGTTTATGTTTTAAGCTTCTGAAGGGATGTGGGCAGAAAGGAATTTTTGACTACAGAATTCAGGCACAGGTATTTGAATAAAGGTTTTTAGTGCAGTTAGAAAGGGATGGCAATTATTATGAAAAGTATTACAACATTCAGCCTGCAGTATGCGCACCGCTTTTACGGCTTCAGGGGTGAGGCGCAGTATCTGCACGGACATACAGGGATTATGACTATAGAGGTCGAGGACACAATTAATGAGGGCGTAAATATGGTTTTTCCGTGCAATGAAATAAAGAAAACGGCATGGTCGGTGCTTAAAAATTTTGACCACGCACTCATATTGAGGTATGATGACCCCTTGCTTCCTGCGATCCTTGATGTATACGAACAGCAGGGTATTAAGGATGGTGCAGCTCAGAATACGATGAAGGGTGTAGATTTCAAGACGGAGCTTGCCGCAGCATATCCGGACTGTCGTCTGGTAATTACGAGAGAAACGATGACAGTCGAAGGTATGATAAAGATTACATACGCGATGCTGAGGGATAAGCTAAGTATATCGAGAATAAGCTTTACGAGCGGGGACAATACCGCAAGCGAGGACTTCCCTGTACGAAAAAGTGTGGACCGCTGTCCGTATTGCGGTGTGGCACTTGATGAAAACGGAGTCTGCTATAAATGCGGATATCTGAAAAAGGACACTGAGTTTGTTATCAGGTCAGGATATGAGAGACTTGATACGGAGTGTAAAATTTGAGCTGCTTACTGCCTGCCTTCATATATAAAATGTGAGATAACCCACTACCTTCGGGCGGTGGGTTGTCTCTTGTTTAGGAAAGAGCATTGACAAAATAAAATATTGGGATATAATTAACCCCGTTAACTATTTGCAGGGGCATGAGGGGGAAATAATGGCAGAGGAGAAGGATATAAAAAAGCTGATGGAGCTGATGAAGCAGAGCATCAGCAAAAATGATGTCAGTTCGTTTGATAAAAATTTTAAGGGCATGGGCGTGGTCCTGAAGACAATTAAGGAGTCAGACGGCTATATTACTCCCGGAGAAATATCAAAGAAAACCGGTCTGACAGCCGCCAGAGTGACCGTGCTTTTAAAAAAGCTTTCGGAAAAAGAGTATATAAGCAAGGTTCAGGATGAAAAGGATGCCAGAAAACATTATGTGAGATTTACCCAAAAGGGCATTGAATTCTGGGATTTAAAGAAGAAGGAATTTGACGGCTTTCTTTCGGAAATAATAGATGATATAGGAATGGAACCCTTTTACAGAATGTTTGAATGCATTGACATAATTCATAATTCCGCGAAGAAGATTATTAAAAAACATCTCTCGGAGAATAATATAAAGGAGAACACAGATGATTAAACTTTTAAGGAAATTACATCGTCAGGAAGCCCTGTATGCACTTGTCTGTGCGGTGATGGTCGTGCTTCAGGTCTGGCTGGAGCTCACGATGCCTGATTACACATCACAGCTTACCCAGGAGGTATCGGTGGCGATGGCTATGAGCGGCGAGGTTGCGATGTCGGCCATTGTTAAAAACGGCGCACTTATGATTTTGTGTGCATTAGGTTCGGTGGCCGGCTCAATAGTATGCGGCTTCTTTGCAGCCAGACTTGCCGCAAGCTTTGCGAGAACCCTTCGTTCAGAGCTTTTCGGCAAGGTTTCAGGCTTTTCGGATGCAAACTATAACAGCTTCGGAGTACCCAGCCTTATCACCAGAACCACAAACGATGTTGTTCAGCTGCAGAACTTTGTGGCAATGGGACTTCAGATGCTCATTAAGGCCCCGATAATGGCAATCTGGGCTATCACAAAGATATCCTTTGTAAGTATCTACTGGACAAGCGCCGCACTGATAGCGGTAGTATTTATCATGTCGGCAGCAGGTATTCTCGTAATGCTCTGCCTGCCAAGGTTCAGAAAAATTCAGACCCTTACGGACAATTTAAATGATGCGACCAGAGAGAATCTTTCCGGTGTAAGAGTAGTAAGAGCCTTCAATGCGGAAAAATATCAGGAGTCACGTTTTGAAAAGGTTAATGAGGAGATTACATCCAATCACCTCTTTACCAGCCGTTCAATGGGCCTTCTGCTTCCTGTTATGACATTGGGAATGAACGCCCTGATGCTGGCTATTTACTGGATCGGTGCATACCTGATTAATGAAGCGGAGCTGACCGAAAAGGCAGTAACCATGGGTAATATGATTGCATTTACCCAGTATGCGATGCAGATTGTAATGTCATTTATGATGCTCATCATGATATTTATTCTTCTTCCCAGAGCGATGGTATCCGCAAAGCGTCTCAATGATGTACTGGAAACAGACATTACCATGACTTACAGCGACAAGTCCGTTGAGAAAAAGGAAAAGGGTAAGATTGAGTTCAAAAATGTTTCCTTCGGCTATAATGATGCCGACAAGCCCTGCGTAAGCGGACTGAATTTCACCGTTAATCCCGGGGAAACCTTTGCGATTATCGGTGCAACAGGTACAGGTAAATCTTCAATCGTCAATCTGATTCCCAGATACTATGACATTACCGGTGGAGAGCTTCTGATTGACGGTGTGGATATTAAGAAATATCCCAAGGAGCAGCTGCAGAGTATTGTTTCAATCGCACCCCAGAAGGCTATCCTTTTTGCGGGCTCTGTTAAGTCAAATATCAGCTACGGCAGTGAGTCGGACGATGAAAGGATTCAAAGAGCTCTCGATATAGCCCAGGCAGGCTTTGTTAATGAGCTTGAGAAGGGCGTGGATTCAGAGGTTGCCCAGGGCGCCACTAACTTCTCCGGCGGCCAGAAGCAGAGAATGTCTATTGCCAGAGCGGTTTACCGTGATTCTGAAATATATATTTTTGATGATACATTTTCCGCACTTGATTACAAGACGGATATGCTCGTCAGAAAGTCACTTAAGGAACAGCTTGGCGACAAGACAATTATTATAGTAGCACAGCGTATCGGTACTATTAAAAATGCTGACAAGATACTGGTTCTTGATGAGGGTAAAATCGCCGGAATCGGCACTCATGAGGAACTTATTAAGACATGCCCAATCTATAATGAGATTGCGCTTTCTCAGCTTTCAAAGGAGGAATTGTAATGGCAGGACCTATGGGAGGACATGGAAGAATGGGTGGCAGAGGCGGCTATCCCATGACTAAGGAAAAGGCCGATAAAAAGGCTCTGATGAAAATAGTTGTATACGGCAAAAGATATCTGCCGGCAATCATGGTAGCGGTTGTATGTGCGATAGGCGGTGCGGTTACGACCATTATCGGACCTGATTACATCAGCGAGCTCACAAACACTATGTCGAGGGGTCTGATGACAGGCATCGATATGGACGAAATCATGAGAATATGTATTACTCTCGGCATAATCTACATTACCGGTGTTATTCTGAACTACATTCAGCAGTTTATCACCGCAACGGTAACCCAGTACACCTCGAAAAGACTTCGTACCGATATCGATAAAAAGATTAATAAGCTTCCGCTCAGATTTTTTGACAGCTCAACAAAGGGTGATATTCTTTCTCGAGTAACCAACGACGTTGATACTATCAGCCAGACCCTGTCACAGAGTATCGCCAGCCTGGTAAGCTCAATTGCTCTTTTTTTCGGCGTACTCTTTATGATGTTTAAGACAAACGTTGTTCTGTCGATTATTACTATAATTACTTCCTTTATCGGCTTCATTTTTATGGGCGCGATACTCAAAAAGTCGCAGAAATACTTCAATGCGAAGCAGCAGTGTCTGGGTGAGATGAACGGCCAGGTAGAAGAGGTTTACACAAATCATAATATTGTTAAGGCCTTCGGCGGCCAGCCCGGAGAGGTTAAAAAGTTCGAGGAAACCAATGAAAAGCTTTACAGCAATAACTGGCGTTCACAGTTTTTGTCGGGTATGATGATGCCTGTAATGGGCTTTGTCGGAAACCTGGCATATGCTATGATTTTCATTATCGGTGTATTATTTATCAACAGCGGAAATGATGCGGTTACACTGGGAACCATTATGGCCTTTGTAATCTATGCAAGACTTTTTACCCAGCCCCTTCAGAATTTCTCTCAGTCAATGACAAGCTTCCAGCAGGCTTCCGCGGCCTCCAAGCGAGTATTCGAGATGCTTGAGTCAGAGGACATGCCCGATGAATCAGGTCTTTCGAAGAAGCTTTCGGGCGTTAAGGGAAATGTTGAGTTTAGAAATGTTAAGTTCGGATATCTTAAGGATAAGACCATTATCCATAATTTCTCGGCAAAGCTGACCAGCGGACAGAAGGTAGCTATCGTAGGTCCTACCGGTGCCGGAAAAACCACTATGGTAAATCTTCTGATGAAGTTCTATGACGTGGATGAGGGCGATATTCTGATTGATGACTGCTCAATCAAGGAAATGAAGCGTGAAGAGGTGCATGATCTCTTTGATATGATTCTTCAGGATACCTGGCTCTTTAGCGGCACTATCAGGGACAACCTGGTATACAATAAGGAAAATGTGTCGGATGACGAGCTTAACAGGGCTGTCAAGGCAGTAGGACTTAAGCATTTTATTGATACATTGCCTAATGGCTATGATACAGAGCTTAACGAAGCACTGAATTTATCGGAAGGTCAGAAGCAGCAGTTAACCATAGCCAGAGCTATTATAAAGGATGCACCCCTGCTTATTCTTGATGAGGCAACCTCTTCTGTCGATACCAGAACCGAGCTCGTAATCCAGAGAGCTATGGATGACCTTACTAAGGGCAGAACCTCATTCGTTATAGCCCACAGATTATCAACTATTAAAAATGCGGACGTAATTCTGGTAATGCGTGACGGTGATATCGTGGAAGTAGGTAATCACGAGGAGCTTCTCCTTAAAAACGGCTTCTATGCTGAGCTTTATAAGGCACAGTTTGCCAAATAATTTATAAATAACATTTATGCCGGTACAGAAAGGATACGATTTGTATGGAAAAGAATTACTTTAAGAGACTGGCAGTTATATTTTTGACTGCATTTTGTATTATAGCAGGATTTGCTGTCAGTCCCGAAAAGGCAGAGGCAGCAGCGAAGCTGAAGCTGACCTTTGAATTTACGGACGGAAGCAAAAAGAGCTGGAAGTCAGGTGATAAAAAGCTTGATTTGGGAACTAAGGAACTGGCATACGTTTATTATGGCAGCTATCCGCAGACTGAGCTTACAGGTGCGGAATTAACATCAAAGATTACAGCTGCAAAATATGATAAAAACGGAATTGCCAGCGTAAACGGCGTGAAATATAAGCGAATTGCGAAGGCGGACACCAGGTTCGCAGTCAGCTCGTTTATTGACAGTAACTACAGCTGGTGGGGCAAGGATTATGCGTATTTCAAATTCGAGCCGATAAAGTGGAGAGTAGTTTCAGATATTAACGGACGGGTATTGCTGCTTTCCGAATATGCGCTTGACTGCCGTCAGTATGATTCAAAGGGTGATACAATTACATGGGCAGAGAGTGCGCTTAGAAGCTGGCTGAATAAGGATTTTCTTTCAGAAGCCTTTAATTCCCCGGAAAAGAAGTTTTTACCGACAACAAAGGTTGTCACTCCCGATTCGGTATTTTCCTCAATAGTCATCGAGGGCGGCAAGGATGCAAATGATAAGGTATTTCTTCTTTCTTATGAGGATCTTACAAATCGTAATTACGGATTCTCCGGTTCAAGAACGGTCTATGATATGGCACGACGCTGCGCATCTACTGAATTTACAAAGGCCATGGGTGCAAATATAAGCAGAGGGGATGACTATATAACAGCCGACGGACAGGCCACCAGCTCATGGCCGCTTCGTTCCCCCGGAATGTTCAGCAATAAAATATATACTGTAAACGGAAGAGGATATATTGACGTTGACTATATTGTTTCAGCATATTATGCGGTTCGTCCTGCGATAAGTCTTGATTTGAAGTCTGTAATTGCTTTGCCAGATGCAAAGAAGGATGCGAAGAAAACAAAGCTTGTTCTGGAATACAGCGACGGAACAAAGCAGGCCTGGACGAACGGCGATGCACAGATTAATTTGGGCGATAAGGAGATAGCGTATGTATATTACGGAAGCTATCCGCAGACTGAGCTGACAAATTATGAGCTTACTGATTCCATTGTAAATGCAAAATATGATAAAAACGGCGTGGCTGTTGTAGCCGGTGCAAAGTATAAGCGTATCAGCAAAAAGAATTCAATCGGTATTGATGAGAATGACAGCTCTTATTACAAATGGGCAGGTAAGAAATATGCTTATTTTGCTTATGAACCGATTAAATGGAATGTTCTTTCAAATGACAACGGAAATCTGATGCTTCTTTCTGAGTATGGTCTGAGCAATAACAGATATAATGAGGAACTGGCTTCTGTAAGCTGGGCGGAGTGTACACTTCGTACCTGGTTAAATAAGAGCTTTATTACCGATGCTTTTAATTCAAAGGAGCGAAAGCTGATAAAGACCTCAAGCCTTAAGAATGAGGACAATCCGGAGTACGGTACCGCGGGCGGAGCTTCCACAAAGGATAAGCTTTTCCTTCTGTCCTATTCGGATATTTACAACGAGGACTATGGTTTTGCGACAGGCGGATTTGTGACTGCAATAAAAGAATACTGCTTACCTACGACCTATTCAAGGGCACTCGGAAGCAGCGTATTCTATTCAAACCGTCTTTCAAGCAACATGGATATTCCCAGCAGTAAATGGTGGCTGCGTACGGCAGGCTTCGAAAGCCACTACGCACTGGCAAGAGGCACGTCAGGCGAGAAAATCGGCGAGGGTGTTCTTAACCCCAATACAGTTCGTCCGGCTATGGTTTTGAACCTTACAAAGGTGGTTGGGAAATAAATATTATAATCAATATTAACGGTTTATCACTTCGGTGGTAAGCCGTTTTCTGCTAAAAAGGACAAAAAAGTTATTTTTTGAGGGGTAATGAGATCAGTATATAAAATAGAAAGATAACCCACTGCCTTTAGGCGGTGGGTGAAGCTTTCGCGAGGTGCGGGGTTCAAGCCCCGTACCTCGTAAGCTGCGGTAGCAGCGATTTTATAACGAGTGACAAGCGAAGCGGTCACGAGTTTGACATAGAATTCCTCTGCAAAAAGGAGGGATTTATTGGAACACCAAAGGAAAAAACTTAAGGATCTCACGATAAAAGACAACTTCATGTTCGCTGCGGTAATGCTCGAACCGGAGAATGCAAAGGGACTGCTGGAGCGTGTTCTTGGGGTGAAGGTGGACCATGTGGATATTACAGGTAATTAATGCCCATTTTACCATATCAGACAATCTAACAGAGCGTATCAGATCAGTTGACGATGAACAGGTTTTACTACAATTGATTGATACTGCGTCTGCGGCAGCAGGTCAGGAGGAGTTTGAATTACTGGCTGAAAAGCTGCTGGCACATCAGGTCGAATCGACTTAAATCAACAAAAGATAATTTAACAGAGGAATTCTAAAAACGGTTTGGCGTGAGTCAGATCGTTTTTTTATGAAATATGATAAAATAGTATTATTGTCTATTCGTGAATATGATGATATAATCTAGCTTATAAAGAATATTTGTGATGAATGAGGAAAGGTAAGATTCAGGTATGAAATTCAGAATATTGACTGTTACAGAATATGAGAAATATAAGCTTGCGATTCCGAATCCCAAGCGTCGCTTCTGGTTGGATCCGGTGGGATTTCCGCAGGACAAGCATTATCCGGTGGTGGACGATGACGGAATGAAGAACCGCTTCGGTGAGCTTCCCGACAATCAGACAATCGGACTTCGTCCCGTTATCGAGTTTGACGGTGAGGGAGCATCCATGGAAAAGGGCGACAAGGTGGAGCTTTACGGTTATAAATGGACTGCCGTGGATGAGCACATTCTTGTATGTGATGAGATAATAGGTGATTATAAGTTTGCGGATAAGACCTGCCTCTTTAAGGACTCCTATCTCTGCTATATGCTTCACCAGCTGATGAATGAACGCAGTGATAAGGGTACTGCGGAGCAGTTTCTGGCCGCACAGAAAGCAAAAAAGGCAAGCGGTCTTCCTGCCGTATCATCGGAGGTATTCAGTATCGATGAGGTGTATCGTAAGTCTCAGGACTGGGAGAACGGAACATTTATGGGCATGGCCTCAGGCGTAGCCGTGAGCGCACTCGGTCTGGTGTACGGTGGTATGGGAATCGGTTCATTTTTGGCAGATCCCGGACTTGGAATTATTCCCAAGCTTGCTATAGCGGGTGTAGCCATAATTGCGGGTGCATTTCTTTCCATAAGGTCTGCTATTAAGCATAAGAAGGAAAGTCGTAAAAAGTTCATTACAAAGCTTGCGAAGATTACCGATATGACTGATGAGCAGGCTCAGCTTGTGGCAGAGGGCATGGAGGTATTCCCTACTGCAGCCATTAAGGATGAGGAGCTGAAGAACAGCTTTGCGAAGATAAACAATCTTATTGCGCGTATCCGTGCGGCTGAGAACAGAAGAATCAATATGAAAATCGACACCTTCTATATTCCCGAAACCCAGAAGGTTTATGATGTTTGCATGCAGTTTGAGGCAGATGATATCGATTCGCCCCAGGCCCGTGAATATAATAAAATGGCGAAGGAAAGTCTGGAAAAGACCATTCAGCTGCTTATTATCGAGTATGATAAGTCAAATGAGGAAAAGGTTCAGGACATCAGCTTCGATATGGGTGTTAAGCAGAAGATGCTGGACCAGAAGGATACAGAGCAGAGCATGTCTCTGACATTGAAGTAATTCTTAGTCTGAATTTATTTGCTTAAGAATTATTTATTAAAGACGCAAGGCAAGAAGTGCGGCTTTTAACGAGTAACAAGCGAAACGGTTACGAGTTTTGAAGAGCAAACAGCGCGGACTGCGAATACCATTGACCGGCTAACGTCTGGCTCTTAGCATGAGGTTGAGTTTGAAAATAAATTTCAAACTGCGAGATTGGTGCAAAAGCGCGCCAATCTACTCCGTGAGCAACTCATTGCATTCGTTGCATTAGGAGGAATTATGGCAGGAACATTATATTTATGTGCTACTCCGATAGGTAATCTTGAGGATATCACAATGCGTGTCATCAGGACTCTGAAGGAGGTCGACCTGATTGCGGCAGAGGATACGAGAAACAGTATCAAGCTGCTGAATCATTTCGAAATCGAGACTCCGATGACCAGCTATCATGAATTTAATAAAATTGAGAAGGCTAAGCTTCTGGTTCAGAAGCTTTTGGACGGACAGAATATCGCGCTGATTACGGATGCGGGTACACCTGCTATATCGGACCCCGGCGAGGATCTGGTAAGGATGGCGCATGAGGCGGGAATCACCGTGACCTCGCTTCCCGGTGCCTGTGCGTGCATTACGGCACTGACTCTTTCGGGACTGGCGACAAGACGCTTTGCATTTGAGGCCTTTCTTCCGAGTGAGAAAAAGGAGAAGAAGCAGATTCTTGACAGCCTGGTAAATGAAACCCGTACCATGATTATCTACGAGGCACCTCACAGATTGCTGAGAACCCTTCAGGAGCTGGCCGAAACTCTGGGAAACAGAAGGATTACAGTCTGCAGAGAGCTTACCAAAAAGCATGAAACTGTTTTTTTGACGACACTGGACGAGGCAGTAGCCTATTACAGCGAGAATGAGCCAAAGGGCGAATGTGTAATGGTAATCGAGGGAAAAAGCTTCGATACCTTAAAAACCGAGGACCGTGAGGAGTGGAAGAAGCTGAGCGTCGAGGAGCACATGGAGCATTATTTGTCACAGGGTATGGACAAAAAGGAGGCCATGAAGGCTGTTGCGAAGGACAGAGGCGTTTCGAAACAGGAGATTTACAAACAGCTTTTGTAAATTTTGAGCAGCAGATGAGGGTATTGCGAATAGACTTTATCAGCTGAAGTCATTAGTAAATATGGAAGATAATGCGTCTGTACAGCGGGCGCATTATCTTTATAAAGACTGCTTTTTAGCATAAGCAGCTAACAAAGCGGATTTTGAATATCATTGACAAAAGATAGATTTGCGGAAAGGCATGGTTACCGGCATGGATAATAAATGGACACAGCTCTGGCTGAAATATGAGGCTAAAAAGGCGAACGGAAATGATAAATATTTTAAAAGTATCAGCTGTCAGGGCTTTGATTATAATAATAAAATACTTAAAAATGCAGTGGATGAGCTTATAAAAGGCGCAAAGGGAATGCTGGGAGTTACGGCAGAATGCGGCTTTACAGGCTGTCAGACTGCAGAGGAAAGCGGAAGTACAGTCAAGGATAGCCTGCTGAAGGCTACTCTCATTCTGGAAAAGGATGAGACGGTTGCCGCAGAGGGCTACAGGCTTTTGGAAAAGGACGGCTGCTTATATATTAAGGCTTCGGATGAGAAGGGGCTTCTGTACGGGGCTTTTGCCTTACTCAGGGCCGTGGCCTGTGAGAAAACTGTCAGGGGCATGGATAAGACCGTGATTCCGGACAATCCGCTCAGAATGTATAATCACTGGGACAATATGGATAACAGCATCGAGCGTGGTTATTCGGGAGATTCCTTCTTTTTCGAGAATAATGAGGTCGTGGTTAATGAGCGTACGCGCGACTATGCCCGCTTTGTTGCAAGCATCGGAATTAACGGAGTGGTTATCAATAACGTTAATGTCAAGAACTGCGCGACCTGGCTTATCACGGACAGATACTTTGAAAAAGTCGCTGAAATGGCTGAAATTTTTGCGGAATATGGTATAAAATTCTTCCTGAGTCTCAATTATGCGGCTACTATTGAGCTGGGCGGAATCGACAGTGCGGATCCTCTTGACGAGCGCGTAATAGGCTGGTGGAAGCAGAAGATGGCGGAGGTATTTGACAGGATTCCGAATCTGGGAGGCTTTTTGGTTAAGGCCGATTCGGAGGGCAGACCCGGCCCCTTCACCTATGGAAGGACTCAGGCTGATGGTGCAAATATGCTCGCAGACATTGTGAAGCCCTACGGCGGAATCATTATCTGGCGCTGCTTCGTTTACAACTGTACTCAGGACTGGCGTGATTATAAGACGGACAGAGCCCGCGCCGGCTATGATAATTTTATTAAAATGGATGGTGATTACCATGATAATGTCATCCTGCAGATAAAGAACGGTCCCATGGATTTCCAGATTCGTGAGCCGATTTCACCGCTTCTTGGAGGTCTGAAGAAGACCAACCAGATGTTAGAGGTTCAGATTGCACAGGAATATACGGGTCATCAGATAGATGTCTGCTATCTGATTCCCATGTTTAAGGAGATTCTTGATTTTAAAACCTATTGTAAGGAGGGTGCAGATACCGTTGCGGATGTGATTTCGGGCAGAACCCTCGGCAATAAAAACACGGGTATTGCGGCAGTATGTAATACCGGAAATGACAATAACTGGACAGGAAACGATCTGGCTGCGGCTAATTTCTACGGCTTTGGCCGCCTGGCATTCACTACGGCACTCAGCGCAGAGGAGATTCTGGATGAATGGATCAGAATGACTCTTTCTACCGATGAGGACGTGGTCGGAACCGTGAAGGAGATTATGCTTCCTTCGAGAGAGGTTTATGAGAACTATACCAGTCCGCTCGGTATCGGCTGGATGGTAACTCCTCATACTCATTACGGCTGCAGTGTGGATGGCTATGAGTATTCACGCTGGGGCACCTACCACCGTGCAGACCATCTGGGCATAGGTGTGGACAGAAGCGACAAGGGTACAGGCTATGCGCAGCAGTATTTTGAGCCGAATGCCTCAATCTATAATAATATCGAAAGCTGCCCCGAAAATCTGCTTCTTTTCTTCCATCATGTGCCTTATACATATATGCTGAAGACCGGGAAGACGCTGATTCAGCATATATATGACAGCCATTTTGAGGGTGTAATGCAGGTGGAGGAGATGATTGCAAAATGGAAGAGCCTCAAGGGCAAAATAGCTGATGAGGTCTATGAGCTTGTTGAAAAGCGTTTTGATTTGCAATTATATAATGCGAAGGAGTGGCGCGACCAGGTTAATTCCTACTTTTGGCGTAAGTCCGGAATAGCAGACGAGAAGAAGAGGGCAATTTATTAGAATTAGTATATTATACTGAATAACAGCAGGGAGCGAAGCTGATTGCGGATGTCCCTGCAGACCTATGGAGAAGGGAGATGTGGAATATGAAAAGAAGATTTACAAGGCTGACGGCGCTGATAATAGCGGTTACACTGATGTTTTCAAGTGCATTGTACGGCTGCAGTTCTTCAAAGACTGAGGAAGCTCCGACAGCAGTGGCGGAGAATTCTACAGGAAATTCATCAGATAAAAATGATTCATCCGCTGATGGCAGCGGTGCAAAAACGGAATCATCCGCTGTAAATGCTGAAGATGAAAAAGCGGATGGGGCTAATGCTTCGGATATCGGTGACGAAAAGGCGGACAGTGCGGCTGATACGTCAGATCAGGCAGGAGGTCCTGAAGCAGATAAGTCCGAGGCTTCGAACAATCAGACCGGAGACGGCGATGAAGCACAGAACGGCCCCGCAGGAGATGATAAGACCGGCAATGAAGCTGCTGAGGCAGGCAGCAACCCGTATGCGGGTGCCGGAACAGGTGAAGTTTTTGATCTAATGACACTTAAGGAAGGCCTGGCAAACGGAACTCTCACAATGCAGAAGCTTTCGGAAATGACCGGAATGTCTGTAAAGGAGCTTGAGGCGCTGTTAGGTGAGGACGGCAGTAACATTGACCAGCTAATGGCAATGTACGGCGGGGAGCCGCAGAATGTCGGCGAACTGGCATTTCCTTCGGATACGACAGAATATTCTCAGGCTCTTGCGATTCAGGCCCTTCAGCTCTGTACCGGCCATGGCAAGCAGAATCAGGCGGCCATGCTTCTGGCAAATGATTTTGAGATAGTCGCGCAGGCAAACTATGACAAGGATCCTGCGGATGATTCACATACCTGTGCATATACCGTGGGTAAAAAAACAGTCAGCTACAAGGGTGAGGACAGAACACTTCTGGTAATTGCGATTCGCGGCACAAATGCGGGTGAATGGTTCTCAAATTTTGATTTTTCTGATACCCATGAGGATGAAACAACCATTTTTGCGGACAATTTCCTTTCCTGTGCGCAGGCTATTTCGGTTGAGCTTATCCCGGTATTTATGGAAAATCCCGATTCTCTTATTCTGATATGCGGTCACAGCCGAGGTGCTGCGGCAGCCAATCTGCTCGGAATGCTTCTGAATGAGACCAAGGGTAAGGAGAATATTTTCTGCTACACCTACGCTACCCCCAATACCTATCGCGGTGAGGAGGAGCGTGAGAACTGCGATAATATTTTTAATATCATTAATCCCTGCGACATGGTAACGAAGATGCCGCTTACAGGGCTTGGCTACAGACATATCGGAAATGATATTGTGCTTTATGGTGATCCCGAGGCAGTAAAGAGCCTCGATGATTCCTTTGCCACCATGTTTTCTGTATCACCTTCAATAAAGGAATACTACGAGGCGCGTCATTCCTTATTGTCACCCGGACTTTCTGAGGACGGAATGACTGCTTATGAGGTAATGCTTGCCGTAGGTGCTTCGATGGTGCGTACAAAAACCGACAAGAACGGCGGAGTGGATATTAACGAGCTTTATGCCAGCCTTGATGCAAATCCGATGTCTGCTACAAGTGACCTGGCTCCTTTGTTTGGAGAACTGAAGAAGCTCTTCGGCGGTCCCGGCAGTGTAGGTATGGGAATCTTTGCACAGCATATGCCTGCGGTATATCTGCAGCTGCTTGGAGCCTTTGAATTTGCGGATACTTCAGGAGAGAAAAGATAAAGGATAACCTACTGCCTTTAGGCGGTGGGTACAAGCTTTATCAGGTGCGGGGTACAATCCCCTTACCTAATGGCTGCGAAGCATCCGGCTTTTAACGAGTAAGAAGCGAAGTGGTTACGAGTTTTGAATATTAAATAAAAATCCCCGACTCAACGAGCCGGGGATTTTTTTATATTATCTTTTCAGATATTTTAGAATTAAAGCTGGGGACCAGCAGCAACAAGAGCCTTACCAGCATCGTTAGTTGTGTACTTAACGAAGTTCTTCTGGAATCTTGAAGCAAGATCCTTAGCCTTCTCCTCCCATACAGATGCATCAGCATATGTATCTCTGGGATCAAGAATTGCAGGGTTAACACCGGGAAGCTCTGTAGGAACCTCGAAGTTGAACATAGGGATCTTCTTTGTAGGAGCTGTCTTGATAGCACCGCTAAGGATTGCATCGATGATACCACGAGTATCCTTAATAGTGATACGCTTACCTGTTCCGTTCCAACCTGTGTTAACAAGGTATGCCTTAGCGCCGTTAGCGTTCATCTTCTTAACGAGCTCCTCGCCGTACTTTGTAGGATGAAGCTCAAGGAATGCCTGGCCGAAGCAAGCTGAGAATGTAGGTGTGGGCTCTGTGATACCACGCTCTGTACCTGCAAGCTTTGCTGTGAAACCTGAAAGGAAGTAGTACTGTGTCTGCTCGGGTGTAAGGATTGAAACAGGAGGAAGTACGCCGAACGCATCTGCTGAAAGGAAGATTACGTTGTCAGCTGCAGGACCTGATGAAACCTTATTAACCTCTGCTGCGATGTTGTTGATATGTGAGATAGGATATGATACACGAGTATTCTCTGTAACGCTCTTATCATTGAAATCAATCTTGCCTGCTGCATCAACAGTAACGTTCTCAAGAAGAGCATCTCTCTTGATAGCGTTGAAGATATCGGGCTCTGACTCCTTGTCAAGGCCGATAACCTTAGCGTAGCAGCCACCCTCGAAGTTGAATACACCGTTGTCATCCCAACCGTGCTCATCATCACCGATAAGTCTTCTCTTAGGATCTGTTGAAAGTGTTGTCTTACCTGTTCCTGAAAGACCGAAGAAGATAGCTGTGTGCTTTCCATCCATATCACAGTTAGCTGAGCAGTGCATTGAAGCAATACCCTTAAGTGGTAAGTAGTAGTTCATCATTGAGAACATACCCTTCTTCATCTCGCCGCCGTACCATGTGTTAAGGATAACCTGCTCACGGCTTGAAATGTTGAATGCTACACATGTCTCTGAGTTAAGACCGAGCTCAGCGTAGTTGTCAACCTTTGCCTTTGAAGCATTGTAAACGATGAAATCAGGTGTGAAGTCCTTGAGCTCTTCCTCTGTAGGAACGATGAACATGTTCTTTACGAAGTGAGCCTGCCAAGCAACCTCAACGATGAAACGAACTGCCATACGTGTATCAGCGTTAGCACCACAGAATGCATCTACAACGAAAAGTCTCTTGTTTGAGAGCTCCTTCTTTGCAAGATCCTTAACTGCAGCCCAAACGTCCTCGCTCATGGGATGGTTGTCATTCTTGTAAGCGTCTGATGTCCACCAAACAGTATCCTTTGAATTCTCATCCATAACGATGTACTTGTCTTTAGGTGAACGTCCTGTGAACTCACCAGTCATAACGTTAACTGTGTCAAGCTCTGTGTTCTGACCTACTTCGTAACCCTCAAGACCAGCCTTTGTCTCTTCTTCGAATAATAACTCGTAAGAAGGGTTGTAAACGATTTCAGTAGTTCCGGTAATGCCATACTTTGTTAAATCGATTGTTGCCATTTTTGTACCTCTTTCTTTATTTTATATTTGTATTAAATTCATGCAAAACGACAATGCTTTAAAACATCGCAAAATTATGCATGATAACAATACATAGTTCATCAGTATTATTACAGAAATAAGCAGAATTGTCAATATTGTTGATAAAAAAAGTTACTGTAAATACTAACGAAATATAGTAAATATCTAGCTTTTGCTTTGTAAAATATGTTGACTAATAAGCAGAAAATAATTTATGATTTTTTCTGCAACCTTTTTGAGGGCTGCGAAGTGTTATGAATGTAAGCATGTTTACAGTGGAAAAAGCTGCGGGGAGCGGTTTTTCCGGAAAGGTATGGATAGAATATGAACGTAAGTGTGATGTCTGCGGAGGAAATCGTGGACAGATACCTGAATATGGTATACCGGCTGGCGTACGCAAGGACGGGGAATGTGCCGGATGCGGAGGATATTACCCAGGAGGTATTTCTGAAGCTGATAAGGAGCGGACAGGAATTTAATGATGAGGAGCATGTGAAGGCCTGGCTTATCAGAGTGACCGTTAATCAGGTAAGGACGAATGCGACAACCGCCTATAACAGGCATCGCGCAGATTTTGAGGAGGCTGAAAATATCAGCTATGAGACGCCGAACGACCTGGAACGGCAGGAAACGCAGGGGGAGATCAGAGCAGCGATGAAGGAGCTGCCGGAAAAATATTCGACGGTGCTGCATTTGTTTTATTTTGATGAATTATCCGTTAAACAGATTGCCGAGGCCCTGGATACGAGTGAGGGAACGGTAAAATCACAGCTGAGCCGCGGCAGGGCGATGCTTAAGACGATATTGCAGGAGGAATTTGATTATGCGTGATTTTGGTGATGCATATAAAGATGAAATGAAGGATATTCAGCCTTCGGAGGATTTTAAAAGAGGGCTGATAGAGAAAATGAAGGCCGAACAGGCGGCTGTGCAGGCCGGCAGGACTATGACGGAGAATATGAATTCCGGCAATTTGGCAGGATATGGCGCAGCGGTGAATGCTGCCGGCAGGACTGAGAATGGCGCTGCCGGATCGAAAAAAGCTTCAAAAATAAGAAAAATTATCGGTATTTCGGCAGCAGTTGCTGCGTGTGCAGCGATTGTTATCGGATCGGTGCTCTGGTTTGGAAGAAGCGGTTCTTCGGCTGACGGAAAAGATGCAGCTGTTCAGTATGCGGACAGCGGACTTAATACAGATGGCATCACAAGCCAGCCCTCGGGAGACAAGGGTGAGTCTGCGACTTTGCCCTCGGGAGATGAGAGTGAGCCAACGACCCCGTCCCCAAGCGACCATTTTGGCAGCTATGTTAAGTATGCTTCAAAGCATGTGCTTGCATACGGCGAGAAAATTACCGTGGCTGATATCAAGGAGGCTTACGGTGTAAATGATTCAAAGGAGATTATGCCTCTCTACAATGTTGCGCAGGATGAGGTGTTCAGCTTTACCTTCAATTTCGATGGCTATGATGCGAATATTGATCTCTATGATTATGTGTCAGTTCATACCGACCGTGAGTGTAAAGAGGAGAGTAAAATCTATTTTACCGCGTATTACGTTGTAGAGGACGGTATTACCCATTATACGGCTGCTCCCATGGAGCCTGTGCTCGGTAATCTTGAGCAGAGAAGTAATTATGCGTATGAGCGCGTGGATACCTGGGGCAATGCGCCGATGTATTACCTTGCCATCCATTATGATATGGAAAAGACTGAGCCTGTAAAGCTTGAGCAGCCCATTATCATTCCTTTTACCGTGAAAAATGAGGTAAATGCCCCAAATGCGAAGGGTGTAGTGGATGCTACAGGCAGATTGAAGCTCGTTTGGGAGCCTGTCGAGGGTGCTGAGAAATACATGATTTATAAGCTTACGGACGGTTCACTTTATACCGGCTCGGACAATCACAGCATTGACGGTGCAAGAGTAGGCTATAAGAATCTTACACTTCTTTGGGAGGATGAGACAACAGAGTGCGAATTCGATAATTTCGCCGGCGGACAGCACGGAATGGCTCTTTTTGAGGACAATATCGGAATCTACAATGTAGGCCAGAACTACTGTGTAAACGGTGAATATTACATCACTGCAGTGGTAAATGGCGTAGAAAGCGGCGTAAGTGCGCCCATTAAGACAAGCGATCTGTCTATTCCTTATCTTGTAGAGGATGAGAAGGAGATTCTCTTTAATTCATATAAGGATATAACTGAGTTCCCCAAGGAAATTGAGGTGCTTTACATAGACGGAACAAGACACATGCATCCCATTTATTACGAGCGTGTGGAGGGTGTGGACCTCTTCGGCTTCAAGCGCATCCAGTACAACTATTCAATCGTGGGAACAGCTCTCACCGGCTATGTTTATCCGGAGGAGGAAAATCATGAGCTGGGTCTGCAGTGGGTAGGCGTGCCTGAGGACAATGAGCCTGCCATGGTAAAGCCCGTAACTGATTTCAGTATGATTCCCGATAATAATGTAGCTACAATTATCAGACCCGAGGAGAATTCGCCCGATACGGAGCAGCCGGACGAAGTCACAGACGACGGAGCTCTGAATCCGGACGATGCAGGTCTCATCGGACTTCAGGCTGAAAATACACAGGAGCATATCAGATTAGGTAATCTTAAAAGCGTAGACAATCTTCCCGTAGGTGTGTACATCTTTGCAGACAGTGCGGAGGAGGAATGGCTGGCACTTAACCTTGTTCAGGCAAATACAGAGATTTCGGTTGAGGCTTTCCCCGCACTTCAGGATCCTTATGTACTTGTGGATGTGCTCGGAAGAGTGTTCACCCAGAACAATTTTATTCTGGGCGTAGCTTCTTATGAATATGATTATAATACGCTGACTCTTTATGTGCGTTATAATCTTACAAAGGAAGAAATCGTGAAAATGCAGGACGGATTCGCAAGAAAGGCACAGCAGCTTGCAGATGAGCTCAGTAAGGAAAGCCGGCTGATCAGCGATTCTGTTTCAGCGAAAGAGACACAAATCACTGCTTTTTACAATTATCTTCGTGAAAATGTAGAATACGACAGTGCGGCAGCAGAGGCTTCTGCAAAGAACGATCATCAAAAGAGCGAGCTCGCCGAATATGAGTATTCATTTAATGCCTACGGTGCGCTGATGCTGAAGAAGGGTGTTTGTCTGGCGTATGCTTCGGCCTTCAAGCTCTTCTGCGATCTTTCGGGTATTGAGTGCGAAGTGGTGACAGGCTATGTAAAGGGCGACAGACCCCATGCATGGAATGAATTTGTTATCGAAGGAAAGAGATACAAAATTGATGCGTCCTCCGATATAGACCTCGGAAACAGGCCCTTCGTAGAGAGCTGGGAGGATAATGAGCTGACAAGAGAGCTTAATTATACAGAGGACGATTACTATAAAATCGAGAGTGAACTGTCGTAAGAGGCAGGTACAAAAGACTTCTTTATATAAATTTATTGCGAAAAAGGGTTCTCCGTTTTGTACGGGGAACTCTTTTTTTGAAAAATACTCTTTTTTTTGGAACCTCTTTTATGATACAATCGTCTAATAGACAAAGACAGGCAACAGACCTGTTTCTTATAAAGGAGGAAAGTTTGAAAATGAAGAAGAAGGCTTTGGCGTTTATTATGGCGCTCGCGCTGGTAGTCAGTGCGTTTGGCGGATTCAAGGCATCCGCTTCGTCCCTGAACGAGGACAAGATGAGAGAGGTTCTGCTTACGGTTAAGGAGAAGCTGAACATTGGAAACGATTATGAAAATTTCACACAGGATTTTTACGAGAACGGTTCGGGTAAGACAATCTGGTATTTTTACTGGAGCAATGAGGACGGCAGTGAGTCGGTAAATGTTACTGCGGATAACAAGGGCAGAATCATGGGATATCATTTGTATGATTCGAAGAACAGGGGAAAGGTTACGGTTCCGAACTATACAAAGAATGAGGCAATTCCCTTTGCTGAGGCATTTATCAGGAAGGCGGCAGCAGAGCTTGACGGAAAGGTAAAATGCGTGTCATCCTCATACCGCAGCTATTCACAGGAATATACTCTTCGCTTCATCCGTGTTGAAAACGGCATCGATATGGCTGATAATTACGCAAATGTAACGGTAAACAGCATTGACGGAAGCGTAAGTGCTTTTTCAACAAACTGGGAATATGATGTTAAGATTCCCGCAGCAGAGAAGCTTATCTCGACAGAAGCTGCAAAGGAAAAGCTTGACAGTGCAATCGATATGAAGCTTGAATACAGACTCGGCTGGGATTCAAAGACCGGCGAGCCCAAGGTATTTCTTGCATATGCCCCCAGCCGCGGTTATGCATCTGTAAATGCAAAGAGCGGACGCGTTTATACAACAAAGCATTATGACAGCGAAGAAGATTATATGGACGACGCTGACGAAGAAAACAGCTTCGAGGCAGCAGATACCGGTACAGGCTCAATTGACAAAAACGCAGGCCTTTCAGATGCAGAGATCTCAAAGCTTGAGGAGCTTAAGGACCTTATTTCCGCTGAGGAAGCTGTAAAAATGATTTTAAACAATCCCTACCTTTATAAAGAGGAAGGTGTCAGCTATGCAGAGTATGTTCATCTCTACTCAGGAAATGACGGCAGCTATGTATGGAATATAAATCTTCAGGACGAGCGTCCCTTTGAGGATATTGATTTTGACAAGTATTACGACGGATTCTACTACAGAAGCAGCATTTACGCTGAAATGGATGCAAAAACAGGTGAGATTCTCAGCTATTTCGCTTCAGTGAGAGATATGTATGAGTATCCTGAGGAGGAGCTTGCAAATCTCAAAGTAAACTATACAAAGAAGCAGTGTAAGGCAGTTTTCACAGATTTTGTAAAGTCGGTTAATGCAGATAAGTTTGCTGAGACAAAGCTTTCCGATACTTCAAAGAATCTTATTATCGGATATGATGCCGAGACAAACAAGTCTACCTACGGCGGATATGCGTTTACCTACACACGTTACCATGAGAATATTCCCTTCAGTGCAAACAGCATTTACGGCACTGTTGAGGCTATTACAGGCAAGGTAACAAGCTACAATTTAAATTGGACAGATGTAGAATTCCCTTCATCAAAGGATATGATTTCAGAGAAGGCTGCATATGATGCATATGTAGACGCTCGTAATCTTGATCTTGCATATGAGCTCGTGACTGTTTACAGTGATAATTATACAAAGTCAACCGCAAAGGCACGTCTTGTATATGGCTTAAAGAAAGATTTCCGGGGCTATATTGATGCTCTTACAGGAAAGCATGTTGATTACTCGGGAAATGAGTATGTTGAGAAAACAGGCAATTTTGAGTATACAGATATCGCCGGCAGCAAATATGAGAGAACCATTCTTCTCCTCGCAGGTATGGGAATCGGCTTTGAGGGCAATGAATTCAAGCCCGAGCAGACAATCACCCGCGGCGAGCTGTTAGCGCTTATCACAAAGAATTATTTCTACTATCCTTCATACAGTGCCTTTGATTATGACATTGTAACGATTGATTCAGATGATGCGGATCCGGAGGCAGATAAGAAGAACGAAGAGAAGCTGACACGCGAGACCGCTGCTGAGACTGTTATCGAATATCTCGGCATGGGCGAGCTGGCAAAGCTTGACATCTACAAGACGGGCTACGCTGATGAGGCATCAATTAAAAAAGTCGGTGCGGTAGCACTTGCAAAGGGCTTAGGCCTTATCACTGCCGCAAAGGGCAACAGCTTCAAGCCTTCACAGAAATTCACAAGAGGCGAGGCTGCAGAGCTTGTAATGAATATCATGACAATGAACAGCATCTATTAAGTTAATTTCCGCAAAACCGGGCGCAGGAGGCATAATTTGCTTCGTGCGCCTTTTTTGTTGTCTGTCGGTTTCTTGGGAGGCATGGTGGGTTTCAGTGGGCTTGGGGGGTGGCTTGGGGCGGCTCCCCAAAGCCCCCCAAGCGCAAAACTCACCGGTTAAAATAAAAATAAAATATGTCGATATATTTGACATGATATAGTATAATACCATTTATGACTAAAACAGCCCCCGGCTAAGGAGAACAGCTTTGAAAATGAACGTAGAAAAAACAGGCGGACAAAGCACTGAATTAAATATAAAGCCCATAAAAATAATTATTCCCGGACTTATCATAGTTATGATTCTTACGGTTTTATTTACATTTAATTATTTTCAGAAGAAAAATGTAATAAAAAACGCGGAAAACGTGACGAATCAGATGGCAGAGTACATTGCGGGAAATATAGCGAATGAAATTGAATTTGCAAAAAGCAGCATCAGGCTGTCTGCGGTTACAATTGCCCAAACCATGACCTCGGACACACTTGAAAACCCCGCAGACATCATTTTGCCGATGGTTTCAAACACCCCCTTCGGCAGCATCGAGTACATTCGTGCGGACGGTATGAATATCATGAATATCGGTGAGCCCTTTGACGCAAGCGACAGGGAATATTATATCGAAGGAATCAAGGGTAATACCGGTATCTGGAACAATTATCATCCTAAAACATCAAAAGAAACACTGATGAACTTCTACACTCCGCTCAGATACGGTGACAGTATTTCGGGCGTAATAACAGGCTATATAGAGGCGACCACGCAGATTTCACCGCTTTTTGAAACAAAGCTCTACGGCAAGACCATCCACGGCATCCTGCTTGATGAAAACAATATGGTAATCTGCTCGACAATCAAGGCCGATTATGTAAAGGATCTTACCCTTGATATGTTCATGGAGCGCTTCAACAATATGTCGGCGGAGTACATAAAAAAGCTGGCGGCCACAATCAACAGTGCCACTGACACCGCCATGTCCTACAAGGATCCGGACGGTGAGGGCCACATCAGTACGGTAACAATCCCCGGCACTCAGTGGAAGGTAGTAATCCTGGTTCCAGCCGGCTCATTTAATGAAATTATCAGTGAAAACACAAGGTCGGCCGTGATTACAATTGCGGTTATAGGCTTAATATTGACTCTTTATGCAGCAGCCGTTTTAATGAATAATGTTAAAAGACGTAGAGAAATTGCTTTGGAAAATATCAGACTTGAGGAAGAAAATCACATTTTCGATGATGAAAACCGCAGGGTGTTTTCAAAGCTTACGGAGATGCGTGACATTATCGCTTCGGCAAAAATGGGAACCTGGCGCATCGAGCTCGTTGAAGGTGAGGGGCCGCGCATGTACGTCGATGAGACGATGCGGGAGCTTCTGGGAATAAAGGGTCAGGAAGGCACGCCCGAGCAGACCTATACAGACTGGTTCGGAAAGATTAAGCCCGAGGCTCTTGATTCCGTTCTTCACAGTGTAGAAGAGATGGAAAAGGGCAATTTCGACGAAAATACTTATCTGTGGATTCATCCCGAAAAGGGTACACGCTATGTACGATGCGGCGGTACATCCCAGGAAATTCCCGGAGGATACCTGCTTCGCGGCTACCATTACGATGTAGATGAGGTGGTTCGTAAGGAGCAGAATCAGATGGTAATGCTTCAGGAGGCGCTTAACCAGAAAAATGAGTACTATTCCACACTTGGCTGCCTCGGCGATGTTTTCTACAGCATGCACGTTATTGACCTTGTTGAGAACACTACGGTTGAGTTCAGTGCCAGAAATGAAGTAAAGAAAATAGTAAATCACCGGGACGGCGCCATTGACATGATGGTAGAAGTAATTTCTGCGGTTACCGAGGATGAATACAAGGAGGCTGCACTGAGCTTTACGGACCTTACCACACTTTCGGGCCGAATGAAAAATAAGCAGATTATTTCGAAGCAGCTGATCGGCAAAAACATAGGCTGGTTCCTTGCAAGCTTTATAACCATGGAGGCGGATGCGGAAGGCAGACCCACAAAGGTTATTTTCACAACCCGTATTAATGACGAGGAGAAAAAACAGGAGGAGCAGCTGATTAAGAAGTCCCAGACCGATGAAATGACAGGTCTGTTGAACAGACGTGCTTACGAGGAGGACATTTACGAGCATAATGATATGCCTGACACCGAGGAATTTACATATATTTCAATGGATGCAAACGGTCTTAAGGTCCTCAATGACAGCAAGGGACACATGGCCGGAGACGAGATGCTTATCGGTGTATGCCAGTGTATGAAAAAGGTGTTCGGTGCATACGGAAAGCTCTACAGAATCGGCGGCGATGAGTTCGTTGTAATCCTCTACAAGGGAACTGATAGGGTGAATGAGCTTCTGGCTGCTTTTGATGCGGAACTGGCAGGCTGGAAGGGCAAGCTGGTTGATGAGCTGTCGGTATCCTACGGCTGGATAAATAAGGAGGAGGAGCCCGGCTTTTCAGTAAGGCAGCTGGGTGCCGTTGCCGAGGAGAGAATGTATGATGCAAAGTCGGACCATTACAAAAAGACCGGTGTCGACAGATGCGGCCAGCAGGACGCTCATAAGGCCTTATGCGAGCTCTACACCAAGATTCTCAAAATAAATGTCAGCGATGACAGCTACCATATTGTAAATTTGGATGTCGAGGAGCAGACTGCCGATAAAGGCTTCTCTAATAAGATATCCGAATGGCTCAGGGCCTTTGGCGAAAGCGGCCAGGTTCATCCGGACGATCTGCAGGATTACCTCAAATACACAAGTATTGATTACATCAAATCATATTTTTCGGGTGAAAAGACCTCGCTTCATATCTTCTACAGAAGACGCTTCAGGGATACCTTTAAGCATGTAATGATGGAGCTCATTCCTGCGAATGACTACGCAAAGGACAATCAGAGCTTCTTCCTTTACGTAAAGGAAATCGATAAGTAGGCGGTTAATAGACGCGAAAAAAAGAAAGCGGTTTAAACTATGATAAATTCATTAAATGATGCGCTGCAAAGAATAGAGGAACTGGAAAGAGAAAATGACAGCCTTAAGGCTGAAAATAAGGCTTTAAGGGACGAGATTGAAAGCCTGAAGGCGCGAAAACTTGGCGGACGCAAGAAGCATAACGAGGCCTGGGCCTCCTCCTATCAGGATTTTGCCGTCAAATATGAAGCCGGCATGTCTATCATGGAAATCGTAAATGAAAGCAGCATCAGCCGACGAACTGCGTATCGTTATAAGGCCTATTATGATGAAATATGCAGGGGCAAAGAACAGCCGGTTGATTTGTAGCTTCGGTACAAATTTATATTAGAAGAAAGTCTGCTATTTATAGGGCAAATAAAAAAGTGTAAAACGAGATTTCTATCGATTTTACACTTATATATAAAATAGAAAGATAACCCACTGCCTTTAGGCGGTGGGTGAAGCTTTCGCGAGGTGCGGGGTTCAAGCCCCGTACCTCGTAAGCTGCGGTAGCAGCGATTTTATAACGAGTGACAAGCGAAGCGGTCACGAGTTTGACTTGATTAATTCTTGACTTGATTTATCATCAGAGTATATAATTCCATTAGAATTCCTCTGTTTACACAAGGAGGAACAAAGTTATTGGTTAGGCAACGAAAAACCTTACAGGAATTAACAATTAAAGACAATTTTATGTTTGCGGCGGTAATGCTGGAGCCGGACAATGCGAAGGGATTACTGGAGCTGGTGCTTGGCATCGAAGTGGACTATGTTGAGATATCCCAGGAGAAAAGCATAGTGTATAACCCTGAGTACAGGGGCGTGCGCCTGGATGTTTATATTAAGGATAACAAAGGAACTCGCTTCAATGTGGAGATGCAGGCGGTATCACAGCCCCTGGTAAAGAGGGAAAGATATTATCACAGTCAGATGGATATGGAGCTTCTGGTGAGGGGCACCGATTATGAGAATCTGCCGGATGGCTATGTGATTTTTATCTGTGATTTTGACCCGCTGGGCATGGGAAAGTATCGGTATAGTATCAGAAAAAGGGTTGATGAAAATCTGGAGTACAACTATCCGGATGGCAGTTACACCGTATTTCTGAGTACCGTCGGCCGCAATGAAGGTCAGGTGCCCGAGGCACTGGTTAAATTTCTAAAATTTGTAGCTGCAAGGCCGGAGTCATCTAATGATGACTTTGATGATAAATATGTAAAGCAGCTGCAGTATTCTGTAGAGAAAATCAAGACAAGTCGCGATATGGAGGGCCGTTTTATGTTGTTTGAAGAAATGATGAAAAATGAATATAAGGCAGGCCATGAGGATGGCAAAGCAGAAGGAAAACTCGAGGGAAAACTCGAAGATATTCTCCAGCTTCTGAATGCCAGATTCACTGTACCCGACACACTTCCGGAGAGAATCAGTAGGATTACTGATGAAAATGTTTTATCAAAGCTTCATATAGATGCTGCTGTTTCAGCATCGATTGAGGATTTTGAGCGTGAGCTTGATAAACATCTCTCTTTTTAATCAAATCTACATAATTCAGGATTTTTAATAGTATAATAATTTAACAGAGGAATTCTATTATTTTTATCAAAAAAAGAGCTGAAAAATGAATTTTCATTTTTTCAAGCCCTTTACTTTCCGATATTCATTTCTTTAACATTGGTTCGCTCTAAAATATAATCAACGCTGACCTTATGATAATCAGCTATCTCAATAAGCAGCTCAACAGGAAGATTACGTGTACCATTTTCGTAATGGGCGTATGCTCGCTGAGATACATTGAGCAGCTTTCCCATATCTGTCTGCGTAAGGTCTTTATCTTCTCTTAAATCACGAATTCTTCTGAAATATTTCATATCAAAACTCAAATCCCTCTGTTTGCATAATGTAAAAATGAAATTTGCACAATAATCATTTTAAAAACAGATTAGCAAAGAACTATGTTTTTATTGCAAAATAGAACAATATGGGCTAAAATGTGTGTGCAAGGATTCGGAGCACGAATGATAAAGCTGACTTGAGAATAAGTAAATAAACTGACTTGGCCGATGAGCAGTATTCTGATGAACATGCTTATTATACGATGTGATAGAGTCAAAAATATTTTATGTGGAGGGAAAGATGAAGTCAAGAAAGATAGTAAAATCATTGATTGTTATTGCGGCAATCACCATCTGCCTGGGGCTGGGATTGTTAATCAATCCGGTAAAGGTCGAGGCAGCAAGTAAAGCAAAAGTTACACTTGAGTTCACCGATGGAACTAAGAAGACGTAGAAGACCTGGAAGACAGGTGATAAGAAAATAAAGCTTAGCAAGAAGAAACTGGCGTATGTTTATTTCGGCAGTTATCCTCAGACAGAAGTTACGGGAAAGAACCTTACGAGCGCTGTGGAGAATTAAATCTTAATTTGTCAAGTATTATAGCTTGATTATATATAAATATATTTATTTAAGGAGAAAAAAATTGAAAAAATTCATTATTACAATTTGTTTGGTGTTATTGGCAATTTCGTTATTTGCTGCAACAAAGATATCTGCGGCAGGAGAAAAACCGACAGATTTTAGTCATTTTTCGATTAATTCAAATGGTGAGGATATAGACTATTCGGTAGAGAATCCGATTTCTCCTCATATTGAAATAGACGTAACTTTTATGGCGAAGTATGCCACAGACTATTATGTGAAGATTAAAGAATATGGGACTGAAAACGTGATTTACAGTAAAAAAGTATATGATGCTGATTATGGAAATAGCATTCCTTTTATTTCTATTCCTAAGGATACACTATCATATGATGCAAGATATACGTTATCGGTTACTGCTTCAAATGAGTATGGAGAGATTACTAGTTATGGTTCAGTTTTTACTATAAAGCAGGGACAGCCTTCATTTCATGGAGATATATTGACGACTAGTAGTTGTAAGGATATTAGCCCTATAAATAGATTTGATTCTATAGTTTATGGAAATGGCATAATTCCTGACAGAATTTATTGTGGTTACGAAGGTGAAAAATCGGGAATAATATTTGATATTACCCCTAACAGTAGCGAAGAAAGTTTATATAATAAAGGATATGGGGATGATGTATACCTTTCTGCAGGACAATATACAATTAAGTTATATGCAGAGGTTGAAGGGAAAACTTATTTATTAAAGACGCAGTCATTGACGGTAACCGAGACACATCCTCCAAAATCATTTCAGGTTACAAAACCAGTTACGGGGACAGAGTATAGTGGTAATCTTACCAGTATATATACAGAATGGACACAGTCGGAAGAAGCGAAAAAATATTATATATCATTATATAACAATACAAAAGGTGAATATATTTTTCAGGATGTAAA
Source organism: Lachnospiraceae bacterium (assembly GCA_024403355.1). Classification (GTDB taxonomy): domain Bacteria; phylum Bacillota; class Clostridia; order Lachnospirales; family Lachnospiraceae; genus RUG11977. The sequence continues at coordinate 88,653 of JAKSRW010000006.1, forward strand.
TCGTAAATCATTTACATATTATGAGATAAGTAAGGCATATGTTGATATGGAAAGTCTTACACCTGGCGAATATACATTTACAGTTGTTGCATCGAATGATTATGGGACTAGTTCGGCTTCGACAAAGTTTTATATCAAATCAGATACTGTTTTAGCTTATCCTGAATGGTCAGGGACTGATTTGAAGGATACATATGACATAAGCGACACAGTTGCATTATCTGGAAAAATTGATGGATGTGGTGGTGTTTTAGAAAATGTTTATGCCACGATTACTGATGAAACAGGTATCACAAAAACTTTTGTAAGTGAAACAATTAACAAATCGACTTACTCTTCGTATAACATAATCAATTTTGTTTGTGGGGATTCAGTTATTACTGCTCCGGGTGTTTACAAGATAGAGATGTTTGCTAATGATGTGGATTGTGATACAGTAAAAATTTACAGTAAGTCGATTACTGTAAAAAAAAGAAATACTTTTCCAGGGGTATTTAATATTATTTCACCGGTAGAGACTACTCAGGGATATCCCGAATTTGTACCGGGGGAGGATGTATATGTAGAATGGTCAGAATCAACTAATACAGAGTATTATACTATTCGTATTGAAAAACATAAGACTGAAGAAAAGACGTTCATTACTCTGGGAAATGTATTAAAGTATACTATACCTGCTGATAAATTTTCAGGAGAAGGTATTTACACTATTACGGTGTTAGCACATGATGAGGACGATGATAAAGAAGCAGCATATGTAAATATTGCTATGTATTACCCTGATGAAGTTTATTTTGACAGGGCATATGAATCAATTGATATTGGATATGCAAGTGGTGACAGTAAGGATTCGGTTACGTCAAATCTTGTACTGAATCAATATTTTGACCCTTGTATAGTATATTGGTCCAGCAATAAGGAGCAGTATATTAAGTCAGATGGTACTGTAACCAGACCTGATGCAGGAGATGTCACGGTAAAGATTACTGCAAAGGCAGTTTATGTAGATTTAACAAAAGATAAAGTTTTTTATGTTACGGTAAAGGGAAAGAAATCCAATGAGGATGTATTAAGTTCGATACTTAATGATGTTTCGGTTGGTTTTTGCGGATATGATACTGCGGATAGTGTAACAACAAACTTAATGCTTTTCACAACCGGAACATATAGCTCTAAAATTTCTTGGAGTTCAGATAATGGGAGCATTGTAAGTAAATATGGTGATGTAGTTCGTCCACAGTATGATACAAAGGTAAAATTAACTGCGACAGCAACTTATAATGGTGCTTCTGCAAGTAAGGATTTTTATATAATTGTTAAGGGTACAGTTGGAAGTGGAAATATAACACCAGTACCGAAGCCTACACTGACCTCGGCAAATATCCCTGCAACACTGACAATCGGGGATACATTTACAATGTCAGGAACCGTTAACGGAAACGGGGGAAAGCTTGAAAAGGTATATATAAATGTATTTAAGACAGACGAGAATGGCTACAATAAGATACTCTGCGACAGAAGCGGACTCGGAGTAACAGCTTTCAATCTGAGTAATGTGGGAGCTGTTGTATCAGGAAAGGATTACTTCGATAAGGAGGGAACATATACTCTCTATATCCATGCAAAGAATGAAGGCGGAGAAAGTATAAAGCTTGCAGAAAAGACAATAACAGTCAGGAAGTCAGCAGAAAACACACCTACGCTTACACCAGTACCGAAGCCTACACTGACATCAGCAAATATCCCTGCAGCACTGACAATCGGGGATACATTTACAATGTCAGGAACAGTCAGCGGAAACGGCGG
>JAKSRW010000060.1 GCA_024403355.1 Lachnospiraceae bacterium
ATCTCCGAGTGGAAATCTACGGGTACCGGCCCCGGAACGGATATCAGTACGCCTAAGTATAATGTTATAAAGCAGAATTTGACATTGTCCGACCATATTGCGATGAATCTGATTACTGAGATTAGTGATGATATCGCAAGTACTGCCGGTGCAAATATGACTTTCACCTTGAATGGCAGAAAAATTGTTGTTCCTATGTCTGATGCTGAAAAGATTAATTCGAACGGAGAGATGCTTTATAAATTTTCCTGCCCGGTGCCTGCAACCGAGATGGGCGATGTAATGGAAGCGGTATTCACAGCCGGGGATTACACCAGTGAGAAATATTGGTGCAGTGTTAAGGATTATGCAGAGTATATGCTTAGAAATCCTGAGGATTTTGAGGGCTATATTCCTCTTGTGAAGGCAATGCTCAATTACGGAACAGCTGCTCAGAATTACTTTGGTTATAATACGGAATATCCTGTAAACAGCTTGCTCACCACTCAAGATAGAGTGATGACAACTATCAAGGCAGATATGTTCAGTAAATATAAATGCACGATTACAGGGTCAAGTACAAGCTATACTTATATTGGAATGAGTCTTGTGCTTAAGGACAAGGTTGAATTGAAGTTGACCTTCAGAACAGGCTCGAAAATTGTATATGAGACAATTCCGCTTAATATAGGAGAGCTCGGTACCGGAAAGAAATATACATTCCACGGCTACACATTTACAAATCTGAGTGCATATAGTTATATTCAGCTGGCACTTTCAGAAAATGTTAATACACTTACAGATATTTCCCGCGCGCTTTATGACTATAATGAAGCGGCAAAGGCTGTAAGATGAACAGTATGAAAAATAGATTTTCACAGCGACTCTTTGAGTCGCATCTGTAGCATCTCGCCCAATAAGGCGGATAGCTAAAATAAACAGATGCGAGATGCGGAGATAATTATGGCAAGAAAAGAAACTGTAACAATTCAGATGATATTAGATACAGCCTTTGAAATGGTCAAAACCGAGGGCTTTGAAAGCATAACTGCGAGAAAAGTAGCTAATGCTGTAGGCTGTTCGACGCAGCCGGTTTTCAGAGTGTTTAAGAACATGAGTGAGCTTCAGAGTGCGGTATATTTTCGAGCAATCCGATATTTTCAGGAATATATAGACACTATAGAGAAGGTTAGTGATGTACCGTTTGTTAACCTTGGTTTAGCCTATATCAGATTTGCAAGAGAAGAGCAAAACTATTTTAAGCTTCTTTTTGTCAACGGTATTCCCGAAGGCAAAAATATGTATGAAATTATCAACGGTAAAGATGGTAAGGTGTCAGCAGAGATTAACAAATCTCGTGATATGGACTGTGATGAACCGGCAGAGATGTTTATGAGAATGTGGATTTTTATACATGGATCAGCGTGTATGAGTCTTACCGGAGACTATGACCTTGATGATGAGGAAACCGTAATGCTTCTTGAAAGATCCTATGAAGCGTTTAAGAAGAGCTGATTAATATTGTGATAAGCATAGAACATAGGTGAACATTGTGGATAAGGATATCCTTTATATAATCAGGGAAAAAATGCCGCATATGAGTAAGAGCCACAGAAAGATAGCTCAGTATGTGCTGGAGCATTACGACGAGGCGGCTTTTGATACTGCGGCAAAAATAGGAAAACGAATCGGCGCCAGTGAGTCTACGGTGGTGCGTTTTGCTGTTGCGATAGGCTATGACGGTTACCCGGAATATCAAAAGGCGCTGGGTGATGCATTAAGAACCAGGCTTTCGGGAGTAAAGAAGCTGGACGAGCAGTTTCGGGATAACACTCAGGCAGAACTGATTCGCAGGGTAATGACAAATGATATAAACAATATTCAAAAGACTATTGAGAATATTGCGCCGACAGAATTTGAGAAGGCAATTAATATGATTCTGGATGCCGAGCGCGTATATGTAGTCGGTCTCCGCGGAAGCAAGATACTTGCGGAAGTGTTGCATCATTATTTGAAAATTGCCTGCATTAATTGTGATTTGATTTTTAGCGATTCTGCGGAAGAAATCTGTAGTCATCTTCTTGGAATCAGAGAGAATGATTGCCTTGTAGGGATAAGCTTTCCGCCGTATTCCGATAAAACTGTCAAAGCGATGGAGATTGCATGTGACAGAAAATCCGATGTGATTTCAATAACAGATGATGAAAAATCTGCTATTAATATGTATTCAACATGCGTATTGCTGGCTAAAAGTGATGCCATGTCTGTAGTAAATTCAATTGTTGCGCCAATGAGTCTGGTCAATGCACTTGCTGTTTCGGTATGTGTCAAAAGACATGAAGAAGTGGGCAACAGTATGAGCGAGATAAATGCAATGCTCGAAAGCTATAAGGATTCGACGGACGCAGAGGAATTATAGTGTGTTGCGAGGAGAAAAATGAGTAAGGTTATTGTGGTCGGCGGTGGCGCGGCCGGAATGATGGCAGCTATAGCTGCAGGAAAAAACGGTAATTCGGTGGAACTGTATGAAAAGAATGAGAAGCTGGGAAAGAAGCTTTTTATCACCGGTAAAGGACGCTGCAACGTGACAAATGCGGCAGATGTGGAAACACTTCTGAATAATGTTGTCCGTAACAGAAAGTTTTTGTACAGTGCATTTTACGGATTTGACAATATGGCCCTATGCGAAATGATTGAAGAGGCCGGCTGTAAGCTTAAGACAGAGAGAGGCGACAGGGTATTCCCGGAATCAGATCATTCGTCAGATATTATCAAGGCTTTAGAAAAGCTGCTGCAAAAATACCATGTTTCTGTGCACTTGAAAGCTGAAGTTAAGAGCATACTTGCCGAGGACGGTGAAGCTAAGGGAATAAAGCTTTCTGACGGAAAAAAGATTTTCGGTGATGCAGTGATTGTGTGCACCGGCGGATATACCTATCCGCTTACCGGTTCTACCGGAGACGGATACAGATTTGCAAAAGATACCGGTCATACGATCACAGAAGTGGCGCCGTCACTTGTACCCTTTGAAACAAGTGAAAAATGGGCAAAGGATTTGATGGGGCTTTCGCTCAAAAATGTTAATTTGACATTGATTAGCGGCAAGAAAAAGCTGTATGACGGCTTCGGTGAGATGTTGTTTACTCATTTCGGAATAAGCGGCCCGCTGGTACTTACGGCAAGCTGTTATTATGATGATAAAAAATATCCGGATTGCAAGGTTATTATTGATCTTAAACCGGCGCTCAGTCTTGAACAGCTCGACAAACGCCTCATCAGAGAATTTGAGGCTAATGTAAACAAACAGTTTGACAATGCACTGGCAAGCTTACTTCCTTCTAAAATGATTCCTGTAATGGTTGAGCTTTCGGGAATTCCTGCAGATAAAAAAATACATGATATTACAAAGCAGGAAAGAGCTGATTTTGCAGCGCTGTTAAAGCATGTAGAGATGAATATAACGGGCACACGAGGACCTGAGGAGGCTATTATAACCAGAGGCGGTGTGTCGGTTAAGGAAATTGATCCCGGTACAATGGAATCAAAAAGCGTTAAAGGTCTTTATTTTGCAGGAGAGGTACTTGACCTTGATGCAGTAACCGGTGGCTTTAATCTTCAAATTGCGTGGTCTACAGGATACGCGGCCGGTAATTATATTTGATTATAATTTTAAGAAACAGTGAGGATATATAATGGCATTTAATGTTGCGATAGACGGACCGGCAGGAGCCGGAAAAAGTACAATTGCAAAGGCGGTTGCAAAGAACAGAGGACTCATTTATGTCGATACCGGAGCTATGTATCGTGCAGTAGCTCTTTATATTTTGCGTACCGGAACCAATCCGGAGGATACGGATGCTGTATCGAAGGTATGCGTGGGTGCGGATATTACTATCGCATACGAGGAGGGTATCCAGGTAGTATATCTTAACGGCGAGAATGTCAATGCGTTTTTAAGAACTGAAGAGGTTGGAAATATGGCCTCTAAGACGTCTGCAATTCCCGCGGTCAGAGCACATCTATTGAATCTTCAGAAAAATCTGGCAGCTTTGAATGACTGCATTATGGATGGAAGAGACATTGGCACCGTGGTGTTACCTGATGCACAGCTTAAGGTATTTCTTACAGCCAGCAGTGAGGTTAGAGCAAAAAGAAGATTTGATGAATTGACAGCTAAGGGAGAGCAGCCTGATTTTGATAAGATAAAGGCAGATATTGAGCAGCGCGATTATCAGGACAGCCATCGAGCTATAGCTCCGCTTAAGCAGGCGTCTGATGCAGTGCTTGTTGATTCGTCAGATATGAACATCGAGCAGGTAATTGCCAGAATCAGTGAACTTTGCGATGAGAGGGCATAAGTATAAATGGAAGTCAAATTAGCAAAATATGCCGGCTTTTGCTTCGGTGTCAAACGTGCGGTTGATACAGTGTATGAGCGCGTTGATTCGGGCAGACGGATATATACCTATGGCCCGATTGTTCACAATGAAGAAGTGGTAAAGGATATGGAAGCGCAGGGGGTGTCCGTAATAAAAAATGAGGAAGCCCTTGATGATTTTAATCCTGAACCTGATTCACTTGTGGTAATCAGAGCACATGGTGTGACGAAAAGAGAATATGATAAGCTGACGGCTAAAGGCTTTGAAATTATCGATGCCACCTGTCCCTTTGTAAAAAAAATACACAATATTGCCATCGAACAGGAAACTCTCGGAAGACAGGTTTTGATTGCAGGAGATCCCGAACATCCGGAAATCAAGGGAATAGTGGGCTGGTGCAACGGACCGGTTAAGGTTTTCAGAAACTATGAGGACGCGGAAAAATTTGTACCCGAAAAAGGTATAAATTATGTTCTTTTGGCACAAACGACATTTCAGGTCAAGAAATTTAAAGAGATTGTTGATTTATTTGCAAATAAAGAGTACAATATTTACGTTGTGAATACAATCTGTAATGCGACAGAGGAAAGACAACGGTCAGCAGCTGAATTATCTCAGGAAGCTGATGCAATGATTGTAATCGGAAGCAATGGCAGTTCGAATACTCGTAAATTGTATGAGATCTGCAGGGAGCGTTGCGAGAATACCTATTACATTCAGACACTGGATGACTTGCATCTGGTCTTACCTAATACTACTAAATTGGTGGGCATTACTGCGGGGGCTTCCACCCCACAAAATATTATAGAGGAGGTTCAAAATAATGTCAGAGGAACTTACTTTTGAACAAATGCTGGAAGGTTCATTAAAAACAATTCATACAGGAGAGGTAGTAGAAGGTACAGTTATCAATGTTAAGCCCGAAGAGATCATTCTCAACATCGGCTACAAGTCAGACGGTATTCTTACTAAGTATGAATATACCAACGATAACAGCGTAGATCTTACTGCTGCTGTACAGGTTGGAGATACTCTTGAGGTTAAGGTTCTCAAGGTTAGCGACAGTGACGGACAGGTTCTTGTAACCTATAAGCGTCTTCAGCAGGAGCGCGGAAGCAAGAAGATTGAGGATGCTTTCAATAACAAGGAAGTACTCAAGGCTACCGTATCTCAGGTTCAGGATGGCGGACTTACCGTAATCGTTGACGAGACCAGAATTTTCATTCCTGCAAGTCTTGTATCAGACTCTTATGAGAGAGATCTTTCTAAGTACAAGGATCAGGAGATTGAGTTTGTTGTTATCGAGTTCAACCCTCGCAAGAGACGTTGCATCGGTGACAGAAAGCAGCTTCTTGTTGCTAAGAAGGCTGAGCTTCAGAAGGAGCTTTTCGACAAGATTCACGAGGGTGATGTTGTTGAAGGTACCGTAAAGAACGTTACCGATTTCGGCGCATTCATCGATCTTGGCGGAGCAGACGGACTCCTTCATATTTCAGAGATGAGCTGGGGCCGCGTTGAGCATCCCAAGAAGACCTTCAAGATTGGTGACAAGGTTACCGTTCTTGTTAAGGAAATCAACGGAAGCAAGATTGCACTTTCACTTAAGTTTGATGATCAGAATCCTTGGAAGGATGCTGCTGAGAAGTTCGCAATCGGCAACATTGTAACCGGTAAGGTTGCACGTATGACTGATTTCGGTGCATTCATCGAGCTTGAGAATGGTGTTGATGCACTCCTTCATGTTTCTCAGATCTCTAAGGATCACATCGAGAAGCCCGGCGATGTTCTTTCTGTAGGTCAGGAAGTAGAAGCTAAGATCGTTGACTTCAACGAGGCAGATCACAAGATCAGCCTTAGCATCAAGGCTCTTAC
>JAKSRW010000061.1 GCA_024403355.1 Lachnospiraceae bacterium
AGAACTGCATTTCCTTACCGATTCTCATTGAAGATACGCAGCAAGCGATACCGTAATCATCACCGTGAACAACTCTCATAAGGTCGTCGTTCTCGTACTGAATTGAAGAAGTGGTGATAGAGATCTTAGCGCAGTACTTCTTCCATCCCTCAGGAAGTCTGGTAGACCAGAGAACAGTGAGGTTAGGCTCGGGTGATGCACCAAGGTTCTCAAGAGTGTGGAGATAACGGAAAGAGGTCTTGGTAACCATGTGTCTTCCGTCAACACCAACACCGCCGAGTGACTCGGTAACCCATACGGGGTCACCAGCGAAGATCTGGTTGTACTCGGGAGTACGAGCGAACTTTACGCAACGAAGCTTCATGATGAAGTGATCAACGAACTCCTGGATCTGCTCCTCAGTGAAGGTTCCGTTCTTAATGTCTCTCTCAGCGTAGCAATCGATGAAAGTAGAAGTACGTCCAAGTGACATTGCGGCACCGTTCTGCTCCTTTACTGAGCAAAGGTATCCGAAGTATGTCCACTGGATAGCTTCCTTAACGTTTGCAGCGGGCTTAGAAATATCACAGCCGTAAGAAGCTGCCATTTCCTTCATCATCTTAAGAGCAACGATCTGCTCAGAAATCTCCTCACGAAGACGGATAACATCATCAGTCATTACGCGTCCGGTAGAATCCTTCTGCTCAAGCTTGTCCTCGATAAGACGATCGATACCGTAAAGTGCTACACGACGATAGTCGCCGATGATACGTCCACGTCCGTATGCATCAGGAAGACCGGTAACGATGTGTGAAGAACGACATGCTCTCATCTCTGCGTTGTAAGCATCGAAGCAACCTGCGTTGTGAGTCTTTCTGTGAGTTGAGAAGAACTCAGAAATCTCAGGATCTACTTCGTAGCCGTTGTCTGAGCAAGCCTTCTCTGCCATACGGATACCACCGTAGGGCTGAAGTGATCTCTTGAAAGGCTTATCGGTCTGGAAACCAACGATGGTCTCCTTGCTCTTATCAAGATATCCGGGACCGTGTGAAGTGATGGTAGAAACAACCTTGGTGTCCATATCAAGAACGCCGCCTGCTTCTCTTTCCTGCTTCATAAGGTCAAGAACCTGTGCCCAAAGATCCTTAGTGTTCTGGGTAGGTCCTGCAAGGAAACTCTCATCTCCGTCATAAGGAGTGTAGTTTCTCTGGATGAAATCACGGACATTAATTTCTCTGTCCCACTTGCCTGTTACAAAATCTTGCCATTCAGGTCTCATTGTGTAAAAGCCTCCTATAATAAAAATATATTAGATTTATGAAGCGAGTATCGCTTCTATAATTTCTAGCGCCTTATATTATAGAAAAAAGTATGTGCAATAGTCAATATTTCGGGTGTACTTTTTTGTATACAAGATTTTAAAATTTCCTTAAAAATTAATACTTAGAGGCATTTATTTCATTGCACAAATCATTAAAATAAGAGAAAATAATAATATATTTTTTATATGTGGCAAACAATATACAAAATAGAGTAGACAACACGTTCGAAAGGGGTATATATGGGACTGTTTAAGAGTGCAGATGAAAAGCGACTTGATGCTATCATGATGAAGATAGATATGAATATGTCAAACAATTATAAGGACAATGCACAGATGGACCTTAAGGACTTCGAGGAAGCATTTGAGGAAATCAAGGAGAAGGGAAAGCTTAATCCGAAGAAGCTTGCAAAATATGAAAGCTATCTCGGTGATTATCAGGCCAAGCTCAAGGGCTACACTCACAAGGACCAGAAACCTTTTTGGACCTGATAGGCTATGGAAATATTTTGATAAATATATGAATATTTGTGCAGGTATTGTGAAAGCTTTCGCTTGTAATTGATGGTTAATATAGGTATACTACAAGCTGAAAAGTTAATATTATAAATATTTATAGACATTGCTATACATATTACTAATACTTTTACTATTATATATGGAGGAATATATTATGACCGGAATTACAAAGGAAATGACTATCGGCGAGATTCTTGTAAAGGCTCCTGACTGCATCCCTGTTCTTATGAACGCTGGTATGCACTGCCTCGGATGCCCCGCTTCTCAGATGGAATCACTTGAGGAAGCTGCTGCAGTTCACGGAATCGATATCAACGAGCTTATGGCTGCTATCGAGCAGGCGTAATTGCCGATAAAAGTATCATTTTAATATGATATGATTCTGATAAAAGCGAATAGCATTGAGATTAAAGAGTAACCTTTCGGGGTTGCTCTTTTTTTGGCTTTTTTTGGCAAAAATTTAAAGTTGACAGAATGTATATAGGTGTATATATTGAATATATACAATAATTAATTATTACGTGTCGGTTTATGCGCAAAAACCGACCGACTCTGCGCAGAGGTAAAAAATGAACATTATTATTAATAACAGCTCTGGAGTGCCTATCTATGAGCAAATCGAAGAACAAATTAAGAGTCAGATTATGACGGGAGACCTTGTGACAGGAGAGGCACTTCCTTCCATGAGAATTCTCGCCAAGGATCTGAAAATCAGTATTATCACAACAAAGCGAGCTTACGAGGACTTGGAACGCGACGGCTTTATCGAGTCTGTTACCGGTAAGGGAAGCTTTGTAAAGGGCATCAACAGTGATCTTATCAAGGAAAATATGATGTTTGCCATCCAGGAGCTGCTTGAAACAGCTGTGGATAAGGCAATTATAGGCAAGGTTTCCTACGATGAGATGGAGGAGATGCTTAAGTTGTTGTATGAAGAGAAAATTCCTGATTGAAACCATTGGGAGGCAAAATATGGATGAAATTCGTAATGTAATCGAAGTGAAAAACGTTACAAAAGATTACGGTGATTTTAAGTTGGATAATATCAGTTTTGCGGTTCCGGAAGGCTCTGTATGTGGCTTTATCGGTCAGAACGGTGCAGGTAAGACTACTACCATCAGATTGATTTTGGATGTTATCAGAGCTGATGCCGGTGAGGTTTTTCTATTCGGTGAGAATATAAAAAATGATTCTGCAAAGCTTCGTGAAGATATCGGTATTGTATATGACGAGATGGGCTTCCACGAGTTTATGACCGGAAGAGACATCAATATAATGATGAAGAATATTTATAAAAATTGGGATGAAAAAGCATTTTTTGATTATCTCAATAAATTCGCACTTCCGGCTAAGAAAAAGTGCGGAGATTTTTCACGTGGTATGAGAATGAAGCTTCAGATAGCTGTGGCACTTTCTCATAATGCGAAGCTTCTTATTATGGATGAGCCCACCAGTGGACTTGACCCGATTGTAAGAAACGAGATGATTCAGATTTTCAGAGAGTATGTAGTGGAGGAGGATCATTCTATTCTACTTTCATCGCATATTACCGCGGATTTGGAGAAGCTTGCGGATACAGTTGTGTTCATCAATGGCGGTAAGATTGTGCTTGCAGGTAACAAGGACGATATGCTCGAGACGCATGGCTTGGTTAAATGTAAAAAAGAAGAGCTGGATAGTATCAGTAAATCCCTGATAGTAAATGTTCAGCCCGGAGTGTATGGATGTGAGGTGCTGGTAAATGACAGGGCTGCGTGTGAGAAGCTATATCCGGGCATGGTTGTTGAACCTGCAAACCTTGAGGAAATAATGCTTTTCTATGTCAATAAGGCAGCGGAAGACAGCAAAGAAGCGAGGTAAGTGTATGAAGGGGTTATTGATTAAAAACCTTATGTGCATGAAAAAAAGAATTTATGTCTTCGCCTTTCTTTTTGTCGGTGTGTTGATTATGGCTATCATGTATGTCGTGAGTGCAAAATATGGAAATATTGCACTGGCATATCAAAATGCCCTGGCTGAAGGCGGGGAAGATGAATTTAATATTCAGGCATTGTCAGAAATAGTGCTGTTAGTAGTCATGATACTTCCGATAGCGGAACTTGTGGACGGAACGAAACTGTTTGCGTCGGATTCCAAAGCAGGATTTGCTAAGGTTGCTGCAGGAATGCCGCTTTCAATAGGCAAGAGAGTTTCTTCTTTTTTTGCCACTACACTTATTTTACTGGGTGTCGGTATTGCCGCGGATGTTTTTATTGCTTTTGTTCTCTCGGTAGTGCTCGCAGATATGGCATTGATAAGCTTTGGAGATTTTATTCTGTCAATTGTGGTGATTGCATGCGTGATGGCAATGCTTAACGCACTTAATATGCTCTTTTGTATTATTCTTGGACCGGGAAAAGAACAGAAGGCGACAGAGACTACAATTACTGTTATAACTATCGGCTTGATTTTGATTAACATCAAAAAAGTAATTTGGTTTGCTAAAAATTTGATTATCACTCTTTCGAAGGGATTTAATCAAGCGGAAGGTCCTGAGGTCGAGATTAGCACTGTGTTTGATATTATCGGCTGGATAAAAGACAAGGCGGCTGTTTTGCTGATTGTGACGCTGGCGATTTCGGCTTTGTCGTATGTAGCATCAATTTTTATCGCTAAGAGAAAGAGAGGTGCTGTTTAATGGGTGGCTTGTTATATAAAGAGTATGTATCTTTCGGTGGTAAAAAAATAGTAAAAAATTATCTGCTTGCTACAGTAGTTTTTGTTTTGCTCAGAGTAATGCTACGCGGTGATTTCGGTGGTGAAAACATGGTTACGGAGCTTGATGGGGGGCAAATTGTTTCTTTATGGGACCTTTTCTTTATGATGGCTCCGATGTATATCATAATGTTTGGAGTCTTTCTGGCATTTGGTTCTATTGGATTGCTTGTGGAAGGTGACAAGAAAAATAAGGTGATGAACTATGTAAGATCACTTCCGCTTAAGAGAAATACCTATATTGCATCTAAATACATCTTTATTGTTATTTTGGAATATGTCATTTTGTCGGCATATTTGATTTGGAGTGTAATATTTCATGCATTTTGCGAATCGGGAATACTGAATGATGCAATGGATCTTTTGGATTCATTTGCCCCTATATTGTTGATGGTGGCAATGGTGATGGCTGCGGTGGAATTGCCATTGTATATCGGTATGGGTAAAGAAAAGGCAGATATGATAATAACCGCATTTTTTATGTTGGTTTTTTTGGTAGTAGCCGGATTACTGTTTTTTGCAGATTACAGTAAATTCAGTGTGTTCATTGAGAGTGCGGATATGACGATAATAATAGCCAAGATTAATGAGTACAGCAGTGTTATTGCGGCAGCTCAGCTGCTGGGACCTGTATTTGCAGGTTTGCTTTTCTATCTGTCATATCGAATCTCCTGCAAGGTTGGTAATAGGGAGGTGGCAATTGATGGATAAAAAAAGACTGATTATTTATTTGTTGCTGTCCTTCGGTATAAGCTGGGTGATATTTATTGTATACGGAGCTACCGGACATAAGTGGGACGGAACTAATCCGTACATGGAATCCCTGGTTGGAATGGGAATGCTGGTGCCGTTTATCGCACATTTGCTGACACGATACATTACCAAAGAAGGATTTGCTTTAACCGGTAAGGATTCCCTGATGCTGGGAATGGATTTTAAGAATAAGAAATGGATATTTTTTATTTTGGCAATTATCTTGCCGTGGATCTACTTCGAGTTGGGATATAGCCTGATGGCAGCAGCGGTACCGGAAATCTTTGATGCAGGTTATTATAAGGAACTGGGCCTTGATAAGGTGCTGGTCGCTGCGATGCCTTTTTCGGCAATTATAAACGGAGTAATCGGATCAGCGCTGGCTCTCGGAGAGGAAGGCGGATGGCGCGGATATATGATGCCCAAGCTGATTAATATCTTCGGAGTAAAAAAGTCAGTTTTCATCGGAGGAATAATCTGGGGCTTGTGGCATGCTCCACTTACCGTAATCGGACATAATTTCGGAACAGATTATCCGGGATATCCGTTTGTAGGTTTTTTGTTTATGTGCGTGATTTGCACATTCATTGGTATTATGCTTACCTACATTACTATGAAGACAGGTTCAATCTGGCCTGCAGCTTTCATGCATGCAGTAAATAATGCGCACCCCTCGGTGATGATGTATTTCTTAAATACCCCTAAATATGAGGAACTTAAGCGCCCTGTAATGCTGGATCAGGCAATAATATTTGCACCGATGGTGATGATGGG
>JAKSRW010000062.1 GCA_024403355.1 Lachnospiraceae bacterium
ACCGCAGCTTACGAGGTACGGGGCTTGAACCCCGCACCTCGCGAAAGCTTCACCACCGCCTAAAGGCAGTGGGTTATCTTTCTATTTTATATACTATCATATAAGAAAGTGAGGGAATATATGACTTATCAGTTAACAGCACCGCTTCTGGACGCCTGCGTACTGGGAGTCGTTGAAAAGGAAGATGTATACGGCTACACACTCACACAAAGAGTAATGGATGTAGTCGACATTTCCGAATCTACACTCTACCCGGTACTTCGTAGGCTTCAGAAGTCAGAACTGCTCGAAACCTATGACATGCCCTATCAGGGCCGAAACAGACGCTACTATCGAATAACAGACAGCGGGCGTCAGCAGCTTTACTGGTTCCGCCGGGAGTGGAACATCTACAAAGAGAAAATAGACTCACTATTAGGAGGATGGATTAATGGATAAAATGGCATTTATGCAGGAGCTCGAGTATCGCCTGCGCCACCTTACCGATGAGGACAAGTATGATGCTCTTGAGTACTACAGTGAATATATAGACGATTTAAATCTGATGCCGGGTGAGGATGTCTGTTCCCGTATCGGTACCCCCAAAGAGGTAGCCCAGATAATTATCGACCAGACAACCGAGCGGCGCATTGATGAGCAGCAGGAAAAAAATACTACAAAGGGCAGTGCTAAAATCCTCTGGCTCAGCATTTTAGGAATTTTCGCTTCACCCATTGCACTTCCCATTGCGATACTTCTGATTGTACTGTTATTCGTGGGAATCATCGTTGCCGGTTCGATATTAATCTCTTTCTATTGTACCGGAGGTTCGTTAATAGCTGCAGGCGGCTTCTCCATTATTGCAGGCTTCAGTGCCGGCTCACTGGCTAACCGACTTGTTGTCATCGGTGCAGGAATCATCCTTATCGGTCTTGGTTTAATGGCAATCGTCGGTACAGTAAAGCTTACTCAGCTTCTGGTTCGCGGAATTTCAGCGGCTGTAAAGCACAGTATTTCAAGACGCCGTTCAAGAACAGCCATGACTCAGCAGAATACTTATTAATCATATCCGGAATCATTATCGGATCAGGACATTCGAAAGGAATATATTATTATGAGTAAAACTAAAGCATTATTAATTATATCAGCAATACTTGTATTTATCGGTGTCGCAATTGGCGGTGCCGGAGTAGCACTGGGCGGAACCACAGATTTATACTATTATTTCAAGGACGGAAAATTTACCACAGCTTCTTCCTCAGACCTTGCAACTGCTTCGGTTCCTGTTGATGATTTTACAAAGATTAAGGTTAATACCGCAACCGTGGACATCAGAATCAAGCAGTCCGACAACTACGGTGTCAGCTATCATGTCAGCGAGGACCATATTCCCGAGGTTAAAACTTCAGGCGATAAGCTCACCGTAACAGTACCGAAGACCAGCTCCTTCTTCAATTTCAGATTTAATTCAACTTCAGAAGAATATATCGAAATAACGGTTCCTTACGGTGACGACTACTATGATATCGACATTGACGGTTCCACAAGTGACATTCAGATTGACAAGATAAATTCAAAATGTAACATCGGAGTAAGTACTGGAAATATTGTAATCAACAGCTCCGAGCTTGACGATTCATCAAAGCTTCACGTATCTACAGGTAATATTTCATTAAATAACTGTAATGCGGAAAAGCTCCACACAGAGGGTTCAACAGGCGATCATTTTTATACACGCTGTACAATTGAGGACCTTGATATCAATACCTCGACAGGTGATGTCACCTTTTCTGAATCTACCATCGGAGAAGTTTCCATCGATGGTTCAACTTCTGATATTAAGTCAACCGGAACATCCTTTAAGAAAATAGATATTTCAGTTTCAACAGGTGATGTAAACCTTTCACTTCCCGGCGAAGAAAACGATTATGATTATAATATCTCCCTCAGCACCGGTGACCTCAATGTGGACGGCAACACATATCACAAGAGCATCAAGCGTGACAAGGGTCATGACAAAAAGATTATAATCTCCGGTTCAAGCAGTGATGTCAACATCAGCTTTGATAAATAGTTATTATCCCCTGATATTATATATCAGAATCAGTCCCTTCCAACGAGAGTGTGAATCAGACTTCACACTCTCTTTTTGATTCTTCCTTAACATCTGCTACTGCTGCAGGTAAGATATATCAGCTGATAATTTTCTGATATTCTTTCCAGTAATTTAATGGCCAGTGCGGTCTTTTTATCATCCAGATTTACAAAGGGGTCATCCATAATTATTACCGGCTTTTCCTCCTTATACATTGCATCAATGAGGGATATTCGCATGGAAAGACCGATAAGGTCTCTGTAGCCGCAGCTAAGGGCCGCAAGCTCACGCTGCATTCCGGCCTCCTCAAGGGTAATTCTGCTGTTGACATCCATTCTGCAGCTATCGGCAGAGCTGTCCGTAACAGCCTCATAATACTTTGAAAATCCGTTAAAAACAGGCTCGGTATACTGCGTCATAATACGTTCCTTAGCCTTTTCCAAATGCTCTGCAGCCTTCAGATAATAGCCGTATTCACGCTTTTGCTCCCAAAGCTTAGCTTCAAGCTCCTGCTTTTGAAGCTTATATTCCTCTCTTTCATCGTACTTTGTCTGGCACTCCTCTATCCTGCTGTTATATGAAAGAATCCTTTTACGGCAGTCTTCAATCTCCGCCATAAGCTGCCGCAGCCCCGAACTAATCTCTGTGATGGATACCTGTTCTGCTGCATCGATATCTGCAAGCGCTGCCATATCATTTACTGCTTCGAATGCTGCAAGCTTATCTGCCTTTTCGCGATATTGAGACTCCCTGCCACGCAGATCATTTACCGCCTTAGCAATATTTATGACTACAGCAGCCCTATCGATTCCTTCATCAAGAATAAAGCCGTAGCTTCCAAAAAAATTCTCCAGCCTGTCTGTATTCTTCCGGATATTTTTATTTGCAGCTTCCAGATTATCAGAGCGGTGCTTCAGCTCACGATAGCTGCGCAGCTCTGCTTTAAGTTCATGAAGGCTGTTCAGATAACCATTTTCATCCGCCGCAAATGAATACAAGGTGAGGAAGCCCTTTATTGACTGCGTAAGCTCCACGACACGTCCGACAGACGGAAGATTTCTTTCACCTTTCTTTTTATCCGAAAGAATAGTAAACTCCCATGAAAGCTTTTTCTGCTCCTGTAAAAATGCTGCAGCATTTGCCTCATCAAATACCCGTCCATGATTTTCCATATATTTTGAAATGATTTTTTCGGACTCGGCAAGCTCCCGCTCTCCGGCTTCGATATTCTGCTTCGCTTCGATAATTTCAGCGGATAATTCTTTTTCTGCAGGTTCGGGCTTCTTTTTGAAGATTAATAAACCTGCAAAAGCAATCACTAAACCGACCGCCAGAATAACAACACCCGGAAGCGTATATCCCGGAATAACAGTGACTATACCTGCCAGAACCGCCAATACACCTGCAATCAGGACCAGCGGTGCAGGCTTCTTTACCGAGGGCTCGGGAATCATCGACATAAGCATATTTACGGTAGCCTTCATGCTTTTGAGCTCGGATTTTTTACGTTCCCTCGTATCCCTGATTCTGATGATTTCATCTATATCATATTCGTCATTTTCAAAGGATGCCTTCAGCTCCCCGAAGCGCCTGTTTTCCTCTGCTGTGAGCATACCTGCTGCATGCTGCTTTCGTATATTTACCAGTTCATTAGCCTCTGCTATTTTACTGTCGATTTCGTCATCGGAAGGATATCCGCCGGCAAATTTAGCTGATAATTCTCCAAGAAGCACACTTTCTTCATCACGAAGTTCATTTGCGTCCGCCAGAGTCTCCTGTGCTTTTATTTCCATACAACGCTTCTGCATTTCATCAAGCTCAGACATTTCAGGAACACCTTTGGGAAATAATTCCATAGCCTCATCAAATCCCGCTTTAGCCTCCTGCTTCTCGGCAGATAAACGCAGCCATTCCTTCTTTTTGTTGAAAAGCTCCTGATTCTTTGCTGCTGTTTCCTGAATTCTGGACTTGTCCTCCATCTCGTTCTTCTTAGCATCCAACAGCTTCTGCTCAGCATCTCTTTTCATTTCAAGCTCATGCAGGGCATCATCTATTCCGTTACTGTTATGAATTTCCCGGGTAAGCTCTCTGATGGCATTTTCTGTTTCATCTATTATCCCTGTATTCCTGCCGCTGCCCTTTTTATACTGCTTTTGTCCCGCCACAAGCACTGACATTGCTTTATCGTAGTCACCAATGTCGCTTGTCATTTCAACAATGCTTCCGATTCTGGCACTGATATCACCGGTTGTCTCCGTTGCACAGGAATTCTGTCCGACGAATACTGATTTTTCAAAGGAAGCACAGTCAATCTTAAAAAGCTCCTGACCTATATTGGCCGTAAAATCATTGCTTTTTAGATTGGTGAGTGCATCACGAAGGTCGAAATCATCATTTGCCTCCTTGTCCTTAAATATGCGAGACAGTGTATATCGTTTCCCGTCAACCTCAAAAGTTATGCTTCCGCCAAAAGCGCCGCCCTGCCACGGACTGTACTTTTTTCGTTCGCTGGTCTCTATGCCTCTTCCGTTTCCCTGAAGTCCGTAAAACATTGCCTTGATAAATGCCGCAAAGGTGCTTTTGCCCCAGCCGTTGTCCTCACGGATGATGGTCTGATTTCCTTCAAAGGCAAAATCAAAATCATGAATTTTACCGAAATTACTTATATGAATTTTAATGATTCTCATAAACTAACCACGCCCCCTCACTCTTTCAAAGCCTTCAGTCCGTAGCCGATAATGGCTGCCTTATCCTCCTGAGACAGAGAATCATCTGCCATGACGCTTCTGACAAACTCCCCCTTCAGACTCCTGTCATATAGGTAGTCAGTCTCATTAAAGGTTATTCTGGTACTGTTTTTTACCTTTACAAAATAAAAATCATCCTTGAAATGTGCCCGGATAGTCTCTGTATCCAGCTCACTTTCCGCATCTATATCTCCTGTCAGCTCCAGCTTCACCAGATCCTTCGCCGTACAGCGTGAATCTCCAAGCGCAGCCCTTACAGCGGATAATATCCCCGGAGTCGTCACTATTCCGTTCACCTCCACCGGAACTGTAAACATTCTGCGTTTTGCAAAAGGAATGAATTCATGTGTAAAACGGTGCGTTCTTTCATCAATATCCAAAAGCACAAAGCCATGCTCCCCGCACTCGTCAAAGCCTCTGCCCTCCAGGCAGCCCGGATAACAATAGCTTCCACCACCCGGCAGTTCGGCGAACTTATACTCATGCACATGTCCCAATGCAAGATAATCGATTCCCTTTCCGCGCAGTGCTCTAAGATTAATTACTTCGGCCTTATCCTTTACCGTCACTTCCGACTCCTGTCCGTGAAGAACCACGATATTAAAGTAATTCAAATCCGTTACCAGTTCATTATATATACTTCCCGAATTTTCTTTACAAAGCTCCACTCCGGAGATTATCAGGGTTCCCTGCCTGTAATAGGTCCAAGAGTTTCCAAAAAGTCTGATATTTTCGGGTATATCCTCCGCTCCCGAAAACAGGCTGTGAACATCATGGTTTCCTCTGAGAATATAAAATATGATATCCGGATTATTTCTTATAGCGGCCATAACAGTATTTCTCGCGGTCGCAGATATATTTTTAGCATCAAACAAATCCCCGGCAATTATAATCCCGGAAATATCATTCTCCGCCGCATATTCTACCATCCCGGTAAAAGTCGCCAGCAGCTCCGCCTTACGTTCCTTTGCCTGCAGCTTATCAAGATTCGTCTCCATTTTCGAATCCAGATGCAAATCCGCACAATGTATAAATCTCATAGTCTTCACTCCTCGTATGGTCTCTTGGGGACGGGGTCAGTGGCTCATTTTTCCTCACATCGTCCCCCGAGATATTATTATCTATGTCATGCAGGAATTTTATTGGACTTTGATGGATTTTAATGAGTTTTTTGAACCTTTTGACCCCGTCCCCAAGAGACCACCCCACGACCCAATCGAGTAGGAGGGAAAATTAAATAAATTTTCCCGACCTCTCACACCACCGTG
>JAKSRW010000063.1 GCA_024403355.1 Lachnospiraceae bacterium
GATATAGTTACAGTTGGAATTGGAGGATTGGACGCATGGTTAAGGCGTTTTTTGTGGATTTTTATGGGACCGTTGTATATGAGGATGGAGAAATCGTTAGTAAGATTTCCGATTTAATATATAAATCAGGACATGTGGAAAGCGCCGCTGAGGTAGATGGTTTTTGGTGGAAGGATTTTCAGAATATGTTTACGAATTCCTATGGCGCGTGTTTTGAAACCCAGAGAGTATTAGAGGAAAAGTCCATAGTACATACAATAGAAAAATATGGTGCTTCTGTAGACGCAAAGGAATTGGCGCAGGAGATGTTTGATTATTGGGTAAAGCCTAATATTTTTGAAGAATCAAAATCCTTTTTTGAAAATAGTCCTGTACCTGTTTATGTAGTATCTAATATTGATACTGATGATGTGATGAAAGCGATTGCGTATCATGGACTTAAACCGGCAGGAGTATTTACCTCAGAGGATGCAAAATCCTACAAACCAAGAAAAGAAATATTTGAATTGGCATTAAAGGAAACAGGATTAAATGCAGATGAAGTCATCCACATTGGTGACTCAATAAGTAGTGATGTAAAGGGAGCTTCCGCACTTGGAATCAGAACTTTATGGCTTAATAGATTTGATAAAGTGATTCCGGATGGTGTAGAAGCAATTACGAACTTGTTGGAGGCATTTGACAAAATATGATTTTAATCTTTGATTTCTTTGAGACATTACTCAATAACAAAAGTATAGATTTCAACCGTGGCTTAAAGCCGATGTGGGAAAAATATTATCAAGACAAGTGTTCTTTTGATGACATAAAGGCATATGGAGAAGAATTATTTCAGCATTTACTCTCACTTCATGCAGAAGGAAAAGAGTTTGCTTTTGTTAGAGAGGAACTCCCGCTTTATGCAAAAAAATATGGTGGAAATGTTGTACCCATGACTGTAGAGGAAGAGGCAGATTTCCTTATGCTGTGTAACGATATGGAACTTGTACCGGGGATCGTTTCTTTGTTGGAATATTGTAAGGAAAAACAGATTCCTATGTATGTTCTTTCTAATAGTGGATTCAGCGGGGCAGCGCTTACAGAGGTGCTGGAGAGATTTGGCATTGGAAAGTATTTTTCGGGGCTGTGGTCCAGTGCAGATTATGGAAGAATTAAGCCTTGCAAAGAACTATTTGATATGGTGATAGATGCGGTATTACTGCAAAATCCGGATAAAACAAAAAAGAATCTTTTTTTTGTGGGTGATATGTATGAAACAGATGTAAAAGGTGCAAGCGGAGCCGGTATTGATGTGGCGTGGCTCAACAGAAAGAATGAATTGGATGAGATACAGCTGGCTACTTACAGTATTTCCGGAATGAAGGAGCTTCAGAAAATTGTTGATTTGAAGATATCAGGTATAGATATTCAGATTATGAAAAATGGACATAAATACTGGAATGCCACAGCTGACTTTGCTATGAATTGTTCCTGGAGAGCTGGGGGATATTTGACAAAGCTCATGTATGAAAATGCATTTGCTGAGGAAGAAAGAGTGCTGGTTGCTTTGGTAGATGGAAATATTGCAGGCTTCTGTACCTATGCAAAGAAGGATGAACTTCCGGAAGAATATGATTTTACTCCATTCATAGGCTTCATGTTTGTGGATGAAAAGTATAGAGGAAACAGGTTATCTGAAAAACTCATTCAGGCTGCTTGCAGACAGGCTGTAAACGATGGATTTCATAAGATTTATATTATGAGTGGTGAGATTGGCTTATATGAAAAATTTGGTTTTGAATTCCTTGGAATGTATCAGACGATTTATGATACAGAGGAGCAACTATTTGTAAAGGAGATTAATTGATGATAGATATAAAATATGTAGAAGAGATTAATAAGGAATTCTGGTATAGCTTAGATAAACACTTGCCGGAAACTGAATTTTATAAAAAAGTACGAGACAAACAGGGATATGTGTTGTTTGATGATGGTAATCCGGTGGGCTTCCTGAGATATAATTTGTTTTGGGACAATACACCATTTTGTACGATGTTATTTGTGGATTGGTCTAAGCAGAAGAAGGGCTATGGCCGTGCACTTATGCAGTTCTGGGAAGAAGATATGAAGAAGCAGGGCTATGGAATGGTCATGGCTTCCACCCAGGTCGATGAAGAGGCTCAGCACTTTTATAGAAAGCTTGGATATAAAGACTGTGGTGGATTTACTGTGGATATTCCCGGCTTTGAGCAGCCTATGGAAATGTTTATGAGCAAAGGATTGTAAATATAAGGAATTGAAAAAATGTCAAAAAAACATGTAGTGGTTGAACCATACAATATAGCTTTGAAAGATTGGTGCAAAAATCGCACCAATCTACTCCATGAGCAACTCATTACATTCGTTGCATTAGGATGAAATATGATAATTGACAGCCTTGAAGAAAAATAATATAATTTTCAAAAATGTCGGGGAATTTCTGACAAAGATTTTTAATACCCGGAGGGAGTAACCTGTTATGAAAAAATTATTAAGAGAATCTGCACACATTCTTTTAGCACTGAGCTTTGTGCTTCTTTTAATGTCATTGACAATGACAACAAAGGTTAGCGCTGCACAGGACTTACATGTATTCTTTGAAACACAGGGTGAGCCGAAGAGCCACGGTGATGAAAGAGGAAAGTTATATGATGTACTTTGGGGATACAAGGATGGAAAAGGGAATGTAGTAATTGAGCCAAAGTTCGCGGCAGCAGGACATTTTTACAGTGAGCGTGCTTTTGTAAGAAATGTTGGCGAGTCAGAATATTCGATTATTGACACAAATGGCAATGAAGTAACTTCTGAACGCTACATCTCGTTTTACACCAACATGGTAAACGACAAAGCTATCGTATCATTTTATACCCCGGAAAATACTACAAAATATGCAGTTATTGATAAGAACGGAAAGCATCTGATTGATTCAGCATTTATGATTTATCAGTCGGGAAATTTTTATTCTACATTTGATAGAACTAACAATACAGGTAATATTTACAATGCCAAGGGTAAAGCTCTTTTGAAAAACGTTAAGAATTTAAGTCAGTATTCAGTACATTTTTACGAGGACGGATTTATTCTTTCCGTACAGGGAGATTCTGCAAAAAAGGTTAATGGCTTTTATAATGCCGGCGGAAAGAAGATTATCTCTCCTGAACAGGGGGGGTTAGCTTATTTTGATAATTGTATTGCAAACGAAGATTACTCAACCAACAAGGTTACATTATATACACATAAGGGTAAAAAAATCAAAACACTGGCAGGAAATATTGAGAACGGAAAGGGCAGCAGTGACGGACTTATTATAATAGCTAAGCATAATCTTGGTATTATGGAAAACTATTATGTAACACAAAAAGGAAAAGTGGTTAAAACTGCAAACAGCAGGCAGGATGATTTATTTGCCTTTATAGGTGCCGGATTGTATGGTAATGGGAAAAAATACACATTATATGATGCAAACGGAAAAACTGTAAAAACCTTCACTGACAATGTTTCACCTTACGGAAACGGATTATTTAAGGTTACAGACAAGAAGGGCAAAATCCATGTCGTTAACTCTAAGGGTAAGACAGTTATAAAAAGCGGTAAATATGATACAATTGCAGCATATACTGTAATTGATAATAAGGCTGACGGAACACGCGTTGAACGTGTAATGCTGAAGGTTACAAAGGGAAATAAGCAGGGTCTGATTGATGAAAACGGAAAAGTGATTATTCCTGTTAAGTATGATCAGATAGAGACTGCGGGCGGTGGATTTTTAACCGTAAAGCAAAATGGTAAATACGGACTTATGAATGTAAAGGGAAAAGAAATTCTGCCCTTCAAGTACGATAGGATTTATGTATTCGGTGATATGAGCGGAATGGCTGCTTTCGGCGGAAATCATATTACGGCTTCGGTTGGATACAGTCAAAATGATTTTTATGATTTATCGGGCAAGCTTATGGGAAGTAAGGATAGCTATAGCCTGAATTCAGAAATATTTTAATAAGTAATTTTATGCAATATGTGTGAGGGTCAGTCTTGTTGGGCTGGCCCTTTTGTTAAATAGATATAATGACTGCGGCCGCATATTATGTTATAATGGATAAAAGCAGGCACGGCATTATGAGCTGTCAAAAATGAAGAAACTGTTATGGGAGTTATAAATTACTCCGCGGAGGTAAAATGAGAGAAATAAAAGGAAAAATCCTGTCGCTTGGTATAGCAATTACATTAACATTTCCTATGCTTATCGGCTGCAGTAATAATGGCGCAGGCTCCGAGTTTAAAAAACCGGTATCAATCGGTGCGCCTACGCTGGGGGCAGGGAAGGAAGAAAAGCCTGTAGAAACTTATACAGGACCTAAGTCTTCGTATATGATTTATTATAGTGTGCTTAATGATGAAATCATGGAGATAGCAAAGCATTATGAGGTAGTTATTCTGCATCCCAGAATGGGTAATATTACCCGTGAACAGGTCAGGGAACTTCAGGACAGCGGATGTACTGTTTTGGGTTATATTTCTATAGGTGAGGACCTTAGAACATATGGAAAGACTCCGGAGGACATGCTTCAGGACAGCAGATTTACCGTTGACGGTTCCGGCCCGAGGGTTGACCCAAGAGCTGAAGGCGATAGTACGCTGGATGATGTCAGTCTTACAGGTAATCCTTCGGATGGCGGTACGGGATATGCATCGTTTTATCTTGATGATAATGATCACAATGGCCAGCCTGATGTAAATGTAAACTTTGGTTGTGCATTTACCAATATCGGCGATCCGCTCTGGTATGATGCACTTAATGAAATGACCTTTGACGGTGTGGACGGAATACCCGGAATCAGGGAGATTCTCACACTTACTTACGGTAGAGGACTTGGATGTGACGGCTTGTTTTTGGATACAATAGACACTGCGGCGCCTAATTTTTATACTGCGGATACTGATGCAAATAAGACCAGATATGAGTGGACGGCTCCGGGAGTTCTCGCATTCTGTAAGCATTTGAAGGAGGATTATCCTGATAAACAGGTGCTTCAGAACAGAGGTATGTTTATGTTTAATACAGCTCTTCCGATGTTTAAGTACAATCCCCGAACTTATATTGACTATTTACTCGTGGAAAGCTACAGACTTGATTCTAATCCCACTGCAGCATATTCTGATGGTTTCTTCAGAGATAATAAATATACCTATGCACCGAAGATTATGGCTGAGGCGAACAGAAAAGACGGCTTCAGGGTGCTTTCTTTGGGATATGCCGAAGGACCCGAGGAATACCATATGAAAGAGACTCTTAACGGAGAGTCTGTTGCCGGAATGGGTATTCTTATGGAGGATATATATGAGGCGCAGGAGCTCGCCGGATATGAGCATTATATTACGGATGGATATGTAGTGGCCGCGAATACCTTTGTAATCGATCATGAGAAAAAGAAGGATGATATCGCACCTGTGTGGACCAGTGTATATAATGCAAGTCCTGTATGGCCTCCGGATGCACCCGAGCCCAGAGTGGGAATTCAGCAGATAGAGGCTATCAAAGGCGGTGTGGTGGTAAGATATGATGTTGCGATGGATCGAAACAAGGTAATATATCAATTATATTATCAGGATCATCCCTTTGATTTTGAAAAGGATCCCGATTTATCAGAGGCTAAATGCGTAATACTTGACCCTGAGGTGGGAGACGGATATGATCACTATGCAGAGGATGTTTATCCGAACAGAAGTGAGGTTACAGGCCTTGATGCCGGAGTAGAGTATTATTTCGTTTTACGTGCAAGAGACAACAGCGAACGCGAAAACGAGGAAAAGAATCAGGTCGTAATGACTGCAACTCCGTTAAAGTGATTTTAGTGTTTGAATATGATTAAAGTAAAGGCTTCGGTTGCAAGAGACCGGAGCCTTTTTTGGTTTGCGCGCCATGGGCGCGCTCTAACGGGTGAAAGTCCCGAACACG
>JAKSRW010000064.1 GCA_024403355.1 Lachnospiraceae bacterium
GTGATTTTGTGTACATTATTTACAGAAACTGCAAAAGCAAAATCAGCCAAGGTAAAATATACTCCACCCATAACCGATCCTGCAGCATTCAGATGATTCTCGCCGACGGTCATACTGCAGATTGCATAATCCTCACCAATTTCATCAATCACCATACCGTTGGTGGTTGCAAATTTATCCTTGCTGAAAAACTCTCTTGCATCCTCAACACTGTTAAATACCATTGTCATTCTCCTTAATATATCCGTAATCAGTCATATAACCTAGCAGGATAAATCAATATATGCCCCTGTAACTCCTCCGCCCAGGTTCATAGTTTGAAATGTTGAAAAATCAATGCCGGCAGAATCGATTTCTATAATACTGCTACTCTGCGCCTGTGCAACCTGATATAATTTAGGATCGTATTCCATCAGCTTGCTTTCGTCCGCGGAGGGCACGACATCTCCGTTGGACATACTTCTAAACACTGATATGGCCTTCATCTGTTCCTTGGCAAATTTAGCCTGAGCCTCTTCCTGACTCTTAATACAGCGTTTGTCCAGCTCCATTTTATAAAAAAGTAAATCCTTTTACTCTCTATATTATTATATCGTCATTACAGGTAAATTGTATTAGGAAAAATTATTAATCACGATTAATTTCCTGAGCTTTTGTAGTACCTGATACTGTATCTCCAGAACAGATAAGCCAAAAGATACAATACAACACCAACCACCGGTGTTAAATACATATAAATATCCGGATAGTACATCATATCTTCCTTACGAAGTAAAAACTGTGCCGGGAAATAATTTACAAAGGCAAAGGGAACAATATATATCATAAAGAACTGAATTCCCTTATGGTAAATACTGATAGGATAGCCGGCAAATTTTCTTCCGTTGTAATAAAACAGTTCCTTGATGCTTCCTGTTTCCAGGAGGTAAATGTTTAAGGTTGCCAGGAATAAGAATATTGCTCCCTGGATTAATACACCTCCGATGATTGCTGCAATGTAATAGGCTATAGTCTGAAAATTCCAGACAATTCCGACTCTGCCGGCAGAAATAATGAACAGTGTGATACCCAGACCTCCATGTCCTACTGCCGCGAACCAGTCTGCATTTGCAAATATAAGCTGAAACAATAAACCTCTCGGTCGCAATATAAATCGGTCAAAGGTTCCGTTTCGGACTATTTTCCAAAAATCTCTAAGCCCCGTAAAGAAAATAATCAAAATTCCGTAAGTTACAAACAATAAGCTATACAGGAACAACAGCTCATACATATTCCATCCGTTAAGGACATCGAATTTTAGCAGCGTAAAATATATTACCAGTATACCTGTAGCCTCTCTGCAAAATACCGCAAGAGAAGCAAGTACTGCATTTACGCGGTACTGAAACCAAGAATGAAAAATCATCTTGGTATAGACCCAGGCTAAGCTTAAGGTATTTTTCTTTGTATTCATATCTGTCTTTAGCCTCCCTGTACCACGATTTTCTTCTGTCCCTTTTTCCAGAAAAAGGCACCTGCCATAAGCAATACAAATATCCAAAAGGCCTGCATCGCAAAACGGATAAGAATTTCCTTAATGCTCAACTGACCTAAGTATATCTGCACCGGCGTAAAATATATGTATGAAAACGGTGTAAATTTCAGAACACCCTGCATCCAATCCGGCATGAACCACAACGGAATCATAGATCCGGACAATACATTCACGAACACATCCTTGATAGTCATTACAGCCCATACATTTAACATCCAAAAGGACATCATCTGCATAAGAAAGCTGATGCTCCACAGAACAAAATATCCCAATAACGTGCTGACCAAAAACAGAATAAACATCGGTGCACTTACCGGAGCTTCCATTCCCATAATCAATACCGAAACTACAAGTGCAGGAACAAAGTGGAAAACCAACTGAAATAAACTGCTGCCCAAATTACTTGCAAGCATTCTTCCGTGAAAGCTTACCGGCAGCAAAAGCTCTGTTGCAATGCTTCCATCCTGCAATTTATCCGGAAGGTAGAAATCATTTACCTTAAATACTACCGACAGTCCCATAGACAAAATAAAGTTGGTCGTCACCATAGACATCGTGATTCCGTCCACTTCTGCCCTACCGCCATACAATGCCTGATAGATTTCCCAGAAAATAAAAATTCTGAGGATAGTATTGAAGATTCCCATAAAATGGTCGAAGCGATATGCACTTTTTTGCAGAAAGCTTTTCTTTGCAAAAGCCAAATATGCACGTAGCATACTACACCTCCCCATTGTACATTTTTTGAATAATGCTTTCGATTTCCGGCTCAGAAACCGTCAAATCACGAATACTGTATTTTTGCAGTAAATGATTCATCAAATCATTGATATTTACCTGATTGTTATCAAA
This sequence comes from Lachnospiraceae bacterium, assembly GCA_024403355.1. Classification (GTDB taxonomy): domain Bacteria; phylum Bacillota; class Clostridia; order Lachnospirales; family Lachnospiraceae; genus RUG11977. The sequence goes on from JAKSRW010000064.1 coordinate 2,387, forward strand.
AGAAAGACTCTTCTTACGATTCTCAAGATTATCAATGGTTACACCTTCTATGCCTTCTAACTCCTCCTCTTGATTAAGCTCTACGATAAGTCTTCTCTCAGTACCGTATTTTTCACGAATACTCTGCAGGGAGCCATCATACATCTTGCTGCCCTTGTCGATAATAATCAGACGATTGCAGGTTTTTTCGATATCCTGCATATCATGGGTTGTAAACAGCATAGTCACCTGATCCTGCGCATTCAATTCTCTGATGAATTCACGAATGGTTTCTTTTCCGAGAACATCCACACCTATGGTCGGTTCATCAAAAAATACAATCTCCGGAGAATGCAAAAGTGCCGCTACAATATCCGCTCTCATTCTCTGACCTAAAGAAAGCTGACGCACCGGCTGATTCACGAAGCCTCCCATATCAAGCATATCGACAAAACGATTCAGGTTCTTTTTATAAACATCCTCTTTTATAGAATAAATAGCCTTTAACAGTTCAAAGCTGTCTATTACCGGCAGGTCCCACTGAAGCTGTGATTTCTGTCCGAATACTACTCCTATTCTTGCAACATATTCCTTGCGCTGCTTGTATGGAATATAACCGTTTACACTGATTTTTCCCGAATCAGGATACAGTATTCCGGAGAGCATTTTTATGGTGGTGGATTTGCCCGCACCATTAGGACCTATAAAGCCTACCATTTCACCCTTTTCAATCTGAAAGCTGATATCCTTAACAGCCTGCTTCTTCTCATATTTCGGCGCCACCAGATTCATAAGCATTCCCGCAACACCCGCACTTCTTTTGTTAATACGAAAGCTTTTGGAAACCTGCTCTACATCGATAAAACTCATCTTTCCCCTCCTACCATGGCTTTTATTGTGTCCACCAGATTTCCGTCCGTCATTTTAACTGTAAGAATTGTCGTCTGTGATGTAATATGAGACAAAATCTCTGCTGCGGAAATATGATGTGAATGAAAGGTAATGGTGAGATGATTATTGTCTAATTCATAGTGAAGAATGGGCATATCCTCAAAGCTGGGGATTTCACCTTCGAAGCTTAGCTCGCACTTTTTTATGGGAGCATATCTTTGGAGAAGCATATTCTTGTCTCCGTAATAAACAACCCTGCCCCGGTCCAGTAACAGAATTCGGTCGCAGGTTTCAGCAATCTCCGACATATCATGAGAGCTGATCAGCACAGTTGCTCCCTTTTCTTTCTTTTCCAGAATCAACTGCTTCAGGCATTCCTTGGCATTTAAGTCCAAGCCTATTCCGGGCTCATCCATAACGCAAAGCTCGGTCTCTCTTAGGAATACCAATCCCAGCTCGGCTCTTCGGCGTTGTCCCAGGGACAAAACTCTCGGACTGCTTTGCAGATATTCGTCAAAGCCTAAAATCCTTCCGAGTCTCTCGTATCTTTGCCGAAAATCATTTTCCTTCATGCCGTAAATGAGCTTTTGCTCCAGAAAGTTTTGTTCCAGGCTAAGTTCACTTTTCATCAAAGGAAAATCCGTAAACAAAAAGGAAAGTCTGTTTCCGTTCCTTTTGCGATTCTTAACCGGCTCCTTATGGAAGGTATATACCTCTCCTTTTTCCGGCTTCAGAAGACCGCATAAAAGCTTTAGAAAAGTAGTCTTTCCCGCGCCACTGGTTCCGATAATACCCACAACTGTTCCTTTTGGAATGCAGACATTTACGTCCTTCAATATGAATTTTTCTGTTTCTTTAAAAATAATCATGCTTCCTACTCATTCATTACAACAAAAAACATACCCCCCAGGGCTTTATAGGCACAAGGGGGATGGGATAAACAACCATTATTGTGGGATAAACACATTTACACAAAAGAAACCATCTTCTTCATAGAAATCATACATCCCCTCATATTGGGATACTATTTCCTTAACCCTTTGAATTCCAAACCCATGGCTTTCCTTCTCTGCCTTTGTCGTTTTTAGTTCAGGGTTATGCTCCAATACAGAGCTTACTATGCGGTTCTTTACGGATATTCCTTCGTAGCCCTTCTTACGGAATACTTTAATGCGGATTTCCTTCTCTTTTTCTGTTTTAGAGGCTTCAATTGCGTTATCCAAAAGATTCGCTATCAGTGCAGACAAATCCACTCCACTGATTTTTTCAAAGGGCACCTGATCAATCTGTGCCTTCACATCTATTTTTTCATTTCTCGCCAAGGTCAATTTCTCATTGAGCACGAGATTTAAGATTGCATTGCCGGTTTCAACATAGCTATGCACATTGTTCAATCGATCCAATATCTCAGAGGTATACTGCATTGCTTCCTGATTTTGTCCTTTTTCCAAAAAGGAGGCAATTACCATCAAATGATTTCGCATATCATGCTTTAGCTTTCTGGCATTTTCATGCAGGGAACGAATCTGCGTCTGTTGCTTTTCTATTTCCTCCATCTGCCATTCATAGCTGCCCAACAAAAGCTCCTGCTCCTTCACCTTGGTATGAAGCTCCAACAGTTCTTCCCTAAGGGCTTCCTCTTTGCTTTCTCTTCTCACTCGTTTATTCCCTCATATATTTCAAAATCAGATTCTTGGCATCCTTGGCATAAGCCTTACCTACGGGAAGGAGTTCTCCGTTCTCCATCAGTATTTCCTCTGCCATCATGGTTTTAATATGCTCCTGATTTACCAAAAAACCTTTGTGAATTCGGATGAACCCGTCTCCCTGCAAAGTATTTTCCACCATGGTCATAGTGCTTCGAATACGATAATTTTCATCCTTCAAGTACACACATAAATAGTTGCCCTCTGCTTCAAAATAATACAAATCCGAAAGGGGGACAAAGAAATCTCCGCCTTCACTTCTAAAATGAAATCTCTTTTCTTTGGTGGATATTTCACCCTCGCAATCTGCCAAAACCTCCGGAAGTTCCTTCTCCATATAGTTTTTGCGCACAAACGCAAAGGGATGAAACTTAAAGCTGTCATAAACAAACTCATCATGCGCTGTAATAAATACAAGAAGACACTTTTTACCCTGCTGATTCATACAATCAGCTACCTCAAGACCGCTCATCCCGGGCATATCAATATCCAAAAAAACGACATCCGGCTCCTCTGTTTCCATGGCTGCCAAGAGCTCTTCACCACTTAAAAATTGATTCGTCTCTATATCGTGGTCAAACTTATGAACCTGC
>JAKSRW010000065.1 GCA_024403355.1 Lachnospiraceae bacterium
CTATTTTAAAAAAACTAAATCATCTGAAAAGCCTTCAAAGCCTCCACAATAGCCTTTTCCTTATCTACAGGACACTGTGGCTGTCTTGAATCCTCCGACTTCGGCAGATTAAAATTCTCTGCCAGTTCCAATCCGCACTTTCTCTTTACCTGCGCAATATAGAGATTCGATACCTTCATCCCATCATTATGCTCAGCCACATACTTCTTAATCTCCTCATATGTAGCCTTGCTCTCTGCTGATGTAATATCCATCTCATCCATATTCAACGTTACACTCACATGATGTTTTGCTTCATGAAGTTTGGACAATAAACATACCGTCTCTACATGTTCCGTCCACGGGAACATATCAACGGGCACTACGCGTTTAACCGTATATCCATTCTTTATGAATCCCTTAAGGTCACGGGCAAGGGTTTCCGGATTGCATGACACATACACTATCCTGCTGAATTTCATCGATACTGCCGCATTTATAAATTCCGGGGTCGAGCCGGCGCGGGGAGGGTCCATGATTAATACGCCTGCGGCATCCTCTTTGCCGGAAGTTCCGTTATCCTTTGCGTACTGCGCATAGGAGGTCATCCATTCGGTGGCGTCGGCATTAATGAACCTGATATTGCTGATACCGTTACGTTTCGCGTTAAAGCCGGCATCCTTTACCGCCTCACCATTAAGTTCGACACCTACTACCTCCTTTGCGGAATCAGCCATGCTCATGCCGATTGTACCGGTACCGCAGTAGGCGTCAATCACGGTATCATTTCCGTTTAGAGAAGCCATTTCCTTGGCCAGACTGTAGAGCTTTTGGGCCTGCGCGTGATTCACCTGGTAAAAAGCACTGGGCGAAATTCTGAAGTTCAGCCCCAGAAGGCTGTCCTCGATATAGCCCGGTCCATAGCTGACGATATTTCTCTCGCCAAGCACCATGCTTGTCTTTTTGTCGTTAATATTCTGGATAATAGTCGTAATCTGAGGGAATTTAGCGCGTATCGCTTTAATAAAATTATTCTTTCCGGTAAACGGTACAGTCGCGGTAACCAGTACCAGCATGATATTCACATTGTCAGGATGGTTTTCACCCTCTGCCGATGTTCCTGTGTTTTTCGAATCAGCAGCTGCCTTTCTGCCTACTCGTACCAGCACATGCCGCAGCCAGCCGCTGCCGTTGTCCTCATCATAGACCTTATATTTGAAGGAAGGAAGCAGTCTTTTCACTTCTTCGATAATAGCGTCGGCCAGCTTGTCTTCAATCAGGCAGCCGCTTACATTTACCAGCTTGTGGGTCTCCTCACGGTAAATACCGCGCACCACCTTACCCATACCATTTCTGGAAAATACGGAATGCACCTTATTACGGTAATTGAAATGCTCATCAGCGCCGACAATCTTCTCAATTTTCACGCCCTGACTGCTGACAATATCCTTCAGATGCTTTGCTACAATGCCCTGCTTCAGCTTAAGCTGCGCCTCATAATCCATGTCAAGGTATTTACAGCCACCACATTTTTTAAAATAAGGACATAATGTGGTCTTACCATTCACATCCTGCTGTCCGTTTTCGGCATTAACTCTTTTTATTTCTTTGTTCTGTCTGTTTTTTTCGTCAGAACGTGTTTTTCTTTCGTCATCCTGCTTTCGTCCGGGAACATCATATCTTCCCTTTTTCACATTTTCTCTTTTAGTGCTTTCGGAATTATCTTTTTTGCCGATACCATGTGTTTCTTTTTTATCAGAACGTCGGAATTTTTCTGCATTATCCTTTTTCTTTTTTATATTGTGACTGCGTTTTGACTCAGCTTGTTCAAAATCATTTATAATATCCTCACGCAGCATTGCACCACGTTCAAAATTTTCCACAACCGACTCAAGATTTTTCACATTTTGCAAGGATTTTTTTGCACCATAAGATTTTTTATCTTTATTCATCATTTATCGAACCCCTTTATCGCCTCACAGGCATTGGCTATCGCCTCAAACGCCAATTTCTTCTGCAGTATCTCGTTTATCTTTTTCTGTCTGTCATCCGCTTCGCTCAGTCGCAGTCTGCTGACCTCCTCTGCGATATCACTCACCGCATAGTTATTTACCATCGGATAAATATAACAGCTCTCGCAATATGCCCTAATCTGTGCCAGTTCGAGCTCCATATCTTTGTTAGCCGCTGCAGCATTAAGTCCTTCCTTTTCGTATGCCGCAATAACCTTCTTGCAGTTTTCCGCAGCCTTCAGTGCCTGCTTCTTCATAGTATCAAGCTGAGCAATTGATTCGGCCTTTTTACCAAGGAATTCACGGTATTCTTCTTCATTCAGGAAAGGCTGCAGCTTTTTAATTTCCTCTGAAAAATCATAAAAAATTGTTTTTCTTCCGGCGTTTTCCCCGGCAGTATCCCCGGTTTCAAGCCCGCAAAAAGTCTCCAGCGCACTCGCAAGAGTCATTATCTCGCTGCCATGAATTTTTGCTCCGCCTTCTGTCGCATCAATCACGCGAATATCCTTCTTTAGGTCCCTGATTACCGAAATTGCACTCTCGAACCATTTAAGATAGCCTATCCAGTCGCTTCGCGTGCGCACCTGATTGCCGTAAATATCCTCAACCATCTCATAGCCTATCTCATTGTTAATGCCCTTGGACTCCACACCTCCGGCATGAGTCGCCTCACCTGAATAAGCCAGGTCCTGACCGATAAGGATAATATTTTTTATTTCCAGCTCGTATAAAATCGCAAATGCCGCGGTAGCCACACTTCCGCCGCTCACCACATCCTCCGGCACAGTCTTGCCCACAGCCTCAAGAAGCCTCTTCACATAGCCTCTGCAATTATAAATAAATACTCTGTCACGGTGCTTTCCCACAATTTCAGGGTTCGATTCGCTGTCAAATACCGCAGGAATCTCCTCACTTCTGGGGTCCAGATAATGCTTTATAGGCTTAATAGGTTCAACGGTAACGGTCAGATCCGGGATAATATCCCTCTTCAGCAGGTAAGGTATAGCTGTATCTACCGCAAAGATAAGGCAGTGTCCCTTAGCCTTACGCAGCAGCTCCACATTTTTATCAAGTGAAGGTCCCGCCGAAACAATGATGGCAGGCACTTCCTTCGGTAAAATTTCCTTCAACTGACTTACAAGGTTCATTTTTTCAATGGTCCACATATTTGTAAGAACATTCTTCGAGGCGTTGTCCCTGAAGCGTGCCAAGGTGTTTTTATTTACCATGATACGCTCCCGGACCTCATTTATTGTATGCAAAAAGCTGATATAGTCCTCTTCATAAAGTCTGTCATACATTGTGTGCTTCGCCACTATCATACCCTCTACCATATAGTAATCGAGGTTGGCAAACAGCTGCTCCCTGAAAGCAAGCTTATCATCATTATAAACGCAGAGCCTTACCCTTTTATCATTGATTATTTGTGAAATACGCTCGTAAATGGCCTGTTCTGCAGGCTCCCCTTCACCTGCGGCATCCCTGCAGTAATCTATAATCAGCTTCTCCGGCTCAAAAACTATAAGCCTACTGTCCTCTGTCAAAATATCAAGCAGAGCTTTGGCGAAAAGACCTGTACCCAGGCCGAAAAGACAGGCAACCTTCTTAATTGAATCCTTTTTGAACTGTTTTGCCCAGCTTTTCACTTCGTTTAACGGAGAATATCCGCTATTCATTCTAAACTGCCGGTCAGCTCTTTCAAGCACAAGTGCCGGTTCCCCGTCATAGCTTGCCATATAATAAATTTTTTCTATTTTCATCTTCTCTTCCATAGCCTCTGCACCATCCGAATCTTCAGTCATAATTTTAAACAGGGTCTCCCAGCAGTTCATATTTCATAATGTCCGCCAGAAGAATATAATCCTTTTGCTCCATTGCATTCAGTGCCTGAGATATAATATTCATCAGAATGCTTTTTGTCAGAACACCCGGTTCATCCTCCGTCTCCGGTGCGGCCTCCATAAGCCCCATCAGGTCGGGAATCAGCTCATTCATATACCTGCAGGCCTCCTGCTCCTTCTGCATATAACAGGCCTCTGCCATCTTCTCTATCTTCTCTTCCAACTGACTCATAACTCTCCCGGTCCTTTCCTTTTATCTGCCAAATATCCTTTTGAGCAATTATCTATTTTTCGAAATATGCTGCTCCTGCAAATATTTATTTTGACAATAATTCGATTATCTCCCTGCCGCGCTTTTCCCAGCTATGCATTTCAAGCGCGTAGCTGTAATTATCTTCTATAGCCGGCCGATAAAAATCGTAATTATCTATAATTTCATGCATTCTTCCGACTGCATCCTTCATATCATTTAAATCTATATACTCAATTCTTTCCCCAAGCAGCTGCTCAAGAAATGCATATCCCGGTGTGAAGCATACAGCACGATTTAACAATGCCGTAAATATCCTCTCATGTGCTCCCTCTTCGTACACGCACGGAAATGGATTAATCACAAGCTTAGACTGTGCAAAAAGCTCAACTACCGCATCAATATCCATCGGACCATGGACGATAACATTTTCCGGATACTCCTCATTCTCATCCTGCTGTCCGATCAGATGTACTTTAAAATTTTCCTCCGCCAGCGTTTCAAGTATCGTTTTCCTGCAGATATATCGCATGCTGTCCATTACATAGATTACCGGATTGGTCAGTCCCGTAAGCACTCCGCCGTCCAGCTTTTCGCCCAGCTCTTCGAGTACCTCCTCAATTGCCATGCGAGCGGAAATATCCGGCCTTACGCGCCATTTATTTATTGCAAGCCCTGCTAGCTCCTTCTCAAGTGATGAAGGCTCCGACTTCCACTGCGGTTTTTTACCCAGTGTACAGGGACATAATATATCAATTGTTTTTTTCTCATAAATTTTTTCTGAAATAAAGCCCCCGTGCAGCATGCTTTGAATACTGTTAAGAGAAGGCTTCATCAGCTTCATTATCTTATCCGCGCTGCCGTCTACCGACAGAAGCATAACATGCTCATAATGGTTTGAGAGCACTCTTCTGTAATGAAATAACACATCGTCGAATATCCAGCCGCAGATTTTTGTTTTTATCGTTGAAATAAGCTCATTCCCTTTGGAATCCGCCAGACCGAACAGAAATGCCTGATTCATAAATATCAGATCGTAGCTTTCATCATGCAAAATATTTACATCAAAGTCTCGGTTTACGGTATCTGCAACAGTAACCTCACAGCCCATTTTCTCGAAGCCCTTTGCGGTCAGGACCGCTGCTCTGCGCAGTACCTCATATCTGGATTGTCCAAGCAAAACAAGTACTTTTTTTATCATAATGGCACCTACCTCCAACCTTTCCGCAAATATTTTCTCCACTGTTTTCCTGCCGGCCATTGACAAATAAAAACAATCTCCCATCTTTTATTATAGCTATACACAGATTATAGTCAATTACAGTTTCCAAAGCCTTAATGTCTTTTATCCCTTTTTCAGGAAAAAAATCGAGTAGGAGGGAAAATTAAATAAATTTTCCCGACCTCTCACACCACCG
>JAKSRW010000066.1 GCA_024403355.1 Lachnospiraceae bacterium
CGGTAGCAGCGATTTTATAACGAGTGACAAGCGAAGCGGTCACGAGTTTGACAGAAGGCGTTATCAATAACATGTATCGTTCAGTGCCTCTGCTTTCAGATGGACTCTGGGGAATTAAGAGCATAGATTATTATGAGATTAACTCCGTAGTAGATGAACTTGGAAGATATGGCACGGAAGGTTATTGCCTTGATAGCAGCAAAAAATGTGTAAGAGAGCCGATTGATGAAATCCTGGCAAAGGCATATAAAACAAGCGGTAAAAAATATGACCAGATTATTGCAGTTGTACCTCTGCGTGATATCGCAGGCGGGTGGCTGGGACTCGGCGGAACCGGATATAATTCAGATAGTTTTTTCTGTCAGCTGACATATAAATCAGGGACTGAATCTTACCATAATATTAAGGGTACTAATTATGCTGAGAGTGCTTTTGTGCATGAGATTTTGCATAGTATCAACGTGCTATCTAAGGAAATTGACCCTGACAAGACGGTTTTTTTACATGAAAATGTCGGAATTTATAAGGATGACTATTATGAGCATGGCCAGAATGGCTGGAACGGCTGGGGAACCTGGCATTCCGATTATATGAGACTTATGACAGCCGACGGAAAAGGAATTGTGCCGGATGCATTTAAGGTGTATGACAACTACAAATATAAGCCTATCTACGGTAAGGCAAGGTCGTATAAAAAGACTGACGTGTCGACTCTTACAGTGTCAGGGATTTCTGATAAGGAATACACAGGCAAGGCAATTAAGCCTTCGGTAACAGTAAAAAATGGCAGCAAAATACTGAAAAAGGGCACGGATTTTACGGTATCATATGTAGGCAATGTAAATATCGGAAAGGCAGCAGTGATAATCACAGGTAGGGGCGCATACACTGGCAGTGTGGCTAAAACCTTTGATATAGTGCCCGCAAAGACGACGCTTTCCGTGTCAGGAGCGGATGGGAAATACAGTCTTTCATGGAAGAAGATAAAGGGTGCAGAGTATTGTGAGATTTCTGCTTCAACTGACGGCGGAAAGACATACAATGTAGTGGCAGCCGTGGCAGGTGATGAAACGACTGCTGAGCTTAAGCTTCCTAAGGGTAAGAGCTATATTTTCAAAATGAGGGCATATAATTATATTTATCCGATAATGTTTTATGGGGCATATTCGAAGACAGTAAAGGCTGAGAAATAGTTTTCTGAGATGTTTGCTTTACAGGCAAAAATTGGATAAAATGTATCTGATAATTGTAGAAAATAAGACAGTGGGACGATCCTCATGACAAAAGGAACGTCCCTACGGAGGTAATATGAAGAAATTAATATTTGTTTACAATCCAAAGGCCGGAAAGGGCAAAGTTGAGGAGCAGCGCGATATTATTACACGCACCTTTGTAAAGAACGGCTTTGATGTGGATATTCATGCAACTACATGTAAAGGGGATGCGCATGATTTTCTGACCGCATATTTAGCAGGCGTTAAGAAATGTCTGAATCAGCTTGAAAGTCAGTGCGCGGATGCACAGGGCGCGGCTGATGCTGAAGAAAAGAAGGAAATGAGAGCTTCCATAATGCCGGCACGTATAGTTGTTGCAGGAGGTGACGGAACTCTTCAGGAGGTTATGCAGGCAGTTGTTGAGTCAGGGCTGGATATTCCTGTCGGAATTCTTCCTACCGGCTCGACCAATGATTTCGGATATTCACTGAAGCTTTCCAAGGACATTCGTAAAAATGCCGAAATTGCATCAAGCGGACGAGGCTTTAAATGTGATGTGGCAACCTTTAACGGACAATATTTTGTATATACTGCAGCATTTGGACTTTTTTCCGAGGTGTCATATGCCACATCCCAGAAGCTGAAAAATACGCTGGGCCACTTCGCATATCTGGCACAGGGGGCGGCTACTCTTTATAAAACAAAAAAGATTCACGCTAAGGTGATGATGGATTCGGAGATTATTGAGGATGATTTCCTTCTGGGAATGGTGGTAAGTGCGAAGTCTGTCGGAGGCTTCAGGGGTATCACCGGAAAGGGTGTGAAGCTCAATGACGGACTTCATGAGGTAATGCTTGTGAGATGGCCGAAGAATCCCATCGAACTCGCAAAAGCTCTGAAGGAAGTCCTTACACACAAGCGCAACGGCAAGTATTTCAAAATGGTCAGTGCAAAAAATATCTGTTTTGAATTCGACAGACCCATAAAGTGGTCGGTGGACGGTGAGTACGGCGGAAAAAGAAAAGCTGCGAAAATCAGGGTTGAAAAACAGCGCATTAAATACATTGTTCCGTGACCTAAAAATGAGCCGCAAAAACGCAATCGTGTTTATAAAATTAATAATGGCTGATATAATTTTTGGCAAATTCTGAAAATGCAAGTGCTTCGGTGCTTGCATTTTTGTATGAGGGAAAGGCTATTCCGATGGTTCTGAAGGCCGGAGGGTCAAGCTCAGATATTTTTAGTTTTTTATCCGTACCGTGAAGAATCAGCTCGGGAACAATACCTATTCCGAGACCGTTTTCAATCATGGCAAGCTGGGCATAGTCATCATCCACGCGGTAGCAGATGTTCGGGACAATTCCGGCATTGTGAAAAACCGTACGTGCATCCCTGTCGATGGAATCTGACAGACTGACCACAGGCTCTGTCTCGAAGAGTTTAACCGGAAGCCTGCCGTTAATAAGCCCTGTCTGAGGATAGTCCGGGGGAAGCACGGCCAGAAGCCTGTCATTATAGACGGGAATGCCGGTATAGGCAGGATTGGCGGGAAGAGGAAGAAAGGCGAAATCCACATCCTCATTCATGAGGCTTTGGTCAATATCCTTATAGCCACAGTCAATCAGCTCGATTTTTATGCCGGGATTTGCTTTCCTGAAATCTCTTATAATCTCAGGAAGCCAGTTGATTGCAACACTTTTAAAGGCTGCAATTCTGATGATATTTTTCTCAGACTTCAGCTTTTGGACGGCAGAAGAGATTTTGTTGTCAGCTTCTACGACATTCTTAAAAAGAGGAAGCAGTATCGAGCCTTCTTTTGTAAGTCTGACACCGCTTCTGCTTCTGACGATAATTTGAAGACCCAGCTCTTTTTCAAGTGAATTAATCAGCTGTGTGGCTGCGGACTGGGAGATTCCGAGTTCCTTTGCGGCAGCAGTCACGGAGCCAAGCTCACAGGTTTTTATCAGCATAATATACTTATTTAGATTCATTATTATTACAGCACCTTTCATCAATCTGTAGAGTGAAATCCAAAGCCTTTTTTTCAGGGAGGTAGGTTAAAGCTTTGCCGATTTATCCCGGAATAAAGTTAAATTCGAGTATTTGCATAAGAAAAACTAATGTTATATTATCATATATGCAAAAAATAGCAAGGGATAATCGAAAAATTGCTTGATTTTTCACTTTACCATGTGTATACTGACAACTGTATTTTGTTTTTATTGCGGATTTTATGAAAAAGATAAAAACAACAAATAAATATAAGTTTATCTTATGGAAATGAGGACTTTTATGGGTAATGAGACAAATTTTGCCGAGGTGCTCGCATTTGTGCTCTATCTGGGTGCAGTACTTACGGTAGGTATCGTGTTCTTCGTTAAATCGTTGGGCAAGAAGGGCGGAGACAAGGATTATTTCCTTGGCGGACGTCAGATGAATGGTGTTGTAGCTGCTCTTTCGGCAGGTGCATCAGACATGAGTGCATGGGTACTTATGGGTCTTCCCGGAGCCATCTACTTATATGGTATGGGTCAGGTTTGGATTTCAGTAGGTCTTTGGATCGGAACAATAATTTCATGGATTTATGTGGCTCCCAAGCTCAGACGTTATTCAATCGTTGCTAAGGACTCAATCACAATCCCCCAGTTCCTTACTAACAGATTCCTTACAAAGGGTAAGGCACTTCAGGTAATCAGTGCTATTATCTTCATCGTTGCTTACTGTGTATATGCGGCTTCAAGTATTGTAGCCTGCGGTAACCTCTTCAATACAGTATTCGGTATGGACAAGAATGTTGCAATGATCGGTGCGACAGTTATTATCCTTATCTATACCTTCCTCGGCGGCTTCAGTGCTGTTTGCTGGACAGACTTCATTCAGGGTATCCTGATGCTTGTTGCGTTAATGGCTGTTCCGATTATCGCGGCAGTTGCAATGGGTGCAGCTGATTTTGCTCCTGTAGCTGAGGTTGTAACAGATGAAAACTACTACAATATTCTTTCATCGGGCTCCTTTGACTGGGCAAGTATAGCAGATATTCTTTCAGGTCTCGGCTGGGGTCTCGGTTACATGGGTATGCCTCATATTCTTATCAGATATATGTCAATTCGTTCGGAAAAGGATATGAAGAGATCACAGAAGATTGGCTGCTTCTGGACAACAATCATTTTGGTTATGGCTTCTGTAGTAGGTCTTGTAGGACATGAGTTCCTCGGAACCGCTCTTGATGCTGATTCAAAGAGTATGGTATTCATCACAATGGTTCGTAAGATTCTGGTTGAGAACCGTGGTGCTATCCTTATTTTCGTAGCAGGTATTCTTCTTGCCGCAATTCTTGCAGCATCGATGAGTACAGCAGATTCACAGCTTCTTGCTTCTGCATCTGCCTTCGCATCAGACTTTTATAAGCCTATTTTACGTAAGAACGCGTCAGACAAGGAAATGCTCTGGGTTGGCCGTGCAATCGTAGCAGGTATCTCAGTTGTAGCTCTTATCATTGCCATGACACCTTCGCTGGCAGATATTATGAACCTTGTTGAAAACGCATGGGGTGCGTTCGGTGCATCCTTCGGTCCCGCAATCGTGCTTGCACTCGGCTGGAAGAGACTTACATATTCAGGTGCTGTAGCAGGTATTGTAGCCGGTTTCACAGTAGATGTATTATGGCTTGTTTTCTTAAGCTCAACAGGTATTTACGAGATTATTCCCGGCTTTATCGCAGGTCTCATCGCTGCAGTTGTTGTATCACTTGCCAGCAAGGAGCCCTCAAAGGAAGTTATCGAGCTTTTCGAGAAGTCACGTGCTGAGATTAACTGATTCAGAACAAAATAGGTTTTGTTACCGCTCCGTGCAAACGGGGCGGTTTTTTTGGTTTGCGCGCCATGGGCGCGCTCTAACGGGTGAAAGTCCCGAACAC
>JAKSRW010000067.1 GCA_024403355.1 Lachnospiraceae bacterium
GGAATACCATCGCGATATCACGATCCTTAGGCTCTACATCGTTTACGAGTCTGTCACCGATTCTTAATTCACCTGAAGAAATATCCTCAAGTCCGGCGATCATACGAAGAGTTGTTGACTTACCACAACCAGAAGGTCCAACGAAGATGATGAACTCCTGATCAGCGATTTCAAGGTTGAAGTTCTTAACAGCTTCAAAGCCGTTAGGATAAACTTTGCAAATGTTCTTTAAAGACAAACCTGCCATTTTAATGACTCCTTTCAAATAAGGGTTTGAAATTTTTTACAAGCATCAGTATAACTTTTTGATGCCATAGTTACCATACTAACAATAAACAAAGATTTATGTGCATTTTGGAAATATTGACCTTTTTATGTACATTTTAAATGATTTGGGGTCAAAATGTCCAAACATGTGGCGAGTTTGTGGTTATTTTGACCACAAGCATATACTTTTATGCACAAAACGCACCAACATATATAATTTTGTGCATCTTATTTGAGAAAATCTTTCTCTTCAGCCTTATAAAATGCCAGCTGTTTCTTACCTTTGTGCTTTGCATCATACAATGCGCTGTCTGCATTTTTGTACAATTCCTCAAATGAATAGCCATCCATTGAGTATATCGAAGCTCCTAAACTGGCTGTTACCGAATACTTTACATACTCTCCAACCTGGAAATCTTTGAAGAAATTCTCAAGTTTTCTGGCTTCTCTGACAATAATTGCCACATCATTTACATCTCGAAGGAATACTACAAACTCATCTCCTCCGATACGTCCGATAATATCTGTAGATCTGAACAGTGATTTTAATCTTACTCCCAGTGTTCTGAGCACCTCATCACCGAAAGCATGACCCATCTTATCGTTTACCTTCTTGAAGTTGTCAACATCAATAAGTAACAGTACACCCTGACCATTCGGATTCTCACGAATATAATCCGCAATCTTTAGCTCCGTGGTCAGCTTGTTATTAAGTCCGGTAAGTAAATCTGTCTCTGCCTTACCCTCCAATTCCTTCTTGGTTTCCTTGGTCTGAAGGAATATAAATGTCATAATAACAATGTAAACAATCACCAATAAACCGAAGCAGCATGAAAACTCAATAATCAAAGACTCCACCGGTTTATTAAACTTGTCTACCTCATAATCAACATATGCATCTCTGACAAAGGCCACAATATTCCAGTTAGCAGCTTTTATCGGCGCATTAATCAGATATCTTCCCTCTGAGCCTACAGTAGCGTGTTCTACCTTCTGGATACCCTTTGATATGTAATTCTTGGTGAGAACATTCCAGGATAAACTATCATTATCCATTGCCACATCCATGCGCTGCGCAATGTCATCTCTTAAAAACTCTGAAGACTTGTCTCTTCCGACAATCGTAACAACTTCGTTATTACTATCCATAACCGCATAGAAAGAATACGAATAGCTGATTATTCCTGACAAATCATTACTGATAACGGTAATAGGTAAAAACTCTATTATATAAGCCTTTACTTTACCATTTGCATCCATAGCGGGATTACAAATAATAAAAGCCTCTGTTCCTCTTAACCCGTCATTCTCTGTGTAAAAATATGATCGCTCTTCGGTTTCAAATATATATGCATATTCAACTGATGACATATCATATTGGACATTTTCATAATCCACAGCCTTTTTGTCGGCAGTGACATACATAACCTGATAGCTGTCGGTAACCTGCTTAATAGCCTTCAAGCTCTTTAATATATCTTCCTCAGTAGCCTCACCGGACGCTGCCTGTTCACATGCAAAATTCGTAGTATCCGCATTAATCTCTAATGTTCGCGAAAACGCCTCGGCACAATATTTAATATTGCTGCCGATATCCGCTGTGACCAGATCTGTAAATGTTTTATGTATTTTTATCGAAAATGAAACTAAGCAAATAATAGCAAGTATTCCTACTGCCATTACCGCATGTCCGCCACGTATTGCTATTGTTCTTATTTTGTTCTTTTTCAATTGCGCCCCCTATGCAGATAGAAAAATAACATCACCGGTTACAAGGCAAAACAAAAATTACATTATTTCAGAATCATCGTGCTCACCGAAAATGTGCTCGTCCTCACTTCCGGGTTCGGGAATACCCATGGCTTCGTTAGCCGCCTTTTCCATTTTCAGGAAGGCTTTATTATAAAGAAGCACTGCTATAAATGCAGGTACAGATACTCCGAAAAGCAGCATTGCAGGTAGCAAAACCAAAAAATTCCATGTAAGATAAATCGGTGCTACAGTGACAACCAAAATCAACAAGGTTCTGAAAGGATTTGAAAATGCAAGAAGCATTGAGGTTTTCAAAGTATTGAAAACTGTGTTACTGAATCTGCTCTGTACGGGGAATACCATGGTGGTTAAAAAAGCTGCCAAAAGGACTGCCGCTGAGAGCATAATTCTTATATAAATCGGTACAGCATCCACATACATATTTTGTACCACATAAAGCATGTATGATGGTATCGCCAAAATCGCCAATACTATGAAAAATAATATAGTAGATTGTCTGAAATTTTCTTTGAATGACCCGAAATACATTTTAAGTATTCCACTGTCTTCATCACGCTTTATTTTCAAACAGCTGTAATAATTTGCAGTAATTGCCGCGCCTGCAGTAATTACAGGTACGCACAAAAGCAAAGTTAATAGATTCAAAATCATCATATCCGTAATTCTTCCTAAAAGGTTAATTATCGGATTGTCATGGCTAAAAAGTTTTGACATTATAATTCTCGCATTTCAATAAATCTGAATAATTCTGTTGATATTACAATATTTTTTCCATCGGAGTCACACGGATTCCGTCATGTACTATTTCATTTCCAATAGCGGAAAATCCCGAATGTTTATAAAATTCGACTGCATACGGTGCAGCCTTGACAAACATACGCTTTTCGCCTTCTTCGTCCCTCACATAGCTTCCCAAGAGCTCTAGCAGAATGCTTCCGACACCCTGGTGGTGATACTCTTCGTCTACAAAAAGCAGTGAAAGAATGTTGACATTTCTGAGGGTTCCGACTCCGATTATTCGTTCTCCGTCCACGGCAACCATAACCTTGTAGCTTCCGTTTAGAAATGCTCTGTAAATATCATCGTCAGATATAAACTCAAAAAAGGCTTTAACCCCCTCCTCTGTATAATCACAGGCTTCGAACTTCATGAAGGTCTTCCACGACATCATCATTGCAGATTTCCATTCATGCTTTCTTGCCCATCTGAAATCATACGGAGTGGTTTCAAATAATTTTACAATTTCTCGATAATCCAATTGTAGATATCCTCTTTAACCTGTTCGCGCGCATCTTCGTTAAGGATTTCATGTCTGAGTCCGGGGTAAAGCTTTAAAGTCATATCCTTTACTCCCACTGCTGCCAGACTGTCGCGAGCCTGTTCAACACCCTTTCCGTAGCTTCCGACAGGGTCCTCTTCACCTGCCACAAACAGAATCGGAAGATCGTTAGGAACATTTTCAATGATTTTCTTATCAAGAAGTCTCTTATTAAGCTCAGCCAAGGTCTTGAAACCATTGACCGTAAAAAGTCTTCCGCAGAGCGGGTCTGCGATATATTTATCTACATTATCGGGATTAGCACTCAGCCAATCAAATTCGGTTCTCAAATTTTTGATTCGCTTATTGTACGAGCCAAACGCTATATTATTGAGAAGCTTACTGGGATGCTTGCTTCCGAAAAACAGCTTCTGACTTCCTATAATAATTCCGGATGCTGCTATAAGGGCCTTGCTCTGCATACCGGTTCCCATAATAACCGCTGCCGTAATACCCGAACCGTAGCGGCTGATATAGTTTCTTGCGATGAATGAGCCCATACTGTGTCCCATCAGTATATAAGGAACACCCGGATAAAGCTCCTGAGTCATTTTCTTAAGTCTGTGAACATCTCTCACCACTACAGTTGCTGGATCCTGCTCACAAAAATAACCGAAATCGCCACCCTCAGACACTGTCTTACCATGTCCGAGATGATCGTCACCCGTAACCACAAAGCCTCTCTCGGTCATATACGCTGCAATATCTTCATATCTTTCAATATACTCTGCCATTCCATGTACAATCTGAAAGACACCTCTGACTTCCCCGTTGTCAGGAGTGTATCTTACAGCATGGATACGGCTTATGCCATCTCGCGATTCAAAATAGAATTCTTCTTTTTTCATCCGCTATACCCCGT
>JAKSRW010000068.1 GCA_024403355.1 Lachnospiraceae bacterium
TTCTCGGACATAACTTCTATGTATTCATCAATGCAGAGACCGATCAGGTTAATGTGGTATATAAGAGAAAGGGCGATACCTACGGACTCATCGAGCCTGAAGTATAAGATTTTTTCTTCTTTACAAATTAAATAAAGTTTACATGAACCCCGAGGTTAATGCTTCGGGGTTCTTATTTTGCTGTGGTTCTGCAAATGAATTATTATTTTTTGCATATATAGCGGTATTAATAAAGGGGCTTTTCCTGTATAATGAATACATTGTTCGGGGGGAGAGTTAATGCTGAATCGTATCAAGTACAAAAAACTTTCGAGGGAACTGCAAAAACTATGGAGCTTTGACGACTTTCTGTTTTACAGAATGCAGGAAATGAAGGCTGATCAAATAGAGGCTTTGGCTACGGAAGATGAGTTGTGGGATAGGGAAAAGCAGCTTAATGATGACCGCTTCAGATATATCTTTAATGATAAAAAAGAGTTTTACAAAAGATTTACTGAAAATCCTGCTTCGAATTATATGAACCGCGAAATAATCTTTTTGGAGGATTGCTCCGAAAAAGATTTTTTTGATTTTTGTAAACGCCATAAAAAAGTAGTGCTCAAGCCTGTAAATATGTATGCCGGGTTGGGAATAAAAATAGTTGATGCTTCGGATGCCGATACTATAGCGAGCGAGTTTGACAGATTGAAGGCTGAAAAGTATGTTGCCGAGGAATATGTTTATCAGGCTGCAGAATATAGCACTATCTATCCTAAAAGCCTAAATACTGTTAGGGTAACTACCTTTATTACCGACAGCGGGGAACCTGTTATTCTATTTGCGGTAAATCAGTTTGGACAAAAGGACAGTTTTGTGGATAATCATGATGAGGCTGCAATATGGGCTGCTGTTGATATCGGGGATGGTACAGTGACGGCAGCAGAGGTAGAGGCGACTGACGGACGGGTTTACGATATTCATCCGGATACAGGGGCAAGTATATTGGGCTTTAGGAATCCGTGCTGGGCGGAAATTAAGAAGCTGGCGTTGGAGCTGGCGTGCGTGGTGCCGGAGTGCAGACTGGTCGGATGGGATATAGCGGTGACCGACGATTACCGTTTAGAGGTAATAGAGGGGAATGTTACCCCGGAATTAAATTTGTATCAATGCATAAGCGGTCGGGGACTGCGAGAAGTGCTTGGTATATAGATTTTTATCTGCCTATATAAAACTAAAGAGTGCTTCGTGGTATTTCAGGGGCGGAGAATACTAAAACCAATCGAAGCAAAGGAGGGAGAATAGGATGATTAATTGTGCGGGATGTGGCGCAAATATGCGCTTTGATCCTGAGTTGCAGTTGCTCAAATGTGATTACTGTGACCAAACAGCGGATCCTAAAAATCTTCAGGCAGCGATAGTATCGCCTGAGTCGAGAGTGCGACTTGAGAACAGCAGCATTTTTGAGGCAAAGGTTTATACCTGCCCTCAGTGTGGCGCGGAGCTTATCAGTGATGATGATACCGCTGCTACATTTTGTAACTATTGCGGTTCTTCAGTTGTCTTCGAAGAGCGCACACTTACAATGAAGGCGCCTTCGTATGTTATTCCTTTTAAGAAGGGAAAGAAGCAGTGCCAGGAGATTTACAGTAAATATGTTAAGGGCGCGATATTTGCTCCCAAGAGCATGAGAGAAAATGATACCGTTGAGCGTTTCAGAGGAATATATATGCCTTACTGGGTATATAACATGGGAATGGAAGGCGAGGTTCATATGAAGGGTCAAAAGTCACACAGAACGGGTGACTATATTGTTACCGATCATTATGACCTTTCTGCTTATGTTCGCTCACACAGTAACGGTGTAAGTTTTGATGCTTCTGCAGCATTTGCCGATGAACTCAGCCAGTCGCTTGCTCCTTATGATTTTAAGGAATGCCAGGGCTTTTCAGCCGGTTATCTCAGCGGCTTCTATGCTGACACTGCTGATGTAGAGGCAGGTGTATATGAGAATGAGGCCAAGGAGGTTATTTCTGCTGATATTGCCAGCAAGCTTTTAACAGACCGTACTTATGCCGGATATTCGGCATCACCTTCGCTTGACAGCATCAGTTCTATGCTCAAAATTGAAAAGGCTGATATGGCATACTTCCCCGTATGGTTCCTTGCAAATTACAGTAAGGGATATGTAAGTTATGCAGTTGTGAACGGTCAGACCGGTAAGGTAAGTGCGGATATTCCGATTGATTATAAAAAGTACATTTTCGGATCGCTTATTTTGGCAATTCCTTTTATGCTTATTTTGGATTTGTTCTTTACTCCCAAGCCGCTTCACCTTGCGTTTGTGGCAGCAGTATTCGCAATTGTTATTTACAATATAGCCAATAGAGCTATGAATCAGCTTTATACCAGAACTCATTATCTGGATGATGCGGGACTCAGAAGCACCAGAAAAGAAGCAATGCCTGAAACTATGGCTGCGAAGAAGAAGGCTAAGAAGGAAACAATTAAAACAGTAAGCAGTGCAGCGTCAGTCATCAGAACTATAGGAATAATTTGCTTTATGTCCGCATATCTGTTTGTAGAGGTTGGACGTGTCGGCATGACCTGTATGTGTATTTTAGCTGGTTGTGTGCTTATGATTGTAGCAGGATGCGTGTCAGCATCGGTAACCGGCGGAAAAACCTCTGCCAAATTTAAGCGTAAGAGACTTGTATTCAAGCAGCCCTTTAAGGAAAAGGCCAAGGTACTTGTTAAGCCGCTTATTGCAATCGGATGCCTTGCACTTTTGGCAATTATCAATCCTTATATAGATATTATTTATTATGTTTGCATTTTTGCGGTAATGATTCTTCTGCTCACCTGCATTTGGGACATTGTGTCTATTCACAACAAGCTGACAAGACGACTTCCCAAGCAGTTTGGCAAGAGAGGAGGTGACGAGAATGAAAGCAATTTCTAATTATGTAAACCACATAAAAAACGCCGGCCTTGCTGTTGGAGCAGCGGCTGTTGCATCTGCAGTCATTTTTTCGTCAGCTCTTAATGCTAAGGCTTATGAAAAATATGAGGCTGACCAGTATGCCAAGGACTCATCGACCGGCTATGAGGCATATATATTTGACGGTGGTGATTATCTTACCGATTCGGAAGAGGCCGATCTTATCGATGAGATGAAGGATCTTCTTGCATATTCAAATGTAATTTATATTACAGATGAGAATAATTATAACTATTCAATGTCATATTCGGATGGTCTCGCAAGATATTATGCTCACGAATACTTTGGTGATTATGACAGTGCTATAGTATATGTTTGCGACAATGAGTATGATTTGATTTATTCACAGGGTAAAGTCGGAAAGACCATCACTGTTGCAAAACAGAATTCAATCACCGACAACATTTATACATATTCTGCAAGAGAGCAGTATTATAAGGCTGCACATATTGCTTTTGACCAGTGCGAGAGACTTCTGCAGGGCAGAGCAATTGCAGAACCCATGAAGTATATCTGCAATGCCTTTATCGGTTTGTTCATCGGATTTATTGTTTGCTACTTATATGTAAGCAAGAAGTCTTCACTTAAGTATGCGGGATATGACGAAATGATAGCCGGAGCAATCAGCTTTGTTGAAAAGTCTGATGCCCAGGCAAGATATGTAAGTACTTCAAGAACTTATTCACCCCGTTCTTCATCGAGCGGCGGACATGGTGGCGGACACCACGGCGGCGGACACCACGGCGGCGGACATAGCGGCGGACACAGTCACTAAGACCGGCCAACGTCGGACACATTCATTGTGGCTGACGAGCGGCTTGCGTTACGAACAGAATTTATATTGGAATTAATATAAGTTGAGAGGGTATTCGATTTTACTAAAGAATACCCTCTTTTATTTATCAAAATATGTACATTTTGATAGCTCGCATACAAGTATTTGTCGTTGCAAAAAATCGTGCATTATGATACAATTTCTGACAGAGTGTGAAAAAAATAACAATCACAACAAACAATATTTTTTAATCAATTTTTTAATACGAAATGGAGGATTTCGAAATGGCAA
>JAKSRW010000069.1 GCA_024403355.1 Lachnospiraceae bacterium
TATCATCTATTCCGATGTCAGCCGCCGCTTCCGAAATAATTGCTTCCTTTAAAGCAGGTTCTTCAAGCACAGGACCGTATTCCCCTGCACCTTCAGCTTCCGGTATAGATATTTCCTCATTGAAAATTTCTTTATTCTCGCTCATAACATCTCCGCATCTTGCATCAGTTTGATTAATTAAGGAGTAACCTCAAGTCTGATGGTATTGGTATTACCGCTTTTGCCACCGGCCTGTCCGCCCGTAAGTACCACATTTTCTCCTTTATCAAGGTTAAACAATTCCTTGGCCTTACGAACTGCATGATAAAACATAACATCTACCGAATTAAACTCTTCTGTCATCACAGGTGTTACGCCCCAGCTCATATTGAGCTTGCGCCAAGTCTTTTCGTTTGTAGTGATACCAATAATATCAACCGGGCATCTGAAACGGCTTACCATTCTGACAGTAATTCCTGAAATAGAACTGATAACTATTGCCTTTGCCTCTGTATCAACAGCCATAGAACAGGTTGCATGTGATACGGCATCTATATTATTTCTGATTACATAATCCATTGTATGGAAACGTTTTTTATAATCAATATTCTTTTCAGTATATTCGCATATTTCAGCCATATTTTTTACTGCTTCAACAGGATGCTTACCCGCAGCCGACTCTCCCGAAAGCATAACTGCTGAGGAACCGTCATAAACAGCATTTGCCACATCGGAAATCTCAGCTCTGGTAGGTCTGGGATTGTTAATCATAGATTCAAGCATTTCAGTAGCAGTTATTACTCGCTTGCCCAACAATCTGCACTTTTTGATTAAGAACTTTTGAACTGCAGGTACTTCAACAAAAGGAATTTCCACGCCTAAATCTCCTCTTGCAACCATGATTCCATCTGCGATTTCACAGATTTCATCAATATTATCAACGCCTGCACGGTTTTCAATTTTTGCAATAATATCTATATCCTCTCCGCCGTTTGCGTTAAGGAATTCTCTTACATCTTTAATATTATCTTTATTTGATACAAATGAAGCAGCCACAAAATCAACATCATTCTCGATACCGAAAAGCAAATCTGCCTTGTCCTGCTCGCTTAAATAAGGGCCGGTAAGAACATGATTAGGGAAATTCATACTCTTACGATCCGACATATCTCCACCGTTTCTGACAATACATTTTGCCTCATTACCGGTAAGCTCCTGTACTTCAAATACCAGCAGACCGTTATTAACTAAAATTGTATCACCTACACTAAGCTCGTTGATGAGATTTTTGTAACTGACAGATACTCTGCTCTCATTGCCTTCAACATCGTCTGTAGTAAATGTAAAGATATCTCCCTCATTAAGAGTAACCTTTTTATTTTTAAAGGTTTTGATACGATATTCCGGTCCCTTAGTATCAAGCATAATTGCAATGGGCTTATTGAGGTCCTTTCGCACCTTTCTGATAAGCTCTATCTTTTTCAGATGCTCTTCATGAGTTCCATGCGAAAAATTCAGTCTTGCTATATTCATTCCGGCTTCACACATTTTGGTCAGTATTTCTTCATTCTCACTGGCCGGTCCGATAGTACAAATAATCTTTGTTTTACGCATAACAGTATCTCACTTTCTTCTTATCAGAATATTTCACGCATAATAATTAAAATAATTCTAATTATATCTAATCTTTATATGATTAACAATTAATTTAATGTACAATTAAGAGCGTGACTTGCCTGTTTTCATTGGCAAATACTCAAAAAAATATAATTGGAGAAACATTATGAATTCAGAAAAAAAACTTGGCTTTGGCCTTATGAGACTTCCTCTGACTAATCCCGAGGTTGATACAAGCATTGACATTGAACAGTGCTGTAAAATGACTGACACTTTTTTAGAGCGCGGATTTACTTATTTTGATACCGCATGGATGTATCACAATTTTACCAGCGAGAAGGCTGTAAAGGAATTTCTGGTTAACCGCCATCCTCGTGAAAGCTTCACCTTGACCTCTAAGCTTCACGGCGGATTCTTTGATGATCTTGAAGGTCGTGACAGAATCTTTAATGAGCAGCTCGAAAAAACCGGCGCCGGTTATTTTGACTACTATCTCATTCACGATATTAATCATGGCAACTATGAAAAATACTTAAAGCTTGACTGCTTCAATTGGTTAAAGGCCAAAAAGGAAGTCGGTCTTGTAAAGCACATGGGCTTCTCCTTCCACGGTGATGCTCCTTTGCTTGAGCGTGTGCTCACTGAACAGCCCGATATAGAGTTTGTGCAGCTTCAGATTAATTATCTTGATTGGGAAAGCGACAACGTTCAGTCTCGCAAATGCTATGAGCTCTGCGAAAAATTCGACAAGAAAGTTATCGTAATGGAGCCTGTAAAAGGAGGAAATCTTGCAAACCTTCCTCAGTATATCTCAGAGCCGATGACAAAAATGCATCCCGACTGGTCTCTTTCTTCATGGGCAGTTCGTTTTGCAGCCAGCCATAAGAATATCTTTATGGTTCTCAGCGGAATGAGCAATATCGCGCAGCTTGAAGACAACACTGCTTATATGCAGAATTTCGAGCCACTTAATGATGAAGAAATAGCTGTCCTTATGGAAGCTGCAGAAAAAATCCGCAAGGACATTGCAGTTCCTTGTACAGGCTGTTCTTACTGCACTTCCGGCTGCCCTATGCAGATTGCTATTCCTAAATATTTCGAGCTTTACAACAACGACAAGAAAATCATCAAAGAATGGGGCTGGAAAGAAAAGCGTGCAGAATACGAAGAGCTTACCAAGACCTTCGGTTGCGCCGGAGAATGCATCGGTTGCGGACAGTGCGAAGGCATCTGCCCTCAGCATCTTCCTATCGTTAGTAAGCTTCAGGAGGTTGCTGCTCATTACGGCAAATAATCTTGCTTTG
>JAKSRW010000007.1 GCA_024403355.1 Lachnospiraceae bacterium
ATGCGGATAACAGGACTTGAACCTGCACGCTCGCGCACCAGAACCTAAATCTGGCGTGTCTGCCAATTCCACCATATCCGCAAAATAACAAAAGTAATGGCAGCCACGAGTTTGCTACGCAAACTGTCTGCCTACAATTGAACAAGTTCAATTGTCAAGAATTCCACCATATCCGCATGTAAAAAAATAAAGTGCACCAGAGTGAAATTGTCAGACAGTCAGCTACGCTGACGGTGTCTGCCTACAATTGAACAAGTTCAATTGTCAAGAATTCCACCATATCCGCAAATTTGAAAAAATGCTAATATACATCGTGTTGCAGATGTATATTAGCATTTACTTTATTATTTGTCAAATGCAACGATTTCATAGCCATCGATACAGGGAACGCTGACGTATGCGTAGCCATCTTTGCGGATGATGGGGAGCTTTTCGCCTGTTCGGACGCAGTAGGCATTGGTGTAGGGTTCTGCTTCACGAAGGGCAAGCTTTATATTGTAGAGAGGAAGGCGGGTGTCGATGACATCTATTGTGCGGGTACGGCGTTCGGCAATATAGCTGAGGACGTGTACCAGTGTGCGGCCGGCCTGCTCACGGACAGTGATTTCACTGCAGGTTGGAGCATTTGTTTTGATGATCGGGGCGGGCAGCAGGCTGTTGAGCAGGGTTGCAAATATGTCGCGGTAAATACGATTTCCGTTAATCATATAGTCGCGGAAAATCGGGTATGCACAGTAGCCGATTTTATCATTTAAAAGCACTGCCGGATAGTCGGTTGTCTTCTCAAAGGGAAAATGCCTGTGAGAAGAGAAGCAGTCGGCGGTACGGTTAAAGTAGGGCTTGCCGATGTAGGATTTTACGGGCAGACTGCTTTCGACATATACGCCGGGTTCATAGAAAACATATTCTAACGGTTCGATGTAAGGGTGTGCCTTGTCTTTCGGCTCGGATAACTGGGGAAAATGATAGTCGTCTAAGGCCGGCTTTTCATTAATGAGCTTATCCGATGAGGCTAGGGATTCCTTGCAGAAGTCTTCATCTATTACAGCGTAGGAAGGGCAGAATTCATTTTCCGCAAGTATTTTAATGCCCATAGAGGTCTCGTCAGCACTGTGGTTTGTGGCAAGTATATGACCGCCGTTTGCCAGATAGCTACTGAGCTTAAGACTGAAGTCATCGCTGATTTTTACCTCGTCAGGCAGAATTACGAGCTTATACTTGTCGAGAGAATCGGTTAGCTGAATGAAGTCGAAGGGAATATGAAGCTCCATAAGCATACGCATTACACCCTCATCGGATGTGGTGTCCTGTATGAAAAAATCGGTTGAATTTACTACGGCTACCTCGGCGAATTTTTTACTGTCGTTGAGCCAGGGCTCAAGCTTTTCGATTTCACCGAAGACCCTGCCTATGCGTTTATAGGCGGCCTTGTTCATGACTCCGCGGGGATGCAGCTGGTCGCCTACCGAGCAGGCGCAGCCGTTTGAAATCATTCTGAAGCATTCGAATTCCAGGGCCTCCTGATTCTTCAGGCTGCCGTGGTCGCCCCAGGAGAGGTGGAATTTACCGTTCATGCCGACGGTGTAGTCATTATTCTTATTATGGAAATTTACAAAAAGAGGGAAATGGTTGTAGCCCCATTCACCGGAGGGCAGGGATTCTATTTCCATATGGCTCTGCATTTTGGCGCGTGTGCTGATAGTGTAGTCGCTGTAGCCGCCGTCGGGACGCCATGAGGAATTATAAAATGTTGGAATGTCTTTACCAAAGGAGGCAACAAATTCGTTCAGCTCCTTCTGAAGCTTCTGAAGTGCAAGCTCGTCATGCTTCGCTACATCGCGTTCATCCTCGGGATTGAGACCCATTTCGAGCATTTCGGCTCTGCACACGGGGCAGGTACATTTTAACTGGAAAATAATATCGAACCAGAAGCCGTCTATCTCATAGCTTTCAATAAGCTCCTTAAGCTGAAGCTTGATGAAGCTTTTGTAATTGGGATTATTCAGACAGAGCTTCTTCCAGCGGTAATAGCCGGCATCATCGGGCAGCTTTTTGCCGGGGACACCGTCGGGACCCAGCTCGAGCCAGTCCTCGTGAAGCGCTGCATTTTCCTCCCAGCCGAGCGGGTAGTATACCGGGCACTGAATATTGCAGGCATGAAGACTTTTAATCATACTACCCATCAGATCAAATTTGAGAGCAGGATGGACTACCCCTGCCTTTGTCGGGTAGTAGCACATTCCATGGTGGCATTTGGCAAAAATATTAATGGAATTAACATGCGCATCCTTCAAGGTCTGCGCAAAATCATCGGTATCAAAGTCTTTTCCTACGTCATAGGTGACGGGTGAGGTGTGAAAATCAAGGTGAATCTGTCTGTATGGAATATTCATGTGTAGTCCTCCCGGGTAGTGATATATGCGTTTATTATAGCATATAAAGCAAAATTTTTACAGTAAGGTAGTTAAAAAAATACAAAACTACTCAAATGGGTAGTTTACCTTGGCGTAAAAGTCTGTTATGATACAAAATGTGATGAAGAAATGGGACTTATGTCCGAGAAGAAAGGAGAGTCGGGTAGTCCGACCGGTGAAAATATGTTTGGTGTAAAGATTAAGACAGTTAAAACAAATGTTGATTGTTCAATAGAAGAGTTTTATGAGCTTATCAAGGATAAGACATTTTCAGCAGGCCAGCCTTCACTTACGAAGCATGGTTTTGCAAATGTTATTACTTTCCCTGCTCTTGACAGAAATAATCAGGTATGGATTATGAAGGGCGGAAAGAATAAGTGGTCTATCCAGAAGCAGGAAGAGGCCGGTGTAGGTAATGCGGTAAAGAATGCGGCTCTTGACGGTCTTACAAAGGGCTGGAGCAGCATAGGCGGCATGTTCGGTTCAAAGGCTAAAGAGGCCGAGAAGCTTGTAGAGGCCACTGCATCAGAGCTTGAAGCTTTAGGCTTATAATTCTGTTTGAATTTTAGAGTTTTCTATGATATAGTAATCACATTATTTTAATAAATGATTGCTGTACTTATGTATAGGAATTAAATTCGATGGAAAGGCATGGTCATTATAATGGCAGACAAGATCAAAAAGAATAACAACTCAAAGGCTATTGAGACTGCAGCTGCAGTACTTGTTGCTGAGGGAGCGGCAGATGCAGAGACAGCAGCTTCAGCAGCTGTATGTGAGGGTGGATCCGAGCAGGAAAAGAAGGATAAAAAGCGTGAGGCCAGACTTGAGATTATCGTAGCGGTTTTCTTAGGTATCACAGCACTTCTTACAGCCTGGGCATCATGGATTGGTTCACTTCACGGAGGAAATCAGGCAACAAATTATACTAAGAGTAACAATATGGCAGCAGACGGTAATGCCCGTTATAACGAGGCAGCGCAGTCTATGATGCAGGATATGATTCTTTGGAATGATATCAGTGATTTACAGACTGAGATTCTCTACTATCATGGTTCCGAAGAGGACGTAGATGTTGAGAAGGTTCAGGTTGCGGCTTATAAGCTCTATTACAGAGCAAATGATAATCTCGGTGAGCGTATGGCAGCACAGATTGGCTGGGATGCTGAGGCAGCGGCTCAGTATGATAATGCTTCCGATTATGTAGTTGACTGGATATATAGTGAGCCTAATGCGACTGTTTCACCTTTTTATGATGATGCGTTCGTAAGTGCTTATTTTGATGATTCGCTTTCAGTTCTCGCAGAGGCTGAGGATCTTCTTGAGACAGGTATGAAGGACAATTCCAACGGTGATGCTTTTGGTCTTGTAACAGTTATCTACTCAGTAGTTCTCTTCCTTCTCGGTATTGCAGGAACCTTTAAGAGAATTCCTAACAGAATGATTATTGTTATCGTTTCTCTTATCGGACTTCTTATCGGTGCGATCTATATGTTCACACTTCCTATGCCTACAGGCTTCTCACTGTCAAGCTTCTTTGGCGGCTGATAAGCTTTGTATAAAGAAAATATGTAAAGAAAATGTATGAAGAATGGGCTTAAGTAGCCTGCAAATCGCTGTTGGTTTTTCGGCCAGCAGCGTTTTTGTATTAGCTTTAACCGTGTTGACGGAGAAAGGACTGCCTATGAAGAAAAAATTTACGCTTGCTGTTGCTGCATTTATCAGTATAGTGATGCTTATAAATCTTTGGCCTGTTGTTTCACAGCCTGCATCTGCAGCTTCTCTCTATCTGCCTGACCGGTTGGACGGAGGCTACGATGAGCATCTGAAGTTTTACTATGATTCAGCCTGCCTGGTGAATGAGTATTGGGAGGATTCCTACTACACCGAAGGCTATTATACCAAAAAGAACGGTGCGGCCAGGGTAGACGGTAAATGGTATCTTCCTGCCGGCGATTTTGATAATTACAAGTCAAATTATACATATAACGGAAAGAAAATGATTTCGCTCGATTACCTGAGTGAAACAGGTCTGTTTGAAATTGACAGCAGTAAAAAGGAGGTCACTGTTGACAGACCCTATCAGATGAAGCGTCTGATTGTTAAAATGAAAAAGGGTAAGCTGACTCCCAGGCTTTACGGGGCGGTAAAATATGCCCGCGATGAAGAGGGTATGTATGTTCTTCAGTTTTCCTCAGAGGAGGCTACAAAGGCAGCCTATGATAAGCTGATTAAGAAGACTACGAAAGTGGATTATGTTGAGGCAGACCGCTATATTTCGATGATTGAACCGGAAAGTCTGATGACGGGCGCTGATAATCAGGTTGCCGGCAGTCAGGGCTACGGAAGCACAGGCTGGGAAAATACCATGCTCGGGACCTCTGTTTTTGCGCAGAGAATTCAACAGGCCGGTCGTGACCGCAGTGTAAGAGTTGCCATTGTCGATACAGGTATTGATTACACGCACCCTTACCTGAATGCAAATATATCCTCAAAGGGCTATGATTTTATTAACAATGATTATGATGCCTATGATGATAACAGCCATGGTACTCATGTGGCGGGAATTGTTCTGAATGTTATGTCGGGTACAGCTGTTGACCTGCTGCCTGTAAAGGTACTTTCGGGCAGCGGTTCGGGTACAAATCTGACTGTGGCAAACGGAATCCGTTATGCTGCGGATAATGGGGCGGATGTTATTAATCTGAGTCTGGGCGGAGAATCCTACGGCGGAAGCCATTCGGAGGACCAGGCTATAAGCTATGCGATTTCCAAGGGCGCGACAGTGGTTGTTGCAGCCGGAAATGAGAGCTCGAACACCGCATACTGCTGCCCCGCGCATAATGCGGACGCAATAGTGGTTGCAGCGGTTGATTCAGGCAGACAGCGTGCATATTTCTCGAATTACGGAGCTACGGTGGATGTTGCCGCGCCCGGCGTGGATATCTACAGCTCGATACCGAACGGACGATATGATTATTATTCGGGCACATCGATGGCCACTCCTCATGTGAGTGGTATCGCGGCACTTTTGAAGAAGGTTTATCCGGACTATGGCTGCAGCGGAATAGAGAAGCTTATTATCGGCAGCTGCGTTGATACAGGTTCATCGGGCAGGGATGATTACTACGGCTACGGAATTCCGGACCTTTCGGGACTTTCCCTTAATGATTCGGGAATACCTTCTGCCACACCGAAGCCTACGCAGACACCGGTAAAGCCTACATCGACTCCGGCACCTACCCGTGTGCCTACGGCTGCACCGACCTATATTCCGATAGCTACACCTACACCTATAGATAACTGGGATGACTGGTGGAAGGAATGGGAGAATATTGACTGGGACAACTGGCCCACCTCGATACCGGTTCCGACGGCGACACCCAAGCCTACCCAGGCCCCGGTAAAACCGACGGCGACACCAAAGCCTACCCAGGCCCCGGTAAAACCGACGGCGACACCCAAGCCTACCCAGGCTCCGCTAAAACCGACGGCGACACCAAAGCCTACCCAGGCCCCGCTAATACCTACGACTGCACCGAAGCCTACTCAGGCTCCTATTTATACACCCGGTTACGGTGATACCTCAACCTCTATAAGTACAAGCTCGAGCTCGGTAAACGGTGTAAATACCGCCACCGTGAACATTAAGGCGGGAAGCGGTGTTAAGAGTGTGATTATCAGTGTTTCGGACGGTTCGAAATATGAATACACCAACAGCGGTTCGGGAATAAGCAAAAATCTGACCTTTACAGGCAATAAGGGCTACAGTTATACTGCTTATATATACTGCTACGATTACTACAATAATTTATTGCAGTCCACATCGATTACCTTTTAATTTCAATACACAGGAAGGATACGGTTATTATTAAATGCAGGCAATGGTAGATGAAAATTATGTTTTTCCCAAAAAAGCGCGTGAAAAAATGCTTCTTGCACAGGCAAATATGACTCCTGTTTTTATTTCGGGAATGGTAGGCTTTGGCAAAAGATCGTTTGTAAATGCTTTTCTGGCGAAAAAATCGTATTTCTATTTTGATGCAACAGATATTCTTGAGGAGCCTTTGGACCTTAGTAAGGTGAAGGAAAAGATTCTGGTTTTTGATAATATTCAGTATCTCGATGATGATGCATTGAAAAAGGATATTGCGGATTGCGTTACAAAAAGCGGAATCTGGGTAATACTGATTTCACGTTCAAAGATTCCGGACTGGCTTTCAACGGTTCATTACAGAATTAAATCGTTTATCTCTATTTCGGAGGATGATCTGCTCTTTGATGCGGATATGATGCGAAAATATCTGATTCTGAGAGGCGTTGAAAATGTAAGTGAGACAGTGGTCCAGAAGCTTTTAAAGATTACCACGGGCTATGCGCTTTTGGTAAGAATACTTTTGGATGATGTACTGTCGGGTGAGTACTATGATGAAATTGACGGCTTTAAGATAAGTGAGACGTCAATTGAGCGAAGCAAGCACATATTCTGGGACTATCTGGAAAAAGAAGTTTATAAATACTGGGATCCGGGTCTTTTTGATTTTATTACAAAGCTTTGCATAGTAGACAGCTTTACCCTTGATCTGGCGGAGGCTATTACCTGCAGCAAGCAGACTGCCTATTATCTGAAGCAGGCCAGTGAAATCGGTAATTTCCTGTCCTTTAAGGATGACCACTATCGTATACATGAGATGATGGTTAAGGGTCTTCGGCGTAATCTTCTGATTAATTACGGCGAGGACAGATGTAATGAGCTTTATTATAATGCAGGCCATTATTACAGGGTACACGGTGATGATATGAAGGCTTTAAGCATGTTTGAAAAGTGCGGAGCGACATATCAGATTATGGAGCTTTTAGTGGAGAATGCCAGACGTGACCCTTCGGCAGGCTTTCTTTACGAGCTTAGAAAATACTATTTTGCGCTCGACGAGGAGGCTACCGAAAAGTCTGTTGAGCTGATGGCGGGCAAGAGCATGCTCTATGCCATGATACTTGATTTTGATACAAGTGATTACTGGTATAACAAGATTGCCGAACACAGGGACAGCCATACCGGAAATGAGAAACGTTCTGCGAAAACCTGGGTAAGCTATCTGAATATTGCCCTTCCCCAGCGCGGCAGCAAGAATGCGGTGGAAATCATCAAGGATATCGGAAAGCTGATAATGAGCAGGGAAATTACCATGCCAAAGGTTTCCATGACAAGTAATCTGCCCTCACTTATGAACGGCGGCAAGGATTTCTGCGACTGGTCGAAGAGGGATAAGGAGCTTGCAACAAGTATAGGTAAAATTCTGGAGTTCGTTTTCAAAAAGAATGGCGGGGGTCTGGTAGACCTTGC
Source organism: Lachnospiraceae bacterium (assembly GCA_024403355.1). Lineage (GTDB taxonomy): Bacteria > Bacillota > Clostridia > Lachnospirales > Lachnospiraceae > RUG11977. The sequence goes on from JAKSRW010000007.1 coordinate 7,759, forward strand.
TTTGGCTGAGAGCTTTTTTGAAAAGGGCGAGGAGGATTATGAGATTCTCCGACATGTTTCAAAGGCACAGTTCATCACGGAATCGCAGAATAATTTCCAGCATTATTATGTCGCAATCGCACTTCAGGCCAAGATTCATGTCCTGAACGGTCATATTGATGATGCGAAGGAACTGATTAACGGTTTCATTATGAAGATGAAGGAACAGAAGCTGGATAAGCTTGTGTGCAGCGCGGAATGCTTCATGTGTATGCTTGAAATGTACTGCGATAACAAAGAGGCCATCAGTGAATGGATGAATAAGGAAGCGCCCGACGAGAACGTGGAGTTCTATATTATGGAGCGTTTCAGATATATGATGAAGATACATATTTATCTGATGAACGGGAAAATGCAGCAGGCCTTTATGCTGATTTCACGTCTGATGATATATGCGGACCTCTGCGACAGAAAATATATGCGTATGCAGTGTGAGCTTATGATGGCTATCTGGGAGTACCGGCAGGGCGATGAATCCTGGACCGATACCTTTTCAGGTGTGCTTGAAAAGGTGGAGGAATATCATTTTATCAGAATTATTTCCCTTGAGGGTGCTGCGGTTATAAAGCTTCTTAAGGCAAAAAAATGGGAGTTTAAGGACCCGGAGTTCGGCAAGGCGTTAATCAGTGAAACCGAGAAAATGGCAAAGCTATATCCTTCATATATGAGCAGCCAGACTGAAATACGTGAGAATTTCAGCGAGAATGCGCTTTCTATTTTGCGTCTGCAGGCTATCGGCAAATCGGTGGAGGAGATAGCCGCGGAGCTTGGCGTAAGTGCGAATACCGTTAAGTACCACGCTAAGGAAAATTACAGAAAGCTTGGAGTAAACGGTAAAACGGCTGCGGTGGAAGAGGCCAGAAAACGCGGCCTGATTTAATAATTTTTAAAAACATCCTTGACTTTTATAAAAATATATACTAATATCGAATCACATATCAAAGACGTTGATGGAGACAGTAGTGTGTATATGGAAGCTCACAGTGAGTCCGTGACAGTGGGAAACGGATACCAGTACATTCACATGAAAATCACTCCGGAGTTGTGTAGCTGAAAAACTCATTTCCGGTGAGTAGGCTGCAACGGATGCCCCCGTTACAGGGCTCGGCATAAAGCGAAAGCGGAGTGCTTACAAAATAGGTGGTTAATGACGTCACGCGCGCGTTCCTGTTTTGGGATGCGCGCTTTTTTACATTATACGCAGGCAGTTTTTTTGTCCTGTGTATAGGAGATGAATGTTCCCGCGAAGTGCAGTGCACCGGGGGAAGGCTTTAGGAAAGGAGACAATTATGATCAAGAAAGTTTCAACAGACATGAATTTCGTTGAGCGTGAAAAATCAGTCGAGAAATTCTGGAAGAACAAAGACATCTTTAGAAAAAGCATCAAGCTTCGTGAGGGCTGTCCTACCTACACATTCTATGACGGACCTCCTACAGCAAACGGAAAGCCCCATATCGGCCACGTTGAGACCCGTACCATCAAGGATATGATTCCCAGATACCGCACAATGAAGGGCTATATGGTACCCCGTAAGGCAGGCTGGGATACACACGGTCTTCCCGTAGAGCTCGAGGTAGAGAAGCTTCTCGGACTTAACGGTAAGGATCAGATTGAAGAATACGGTATGGAGCCCTTCATCAAGAAGTGTAAGGAATCCGTATGGAAGTATAAGGGAATGTGGGAGGATTTCTCAGGTACAGTAGGTTTCTGGGCTGATATGGATAACCCCTACGTAACCTATGATGATAATTTCATTGAGTCAGAGTGGTGGGCACTTAAGACTATCTGGGACAAGGGCCTTCTTTACAAGGGCTTCAAGATTGTTCCTTACTGCCCCCGTTGCGGAACCCCTCTTTCATCAGCAGAGGTTTCACAGGGCTACAAGACAGTTAAGGAGCGTTCTGCGGTAGTTCGTTTCAAGTGCGTTGGTGAGGATGCGTATTTCCTTGCATGGACAACCACACCCTGGACACTTCCTTCAAACGTTGCACTCTGTATGAACCCTGACGAGGCTTATGTCAAGGTTAAGGCAGCAGACGGCTTTACCTATTATCTGGCAAAGGCTCTTGCGGATAAGGTTCTTGCGCCTCTCGCAAAGAAGGATGAGAACGGCAATCTTCAGGCCGCTTATGAGATTCTTGAGACATATACAGGTAAGGACCTTGAGTACAAGGAGTATGAGCCTCTTTTTGACTGTGCAAAGAAGGTTGCTGATAAGCAGAATAAGAAGGGCTTTTTCGTAACATGCGATAACTATGTTACAATGACAGACGGTACAGGTATTGTACATATCGCACCTGCTTTTGGTGAGGACGATGCTAATGTAGGAAGAAATTATGACCTTCCCTTCGTTCAGTTCGTAGACGGCAAGGGTAATCTTACAGAGGAGACTCCCTTCGCAGGACTTTTCGTAAAGACAGCGGATCCCGAGGTTATCAAGAATTTAAGTGAGAGAAAGCAGCTCTATGATGCACCCAAGTTCGAGCATGAGTATCCTCACTGCTGGAGATGTGACACACCACTTATCTATTATGCAAGAGAGTCATGGTATATCAAGGAAACAGCCGTAAAGGAAGACCTTATCCGTAACAATAACACAGTAAACTGGATTCCTGAGTCAATCGGTTCGGGACGTTTCGGTAACTGGCTTGAGAATATTCAGGACTGGGCTATTTCACGTAACAGATACTGGGGTACTCCTCTTAATATCTGGGAGTGTGACTGCGGACACCGTGAGTGTATCGGCGGCCGTGCAGAGCTCGCTGAGAAGGCCGGCAATCCTGATGTGGCAAAGGTAGAGCTTCACAGACCCTACATCGATGAAGTAACCTTCCCCTGCCCTAAGTGCGGCAAGAGCATGAAGCGTGTACCTGAGGTTCTTGACTGCTGGTTCGATTCAGGCGCAATGCCCTTCGCACAGCATCATTATCCTTTTGAGAATAAGGAATTATTTGAGCAGCAGTTCCCTGCAGCGTTTATTTCAGAGGCTGTAGACCAGACCCGTGGATGGTTCCATTCACTTATGGCTGAGTCAACACTTCTTTTCAATAAGTCACCTTATGAGAATGTAATCGTTCTCGGACATGTTCAGGATGAGAACGGACAGAAGATGAGTAAATCAAAGGGCAATGCGGTAGATCCCTTCGAGGCACTTGAGCAGTACGGTGCGGATGCCATCAGATGGTACTTCTACACTGCATCGGCTCCCTGGATTCCCAAGCGTTTCTCAGGCAAGCTCGTTCAGGAAGGCCAGAGAAAGTTCATGGGTACTCTTTGGAATACCTATGCGTTCTTCTCACTTTATGCAAGCATTGATGATTTTGATCCCACAAAATATTCACTTGAGTACGATAAGCTTCCCGTAATGGATAAGTGGCTTCTTTCAAGACTTAATTCTACGGTTAAGGCGGTAGATGAGAATCTTGACAAGTACAGAATTCCCGAGGCAGGCGCCGTACTTGAGAAGTTTGTAGATGATATGAGCAACTGGTATGTCCGCAGAAGCCGTGAGAGATTCTGGGCAAAGGGTATGGAGCAGGATAAGGTTAATGCATATATGACACTTTATACCGCACTTGTTACCATTGCAAAGGCAGCAGCTCCCATGATTCCTTTCATGACAGAGGATATCTACCAGAACCTTGTGGTAAATGTTGATGCAAACGCACCCGAAAGTATCCATCTTTGCGACTATCCCGTATGTGATGAGTCACAGGTTGACAAGCAGCTTGAGAAGGATATGGAAGAGGTACTTAATGCCGTTGTTATCGGACGTGCCTGCAGAAATGAAGCGAATACAAAGCAGCGTCAGCCTCTTGCAAGAATGTTTGTTAAGGCTGAGAATAAGCTTGACGAGTTCTATCAGGATATCATCAAGGAAGAGCTTAATGTTAAGTCAATCGAGTTCACCGATGATGTAAGCGCATTTACAAATTACAGCTTCAAGCCCCAGCTTAAGACTCTCGGCCGTCGTTTCGGCGCAAGACTTAATGCACTGAAGACTGTTCTTTCGGAGCTTAACGGAAGTGCAGCAATGAAGGAGCTTAACGAGAAGGGCAACCTTACAGTTGAGGTTGAGGGCGTAAGCGAGGTACTTGAGAAGGATGACCTTCTTATCGAGGCAATTAAGAGCGAGGGCTTCGTATCAGGTGAGGACAAGGGTATTACTGTTGTTCTTGATACAAATCTTACTCCCGAGCTTATCGAAGAGGGCTACATGCGTGAGGTTATCAGTAAGGTACAGACCATGCGTAAGGATGCCGGCTTCGAGGTAATGGACCGTATCACTGTTTATGTGTCAGGTAATGATACAATCAAGGCAGTATGTGAGAAGAATAAGGATACCATCGCAAGAATCGTACTTGCGGATGACATCGTTTATGATACAACAGACGGTTCTGTTAAGGAATGGAATCTTAACGGTGAGGATGTAACACTCGGTGTTAAGAAGAATTAATTATTGCTTTTGGCGAATGGGATATCTTAGGGTATCCCATTTGTCGGGTATAGACGGAAAGGAAAGTAAATGAATATGAAGAAAATCAGTATTTTAATGGCTGTAATTCTTGTGATTACATGCCTTGCAGCCTGCTCAAAGCAGGAAGAACCCGCACCTGCAGAGCCTGCTGCAGCTGCTACTGAGGCGCCCACAGCGGCAGCTACGCAAGCAGCTGCACCGAGCCCCGAACCTACTGAGGCAGCTGTCGTTACCGAAGCTCCGGTAGTTACAGAGGAGCCCGTTCCCACAGAGGAAATCACTCCCGAGCCTACAGCTGAGCCCGAGCCTACAGCCGAGCCTGCTGCGGAGGATGTGGAGCTTTCTGTTGTTTTTGATGCTTATAAGCAGATGGTAAGCGAATATATTGACCAAAATCTTGATAAGCTCTATGAACTTGAGCTTGGACTTATTTATGTAAATAATGATGCTATCCCCGAGCTTTTCCTGGTTGAGAATCCTGAGGTAAACGATGTTGTCGGTGTTTACGGCTATGTAAACGGCGCTGTAGAGCCGGTCGGATATTACGGCAGGGACAGCTCTATGGGCTATGATCCGAGAGCAAATTTCATTCTCACTGCTTACAATGATGAAGCAGGCAGTATTAGTACTGTAAAGACCTTTGACCTTAGCGGTGGTGCAGAGAATCAGGAGGTCAATGAGTACGTAATTAATGAGGCTGACGGCAGCTTTTCAATTAACGGTGAGCCGGTTGATGAGCAGACCTATCAGGATGCAGTAAATACAATCTATTCTGAGCATCCTATGATGAATTATGTAAATTACGGAGCTGCCCTTAAATATTATCCCAATATTGTTCTTAATGATAACAGCTTCATACAGATGTATGAAACTTCACTTATGAATGATGAGATTCTCCGTGTTTACCATGGTCCCGAAATGGAATACATCATCGGTTCATGGGAGCTTAATAAGTTTGAACTTAATACAAAGGACGGAAGCTTTTTCTATTCAAATAATGATACAGAGCTGAATAACTGCAGAGCCTACAGCTCACTTAGCTTTGACAGTGATATTGCCGGCTTCTGGATAACAGCCTATAATGATGAATTTGAAACAGTCTATGACGCATCTGATTATGCAATGATGATGCAGTACTCGCCTCTCGGAATATCAGACGGTATTGACTACGGCTGGAATGTTGAGCTTCTTTCTGAAAACGAGGGCGTAAAGTATTTCGCAACAATGCCTGATGAAGACACGGTAATTTTAGTAGGCTATATTGACCGTCCCGACGGAGAAATGACCGAGTGGGGCGTAGAGCAGGATACCTTCGTTGCAGAGTACAACAGAGAATATAACGGTGGTCTCTATTATGAAATGCTTGCGGAAATAGAGCAGGATGAGGCGAACAGCACTGATGAAATGCTTACATTTACCGTAAAGCCCATGCTCAGTATTTCTGCATATGATACAGCACTAATTGCTGCTTACGGACTTCCCGAGGATCTGGACGGCTACGATTTTGAGCTTGTATATGTAAAGGATGTTGAACCTTTTACTATCTTTATTGATTCAAATGTTGAACTTTTTGCACTGTCAGAGATACTTGTTAATGTTAAGACTGACCTCGCCGGCTATAAGGAGAAATTTACAAGACCGATGCCTGTGTACATCTACTATGACCGGGATGCGATTGATTCGGAGATGAGCGACAGTGTAACGGAATACGAGGCAGTTCAGCTTTACAAGCCTATTGCCGTAAAAGAAGCCTACGTAGGCTGATTTATAGCGGGAAACGGATGATTTTGTGCGATTTGTACAGAATTTTCGTTTCCCTTTATACATTGTCTGTACAAGATAAGCCTTGAAAAATTACAAAATTTAGGCTATACTATTAAACCATGTATGCCTAAAAAATATAATCAAATTTGGAAGAGGAGGAATAATTCATGAAAATCAATAAAAAGGAATTTAAGGCAAGCATTGAGAATTACCTGATGACTCTTTACCGCAAGGAGCCTGCAGACGCTACAAAACAGCAGGTTTTTCAGGCAGTTTCATACGCTATTAAGGAATATATTGTTGATGACTGGTTTGCAACACATAAGGCAATTGACAAAAAAGACGGTAAGATGGTTTACTACATGTCAATGGAGTTCCTTATGGGACGTGCCCTTGGTAATATCCTTATTAACATGAAGGCTAACAAGGATGTTGCAGCTGTTCTTGACGATTTCGGTCTCGATCTTAACGCAATTGAGGATGAAGAGCCCGATCCCGCACTTGGTAACGGTGGTCTCGGAAGACTTGCAGCATGTTTCCTTGATTCACTTGCAACACTCAACTACCCTGCAGTAGGCTGTGGTATCCGTTATAAGTACGGTATGTTCAAGCAGAAGATTGAGAACGGTTTCCAGGTTGAGGCTCCCGATAACTGGTTAAAGGACGGCAACCCCTTCGAAATGTGCGATCAGGACAATTCACAGGTTGTTAAGTTCGGCGGCTATGTAAGAATGGTAAGAAACGCAGACGGCAGAGAGTGCTTCATTCAGGAGGGCTACAGCTCAGTTGAGGCTGTTCCTTATGATGTTCCCGTAGTTGGTTACAACAACCATTTCGTAAATACACTCCGTATCTGGGATGCTCGTGCAATCGATACCTTCCAGCTTGATTCATTCGATAAGGGTGATTATCATAAGGCTGTTGAGCAGCAGAACCTTGCAAATACAATCGTTGAGGTTCTTTATCCCAATGATAACCACTATGCAGGTAAGGAGCTTCGTTTAAAGCAGCAGTACTTCTTCGTATCAGCCAGCGTACAGCTTGCTGTTAAGAATTACCTTAAGCATCATGATGATATCAAGAAGCTTCCCGAGAAGGTTTGCTTCCAGCTTAACGATACACATCCCTCAGTAACCGTTGCCGAGCTTATGAGAATCCTCATGGATGAGCATTACCTTACATGGGATGAGGCATGGGAGGTTACAACAAAGGCCTGTGCATATACAAACCATACAATTATGGCTGAGGCTCTCGAGAAGTGGCCCCTTGAGCTTTTCTCAAGACTTCTTCCCCGTATCTACCAGATCGTTGAGGAAATTAACCGTCGTTTCATTCGTGAGATTCAGGTTACATATCCCGGTGATTACAAGAAGATTGAGAAGATGGCTATCGTTTATGACGGACAGGTTCGTATGGCTAACCTTGCAATCGTAGGCGGCTTCTCAGTAAACGGTGTTGCAAGACTTCATACAGAGATTCTTAAGAATCAGTCACTTAAGGAATTTGCAGATTATTATCCCGGCAAGTTCAACAACAAGACAAACGGTATTACACAGAGACGTTTCCTTCTTCACGGTAACCCCCTTCTTGCTGATTGGGTAACAGAGAAGATTGGCGAGGACTGGATTACAGATCTTTCAAAGATGGACAAGCTTTCACTCTACACAGAGGATGAGAAGGCACAGCATGAGTTCATGAACATCAAGTATCAGAACAAGGTTCGTCTTGCTAAGTATATTTTAGAGCACAACGGTGTTGAGGTTGATCCCAGATCAATTTTCGATGTTCAGGTTAAGCGTCTTCATGAGTACAAGAGACAGCTCCTTAACATTATGCACGTTATGTACCTTTACAATGAGCTGAAGACAAATCCCAATATGGATTTCTACCCCAGAACATTTATCTTCGGTGCAAAGGCTTCAGCAGGCTACCGTCGTGCAAAGGCTATCATCAAGCTTATCAACAGTGTAGCTGATGTGGTAAATAATGATAGTTCGATCAACGGTAAGATTAAGGTTGTATTCATCGAGAACTACCGTGTTTCAAATGCAGAGATGATTTTCGCTGCAGCAGATGTATCTGAGCAGATTTCAACAGCTTCAAAGGAGGCTTCAGGTACAGGTAACATGAAGTTCATGCTTAACGGTGCTGTAACAATCGGTACAATGGACGGTGCTAACGTAGAAATCGTTCAGGAGGTTGGCGAGGAGAACGCAGTTATCTTCGGTCTTTCAGCTGACGAGGTTATCAACTATGAGAACAACGGCGGATACAATCCTAAGGAAATCTACAATGTTGATACAGAAATCCGTATGGTTATGACTCAGATGATCAACGGCTACTATTCACCTCAGAATACAGAGCTTTTCCGTGAGCTTTATAACTCACTTATGGAGTCAAACGGCGGCGAGCGTGCTGATCAGTACTTCATCCTTAAGGATTTCCGTTCATACGCAGATGCTCAGAAGCGTATCGAGGCTATGTACCGTGACGAGAAGAGATGGGCACAGGCAGCTATGATGAACGTAGCTAAGTGTGGCAAGTTCTCATCAGACCGTACAATCGAGGAGTACGTACAGGATATCTGGAAGCTTGAAAAGATTATGATTCCTAAGAGCGGAAAGTAATTAACAGACAGTAGTTTTAACTGAATAAAAATATTAAAATCCCCGCGGCTACGGCCTGCGGGGAAATTTTTTTAAAAAGCTCTTGACAAAGTAGCAAAACTATACTAAGATACAGACAAGGAAAGTAGCTGATTAATACTAACAACACAATGCGAAAGTAGTAAAATAGTACTAACTGCTGAATTATGAGAAGGGAGGCATGAAAGCATGGCAAAGGCTGTTAAGCCTGCAGTGATGTCGGTAGCGGTGGATGTATTGATTTTTACGGTTTCCGACAATCATGTGGAGGTCCTGCTTGAAAGAAGGGCTGAAGAACCTTTCAAGAACTGTCTGGCGCTTCCGGGTGGCCTGGTGAAAACGGATGAGTCCCCTGATGATGCGGTAAAAAGATGTCTGCGTGAGGAAATCGGTGTAGAGGATATTTATACCGAGCAGCTTTATACCTGGGGCGATATCGACAGGGACCCGCGAAACAGGGTCATTTCGATTTCCTATATCGCACTGGTGAATAAATCCAGGTGTCATCCGATAGCCGGTGAGCGAGTAGAGGAGGTTTGCTGGAAGGAAATCAGCGCAGACGATATAAACGAGCTCACAAAGGAGCTTGCCTATGACCACGGGGAGATGATTTCGTATGCGCTCAGCCGTCTGAAGGGAAAGCTGGAATATACCTCGATTGCATTTCATATGATGGAGGAGGAATTCACACTTCCCGAGCTGCAGAAGGTATATGAAATACTTCTGGATAAGCCTTTATATAAGGCTAATTTCAGAAAAAAGATAATGGATTTTGTAGAGGAAACAGGCAATACGGTCACCGGTAATCCGCACAGACCGAGCAAGCTCTACAGGTGGAACGGACGCTGATTTTAGAGTGCCTGTGCCCCTGGTGGTCTCTTGGGGACGGGGTCAACAGCTCAGGTCTCTTGGGGACGGGGTCAACAGCTCAAACGGGGGAACGTTAAGCTATTGAAGGAAAAGAAATTGAGAAACATAAATAAATCAGGAGGAAAGCCCTGCGGGGCATGACAAGGCTATGCTGAAGGAAGGACTTATTGACTGGGTAAGAGATTATTTTAAGAAGAACGGCAACTGTAAGGCCGTTGTAGGTATTTCGGGAGGAACCGATTCTTCCGTGACCGCAGCTGTACTTTGTGAGGCTATCGGCAAGGAAAATGTAATCGGTGTTCTGATGCCGAACGGCGACCAGCATGATATCGATGTGAGCCTGGCGCTTGTGAAGCATCTCGGTATTGAGTATCACGTTGTAAATATTAAGAATATGGTTGAGGCGGTAAAGGTTCAGGTGGCAGAGACTATGAACTGTGACCCTAATCTTACCGATGCTTATAAGACAAATACACCTGCCAGACTTCGTATGACAGTGCTCTATGGCATCTGTGCACTTGTTGGCGGCCGTGTGGCAAACACCTGTAATCTTTCGGAGGATTACGTGGGTTATTCGACAAAGTACGGCGATGCAGCCGGTGATTTCTCTGTATTATCATCATTTACCAAGACAGAGGTAAGAGAAATCGGACGTGAGCTTGGACTTCCTGCTATGTTTGTTGAGAAGGTGCCCGAGGACGGAATGAGCGGAAAGTCGGACGAGGAAAGACTTGGCTTCACCTATGCTACACTTGACCACTACATTCGTACGGGCGTGATTGAGAGCGAGGAGCTCAAAGAAAATATTGAACGCAAGCACCGTGCAAATCTTCACAAAATGAAGATGATGCCCGTATATGATTATATGGACAGAGACAGCTATTTTGAGGGCTGAGAGGAAATTGTAAAAGCTTAAAGCGCTGACGGAGCCGCTAAGGGCACTGTTGGCATAAATACGCAAGGGATTTAAGAAAGGGAAAACTATGAAGCTGGAAGCTATTGTAACGTCATTACTTGACACAGACCTTTATAAATTTAATATGAATCAGGTTATTTTTCACAAGCACACAAACCTTGTAGGAGAGTACCGTTTTAAGTGCAGGAATCAGGGAGTAATTTTCACCCGCGAAATGCTTGATGAAATAAACGCGCAGATTGACCACCTCTGTACTTTGAAATTTACAAACGAAGAGCTTGACTACATGCGCAGCATCAGATTTATCAAGACTGACTATGTGGAATTTTTGAGACTCTGGAGACCTATCAGGGATTATGTAGAGACCTCTCTTGATAATGGAGAGCTTTCGATTGTAGTTAAGGGACCTCTTTTTTCGGCAATGCAGTTCGAGATTTACCTTCTCGAAATTGTAAATGAGACCTATTTCAGAATGCAGTACAACTATGAGGAGCTTCTGGCATCGGCAAAGGAGCGCCTGGCCCAGAAGATAGAGGCTTTTAACAGCGGAAAGTATACTTTTAAGTATGCCGAGTTCGGTGCCCGCAGACGTCTTTCAAGAGAGTTTGAGGAGTATGCAATCAGGGAGCTTGCAGAAAAAACAAAAAATATGGTTGGTACCTCTAATGTATATTTTGCATGGAAATTCAACCTTACACCCATCGGAACCTATGCGCATGAGTATGTTCAGATGTATCAGGGAATCGACGAGATTCCTCTTGCGTACACCAATCATTACGCTATGCAGGACTGGTATGATGAGTATCAGGGTGATAACGGAACCGCACTTACGGATACCATTTCCACGGACCTTTTCTTAAGAGATTTCAACCGAAGCATGGTGAACAACTATACAGGTGTGCGTCACGATTCGGGCGACCCTTATGAGTGGGGCGAGAAGATTATTTCGCATTATAAGAAGTATGGTGTGGACCCGATGACCAAGACACTGCTTTTCAGCGACGGTCTTGATTTTGACAAGGCACAGACACTTTACGAGCATTTCAAAAATAAGGCAAAAATTTCATTCGGTATCGGAACCTTTATTTCAAATGATACCTTTGCCGAGGCACTCAATATCGTTATCAAGCTTCAGTATGTAAACGGACGTCCCGTTGCCAAGCTTTCGGATAACCCTGAAAAGGCTATGTGTTCAGATGATGATTATCTTGAATACCTGAAGAATTCGGTAGCCTTCAGACTGCAGCGTGAGGCTGACAAGCAGCTTTAAGCACAGACGAGGACGCAGCTGATTACAGCTGTCGGGAAGCAGTCTGTCTCTGACTGAGAGCTTTCGGGAGGCGAGTATGGATTTATTTTCGGTGGAAAGGAAATGGTGAGAATATGAAGGTATTATGTGTAATTGATATGCAGAAGGATTTTATTGACGGTGCACTCGGAACGGCAGAGGCGCAGAAGATAGTAGAACCCCTGGCAAAGTTTATCGAAGAAAATCGCGACGAATACTATATTGTGGCTACCAGAGATACCCATGGTGAGAATTATATGGAGACAAATGAGGGCAGACATCTTCCCGTACCTCATTGTATAAAGGGTACCGAGGGCTGGCAGATTAACCCCTTAATTGCGAAGGCTATCGGGAATGCACCTATATATGACAAGCCTAATTTCGGTATTTCCGCCGAGGAATGGAAGAAATTTCTCTATCCTGCAGACGTGACCGAAATCGTGCTCACAGGCCTTTGTACAGACATCTGCGTCGTATCAAATGCGCTTGCATTAAAGACTGCTTATCCTGAGATTCCGGTAAAGGTAATGAAGGAACTTTGCGCAGGCGTCAGTCCTGCCTCACACGAAGCGGCACTCACCACTATGGGAATGTGCCAGGTGGAGATTATCTGACGGCAGGCAATTAACTGTAGTGTAAATGTCCCGGAAAATAAGCATAAAAACAGCCCCTGTATCACTTTTGGTGCAGGGGCTTTAAATTTTAATTGATATATTGAAAAACGAAGACGAAGTGAGTTTATCCTCTGTAGATATTAGCCTCAACCTTGTCGGCTGCGTCCTTGCCAAGGAGTGCTTCAACTACCTTAAGACCGAAGGTAATAGCCGAGCCCATAGACTTGCCGGTTACGATATTTCCATCGATTTCGGCAGCTGAGCCTGTGGCATTTGCGCCTGCCAGACGGCTCTCAAAGCCGGGGAAGCAGGTAGCTTTTCTGCCCTGAAGGTATCCGTTGTCACCGAGGACTGAGGGGGCTGCGCAAATAGCCGCAACAATCTTTCCCTTTGTATAATAATCCTTAACAACTGCAAGGACTGCCTCACTTGCACCGAGATTTGTGGTGCCGGGCATTCCTCCGGGAAGTACTACGCAGTCGCCGTCAGAGAGCTTGGCAACAGCCTCTGCAGCATCAGACTGGGGAAGGGGAGCCTTCTGTCCGTGACAGTCGCCCTCGGGAAATTCGCCGGAAAGAAGAAGGTCTGTCTTAATTTTAAAACCATGTGAACCGCTTACGGCCTTGCAGGCCTCCCCGTCGGGGGTGGGGACCTTCACCATTTTGACCTCGATGCCGGCGCGTGCCAGAATATCTGCAGTAGTCAGTGCCTCGACCTCCTCGAAGCCATTTGCGAGTAATACATATGCTTTCATTTTATAACCATGCCTTTCTGCCTGTGAAGCGGTTGAAGAGATATAGCAGTCCGCTTTCAGACGTATATTTTTATGTCGGGGGATATTCCCAATCCTCTTTGTTGTCTGCCGCATAAAGTCGCGGAGCTTCCCAAAAGCCTTTGCAATCAACCTACTGCGTAAGGATCGTAATCATCATAGCCGTAGGACCATCTGTCAAAGGCGTAGGGATCGAAAATCGCATCGTCGGGGATTTCCTCGTATTCCTCAACGGGATAGATATCCGCAAAGGAAACATCTGTATTGCCGGCATAGTACTCGTCCAGTATACGGAGCTTGTACTCCCACTCTGTCTCCTCGGGCCAGTTGTCTGTGTTGAAGGCTTTTCTGATGTAATCAAAATAGAAATGAGCCTTTGCACGCAGATTAGGGCTTGAATAATAATCATTTCCGTTATATTCCATTATGTATTCAAACATTCTCGCCCTGTCCTCTGTGGGGTAGGTAAGTGAATAATCATCGGTAAAGTAGCATTTATTGCCGCCGATAGGATTAACCGTATAAATGTACTTTAATGCGGCCTTGGGTCCGTTATAGTCGTAATCATAAGAGAAATCCTTGGGATTTAAGGTTTTCCATTCCTCCTCGTAATCACGAAGCTCCGGATTGCCTATTGCCATATTGTTGATGGTGCGGTCTATCCAGTGTGAAATTTCGTGGTAAATGTTCTGTTCCATCTGGCTTGAATAGTTGATGTCGAGTACCAGGAAACGCTCGTAGCCCATTTCGGAAGCAAGGGCAATGGCATCGCCTATCTGGTAATCTGAAACTTTTTCGAAGCCTTCGCAGAGATAAATTCCGAGTGTTTTAATATCACCGATTTTTATCTGGTCAAGGAAGCCCTCGGGATAATGTCCGAGTGCTTCATCAATCTGTCCGAGAACATAGTCCATCTGCTTGAAATCATTTGTCGGCTGAACTCTGTAACCGAATTCTGTAAGACCGATTTCACTTCCGAGATAAATATAAATATTGTATTTTTCTTCCAGCTGCTTTCTGTGTTCATCCAGATATTTGGGGAGAACGTTCAATCGTGTATAGGAAGCGGCGGAAATATCATCATCAAGATAATTCCAGAAGTATACTGCCATGTCTTCATTTACACAGCCGTTTGTCGAAAGCATGCCGAGCTCGGGATAGAGCTCGAAATCCATCTGGCCGCTGAAGGTTTCTGTATCTGCCACACAATTGGAACGGAGAGCGCCGCTGTTAAGGTCATAGCAGTTAAACTCGATAAGGCTTGTGGTAGAAAAGATATATTTTGATGAAATATAACAGTCATTTATCCAGTCGATTTTGCCACCCCAAAGCTCCGAAGAATTTTCGAATCTGACTGATGCCATTAGGGCTTCTTCGGTGAAGTATTCTTCATACAGGGCAGGGTCCGACAGCTGCGGTACAGCTTCCTCGAAAATGTAATAATCCGCAGTGTGGATATTTTCCTCATAGGAGGAGAGGGTTTTCAGACATTTTGTGCGGTCCGGAGAAAAGTATAAATTAGCGGGTGAGCTGTCAAAGGGGAAGTATTCACCGCTTTCGATATCTACATAGCAGGAGGTGAATTCTACATCTTCATCGTAGCTGCTGAGGATAAGGTACGAATCGTCATCGCCGATGGTCGCTATATAGCAGTTGTATAATAATGCCGGGAATTCTTCTCCGAGGATTATTTTTTCATTTCCATTGTAGATGTCAAGCTGAACGAGCTCATCCTTGTCATAATCAAAATGGTAAAGGTATTTTCCTGAGGGAGAATATATTATGCCACTGTCACTTAAAGGGAAAGAAACATCAACCGCCGATACAAGAGTGAGGTCTTTATCGTAGATATCAATGTGGTCATTGTACATATCTATTAACGCGAGAGTTCCGTTATTAAAGGTCTGAATAAAATAGCAATAGCTTGTAAAATCGGTTGTGAGCGTAATCTCATCACCTGTCACCGGATTGATACTGACAAGCTCCGGAGTATGATAGTAGTCCTCGAGATACGATAAGAGAAGGCGGTCATCAACTTTATAGGAATTCATTGTGATACAGTTCTTTTGCTCTAAATTGTAATAATAGAGTCCGGAATCGTCTGTATCGGTGAGATTGTCATAAATTGAGGGAAGAGGAGTCGGCGATGGGGTGGGTGTCGCCGTAGGCTCCGGAGAGGGTGTAGGTGTAGCGGTCGGTGCCGGGCTGGCAGTGGGGGCAAGCGTCGCGGTAGGCGCTATGGTTGCAGTAGCCTTGGGTGCTTCGGTCGCAGTCTGCGAAGGTCCGGCAGCGCTGTTCGGTTTTTCCGACGATGAACAGCCGGTAATCATGCACGCGATAAGAATGAATAATACGGATGATAATTTTTTCATACAAATTTTCGTCAATCAGCTGACTCTCCTTTTTTTCTTAAAAAGATTATAGCCTAAGAAAATAGAAAAAACAACCTTCCAAAAGTATCTAATGCAGAGCCAGCTTTTGTAAAGAAATATATTGATTTTTATTTTGTAAAAATGTAAACTATTTATATATGGCTGTTAATGAAAATATAGTACGCAGTCAATGTTAAGACGCTTCGGAAACGAAACGTCGGATGATGAAAATATATGATTTTAAGGAGGAGTTTGAAATGGCATTTTGTCCTTATTGTGGAAAGCCGGTAAATGACGGCGAGGCATGTTCATGCCGCACAGCAGCGCCCGCACCTCAGGCAGCAGCACCTGCGCCTCAGGCAGTGCCTGCACCAAAGACAGTAGCGCCTGCACCCCAGGCAGCACCTGTACCTCAGGCAGCACCCGCACCTCAGGCAGCAGCACCTGCACCTCAGGCAGCAGCACCTGCACCTCAGGCAGCGCCCGCACCCCAGGCAGCACCCGCACCTCAGTATGTACCCCAGGCAGCGCCCGCACCTCAGTATGCACCCCAGGCAGCACCCGCACCCCAGGCAGCACCCGCACCTCAGGCAGCGCCCGCACCTCAGTATGCACCTCAGGCAGCACCCGCACCTCAGTATGCACCCCAGGCAGCACCTGCGCCTCAGTATGCGCCTCAGCCTCAGCAGTATGTACCTGCACAGCCTGCAGGTCCCAATGCATTTAATGAGCTTATGGGAATATTCCCCAAGGCAGTAATTAATCCTACCGAAACAGCTGAAGGAGTCGGCAATAAGGTAAAGATTCCTCACGCTATTATTTGGGGCGGAGTTTTCCTTTTCTCGATTTTACTTATGAATATATTGTTCTATATACGTTATTTATCAGCCGGAAGGACTTTTGTTCTTGCGTTTCTGAACGTATTGACCTATTCAATGATAATTGCAGGCTCGGCTGCTTTTATTATGGGTGTGAGCAAAAATAAAGAGGCAAAGTATCCCCGCGTTTTAGGCGCAATTTGTGTAGAAACAATTCCCCTTTCATGCCTGGCTATATTTGTTGGTCTCAGCGGATTGATTGTAAATTCAAGTATCTCACTGTTCAGCCCGATATTCGATATCCTCTTTGCAATGGGTATTGAAAGAACCTTCAGATATTTTTCTTCAGGTCTCAGCAGAACAAAGCAGTTTTTACTTTCTGCAGCGGTTGTAGGTATTATTTGCTCTATCCAGTATTTTATGATTGATTTATTTTTATATAAATTGATTTGGTAAGATATTTCAGGTCACTTTCGACAGATGATGTCGGAGGTGACTTTTTTTTATGCCTGAATTCAACCACAGGTTCATATCTTTAGTAATGTTTTTATTCCTTTATTCTTGCGTTTTGCAAAAAAATATGATATACTACAACAGATTGTGGGATAGAATGCCCTTAAGAAATATTAGGAGGAATGACAGATGAGTGTCAAGACAGAGGATTTAGGCAAGAACAGTTACAAGATTACAGTTGAAGTTAGCGCAGAGGATTTCGCTAAGGCATATGAAAAGTCATATCAGAAGAATAAGAATAAAATTCAGATTCAGGGCTTCCGTAAGGGTAAGGCACCTTTAGCACTTATCGAGAAGGAATATGGCGCAGGCGTATTCTTTGAGGATGCAGCAAACTTTGCAATTAATGATACATATGAGGCAGCTGCAGCAGAGAGCGGTCTCGACATTGTTTCAAGACCTGAGATTGACGTTGAGAAGATTAACAAGGGTGAGACATTTGTTTACACAGCAGTTGTTGCTGTTAAGCCCGAGGTTAAGCTTGGTCAGTACAAGGGCGTAGAGGTTGAAAAGGTTGAGGTTGAGGTTACCGATGAAGAGGTTAACCAGGAGCTTGATAAGCTTAGAGACAAGAACGCAAGAATCATCACAGTTGATGATGCACCCGTTGCAGACGGTGATACAGTTAAGCTTGATTACGAGGGAAGCGTTGACGGTGTTCCTTTCGAGGGCGGCAAGGCTACAGATGCAGACCTTGTTATCGGTTCAAAGAAATTTATCCCCGGCTTCGAGGAGCAGCTTATCGGTATGAATATCGGCGAGGAGAAGGATATCAATGTTACTTTCCCTGAGGAGTACCATGCTGAGAACTTAAAGGGCAAGGCAGCAGTATTCAAGTGCAAGATTAATGCAATTACACGTAAGGAGCTTCCCGCAGCTGATGATGAGTTTGCACAGGAGAGTTCAGATTTCGATACAATCGATGAGTTAAAGGCTGACCTTAAGAAGCAGCTTACAGAGAAGAAGGAAAAGGAAGTTAAGGTTGCTAAGGAGAATGCGGTAATCGATAAGGTTGTTGAGGCTGCAGAGATGGATATTCCCGAGGCTATGATCAACGAGACAGCACGTCAGGTTGCTGAGGAGTTCGCTCAGAGACTTCAGTATCAGGGTCTTAGCATTGACCAGTACCTTAAGTATTCAGGAATGTCTGTTGAGGAATTTATTGAGCAGTCAAAGCCCCAGGCTGAGAAGAGAATCAAGTACAGACTTGTTCTTGAGGCTATTGTTAAGGCTGAGAATATCGAAATCACAGACGAGGATGTAGAGGCTGAGTTCGACAGAATGGCTGAGCAGTACAAGATGGAAAAGGATAAGATTAAGGAAATCATTGTAGGCAAGGAGCTTGACAATGTAAAGATGGATCTTGCGGTAAGCAAGGCCGTTGATTGCATCCGTGACGCAGCAGTAGAGAAATAATTTTCTAAAATCAGGAGGCACAACAGATGAGTTTAGTACCTTACGTCATTGAACAGACAAGCCGCGGCGAGCGTTCATATGATATTTATTCAAGATTATTAAAGGATAGAATTATTTTCCTTTCAGAGGATGTTAATGATACTACAGCAAGCCTTATCGTGGCACAGATGCTGTTCTTAGAGTCTGAGGATCCCAACAAGGATATCAACTTCTACATTAACAGCCCCGGTGGTTCAGTTACAGCAGGCTTCGCAATTTACGATACAATGCAGTACATCAAGTGTGATGTATCTACAATCTGTGTCGGCCTGGCAGCAAGTATGGGTGCATTCCTTCTTGCGGGCGGTACAAAGGGCAAGCGTATGGCGCTTCCCAATGCAGAAATCATGATTCATCAGCCTTCAGGCGGTGCACGCGGACAGGCTACCGAAATCCAGATTGTTGCGGAGAATATTTTAAAGACAAAGAAAAAGTTAAATGAAATGCTCGCTGCCAATACAGGAAAGCCTATCGACATAATCGAGAGGGATACCGACCGTGACAACTATATGTCAGCTCAGGAAGCTCTTGAGTACGGTCTTATTGACAGAGTTATCGAGCACAGATAACAGTTGGGAGAATAAGTTGGCAAATAAGAATGATGACAGAAGAAAGCAGACAGTTCGCTGTTCCTTCTGCGGAAAGTCACAGGATCAGGTAAAAAAGCTTTTTGCCGGACCTGATGATATTTATATCTGTGATGAATGCGTTGAAATCTGTTCGGAAATCGTTGAAGAGGAGTTATACAGCGATGATTACAAGCCTGAGCAGGCGGAGATAAATCTGCTTAAGCCCGCTGAGATAAAGGAGTACCTTGATCAGTATGTAATCGGACAGGAGGATGCGAAGAGAGTTCTTTCTGTAGCGGTTTATAACCACTACAAGAGAGTTCTTTCCGGCAAGGACCTTGATGTTGAGCTTCAGAAGAGCAATATCATTATGATGGGTTCTACCGGTTCGGGAAAGACTTATCTCGCACAGACACTTGCAAAGATACTTAACGTACCCTTTGCAATTGCGGACGCAACCACACTTACCGAGGCAGGCTATGTAGGCGAGGATGTTGAGAATATCCTGTTAAAGGTTATTCAGGCAGCGGACTACGATGTTGAGCGTGCCCAGTACGGTATTATTTATATTGACGAGATTGACAAGATTACCAGAAAGTCGGAGAATGTTTCAATCACACGTGATGTTTCGGGTGAAGGTGTTCAGCAGGCACTCTTAAAGATTCTTGAGGGTACTGTGGCTTCGGTTCCTCCTCAGGGAGGAAGAAAGCATCCTCATCAGGAGCTTATCCAGATTGATACAACAAATATTCTCTTTATCTGCGGCGGTGCCTTTGACGGACTTGAGAAGGTCGTTGAGGCTCGTATCGGCAAGAAGTCACTTGGCTTCAATGCTGAAATCGACGATCCCATGCAGAGAGATATCGGTGATTTATTCAGACAGGTTCTTCCTGAGGATCTGATTAAGTTTGGACTTATACCCGAGTTTATCGGTCGTGTTCCGGTCAGCGTAGCGCTTGATATGCTGGATGAGAAGGCACTTGTTGATATTCTTTCAAAGCCCAAGAACGCACTTACAAAGCAGTACAAAAAGCTCTTTGAGCTTGATGATGTGGAGCTTGAGTTCGAGGATGAGGCTCTTGAGGTTATCGCAAAGAAGTCCTTCGAGAGAAAGACCGGTGCAAGAGGTCTTCGTTCAATCTGCGAGAAGATTATGATGGATGTAATGTATGATATACCTACAGACCTTCGTGTTTCAAAGGTTATCATTACAAAGGAGGCTGCACTTGGCGAGGCTAAGCCCAGGGTGGTTTTATTACCTGAAGGCGAAGAAAGAAAAAGCATGAAGGGTAAGCCTGTTAAAAAAAGTAAAAGTGTAATCGCTTAATGACTTAGTTCATTATACGGATTCTAAAATTGTGTTGATGGGGCGATTCTCAGGAATCGCCTTGTTCTTTTATTAGGAGTTAGTATGAAATATATTTTTCATACGCAAATCTGTGACTGCAGAACATGAATACAGTGTATTCACATGAAGGTTTGCGGTACAGATAGAAAGGCATGGTTACTAAAATGGTAATAAAGGATGCGATGCTGGAAACAGTGTGCGGAATTACAAGTACTTTTCCTAAGACGACTATACCTGAATTTGCATTTTCAGGTAAGTCAAATGTAGGCAAGTCATCACTGATTAATGCCCTGATGAACAGAAAATCACTGGCAAGAACATCCGGACAGCCCGGCAAAACCCAGACGGTTAATTATTACAAGGTTAATAACGCGTTCTATTATGTGGACCTTCCGGGCTATGGTTACGCTAAGGTTTCAAAGGAAATAAAGGCAAAATGGGGAAAGATGATTGAAAAGTATCTTCGTATGTCAAAGATGCTCAAGATTGTTTTTCTTCTGGTGGATATCCGTCATGAGCCGGGTGAAAATGATAAGACCATGTATGAATGGGTTGTGGCTAACGGCTTTAACCCTGTTGTGGTTGCCACAAAGCTTGATAAGATATCAAGAGGTCAGGTTCAGCACCATGTAAAGGTTATCAGAACCGCACTCGGCGCAGGTGCAGATACAAAGATTATTCCGTTTTCTGCAGAAACAAAGCAGGGACGTGATGAGCTCTGGGCACTTATTGATTCCTACCTTATGGAGGACGAATCTAAAATTCAGGAGCTTGCGGCAGATGCTGAAAAGGCAGATGTGAAGCAGCTGCTTAATGGGCAGGCTGATGGCATGGACCGGGAGGCTGATAGTATGAGACAGCCGGCCGGTGAAGCTTTAACTGCCAAGCAGGAGGCAGATAAGAAATAATATGACGGAAACAAATGCATTATATAAATTATCCACCCTTTATATGCTCAGCAGAGTGGATTTCCCGATATCAACCAACAGACTGAGCTTTTTCCTTCTGAAGAATAATTACACGGATTATTTTACCTTTCAGCAGGGGCTTGGGGAGCTGCTTGATGACGGATATGTCAGCAAAACACTCATTCACGGCAAGACCATGTATTCTGTGACGGATGAGGGCAGAAATACCATACATATGCTGAAAAGAGAGATTTCCGAGGATATGCGCAACGATATAGATGCATATATCAGGGAGAATAAGGTTCCGATGCACGAGGATTTTGCCGTTCAGAGTCACAGCTATCAGCTGGATTTGGAGCATTATATTTCAAATCTTATTATTGAAGAAAACGGAACAAAAATACTGGAAATGAATATTGCGACCTCAACTGCGGACGAGGCAGATTTGATTTGCGCAAACTGGAAGGAAAGCAGTGAGGAAATATATCCTCTGCTTTTAAGTAAATTGTTGAAGAAATAAATGTATGAATCAGTAATAGAAAACCGGTTATTTTTATGAAAAATATCCGGTATTGAAGGTGTATGGCGGGCCGTTTTATAAAATGGTTTGTGATTAAATTGGAGGTGTATGAATTTTGGGAAATGGCGGAACAACAACGCAGATGACTCGTCAGCTGCAGACTACTACAACGACTACAATGCAGCCCCAGCAGATGAATCCGGTAAATGCGTTAAGAACGGATTTGATGCAAAGATCTGCTAACGGTACTTTGAATGTGCAGGCTATGGCACAGAACCGTGCGATAATGGCTGGCCCCGTGCTTGCTGCGCAGCAGGCTCCACTGAAGCTTACAAAGCTTCAGAAGGCAAAGCGTGTATTTATGACCAAGGAGAAGATTGCCAAGGAGGATGTGAAGCTTCGTTTTGACAATGATCACGCATCCTATGAGCAGAAATATCTGGCAGGTCAGACACAGACTATCGATGAATCAGCATTTCTGGCAACTGCGGATGCACAGAAATATATTTGGGAAAAAGAGGTTTCGGATACCGGCGGAATGTCCAATGAGGATATTTACAAAAAGTGTGAGCAGGGTGATTTCTCAAATTTTGAACGACTTGATATCATGTGCAGAAATAAGCTTGCAAAGGAATTTATGACAAGAGATTTCGCCGGAATATGTGCTCTGGGTACAACTGCGGAGCAGGTTGTTCAGAATATGTACAGGAATGGTTTTACCTTTCAGGCAAAGAATGCACAGGGGCAGCTGCAAAATGTAAGAATCAGCGGTGTGGCTGCAATGAATTTCCCTCTTTTCAGACTTGGAATTTCACTGGCATTAAGAGACCGGAGTCTGGTGAGCGGCGCACCCGCTGCAACAGCGGATTTTCTTAAGGAGCTTGATGACCATGCCAATCAGCATATGATGGTAGCCACCCTGACAAAGACTATGAATGCTCATGAGCAGCAGGCTTTGAGGGCGGAGTATAAAAATCAGGCGGCTTTCGATGAGGCTGTTGAACGTGATATTATGTCTAAGAAGTTTATCCTAAAGACTCTTTTATTAAGTCAGCTGGCCGGATTAAAAAAGATTGAAGGAGACAAGCCGAAGAACGGAGAGCCTTCGCTTCCCTTGCAGGAATGGGATGTAAGCTACGCAAGTGCATTTGCACACTGCTCGAGAGTTGCGTTTACGCTTCCTTCAAAGAAGGATTTTGTTGATGAAGCCGCATATAAAGAATTTATGGATTCGTATATGGGCAAAAATAAGGGTATGGATGCCGGTTTTGTATCAAGATGGGGTGCTACCCATCGTATGGAGCGTGCTACACGCGGTGCGAACGGAAAGAGGCTTCAGGAGCTTAAAAAGTTTTCGCCATTCGGACAGAGAGGCATGAATGTGGCGGTAGGCGGTTTAGGCAATTCCGGAATAAGCGGAGGATTACTTAAAAACGACGGAAGCTGCGGTCATCTTTATATGAAGCTCGATGAGGGTGATGATTCAAGCTATACCGGTATGCTTCTCGGATTTGAGTCTGACAGACCCGGGCACAAAAACCAGATGGGCCACAGACATGGTGCAGGCATCAAAAATGAGAATCAGTCCAGCTTCGGTGGCCAGCGTACAGACGAGATAGGTAATAAGTACGGCGGAAGAGTAGTTGATGCGAGCCATTTCGGTTATAATCCGCTGGAATTTGCAAGGGCATTTCAGGCAGTTGACGCACTGGTGGAAAGGGCAAAGACAGGCTCTGCGGCAGATCAGCAGGCGCTCGAACAGCTGGCTGTTTCTTTGTCGGGAAAGCAGCTGGATAAGGCAGGTCTTGAAGCAATGCTTCAGCAGTTCGGAGTAAATGCGTCACGTCAGTTTAAAGCCGGAATCAGGCACTGACGGGCTGACAGGGATACAGAATCTTGCCCGGAAACGGCTGAGAGGTCTGCTGTCAGGCAGACAATCCGGGTTTTGACTATGACTTAAGGAAGGAACATAGTTGCCGATATGACTATAACTTGTATTGACAGAACAAATATGACGGCATTCGAGAGACTGATGCCCGATGCTGATTATAAAAATATAAAAACTAATCCTGACTGCTTTGCACTCGGTATGATTGATGACGAACAGGGAGATATTGCGATAGCGGCAATCTGCGGAGTGATAGATGCGGACAGCTTTAAAATTAATTCGCTTTTTGTAATGGATGAATACAGACGGCAGGGAATAGCCGAAAATCTGATTTATGCGCTGATTTCGAAATGCGCAGACGCCGAAATTTACTATATTTACTGTGATTTTCCTTATGATGATATGCCGGAGCTTTATGAATTTTTTAAGGCTATGGACTTTTCAGAGGAACCGCTTGCTGCCTGTAGGGGAGACATTACAATCGGAACGGCAAAGACACTGAAGAATCTACAAATGGACAAAGTATCCTCTGAGCAGAATAAGGTGATGAGCTTTTCAAAGATATCACCGAGCATTATAAAGGCATTTGCAGGAAGAATGTATAAAAACGGAACGGTTTATCTGGGGGATTATCTCGCGGAGAAGGCAGTGGATATGGAGCTTTCTCTTGCGTATATGAACGGTGATGATATTGACGCCATGCTGGTGGCAGATAAGGCAGAGGATGAAATTGTAATCCGCTGGGCCTTTGCGGACAGCAAAAATCCGGCGCTTTTACTTGTGACTCTCAGAGAGTTTTTCAAAAGACTGGCAGAAAAATATCCTGATGATACAATTGTAACTACTGCCGCCGTGACCGAGCTTTCATCAAAGCTTATGCATGCAATTACGGGCGGCAAGGCAGAAATCGTCGAAAAATGGATAAGAATGGGTATGTATATATAACAAAGCGGTCACGAGTTTGACTTAAAAATACGTGAAAAAGCATGATAAAAGGTATATATGAAAGCAACTAAAAAGGTATATAAAAAACAAAGGCGTGTGAAGCTTCACACGCCTGATTTTTTTACTCTGCATTATTACTCTACGCTGTTAAAGATTGTTGCAAGAGGTGAATCTGAGTTCAGAATGATTGTCTTGTTGCCCTTAAGTGATGCCTTAGCCGCATCGAGAGCACGTACGAAGGTATAGAACTCAGCACGCTCCTTGGTGTTGTAGGCTTCTGAAAGGATTCTCATGTACTCTGCTTCGCCTTCTGAGATGATCTTTTCAGCCTCAGCCTCAGCTTCTGAAACACTTACTACGATTTCATTATCTGTCTTTGTACGAATCATCTTCGCATCTGATTCACCCTGTGCGGTGAAGGCAGCAGCGATATTGTTACGCTCTGAAATCATACGCTCGTAAACAGCTGATTTGTTATCGCTGGGAAGGTCGAGATGCTTTGTTTCAACAGAAACCATCTTGATACCGTACTGGTCAACGCTTGAACCAATATTTGCCATGATTGCGGCACTGAGTGAACCGTCACGAGCCTGAATCACGTCTGCCTGCATCATACTTGAAATAACGTTCTTCATAGAGTTGTAAACGATTGTATTGATACGGGCCTCAGCGTTTGATACAGAGGTAAGTGTCTGTGTAAATTTAAGGGGATCGGTGATTCTCCAAAGAACGTAGCTGTCTACAACCATTGTCTTCTTATCCTGTGTGATAACATCAGAAGAAGTAAGATCGTAGAGAAGCATTGTCTTGGGTAATGAATCTGTGCTCTGAATAAAAGGAATCTTCAATGAAAGACCGGCAGTAGTTGTAATACGCTCAACCTTACCGAATTCCTTAATAAGTGTGTACTCATTTTCCTTAGTTACTACCATTGCATCGCCTAATACGATAACCGCGATAAGAAGAACAATCGCGATTATGATAAGAGGTGTCTTTGATTTAGGCTGACGGATATGCTCAATAGTATCGTCATCCTTTTTTGCGTTTGTATTATCAAAACCTTTTTCGCTCATATAATTAACCATGCCTTTCCCAAATAAAATAATTATTCGTTGATAATGCTTTCATTCTGACCCTGTCCGGCTTCAATGATAGGCTCAAGAGGTAAAAGCTTCTGAACGCCTGAGTCGGTACTGTCGATGATTACCTTGAGATCGGGAAGAACATTTTCCATAGCCTCATAGAACATACGCTGCTTTGTGATGAGAGGGTACTTGCTGTACTCATCATAAAGGGCATTGAAACGGGCTGCCTGGCCCTGTGCCTCGTTAATACGTGCTTCCTTCTGTGATGCAGCCTCCTTGAGGATCTGGTCAACCTGAGCCTCTGCCTGAGGAATCTGCTCGTTACGATACTTGTTTGCATTATTTACGGCTGTTTCAGCACCCTGCTTAGCAGATTCAACGTTCATAAATGCTTCGAGAACCTGTGCTGTGGGGGGCTCTGCATCCTGAATTGTCAGGTTGATGAGCTGAATACCGATGTCGTGTGTTTCAAGATGGTTTGTAATCTTGTCCTTGATTGATGCCTGAATCTCGGCCTTACCTGTTGTAATGACACTGTCTACATCATATGAACCGATTTCTGCACGAATGCTTGACTGAGCAATTGTTTTAAGAATTGATTCATAATTCTCTGAAGCGTAAAGGGCCTTAACAGGATCCGTTACTCGATACTCAACATAGAAATCAACGTTTACGAAGTTGAAATCCGATGTAATCATAAGTGACTCATCTTCAATTGAAGAACCACTGAGAATATCATAACCGATAGGGAAACCCTTGATAGTGGTATCTACCTTTGTGACCTGCTGAATAAAAGGAATCTTAAAGTGCAGACCTGATTCTGTAGAGGGAGAAGCGATACCGAAGGTGGTAACAACCGCTGCCTCCTGCTCATTGATGGTATATACGGAATTGAATGCCAATAATCCGATTACCACAATGATAACTGCCCATTTGATTAGGGACTTTGCATTGTCTTGTCTCATTATAAAACCATACCTTTCCGGGGCTGAGCCCCAATATATATCCGCTCAATAATATCATTCTCTTCATACATGCCTGAACGATATGTTATTGACAATTATATAGGATGAAAGCTCTCTTTTCAAGCATTTCAAAAGTGAAATAGAGTACTTTAATCCGTCGGATGAGCAAAATAATTCAATAAATTAACCTGCTTTGGTCATTTCAGGGAACTTAAAGCTTGTATTTTCCTCATCGTCATCCATTGTAAGTGTATACTTTTTTGAAACATAGCCTTCCTTTGAAAGTCCGATTTCTATCGTACCTGAGGGCTTGGGAAGGGTGAGCGAACCATTTTCTATAGTTCCTTTAAATACACCATCCACATAGACTGAGCAGCCGTTTGAGGTGTAGATGGTCATAGTGCCGTGATAAGCAGCTGTCTCGTTTTCGGAAGCTGTGTTATCGGAATCTGTCCTGGTATTATCTAAACTGCCGGATGAAGAATCTGAATCCGGTCCCGGACCGTCTGAAGCATTGTCCTGTGCATCTGCAGAATTTTTGTCTGAATTATCAGATGATTCCGGAATGTTTTCGCTGCTGCTATCGTTTTCACTGCCTGCATCGTTTCCATGGCTGTTGTCGGGCTTAGTTCCGGAGGAAGCTTCGGATTCAGTTCTGTTGTCAAAAGAATCATTGTTTGAGGAAACGTTTCCGGAACTGCTTTGGCTTCCTGCGCCCGAGAAGGCTTCATCGCTGTCACCGTCTATAAGCTCCAGATTGTCCATATCACCGTCATCCGTGGTGGAATCGGGAATGTCGATATTGGCCACATCATTGGTATCTATATTTCCGGAGGGACCGGCAGGACCGCCTGCGGAGCTGTCATTAAAGGACGAACCGGCAGGGGTGGGGGTGCTGATATTTGGTAAATCTGAGGAGCTGCTGTCCTCGTATATCAGGTCTTCGTTTGACGAAATATTACCCGGAGCCTCCGACAGGCTGATATTTTTTACAATATCGGTACGGTCAACCGTGATGCTTCCGAAATAGCTGGTGTAGCCGCCGAGAGAGGCCTCTATTGAATGGTCGCCAAAGCTCAGACGGACAGGGTTTGCATAGAGAGTTTTAACACCGTCTATATACAAATCACTGCCGGCAGGTGATATTTTGAAGGTTACATTACCTACCGGAACAGGCTTTGCGCTATACTCAAATAAATCAAAATATGTAGTGGTATCACGGGAAATTTTCACTGTGGCGGAGGCAAAAAGGTCGCCGTTTTGCACAGTTACTAAATATTCGCCCTCTGACAGTGTGAGAAGGAAATTCTCTGTGAGGGGGACTGTCTTTCCCGTGCTGTAGGAAACAGAACCGCCGATGAAATCTCCCGCATTTGCAAAGGAAAGATATCCGTGGCCTGTGGCAACCTTTATCAGATAAAGATAGTTGTCGATTCCGTAAAGATGAAAGCTGTCAAAGGCGTTGAGGGTTTCGAGCGGAACGAATTCGTCGCCGTTCATTACCTTCAGGCTGTCGTCAAAGCGGTATACGGAGCTGCCCGCGGTCAGTTTTTTTATGGAGCCGTCTATGATGGCGTTTGCAACATTTTTATAGGTCCATACTGAAGATGAGCCGATAACCGTGGAAAGACGATTATCATCATTAAAGGAAACCTGAACGATGTCGCCCTTATTCAGCTGCGCTACGGTAATGGGACGCCGGCTTCGGGTTCTTACGTCCGTGCCGCCTGTGTAGGTAAGAACATGTGTAACAGAGCTTCCGAGCTCGCTTACGGTAAGCTCGGAGGAGTCCAAATCAATGGATGTAATTATTCCTTCCAGAACATTCGAGGAAGAATCGGGGAAAATACCGCCCGCTGCCGTTTCACCTGAGGCAGGCGTGGGAGTCGTTTTGGAATCGGGCTTTTTATCGGGTTTTAGCACAACAATAACAGACACTGTGATGAGCAGTGCCGCAATTATTGAAGCTATTATGATAAAAAATTTATACTTGTTTTCCAATTTTTCCGTCCTTAATTATTTCTTGTTAGAAAGCTCTGCTGCCAGAGTGAGCAGAGTTTCGTGATTATTCAGTGAGGGTTCTTCGAGCACCCGGTTAAGTAATTCCTCGAGAAGCAGACCAAGGGCATGACCCTCGGCATAGCCTTCGGCTGTCAGGTCACGGCCGTTTAACGCAAGCTCCTTAAGACAGGTGCACTGCTTTGCTTCGATTATTTCTATGCATTTTATGAGGCAGTGCTCATAGTTTTCATCTTCATTGCAAAAGGAAGCCCTGAAGCTCAGGTAGCTTTCAATATTATCTTTACCGATATCATGCATGAGTCGGCGAAGCTTTGTGTCGATATGGGCATCGGCGGGAGAAGGCAGCTTTCGCAGGGAATTTTTAATGAAAAGTGCTGCGGTATCTATTGTTTTATTGTCGAATTTCAGCCTGCGGAGTATCTGCTTGGCCTTATCCGCATAATGAGGAGCATCTGCTTCGACCGCGCTTTTGTCAAGACCTGCGGTAAGATAATAGCAGAGCAGCGTCCAGCGGATATAATGATCCTTCGGGCTTTTTTCAAGTGCGGAGCAAAGACCCTGAATATCCGAAAGCCGGCAAAGCTCGGGAAGGATGATTTTATCCAGCTCCAGTTCGTTTAAAAGCCTGATAAAGCCGGGATTATCTGAGAGAAGAAGCTTATCCAGCTCGCATTGCACGCGCTCTGCACTCACGAGAGCCAGACGCGGACCGAGGCTTTTGGCCGCCTCCAGTGTAGCTTTATCTATTGTGAAGGAAAAACGTGCGGCAAAACGAAGAGCACGCAGAATGCGAAGAGCATCCTCTGTAAAACGCTCCATGGGGTTGCCGACGCAGCGAATTATTTTATTGTCAAGGTCCGAAAGACCGTCAAAAAGATCGATGATACCGTTCTCGTTATTATAAACAAAGGCATTTATTGTAAAATCACGTCGTTTGAGGTCCTCATCCAGGCTTGCGGTAAAGGATACGCTGTCGGGATGCCGCCCGTCGTGATAATCACCGTCAATTCTGTAGGTAGTAACCTCATAGCCTTCGCCGTGAAGCATAATGGTAACCGTACCGTGCTTGATGCCCGTATCGATGGTTCGGTTAAAGAGCTCCTTTACCTGCTCGGGATATGCGGAGGTGGTAATGTCCCAGTCTGCGGGAGTATTCCCCAAAATGCAGTCTCTGACACAGCCTCCCACGGCATAGGCTTCATAGCCCGCATCGTGAAGGCGTCCAATAATATATGAAACATTTTCGGGAAGCTGAATTTTTACCACATTGCACCTCTGGATAATAAATATATCTGTACTGTATGATACAAGGGTCAAAAGGTCAAAAATGCTCGTCAAGCTTGCTTGTAAGAGCATTGAAGGCCTTTATGACACGCAAAAACATGAAAAAGTAGCCATTTTTCATTGAAAAATGAGCGGATTTTGAATGTTTTTAGCATTTCGGGAGCACAAAGTGCGAAGAAATGCGTGTATTAAGTCGGGGGCAATGCTTTTGACCCCGACGTCATTGTATACAAAATCACATACGTAATTTATAATAGCATATTTCGGACAAAAGTGCGAGATATTTTCTGCGTGGGGAAAATATCCTGAAAAGGGTTTTGGGAAAGGTATTTTAGTTGATTGCTAAAAAGTCTTTTGTCGGGACTTTTATTTTTAACAGCTTTGTGATATAATGCAGGTATTTGAATGAAAATTTGCGGTACAGGTGGAAAGGCATGGTTATAATTTATGAAAAAGATAATGGTTGCAGCAATGGCTGTTGTGATTTGTCTGGCTCTTGCGGCATGTGGAAAAGAGAACGTTATTACAGGCTATAAGTCGGGTGATGTAAAGCTTGGCCAGTATAAGGGACTGACATACACACTTGAGGACAGTGAGGTTACTGACGGTGAGGTACTTAACAGAGCACTTACCGAGCTCAGCAGGGAGAAGGTTCTTAAGCCTGTTGAGGGAAGAACCATCGCCCAGAACGGTGACGTTGTAGATGTGGATTATGTGGGCAGAATTGACGGAGAGGATTTCGCCAGAGGTACGGGTACAAAGTCTGACCTTGTAATCGGTGCGGAAGGCAATACCTTCTTTGAGGGCTTTGATAAAGCACTTGTAGGTAAGGAAATCGGACAGTTTACAATTGAACTTACCTTCCCCGATCCCTATTATTTATACCCTTCACTTGCGGGAAAGAATGCAAGCTTTGAAGTAAATCTTAAGGCTATCAATCAGTATGTTCAGCCCGAGCTGAATGACGAATGGGTGGAAATGCACACAAAGGGTGCCCAGAAGACTCTTCTGGAGTATAAGAGTGCTTTAGCTGAGCAGATTAAGGCAGAAAAGGATGCGGCCAATAAGTCAGAGAAGAATTACCAGGTAATCAAGGCTGTTTTTGCCAACAGCGGCATCAGCAAGGACCTTTCAAAGGAGATTACAGAGTACAAGGAACAGCTTATTAACGTTCAGAATTCCATGGCTGAAAGCTACGGTATGACCGGCGATAAGTATTTTGCATACAAGTACGGCCTTAATACAGCATATTTTGAGCAGTATATGGAGGCACAGGCAAAGATTAACATTCAGTTTAACTTTATCTGTTCAGCCATTGCCGAGGAAGAAAAGCTTACTGCTTCAGACGAGGAAATAGAGACCTTTGCGACAGCTGTTCGTGCAAATTACGGCTGCGACACAAATCAGGCGCTTTACGAGTTCATTAATAAGCAGTTTGAAGTGGACGGCAAGGAATATATTGCAGAAAACGTAAAGCTTAATAAGGCGAAGGATTTAATTTTTAATTCAGCTGTGCAGCAGTAACGGACAGGCTTCTGTTCGGTGAGTTTTGAAGCACCGGAAAATAAACAGTTGACAAATTAAAAAAGGAAGATTAATATATTTCCATATTCAAAATGCATTGACGGAGAGGATTAGATAAACTAAACCGCCAGAGAGTATGACCCGCACAGCGGCTGGAAGGTCATTCGGATGAGGTTTATTGAAGGTAGCTCCTGAGCAGTATTCCTGAAAAGGCTCTGCCGGATAGGGAATAACGGGAAGTCCCGTTACAGACGAGTGGCTTGATGGAGCTGCGTAATGAGGTCTTGGGCTTTGCAGAAAATGTACACCGACGTACGGCAGGGCAAAAGATGAAATAAGGTGGTATCACGATAACTCTACATCGTCCTTATAGGCGGGTAGAGTTTATTTTTTTATCTGTTTGTCGGGTTCGGACAGAAATTATTAAAACGGAGGTAAATTATTATGGCAGAAGACATGATGAATGCTTATGCAAAGGCAAGCGGAAAAGAGCTTGCAAAGACCTACAATCCCAAGGCGATTGAGGACAGACTTTATGAGAAGTGGATTAAAAACAAATATTTCCATGCAGAGGTAGATTGGGCAAAGAAGCCTTTTACAATCGTTATTCCTCCTCCCAATATCACAGGACAGCTTCATATGGGACATGCTCTTGATAACACAATGCAGGATATTCTCATCCGTTTCAAGAGAATGCAGGGCTATAATGCACTCTGGCAGCCCGGTACTGACCATGCTTCCATCGCTACCGAGGCAAAGATTGTAGAAAAGCTCAAGCAGGAGGGCACCTCAAAGGAGGAGCTCGGACGTGAGAAGTTCTTAGAGCGTGCATGGGACTGGAAGAAGGAATACGGCGGAAGAATCGTATCTCAGTTAAAGAAGCTTGGTTCTTCATGTGACTGGGACCGCGAGAGATTCACCATGGATGAGGGCTGCAACAAGGCCGTTACAGAGGTATTTACAAAGCTTTACGATAAGGGCTGGATTTACAAGGGCTCACGTATCGTTAACTGGTGTCCCGTATGTAATACATCAATTTCGGACGCAGAGGTAGATTATGAGGACCAGGCAGGACATTTCTGGCATATCAAGTATCCCTTCATTGAGGCTGACGGTTCGGTAAGTAAGACTCGTTTCCTTGAGTTTGCCACAACACGTCCCGAGACAATGCTCGGTGATACAGGTATTGCGGTAAATCCTGAGGATGAGCGCTATACAGACCTTGTGGGTGGATTTGTATGGGTACCCTTCGTTGACAGAAAGATTCCCGTAATTGCCGATAATTATGTAGAAAAGGATTTCGGAACAGGTGTTGTTAAGATTACACCTGCTCATGACCCTAACGATTTTGAGGTTGGTAAGCGTCATAACCTTCCTGAAATCAATATTATGAATGACAACGCCACAATTAACGCAAACGGCGGCAAGTTCGAGGGTATGGACCGTTATGAGGCTCGTAAGCAGATTGTTAAGGAGCTCGATGAAATGGGTCTCCTTGTAAGAATCGAGGATTACAGCCACAATGTTGGTACCTGCTACCGTTGTCATTCAACAGTTGAACCCCTCATTAAGAAGCAGTGGTTCGTAAAGATGGATGAAATGATTAAGCCTGCCGTTGAGGCTGTTAAGACAGGTGATATCGAGCTTATCCCCGACCGTATGGATAAGACCTACTTCAACTGGACCGATAATATCCGTGACTGGTGTATTTCAAGACAGCTCTGGTGGGGCCACAGAATTCCCGCATACTACTGTGATGAGTGCGGTGAAATCGTTGTTTCAAAGACTGCTCCCGATAAGTGTCCAAAGTGCGGCTGCACACATCTTACACAGGATCCCGATACACTTGATACCTGGTTCAGCTCAGCTCTCTGGCCTTTCTCGACACTCGGATGGCCCGAGATGACAGAGGACCTCAAGTATTTCTATCCTACAGATGTACTTGTAACCGGCTACGACATCATTTTCTTCTGGGTTATCAGAATGATATTCTCAGGCTTCGAGCAGATGGGCGAGCGTCCCTTCAAGACAGTTCTCTTCCACGGACTTGTTCGTGATGACCAGGGCCGTAAGATGTCAAAGTCGCTCGGAAACGGTATCGATCCTCTTGAAATCATTGACAAGTATGGTGCGGATGCGCTCAGATTTACACTTATTACAGGTAATGCACCCGGTAATGACATGCGTTTCTATATGTCAAGAGTAGAGGCATCACGTAACTTTGCAAATAAGGTTTGGAACGCATCACGTTTCATTATGATGAATATGCAGCAGCTGGCAGAGGCAGGCGTTAAGCTTGATTTTGCTGCTGATATCAACAGTCTGAAGGCTGATCTTACAGATGCGGACAAGTGGATTCTTTCCCGTGCAAATGCAGTTACACGCGAAGTAACCGATTCAATGGAGAAGTTCGAGCTCGGTATTGCGGCACAGAAGATTTACGACTTCATTTACGATGATCTCTGTGACTGGTATATTGAGATGGTTAAGCCTAGACTTTACGGTGAGGATATTACTACAAAGAAGGCAGCTATGTGGACACTTAACAGCGTACTCGTTGATTCACTTAAGCTTCTTCATCCTTACATGCCCTTCATTACAGAGGAGATTTTCTGTACTCTTAAGGAGGAGCAGGGCACAATCGAAAGCAACGAGTCAATCATGATTTCTGACTGGCCCGTATACTCTGAGGACAGAAACTTTGCTGCTGAGGAGAAGGCTGTTGAGCTTATCAAGGAAGCAGTTAAGGGCATCCGTAACGTTCGTACGGAAATGAATGTTCCCATGAGCCGTAAGGCTGCCGTATTCGCAGTAAGTGAGTCAGAGGAAATCCGTGCGATTTTCGAGAACAGCAAGGTATTCTTTGCTTCACTCGGCGGTGCTTCATCAGTTACAATCCAGGCTGATAAGACAGGCATTGCAGATGATGCGGTATCATACGTTATTCATGGTGCAACAATTTACATTCCTTTTGCGGAGCTTGTTGATATTGCAAAGGAAATCGAGCGTCTCGAGAAGGAAAAGGCAAGACTTGAGGGCGAGCTTAAGCGTGTAAACGGCATGCTTGCAAATCCCAACTTCGTTAATAAGGCTCCCGAGGCTAAGCTTAACGAGGAAAAGGCTAAGCTTGCAAAGTATACCGATATGTTCAAGCAGGTTGAGGAAAGACTTGCCGCACTTAAATAAGGAGCTGCTATGAGACCTATGTTTAAAGTTCTTAGCATCATTGCTCTGGTTGCAAGCTGTGTCGCATTTGGATTTTCACTGGTTATTACCTTTGCACAGCCGGCGGTTATAGAGCTTTTTGTGGCAAATATAAAGAATAATGATAGTATTTTATATATTGACAGCTTATTAATGACAGTTCCGTCCGTTATATTTTCTTTGCTTGTTTTACTGAAAGTTAACAAAGGAAATGTCTCGGGAGCCTATACGATGAGTCTGGTAAAGACTATATTTATGTTCTGCTGGGGTCTTGTCATGAGTCAGCTGTTTTCAAAGCTTATATATTCGTTCACAGCGGCAAGGGGTGCTGAAACTATAGCAAAGAGGTCTGCACTTAACGGTGCCGACTCAATGCTGACATCACCGCTTCTGAACGTGAGCCTGATTATAGGAACTGTATTACTCGGTGCATTGGCTGTTGAATCCCGCAACAACCGGTTGGCCGATCCGGGAAATCAGCAGTATTACAACAGATAATTGAATATTGTGAATTAAATGCCGCAGGAGACTGAAATAACAGTTTTCTGCGGCATTTTTGCGGATATGTATTATTCAATTCCGCTTGCATTTGAAAGAGATTTACTGTAAAATATAAAGTAGGAAGATAGGCCGCTGCCTTTAGGCGGCGGGTGAAGATTTTGCATAATAGATATTTCTCAGAAAGGTATGGTCATAAAAATGCAGGCTATTACACCTACCCATATTATATGGTTAAAGAGACATCTGGATTTATATAGCTTTAATGATGAGAGAGCGCAGGCGCTTAAGGAAAGTATACTTGCTTATGATGAAAAGAAGCAGAACCGCAGTCAGGCGGAGCTGATTTATGAGGAGTTTCTGAAGCTCTTTTCAAACAATATGTTTTACTATGGTTTCAAGAAGACGAACCAGTCCATTACCTCGGACCAGTTCGATGCATATCTTGTTTATAATAAGTATAATGCACTCACACCTATCGGACTTATGCGTGAGGTAAAGGGTGAGATTGCTTACCCCTATGACAAGGCAAAGTGCGAGTATGAGAATGCTCTTAAGGAGCAGGAAAAGCAGCTGAAGGCTATAGGGGCAACCACAAAAAAGCAGAAGTTTTTTGCAAATGTGTCCTGGCGCAGAAAGCCCATGATTTTCAGAGCCGGCATAGCGGCAGTGCTTCTTGCGGTGCTGGCGGTAAAGCTTTTCCTTTCAAAGGATGTTATTGTAAATGAAGTTAAAAACGGCGGACTTATCGGTAAGATAATCTGGGGCGTTGTGGCATTATTTGTGCTGGCAGGCGTGATAGGCTTTGTCGGTGAGGTTATCGGTGTCATTAAGTGGGCATTGTATACGCGCTCGATTAATTGGGCGAATACGACCCTTAAGGATTACAATGAGCAGATGGACGAGGTTTCAAACCGCAGAGGCATGACCGGCGGTGAGAGCTATAGCAATGAGGTAGTGGATGACTGGGTAACAGACTTCCGTGTTCAGATGGACGATGAGGACGAACAGGCTGAAGAAATGCCCAGAACCACCGAAAGTGCAGCAGCTTATGCGGGCCCCAGAAATGCAATCGTATGGAAGGAAACCGATAAGTATCAGGTTAAGCTTGTTGAGACAATGGGCCGTGATGACAGAACCCTTCCCATGGCGGAACGTACCTTTGCGGCACAGAAGAGCGAGTGCGAGCATCATATTGCCGCAGTTAAGCGCATGTGGAAGAAGGGTGCTTCGTGGAAGAAGAGCTTCAGAGCAGGTTCTTATGTAGTGCTTGTTCTTACGGGAATATTCCTTTTCGTATGTGTAGGCAAGATTAATTACTGTGATGTTATTAATACAGGTATTGAAGATACAATTAAAAATGCTACAGAGGAGAATCTTTTCAAGCCCGATAAGAGTGAAAATAAGGAAGATACAGAGGCTGACAATACAGATGATCCCTATGCAGAGGGTGACAGCAGGCGTATCAGGGTCGTTTCGGTAGAGGCTTCTTCGGAACGTGAGAGCAGCTCGATTTCATATAAGGCATCTAATCTTATTGATGGCAATTACGATACCTGCTGGCAGGACGGCATAGAAGGCGAGGGCGTGAATGAGAACCTTACCTTTAAGTTTGAGGATAAGATTGAACTTGCATACATTACGGTATGTAACGGTAATGCGGGTTCGGGCTCTGAATACAGTATCAGCAGTCGTCCCAAGGTTGTAAGACTTGAATTCCTTGTGGACGGTAAGGTTAAGAACAATATGGCCATAACCTTAAAGGATGAGTGGAAGAGTGAGGAAACCAAATACGCACTTCCCAAGCCCTTTGAATGTGATATGCTGATTGTTCATATTCAGTCAACCGTAAGCGGTAGTCTTAACGATCATACCTCTATCGCCGAAATCGGATTCTATGGTAAAAAGGCAGAATAATTTTTCAGAAGGGAATGGCAATTAACATGAGCAGAATTATATGTCCTTACTGCTGTAAGCATTTTGAGCCTGATGAGGTTCATTTCAGATATAAGGAAGCCACACAAAAGGAAGTACCCGTCCAGCATGAAGAGGAGGAGATTACCTTCAGACGCCGCGGCGGTTCCAGAAGCGATATTGCGACCAGAAATGACGGCCGTGTTCTTGACAAGCTGCTTTTGAAGTATTATAAGGAATTCGGTTCACCTGCCGACAGCGGTAACTTTGAGAATTATTCAATGCAGCTGCCCTATATCGAATTCGACAGACTCAATCCGAAGATTACCTATGATTTTGCTGCCTTTGAGGAGTACGGCTTCATCAACAAAATCCGCGTTGACGGTCAGATGCTTGATGAGCGTCTCTGCCCCTACTGTCATAACCGTGTTGTAGAGGGTGCGGGCAAGCAGGATATGCATATGATTTCCGTAATCGGTAATACCAGTGCCGGAAAAAGTGTTTATCTTGCAATTTTAAGCAAGATTATCGGAGAAGACAGGACACTTAATGCCTCAATTTTCTTTAAGGGAAATGAAGAGGAAGAAGAGTATTATTTCAAGAATTATAAGAGCCTTATTAAGGATAACAGACGACTTAATGCCACAAACGGTATGGTTCCGCCTATTCCCTTTGAGATAAATTTCACAGATCCTTTAACAAATCAGAAGCGAAGCGTTATGATTGTATTCAGGGATATTATGGGTGAAAGTGTTCAGAATCTGCGTGATCTGGGACTTTCCGGAAAGCATATAAAGGAGTCATCGGGTCTTCTGTACCTGCTGGACCCCACAGGCTTTAATGAGGTTATTGCAAAGGTTACAAGAAGAAGCTATGACGGCGGTTCACAGGCTGAAAGTCTTACCGCACTCAAGCGTTATCTGACAGGTGATGCATACGAGGAGCAGACTATGATTCCTACTGCAATCGTTATCGCAAAGTCGGATATTATCAGCTCCATGAGCTTCTTCGATGACGGAAGATATACTTCACTTGTTGAGGATGAGAACTGGCGCAGCCGCTATGCGGGCTATATTGAGCCTGAAAAGATCAAGGCTTCGGATGAGGGTGTAAAGGATTTCCTCAGGGATATTGATGAGGAACAGTATGTGGTAAATGCCGAGGACACCTTTAAAAATCATAAGTTCTTTATGAGCTCTTCCTTAGGCTATGATCCGGATGCCAGTGTAAATAACTGGACAGATATAACTCCCTTTAATGTTACGGAGCCCTTTTACTGGCTGCTTTCGGAGCTTGGAGTTCTGCCCTGCAGAATGACAAGACGCTACACAAACAAGAAGCAGGGAACAAAGGAAATCAGCGTTCTTGCCTATAAGAGTGAGACTAAGGAACAGCTTGATGCAAGATTTAATGAGGAGCTTAAAAATCAGGGAATGATTTCTATGCTGCCCTGGAACAAGTGGCTTCCCGAAGGGGATAAATAATTTATGATATACAAATATATCTATGGCCGTCTTGGTGACGGCTATACTTGTATAAACAAGGATGAGCTGCCGTTCCTGAACCGGGACTATGACCAGCTTAAGAATTTTATATCCTATGAACGTCCTGAGGATATCAGCGAGGAGGACCTTCCCGACGAGTTTTATTTTTACAACGATGAGCTCTCTATCGGGCGTGTCGGAATTCTGGGCAGGACCTGCTTTGTAAAGGGCGGAGCCGGTGTCAGCGGTGCGCGTGATACAAGCTTTTCACAGAAGTATATTTTTACCGGAGAGGATTATGACAGGCTGCTTAACGGTACGGCTGAGATGTTTACCGCCAGAAGCTATTTCGGCAGTGCGGATGAATATCTGGCAAATCATATTTCACTCGAATATCCGCTGATAAATGAAAAGTATAAGACACAGACCTCGGAAAAGCTTGGCCTTTCCGAAAATGAATTTGTGCTTCTTCTTTACTGCTGCATTGATGCCTTTGCGGACTCTGAAAAAAGAGTATATATTATGCTGCCGGAAAATGATAAACGCGGAAGTATGACTGCGACGGTTATTATGCAGGCTATATTTGATGCCATACCGTCTTTTCTGCTGGCGAATGCAGGCTTTATGACCTATGCGCCCACCTTTGACAGCAATACGATGAATCCCATTCCGAACAGCGTGTCGGTGGTATTTATTAAAAGAAATGCCGAAAATATTTACCGCGCGGGTCGAATTCCGGGTAAGAATTATCTGTTTGATTTTACAAATAATGTATTTCCTAACTGCAGGATTGATGATAATACCTTCAATACAATTTACGCAATCTGGAAAAATGAGAATATAAAAAGAGTTATCAATTCGTGTCTGTCAGGGATTTTTTCGAGAGGAACATCGATAAAAGCCGAGATATTTGCGCATCTTTTAGTGCTTGCGAAGGAGCTTCCCGATGTGGATGAATGGAACAGGGACAGCCTGGACAAGCAGCTTGAGGAAAAGAAGGATGCTGTGCTTTTTATCATTAACAATAATGCCGGGGGACTGGAACAGGACGGCATTTCAATGCTTGACAATAATGTTAAGCTGATTCTGAAGAAAAGCAGATTTGATGAAAGATATCTGGATTTTGTGGGAGATTTGTATTCTTCGACCGGTGAGTACCGTGAGATGCTGCTGAACACCCTCTGTGACAGAGCGCTTGAGAGAGCTGAGGCCGAGGATGAGGACGGAGTTCTGGATATCACGGATTTTGAATATTCAGATGAGCTTTTAAATGATGATATTCTGGATAAGGCATATTCGGATAAAAAATATTTCCCTATCGGAGAGGTGCTTTTTCTGAATTCGGTTGAACCGGTTATGCTTAAGTCCACCATATCCTTCCAGGACAGACTGACAAAGGTGTTTAAATTTGTCATAGGACAGTTTTCGAAGGAATATAAGGATTTCTTTGATTATTTCTGTGAGGATTATGTCGAGGACATAATCAGTGATTATTTGGATGCATTCGTTAAGGAGCTTCGCTCAAAGCTTGACGGAAAGACCGAAAGCACTAAAATAGTTATCGGGGCCAAGCAATACGAGCTTGTGGTCAGGATGGAGGAATTCCTAAATCCCTATGTTGAGGATATGGGAGAGGTATTCAAAGCCTTTGTCGGAAAAATCTGCAAAAATGCCATTATGGGGCTTGAGGGTAACTATAAAATACTGACCGCACCTGAATCGAAGGAATTGATGGAAGGCTGGAAGGAATATTACGGTTTTTAGTGTGAATAGTAACTTTATGCAACATTTTCGTGAGGAGAATGTTGCATTTTTTTTGTCAAACTGATAGAATTAATAATGATATATTGTAGTTATTTGTAAGCAAAAGAAGTAAAGCCAAAATCATAGAATTTCGGAGAGAGTATATGAAATATTGTATCAGTTGTGGAAGTAAAAATTCAGACGGAGCAAGATTTTGTTTTAATTGCGGCAATCAGGGTTTCAGGGGGAATAATGCCTCCGGTCCGGGACTGAATAATTCTGCGGGACTTATGGCCGGCAGGAATGGTCTGCCGAAGAATCCCAATGCGCCTCAGGGACTTATGAGGAATGCGGCAGCCGGAAATAATTCTGATAATAGAGCTAATAATACAGCAAATACAGGGGCAGCAGGCAATGCCGACAGCAAGCCCTTTGACATTAATGAAACAGCCAGAAAGCTTGAGGCAGCGGCAAATATGGTTGATGCCATTAATCGCGGCGAGGATGTTCAGATTCCCGTGAATAAGCCTGCAGACAATAAGCCTGCAGCGCCTGTGCCCGAGCCTAAAGCAGAGGAGCCTGCAAAGCCTTTATTCCCCTGGCAGAAGCATCTTTATGATGATCTGGGCTCTGATGACATGGTTACTTTTGATGACTATGAGCCCCTTGGCGCTGCGCACAAGGAGGAGCCTGCACCTGCGGCAGCAGAAGCTGATGAGGATTTATTTCCCTGGACACATGACCTTTATGCGGCTGCGGCAGCATATAAGAAAAAGTCCGGTATCAATGATGATGAGATTCCTGCATTTGCAAGGATTTCTAATCCTGCAAGCGCTGTAGAGAATACAAATGCGGCAGCAAACAGAGCGGTGAATACTCCTGTGAACAGGCCTGCAGAGGCAAATGTAAACAGAACTGCAGAAACAGCTGCAAACAGAACAGCAGAAACACCTGCAAACAGACCCGCAGAGGTGGCAGCAAACAGAGAAGCAAAG
This sequence comes from Lachnospiraceae bacterium, assembly GCA_024403355.1. Taxonomy (GTDB): domain Bacteria; phylum Bacillota; class Clostridia; order Lachnospirales; family Lachnospiraceae; genus RUG11977. Next base: position 49,199 of record JAKSRW010000007.1, read on the forward strand.
ATGAACCGGACTTCTAATAATACTGCAGACGAGAAGCCTGCGACAGCAACCGGTATGAGTACTTCTGTAAATGCGGCTGCCGGTGCAAATTCAGCTAATAATACAGCTGATAAAAATCCTGTGGCATCGACCAATACGGGTATTCCTGTAAATACAGCTAATAATACAGCGGATAAAAAGCCTGCGACATCAGCCGATATGGGTACACGTCCCGGAAGATTTTTCGATGCCTGGGTAAGTGAGGATATAGATGACGATGATGATGAGAATTCAATAGAAGTTCAGCTGCGCCGTGAAATAATGGCAAAGAAAGCAGCTGAGGCAGCGGCTGCAGCAGCGGCAGCAGAGGCCGCAGAAGCAGAAAAAGCAGCGGCGGAGGCTCTTGCGGAAGAGGATGCTAAAAATGCGGCAGCAGAAGAGCAGGCTGAGGATTCAGTCAGAGTAATCGAAGTTGAAAACCTGCAGACCACTGTCGAAGAGGCAGAGCCGGCAGAGACTGCAGAGAATACGGATGTTATTCCTGAAACGGTCACTTTCGATGCTCAGGCCTTTGAGATTCCTGCCGGCGCATTTGATGAGATTGCCGAGGAGGCTGATTTCTCTTTTGATTCAGTAATCACGGAAAATAATGCAGAAGCTGCAGTAGCTGAGACAATTAACGCGACAGCTGAGGCAACTGAAAATGTAAATGAAGCAGTGGAAGCAGCAGAAAATGTTGCCGGTGAGGCTGCCGGCGAGGCATCAGAGGCCGTAGAAGCAGCAGTGGAGGAGGCTGCCGGCGAGGCAGCAGAGGCTGTAGAAGCAGCAGTGGAAGAGGCTGCCGGCGAGGCTGCAGAGACTGTAGAAGCAGCAGTGGAAGAGGCTGCCGGCGAGGTAGCAGAGACTGTAGAAGCAGCAGTGGAAGAGGCTGCCGGCGAGGCATCAGAGGCCGTAGAAGCAGCAGTGGAAGAGGCTGCCGGTGAGGCAGCAGAGACTGTAGAAGCAGCAGTGGAAGAGGCTGCCGGCGAGACAGCAGAGAATGCAGAAACAGCTGTGGCTGAGGCCGGAAATGCTGCAGTAGAAACGGCAGAGACAGCAGAGAATGTTCAGGATAAAACGGAAGCACTTGACAGAGATTCAATTCTTGCAAGTGCAGAAGAAGCCGGAGTGTTTGCGAAGGACTCAAAACGCGAAGATGATGAAGATGACGGTTTAGGATATTTTGTGCTTAACCGTAAGAGACGAGGAGTATCTTCAGAAGCGATTGCTGCCGCAGAGGCGGTAATCAGCAGCATGGATAACAGACCGGCCAAGACTATTGCGGCACAGGCGGCAGAACTTGCAGATGCAGCAGAAAAGAATTCAGCTGAAGCAGCAGACGAAGCAGCAGAGAACGTGGCTGAGGCAGTGGCTGAAGCAGCAAAAGAGAGCGCGGAGTCAGTAGCTGAGAATGCGGTTGAGACAGTAGCCGAAGTAGTAGAGAATGCAGCTGAAACAGTAGCTGTAGCAACAGAAGACGTTACTGAAGCGGTGGCTGGGTTAGCAGAGACCGCTGAAGCAACCGTAGAAGAAAGCTCTGAATCAGTAGAGAATGCAACAGAAACCGCAGAGTCTGTAGTTGAGGCAGCAGAGAATTCTGCAGCTGAAAACATAGAGAACGTAGCAGATACAGCGGAAGCAGCCGTAGAGGAGGTTGCAGAATCAGTAGCAGAGAATACAACTGAAACAGTAGCTGAAACAGCAGAGTCTGTAGTTGAGGCAGCAGAGAATTCTGTAGCAGAAAACATAGAGAACGCAACAGAGACAGCGGAAGCGGTAGCAGAGGAGGCCACAGAAGCCGCAGAGAATGCAGCTGAAACAGTAGCTGAACAGGCAGAAAACGTAGCAGAAGCCGGAGATAAGAAGCCGGAAATCACAGATGAGACCGAAGTTGAAATGCTCTTTTCTGCAGCAATGGCTGAAATACGTGGTCATATGGAGAATAGAGATTCTGACAGGGAAGCTCGTAGAATGGCAAAGAAGGCAGCTGCAGAGAAGAAAGCTGAGGCAGATACAAAGCCTGTAGAGAAACCTAAGACAGAAGCCGAGGCTACAGAGCAGAAGCCCGAGACAGAAGCCCAGGCTACAGAGCAGAAGCCCAGGACAGAGGCCGAGGCTGCAGAGCAGAAGCCCGAGACAGAGGCCGAGGCTACAGAGCAGAAGCCTAAGACAGAAACCGAGGCTACAGAGCAGAAGCCCGAGACAGAGGCCCAGCCTGCAGAGCAGGAGAATGTTTCTTGGGATTCAAATCAAAAGAATCCTGATAAAAAGAATAACGATAACCAGAAGGCTGATAATCAGAAAAATGGCCGCAATACCTTCTTCATTTCTGTTCGTGAGGGCAAAAATAAGAAGGGCAAGCAGCCCGCGCAGGATAATAAGCCTGCAGCAAAGCCTCCCGTACCCAAGAAAACTCTTGAGGAGATTCTTAACAAGAATTACACGATTCTTAACGAAATCGGTTCCGGCGAGAAGACTGCCTTCAGAGCTATGCATAAGACTATGGGCAAGCAGGTTGTCATTAAAAAGGTTCATACTCAGATTGACAATATGATGAATATCAAGGATGCAATCGAGGCTATGAAGGGTATGAGCCATGAATCATTGCCCAAGGTTATTGAATATATCCAGGCTGAGGGAGATATTTACTCAGTTATGGAATATGTTGAGGGAACCTCACTTTTCAAGCTGATGAACAACGGACAGAAGTTCACTGAAGTACAGATTAAAAAGTGGGCATTACAGATTTGTGATGCACTTCGTTATCTGCACAGCTTTGTTCCCGTTATAATTCATGCGGATATCAAGCCTTCAAATATTATTCTGACACAGAATAACAGAGTTGTGCTTATCGATTTTAACCCTGCAACGATAGACAGTAACGGTACACACGTAATCAGCTATTCAGACGGATATTCGCCCGCTGAACAGTATGAATTCCAGTCAGCAAATGTTTATTCGGTAAGCGGCAGATTCGATGACAGATATTCGAAGGATCTGGTTACAAGACCTGACGGAATAACCAATATTCAGCCCGGAACCACCTATGAGGGTTCATCGAGAGCATATGCTGTGGTAACAGAGCGCTCAGATATTTACAGCGTTGGTGCAACCTTATATTTCCTGCTTACCGGACAGAAGCCTGAATCAGCCCTTGAGACAATTACACCGGTAAATAAGCTTGGGGCAAAAATCAGCGGCAAGTGGGCAAGAATCATAAGAAAGTGTATGGATAAGGATCCCAAACGCAGATATCAGACTGCAAAGGAGCTGAATGATGCGATTAAGGGCGGCGCACTTGTAAGCAAAAAGATGGCGGTTATGATTGCGTCAATTATCGGAATTGCCGCAGTTTGTACACTTGTATTCTTCCTGATTAATAATGCCAGTACAAGTAATAATAAGCATCACAATAATTATAATGTCGGTTCTGTAAGCAATGTTTCGGCTGATAAGACAGATGATGTTCAGCCTACAGAAAGTCTGACAGCAGATGATAATGATGGCAGCGGTGAAGCTGTCACAGCTGAACCTACCGTAGCTCCCGAGCCTACAGAAGCTCCTGCTATTACAGAAGCAGCTGAGCCTACAGAGGCTGCCGAAATTACGGATACTCCCGAGCCCACAGAGGCAGCTGAAATTACAGAGACTCCCGAACCTACAGAGATTCCTGAGCCTACAGCAACACCTGCGCCTACAGCAACACCGATGCCTACAGCGACACCCGAGCCTACGGCAACACCGATGCCCACAGCGACACCTGAGCCTACGGCAACGCCTGAGCCCACGGCAACGCCTGCGCCTACGGCGACACCGGTTCCGACAGCAGCACCTATAGTCGTACCTGATTACAGTGCAAACTCAATCAGCATAGTTACAACTGACGGTGAGCTCAAGAGCTTCAGTGTTGGTTCGGTTAATATCAATCCCGAGGATGTTGAGAAGGTTTACTTCGGCGGATATGCAACAAAGCTCATCACTGACACTAATGTTATTCAGAAGCTTAAGTCTTCAGGTGCACTTGATGATGATCCTATTGCTACAATCGGCGGAAAGAAGTATTCTAAGGTTAATTACAAGAGAGCAGACGGAACTCGCGAGCCTATCTATTTCGAATATGCGCCTATCGAGTGGACCGCTGTCAGCTGTGATTCAAGCACAGTGACACTTGTGGCAGATAAGATTATCGACTACGAGAAGGCTTCTGAGGTTAGAGACTGGACGGGAAGCTACTTTGAGGCTACAGCCTTTACAAAGAATGAAAAGGGCCTGCTCAGAGGAGATGTTACACTGCTTTCTGTATCAGAAGCAAAGAGCGGCATGTATGCACTGGCATTGAGCTATACGGATTACGCAAGAATGGGTAAGAACTTCGGCAATGCTTCATACGATGCAGCTATTTCTGCCGGCTGGTGGCTGAGAGCAGATGGTTCAAGCTCTGTCAAGGGTGATTATGTAGATAATACAGGAAGCGTATCAAAGACTTCATCTTCCGATGACAGACAGGGACTTCGACCTGTAATTAAGATTAAGGTAAAATAAATATTATTTGATTACCCACTGTCGTAAGGCGGTGGGTAGTTAATTGTTTGAAGGGACAGGAATGACCTGTCTTTGGCCTGATTTAGGCAAATATAAAGTATAAGCTGATTGCTTTGCTTTTTGAAAAATATGCAGAATAAGAAAATGGGAAAGAAAATATGGATCGTAAAGCACTGAAAAAGCGTGCACGGGGAATTTTAAAGACACATTACGGACTGCTGGTTGTGTTATTTATCATCAGTTCAATAATAGGTGTAGAAAATGCATCCTCGGTGCATGGTGTACTGACTACAATGTCGAATATCAGCAGGCAGCAGGCACATACCCTTGAGGGATATTCGAGAACTGTTCTTGACCGCCGTTTCACGGGTTACGGTGACATTTTGAAATATTTTACAAACGGGTTTTCTGATGACAGGGTACTCAACAGCGCTATGGATATCCAAAACAAGATTCAGGAGGGCATTCATAGCGGAACTCAGGTCATATCGGATGCGCTGACAGATTCGCCGGAGAATCTGGGGGAAAATCTGAAGGACGGCAAGGATATAATCGTTGACAGTATTTCCGAAATCAGAGAAAATATGGCGGATATTACCGAACATATTTCGGAGAGCGCTAAAAATGTAAATGATGAACGCAAGACCGAATATATCGGTCCTGTGGAAGTAAGCACACATGACGGCGTTATGGCGGATATTGTAAATACGCTTACGTCAGGGCTTATTTTCAATAAGATTTTTACCGGTATTGTTTCGATTATCGGAAATGAAAGCTGGGCCGCTATTATATTTCTGGTGATGCTTTTATTGCTGGCAATGTTCATATGGGTATTTATAGTCAGACTTTTTCTGGTTATCACAAGACGATTTATTCTTGAGGCCAGAATATATAAAACAGTTCCGATCAGACGCTGGCTTTTTCTGGCCCGCACACTGAAATGGTTCCATTCTGCCTGGGTACTTTTGGTCAGCACACTGGTGACCGTACTTTGGTCACTGACCATTGTCGGCGGAATTATAAAGTATTACCAATACCGTATGATTCCTTACATTTTGGCGGAAAATCCCGCAGTCGGTGTCCGTGAGGCGATGAAGCTTTCAAATGAAATGACCTATCGTCACAAGATGGAGTGTTTTAAGCTGGATTTGTCATTTGTAGGCTGGAAGATAATCGGAATTCTGAGTCTGGGCATTGTGGATGTTTTCTATGTTAACCCTTATATAGGGGCTGCAATGGGTGAGTATTATGTGTATCTTCGTGAGAATGCGAAGAAGAGAAAGCTTTTGCATGCAGACCTGTTAAATGACAGATACCTCTATGAAAAGGCAGGAGAGGAAGAGCTCAGAGCGGCTTACAGTGATTCGATAGAACTCATGGAAAATCCGATGGAGCAGCCGCCCGAACAGTCCGGCTTTGGCGGATTTATGTCAAAGTATTTCGGAGTTGTTTTATTTGCGGATAAGAATGAAAAACAGCGCTGTGAGTATGAGCAGCAGCAGTTAAAAATTAAGTCTGTTAAAGCGCTTCTGGACGGTCAGCTGTATCCCTTCAGACTTTTCCCGGAATACAGAAAAAGCCTGATGTCACGTATAAAGAAGCTCCCGAAATTCGAGTTTCTGCATTACACAAGAAGGTATTCAATATGGTCAATGGTAATCATGTTCTTTATTTTCTGCATGGTGGGCTGGCTCTGGGAGGTATCGTTCTATCTTTACGAAGAGGGTGTATTTATCAACCGGGGAGTGCTGAACGGCCCCTGGCTGCCTATTTACGGAAGCGGAGCAATACTTATTCTGATGGCGCTTTACCGCTTCAGACATAAGATTCTGCAGGAGTTTTTCGCAATTATTATTTTGTGCGGATTTTTGGAATATACGACTGCGTGGGCGCTTGATTATCTCTTTGACACAAAATGGTGGGATTACACCGGATATTTTATAAATATTCAGGGGCGTATCTGCGCAGAGGGCCTGCTGCTGTTCGCTGTAGGAGGAACCGCTGTCGTATATCTTATGGCACCGATTATAGATAATCTGCTGCAAAAGGTCAGACTCAGAATACTTGCACCAATCTGTATTGTGCTTCTTCTGGCATTTATCGGTGATTTGGTTTATTCAAATTCGCACCCTAATACCGGACATGGTATTACGGAATATCAGTGGGACTGGCTCGAGGAGATACCTGAGCAGTCTGTCGGAAAATGACTGAAGAATTAGGAGAGAAAATGTTAGCTGTTATATTAAGTCCTTTATATTTTTTCGGAACATGGCTTATTGCTTTTATGTTCTGGCGCCTGCTGAAGGCTATTTCGGAAAAACTGAACAGAGGCGTGGTTAAGCTTGCCGTAGGTCTCGTTTTCGGACTGGCTTCCGCATTGCTGCCGATAGGATTCTTTCTTCCGGAGGGAAAAGTAAAGTATCTGCTTCAGCACTGGGGAAGTGCCTGGATGGGCTTTTTAATGTTTTCAATGGCACCTGCCTTTCTTTATCTGATTTACTGTCTTATTTGGAAAATATGCAAACGCAGAAACGGCGTGACGGAGGGCATGAAGCGTTCGAGAGTCGTGGCAATCGCGGCTGCAACTGTAGGTGCCGCATTTACGCTGATTGCAGGATTCGTGGGAATTGTTAATGCTACGAAGATTGAGACAACACGCTATTTTGTCACGGCTGAAAAAAAGTCGTCAAAGCTTGATGATTTAAAGATAGTGATGGCTGCGGATATGCATATGGGCGTGAATATCGGTGTTCCTGAAATGCGGAAAATGCTTGCTTCGATTAATGCCTGCGAGCCGGATATTGTGGTATTCTGCGGTGATATTTTCGATAATAATTACGAAGCACTTGATGATCCGGAGGAGCTTAAAAGCATCCTGAAGTCCATAAAAAGTAAATATGGTGTATTTGCATGTTATGGCAATCATGATATAAAAGAGCCTGTGCTTGCGGGATTTACCTTCGATCCGGATGGAGTGAAGGAGAGCGACCCCAGAATGGATGCGCTTCTTGAAGAGGCGGGTGTAAAGCTGCTGATGGATGAGGCGGTATTGATTGATGACAGCTTTTATGTATACGGAAGACCTGATTACGCAAAGCCCGGCCGTGGTATTGCGCAGCGTAAGAGTGCAAAGGAGCTGATGGCAGAACTGGGGAGTGATTATCCGGTTATTGTGCTGGATCATGAGCCGCGGGAGCAGAAGGAGCTTGCAGAGGCCGGTGTAGATATTGACCTTTGCGGACATACTCATGACGGACAGATTTTTCCGGCGACCATTATTGTGAATCTGGTTTATGACAATGCGTACGGTTTAAAAAAATATGGGAATATGAGTAATATAGTTACTTCGGGTGTGGGTCTGTTCGGACCTTATATGAGAGTCGGAACAATTGCTGAGATTTGTGAGATTGAAGTCAGCTTTAAGTAATCAGGCAAAAATGCCTGATGAATCAATCTGCGGTTTTGTTGATTGATATTTTGATTATTAGTTGATTTTTGGGCAAAAAGATGCTAAACTGTTAGTATAAGTATGCTATTCTGTCAGGGGTGTCGGCTTTTCTACCTCTGATACTAAAATACCTTACAAGGAAAGGCATGGATATTTCTATGAAAAAGTGTATCTATTGTGGAAAGGAAAACCGTGATGGCGCAAATTTCTGCGTTGGTTGCGGCATTCCTTTGGGAACCTCGATGTATTCGGATCCCTCACTTGATCAGGTGGCTGAGCCTGTAAATGAATATTTGCAGAGTACGCCTGTTCAGCAGTTTGATAATACACAGACAATAAATGAGCAGCAGTATAGTGCCCCCGCAGAGGAGCAGCCTGTTTATACAGATCCTGCATTTACCGCACCTGAATTTGAACAGCCGGTATATGAACAGCCGTTTAATACCGAGCCTGTTTATGAGCAGCCTGCGTTTGATGCGGCAGCACTTGAGCAGCCATTCTATACAGAGGCTACATATCAGCAGCCTGCAGCAGAGGAAGTACCTGCGTATACAGAACCTGCTTTCACAGAGCCCTTTTACACAGAACCTGTATATGAGCAGCCGGTATACGAGGAGCCTGCAGCAGAAGCGCCGGTATACACCGAACCTGTATACGAGGAGCCTGTAGCAGAAGCACCTGTCTACACCGAGCCGGTTTACGAGCAGCCGGTATATGAGGAGCCTGTAGCAGAAGAGCCTGTATACACAGAACCGGTTTATGAGCAGCCGGTATACGAGGAGCCTGTGGCAGAAGCACCTGTCTACACCGAGCCTGTATACGAGGAGCCTATTTACGAGGAGCCTGTAGCAGAAGCGCCGGTATACACAGAGCCGGTTTACGAGCAGCCGGTATATGAGGAGCCTGTAGCAGAAGCGCCGGTATATACAGAACCGGTATACGAGCAGCTGGTATATGAGGAGCCTGTAGAAGAAGCACCTGTCTACACCGAACCGGTATACGCAGAGTCTATTTACGAGGAGCCTGTAGCAGAAGCGCCGGTATACACAGAGCCGGTTTACGAGCAGCCGGTATATGAGGAGCCTGTAGCAGAAGCGCCGGTATATACAGAACCGGTATACGAGCAGCCGGTATATGAGGAGCCTGTAGAAGAAGCACCAGTATACACAGAGCCGGTTTACGAGCAGTCGGTAAATGAGGAGCCTGTAGCAGAGGAAGCACCGGTATACACCGAACCGGTATATGAGGAGCCTGTAGCAGAAGAAGCACCCGTATATACAGAACCGGTATACGAGGAGCCTGTAGCAGAAGCACCTGTCTACACAGAGCCTGTATATGAGGAGCCGATAGCAGAAGAAGCACCGGTATATACAGAACCAGTATACGAGGAGCCCGTAGCAGAGGAAGCACCGGTATACACAGAACCTGCATACGAGGAGCCCGTATATGAGGAGCCTGTAGCAGAAGAAACATCTGCGTACACAGAACCTGTATACGAGGAGCCCGTAGAAGAAGCACCGATATACACAGCACCTGTATACACCGAGCCTGCGGTTCAGCCTCAGGAAGCAGCCCATTTTGATCCTGCGGAGGAGCAGGAGACGATGGCAGCAATCGGAGCCATCTATGGTAATGTTGAAAAGATTGGTTCTGAAGCCGGTATTGCATATAAGGTATACAGCAATGACCTTCAGAAATCACTTGTAATAAAGAGAGTTCATACTCAGATTGAAAATATCAATAACATGCAGAAGGAAGTAGAAAAGATGAAGCAGATTCATCACAAGTCTCTTCCTCAGGTTATTGATTATGTACAGATTGGCGGCAATATTTATTCCGTAATGGAATATATTGAAGGTAAGTCCCTTTACAGCCTTGTTAAGGCTAATACAAAGTTTTCGGAGAAGCAGGTTAGAAATTGGGCTGAGCAGGTCAGTGATGCACTCACATATCTTCACTCATTCAAGCCCAGAGTCATTCATGCGGATATTAAGGCATCAAACATCATTCTGGCAGCAGACAACAGAGTTGTGCTTACAGACTTTAACCCTGAGATTTCAGATGCAAACGGTGCGCATGTAATCGGATATACCGATGGTTATGCTCCGCCTGAGCAGTATGAATTTAAGTCGGCAAATGTTTATTCAGGCACAAGTCGTTATGATGACAAGTATTCAAAGACAATTTCAACATATCCGGATGGTGTTTACACCGCTCAGACAGGTACAACCTATGAGGCATCAAGCCGTGCTTATTCGGTAGTAGATGAGCGTTCCGATATTTACAATTTCGGTGCGGCCTTCTATTTTGTGCTCACAGGAAAGACACCTGAGCCTTCGATTGACACCGTAACTCCTATTGACAAGACCGGAGTAAAGATAAGTGCACCTCTTGCAAACATTGTTAAGAAGTGTATGGAAAAGGATCCAAAGAAGCGTTATCAGTCAGCAGGTGAGCTTCACCGTGCACTTAAGGGTTCGGGAGCAAAGAAGCTTTTACTTATTCTCCTTCCCTTTATTATCGTAATAGCGGGACTTGGAATTGGCTGGTACTGTTTTGGAGATTCCATCCAGAGCATGTTCAGCGACAAGGGCAAGCCTAATATCGTAAATGGTAAGGACAACCTTTCAAACGATAAGTATGCGGATGCAGGCAAGCCTGATTCAACAGGAATAACAGATGCACCTGCTATCACACTTGCACCTGACGATGGAGATATTACAACACCCGACGGTGGAGACAATACAGATGTAACAACACCCGACGGCGGAGATAATACAGACGTAACAACACCCGACGGCGGAGATGGTACAGATGTAACAACACCTGACGGAACAGATTCCGCTGAAGCGGTAACACCCGCTATTGGCGGTGATTCAGAACAGACACCCGGTGACGGGGACAACGACGGACAGGCAGCTCTGCCCGGCGAGGGAGAAGGAACAGAAGAGCCTACAGCAACACCTAAGCCTGTAGTAATAATTCCTCCGCCTCCTACAATGACGGTAACACCGAAGCCCACAGTGGTAATTCCGCCACCTCCTACGATGACGGTAACACCGAAGCCCACAGTGGTAATTCCGCCACCCCCTACAATTACGATTACCCCGAAGCCTACAGTGGTAATTCCGCCACCCCCTACAATTACTGTTACAGCCAAGCCTACAGCAACACCGGCTCCTACGGCTACATTAGCGCCCACGGCTACTGCTAAGCCTACAGCTACGGCAACACCGAAGCCTACAGCTACAGTGACACCTAAGCCCACGGCGACACCCAGACCCACGGCAACCCCCAGGCCTACAGCAACACCCAGACCTACGGCAACACCGAAGCCTACACCTAAGCCCACGGCAACGCCCAAGCCTACAGCAACACCTAAGCCTACGGCGACACCCAAGCCTACAGCTACTCCTTCATTAAGCAAGTCAACCTATACTGAGAACATTGTAGGTTTTGAGCTTTCAGACGGAAGTCAGAAGAACTACAATCTTGCAAAGAGTACTGTATTTGATGACCTTAAGGCTTCAAAGGTTTCATATGTTTACCTTGGAGGATATCCTACCAATCTTGTAACAGATGATACTACACTTGCTAAGCTTGAAAAGTCAAAGGCCTTCGGCAGCGACGGTATCGGTGAAATTGGCGGTGTATTATACAAGAAGGTTAAATATCAGTATGCAACAACCGTTACAGATACGCTTTACTTCAAGTTTGCTCCTATCAAGTGGCAGGTAGTAAGTGTATCGGGAAATAATGTAACACTTATTGCAGACAAGATTATTGACTATATGAAGTTTGATGATTCGTCAGCTGCTTCATGGTCAGGAAGTGCACTGAACTCATGGCTCGGCCAGACCTTTAAGTCGATTGCATTTACAAGCAGTGAGAAGAAGATTATCAACGGTAATTCTTCACTAATGTCCGTATCTGATGCACAGAGCAAGACATTCACAAAGAAGGCTGCTTATACCGCATATGCCCAGATGAACAGAAACTTCGGAAACGGTCAGAATTATGACAATCCTGTTCCTGCAATCTGGTGGCTCAAGTCAAATGATATCAGCTCAAGTGCTGCAAAGGCACCCTATGTTGACGGAAGCGGTTCCGTACTGGTAGGCGGTCTTTCAGTATCAAGCAAGCAGGGTGTAAGACCCGTAATTACTATCACAATTGATTAATTCATTGCCTGCCCCGTTTAATAGCGGGGCAGAAATGGCGTTATAAAGTATTTTTTTTGAAAGGGTAATTCAGAATGGAAAAGTTTTTATTTACATCAGAATCTGTAACAGAAGGACATCCTGACAAAGTCTGCGATCAGATTTCAGATGCAATCCTTGACGCTCTTATTGAGCAGGACCCCTACAGCCGTGTAGCCTGTGAAACAGCCTGCACAACAGGACTTGTTCTGGTAATGGGTGAAATTACAACAAAGGGTTATGTAGATATTCAGAAGACAGTACGTGATACGTTACGCGAAATCGGTTATACAAGAGCAAAGTACGGCTTCGATGCAGATACCTGCGGAGTAATCGTAGCACTTGATGAGCAGTCATCAGATATCGCCATGGGTGTAAACGTTGCACTCGAGGCAAAGGATGATTGCGGTAATACACTTGATGATGAGGCAGCTCTCAAGGCTAAATGCGCAGACGCAGATATTGACAATGTCGGTGCCGGTGATCAGGGTATGATGTTCGGTTACGCAACAAACGAGACTCCCGAGTTAATGCCTTATTCATTATCTATGGCTCATAAGCTTACAAAGCAGCTTGCGAAGGTTCGTAAGGATGGCACACTTGCATATGTTCGTCCCGACGGAAAATCACAGGTTACAGTGGAGTATGATGAGAATGGAAAGCCTTTCAGAATCGAGGCTATCGTAGTTTCAACCCAGCATGATCCCGAGGTTACTCAGGAGCAGATTCATAAGGATATCAGAAAATATGTTATTGATGCGGTTATTCCCGCGGAGATGATCGATAATGATACAAAGATTTATATTAATCCCACCGGACGTTTTGTAATCGGCGGACCTAACGGTGACAGCGGACTTACCGGACGAAAGATTATCGTAGATACCTACGGTGGTGCGGCACCTCACGGCGGCGGAGCATTTTCAGGCAAGGATCCGACAAAGGTTGACCGTTCGGCCTGCTATGCGGCACGTTATGTGGCAAAGAATATTGTTGCGGCCGGTCTTGCGGACAAGTGCCAGATTCAGGTTTCATATGCAATCGGTGTTGCGGAGCCTACATCAATCAATGTAAACAGCTTCGGCACAGGCAGGCTTTCCGATTCAAAGCTTCTTGAAATCATCCGTGAGAACTTCGACCTTCGTCCCGCAGGCATTATCAAGATGCTTGACCTCAGACGTCCTATCTACAAGCAGACAGCAAGCTACGGTCACTTCGGACGTGATGATCTTAAGCTTCCCTGGGAGCAGACCGATAAGGCGGAAGCTCTTAAGAAATATTTAGGTTAATTATATAGGACGGCAGATTGGAATTCTGCGGCAAAAATCAGTGTAATAAAAATAGGAGAAATAAAATGGCAGACGATAAGAAAATGGTTGAGGCAATTACCTCTATGCAGGAGGATTTTGCCCAGTGGTATACAGATATTGTTATTAAGGCAGAGCTTATTGATTATTCAAGCGTTAAGGGCTGTATGGTAATCAAGCCTGCAGGCTATGCAATCTGGGAGCTTATCCAGAAGCAGCTTGATGAGCGTTTTAAGGCAACAGGCGTAGAGAACGTTTACATGCCTATGTTCATTCCCGAGTCACTTCTTGAGAGAGAGAAGGACCATGTAGAGGGCTTTGCACCTGAGGTTGCATGGGTTACACACGGCGGTCTTGAGCCTCTTGAGGAGCGTCTTTGCGTTCGCCCCACATCAGAGACATTATTCTGTGACCTTTACAGAAATATCGTACATTCATACAGAGACCTTCCCAAGGTATATAACCAGTGGTGCAGCGTAGTTCGTTGGGAGAAGACAACCCGTCCTTTCCTTCGTTCACGTGAGTTCTTATGGCAGGAGGGTCATACAGCACATGCTACAGCTGAAGAGGCAGAGGCACGTACAGAGCAGATGCTTAACCTTTATGCGGATTTCTGCGAGCAGGTACTTGCTATGCCTGTTGTAAGAGGCCGTAAGACTGACAAGGAGAAGTTCGCCGGTGCAGAGGCTACATATACAATCGAGGCTCTTATGCATGACGGTAAGGCTCTTCAGTCAGGTACAAGCCACAATTTCGGTGACGGCTTTGCAAAGGCATTTGATATTCAGTATACAGATAAGGATAACAAGCTTCACCATGTATATCAGACCTCATGGGGTATGACAACACGTCTTATCGGCGCTATTATCATGGTTCACGGTGATGATTCGGGTCTTAAGCTTCCTCCCATGGTGGCACCTGTTCAGACCGTAATTATTCCTATCATGCAGAATAAGGAAGGCGTTCTTGATAAGGCCAACGAAATTAAGGAGAAGCTTATCGCCGCAGGCGTAAGAGTAAAGCTTGATGATACAGACAAGCGTCCCGGCTTCAAGTTCTCTGAGCAGGAGATGCGCGGCTTCCCTACAAGAATCGAAATCGGTCCCAAGGATATCGAGGCAGGCACATGCGTAGTTGTTCGCCGTGATACCCGTGAGAAGATTGTTGTTGCTATTGATGAGGTTGCTGTAAAGCTTCCCGAGATTTTAGCTGACATTCAGAAGAGCATGCTCGAGACAGCAAGAGAGCATCGTGATGCACATACCTACAGTGCCGTAACTTATGATGAGTTCGTTGATACAATCAATAATAAGCCCGGCTTCGTAAAGGCTATGTGGTGCGGTGACGTGGCATGTGAGAACAAGATTAAGGAAGATACAACTGCTACATCAAGATGTATGCCCTTCGCACAGGAGAAGCTTTCAGACAAGTGTATCTGCTGCGGAAAGCCTGCAAAGAGTATGGTTTACTGGGGCAAGGCATATTAATTTAACGAGGTGAAACGGACTTATGATCGATTTTGATGATGAGGTAATGAGATTTCAGGTCTGTCCCGAGGTGGGAGAGGTAGAGGCCCATATCGTAGACAGTGATATGACTGATATTTCTGATATTATCAGCAATATTATCCGCAGTACAAAAACAGCGGCACCCGTTCCCGGAACACAGAGCTACTACGATATGAATATGAACATCAGTGAGGGGCTCTGATTTTAGGAGGAAGCTATGAACTGTCCGAATTGTGGAAGCCTGATTAATCCCAGTTACGATTGCTGTGATGACTGCAATTTCGACTTCAGCGATTACAGGCGTATATATACACTTTCGAATAAATTTTATAATTCAGGCTTACAGAGGGCGCAGGTTCGTGATTTCAGCGGTGCAATCGCTGATTTGAAACAGTGTCTGGCTCTTAATAAGCTTAACAGTGATGCACGAAATCTTCTCGCACTAATTTACTATGAGAGCGGAGAAATCGTGGATGCACTTTCACAGTGGCTCATAAGTAAGCATCTTGAGCCTGTGGAGAATGAGGCGGATTATTTTATCGCTCTTGTAAGAGAGAATACTACTGAGCTTGATGATATGAATCAGGCAATCAGGAAGTATAATCTTGCACTTGAGGAGGTAAAGCAGGAGCATTATGATATGGCGGTAATTCAGCTCAGAAAGGCTATTACCAGCTATCCTAAATTCCTCAGGGCAATAAGATTACTTACGCTTCTCTATATTGACCAGGGTGAGCTTGCAAAGGCTGCAAAGCTCATTAACAGAGGTCTCAGTATTGACAGAACCGATGTGACGCTTCTGCGCTATAAGCAGGAGATTGAAGCAGGCAACAGGGATGAGAATAATACAGCTCTCTTTGAAGCTGGTTCAGATGATTTAAAAAAGAATAAAGAGAAGAATTCAAAGGCCATTGAGTTTTTCAATCGTGATGACAGACCAAGCATAAAGGGCTTTATAAGCCTGATTGTAGGTGTTCTGCTCGGTATAGCGGTTGTTTATTATCTGTTTGTTCCGACTATGAAGGACAATATCAAGAAGGAGTATGAAAGCCAGAAGGTCGACTACAGTGTTGAGCTGGCATCGAAGACTGCAACGATAGCACAGAATGAAAAGACAATTGCCCTGCTTAATAAGAAGGTATCGGAGCTTGAATCCTCAAAGGAAAGCGGAGACAAGGACAATGAAAATGCACCTGTAAGGGTAATAAACTATGGGGATTTCTTTCAGGCTATGGAAGCCTATAATGACCTGAAATCAAGAGTTTATACAGATGATGAGCTTGTAGCTTTAGCATACCAGCTTTGGAAGATTGACGCGAGAAAGCTTACCGATGCATATGCTTCACAGCTTCTTCGAAATATGAAGTCCGAGATTTACGGACTGGCTGCGGAAAAGGTATATAAGACGGCTAGAAATCTGTTCGACAACGGAATGTATGATGCGGCTGTAAGCTGGCTCAGCGCAGCGGCAGATATGGATCCGGAGTCAGACAAGGCTGTATATTATCTTGCAAAGAGTTACCAGTCACTGGAGCAGTATGAGGATGCCATTAAGTATTATAACAAGGTTCTTGATATTGATCCGGTATCAACCTTAAAGGAATACATTCCCACACGACTTAAGGAGTGTGAGGATGCTTTGGCTGCCAAAGCAACAAATAATACGGAAAATACGGAAGAGTAATTTAGAACAGCTTCCCAAAACAAATAAACAGGAGTATGGAAATGATTTTTAAGTTTCCATACTCCTGATATTTTTGTAAATAGTAAAATCTTTATTTCATATCTGCTGACCAGAGCTGAACCTGGTTACGTCCGTTATGCTTTGCATAGTAGAGAGCCTTATCTGCATGCTCTATCAGCTCGACACGTTCCATATCGGGGGTCCATACGGATACACCGACACTGATTGTAATCGATACGAGAGTAACCTTTGAATCGCTGTTGTATGCGACGGAGGTTGTCTCGATAGTCTGTCTGATTCGTTCTGCAATATTCATTGCATAATCTGCATTGTCTGAGTCAATGAGTACTACGAATTCCTCACCGCCATATCGGCAGGCAGTACCCTTGGCACCGGCAATACGCTTCATAATTCCCGCAACCTGCTTAAGAACCTCGTCACCGAACTGATGGCCGTAGGTATCATTACACTTTTTGAAGAAGTCTACGTCCAGCATAAGTGCAGAAAGCTTAGCCTTCTGGGGATCGCTTGTCTTATCAATAATAAGGTTATCCAGATAAGAACGACCGTAGAGCTGTGTAAGACCGTCCGTGATAGCCCTGTGGTAAAGACGAGCGTTCTCAATGGGAGCACCGCCCTGGTTTGCGATAAATCCGAGAGTTTCCATGTATTCCGAACTGAAAATACCGCGAACAAGTCTTGAATCAAGATAGATAATACCGTAAAGCTTACCGCGAACGAACATGGGGATTGCCATAACAGACTTGATACCGTAACGAACCATATCTGTATAGTTTCTTCTGAACTCATCCGACTGCACATCATTAATGACGATAGGCTGACGGGTAAGCTCGATTTCCTCAAGCATCCAGTCGTAGGAATAGTTTTCATAATTACCTGTATTGAAAACAGAAGCAATGTAAAGCTTCTTTTCACCGTTTTCGGGATAGAGGAAGAGAATTCCTCGCTCTGCACCGGAAAGCTCAACAGCATCCTGAAGAATCTTGTTCTGGAGCTCTTCAATCTCAATGGTTGATGTAAGACGTTCACCTACACGCAGCAGTGAATTAACCTTTCGGTCTACATTCATTCTGTTGCGCTTTGCCGTTACATCTGCAAGCAGTGAATTGTCACGGAACTCCTGGGAGTACTTTTCGGTAATCATATCCTCACAGCGTTTAATATACTGAGTGGAAGAGATAGCCGAGAAATTCATGTATGCTTCAAAAATGTTGAAACGTGATTCTTCAATTCTGTGCTTGTTAAAAAGATACTTGCCGTATTCAAAATGCAGTCTTGCCGCCTCAAAGGTATTGCCGCCGAAGGAAGCGTGCTCGAGACCCTTTTTGAAATATGTATCTACATGCTTTGTTCTCTCTCTCATAATTGAGAGAATGGCATTTGCGCGGAAGGCCGTAACAATGTGGTTGGGATAATCCTGAAGCCTTGCGGTGGCAGTCTTGCAAAGAATTGCAATTTCGGCCTGACGGCGGATAAGCTGCTCAGGAACAAGCTCTGTATGATCCTCCTCAAGTACATGAACCTTTGCCAGCGCCAGATGAGCGAAGGCAGGTAATGCAAGAAGCGGAACAAAGTTATTTTTATTAATCAATTCAACTGCAAGAGTCAGCTGCTTTTCTGCCTGTCTGTACTTTTCTTCTTCATTATAAAGAATACCGCACATCAGGTAGAAATAAGCCTGTGCATAGGGAACGGAAATCGTATCGTTAAGGGTAATATTCTTGGCAACGAGATCTTCTGCCTGAATAAAGCTGCCCTTTTCTGCATAGCAGCCGATAAGCGTTGACGATGCAAGCAGCTGTGTGAAGGGATCACCTAACTTTACGGACTGTTCTATTACAAGCTCGCAGAGCTCCTTGCATTTATCAAAATTGCCGCTGTAAAAGTATGAGAGAGCCAGATAATTTCTGGAATTGTTGCTTTCCCATACATCACCTATTTTATCAAATACCTCTACAGCCTCACGGAAATTCTTAACACTTTTTTCAAGCTCACTCTCAAAGGTGGAGAAGATACCTGAGAAAAGGATACTTCTGGCATAGCCGAAGCGGTCGCCGATGGACTTACGCATATTAAGTGTAAGCGACTGTGTCAGACGGAAATCTTCCTTCTTATTCTGCATATAATAGAATATGGAAATTGCGGAAGCACCGAGTGCAAGCTCGGGAGACATCGAAAAATGCTTGATCGAATATGAATGCATACGAAGAAGCATATAATTCATTTTATTGGCATCGGTATAAGCAAGCGCCCATGCAAGAGTTTCCATTGTCTGAAGAACAATTTTTTCTTCGCGTTTATTATCTGTATTGCGTCGTGTGGCTTCACCGCCCTTTTCGGCAATACGGCTTTCGGTGACATTTGATTTCACCTTGTTGTATAAGGCAAGATTTCTTCTGTAGATAAAGGCTGACATCTTCAATGAAAAATCAGTCTTTGGTAATGTTATGCCGAGATACTTAAGCGCACGGGTGAGACAGCTGACAGCGTCCTCAAAATGGCTCTGTCTGAAATGTCCGAGACCGATACTGCGAAGCAGGCAGGCCTTTTCAACAGGGTCTGTCATGATTTCGAGCAGTTCCTCGGCCAAATTGATTGCATTCTCGAAATGACCGCAAAGCAGGTTGAGATTGGTCAGTGCCTGCTGGGAATGAATCCAGATATCGGTTCCTCGCTCGTTGTTTGCCTCCATAAGCTCGAGAGCCTTGCTGTAATATGAAATAGCTTCCTCATTTGCGTTCGTGCTGCGTGCCATTTCAGCCGCATCAAAGCAGTAACGTCTTACACCCTCATCATTGTCTGCCATAAGGAAATGGTAAACAAGTCTGTAGAGCTGATTATGAAGGTCAGAAACATATTTTGCTTCTATTCCTTTGGCAATCCAGTAATGCAGCTCCTTCTTACGCGCCTCGCTGAGACGGTTATTGAACTGCTCGTAGACCTGCTTGTGAGCGAAGGAAAGAAGATTACGCGAAGAGCTGTAATCGATAAACTGCATGTTTATGGCCTTGTTAATCCAGGGAGTGATGTCGCTCAGACGAAGGTCTGTAATATAAGTCAGAAGGTCGAGGGAGAACTCATAGCCCATTACGGAGGCTATTTCAAGGAGCTTAACAGCGTCCTCGTCCATATCGTTAATTCTTCTGTTGATAATAGTATTTACATCTGTTTCTGTATTTACGCTTCGAAGCTTTTCCCAGTCCTGTTCGAGAATTCTGTTATTAACGGAAATAATCTTATCCTCAAGCATTGAACGCAGAACATTGATGGTAAAGTAAGGGTTACCATCGGTTTTTTCAATCATGTAGGATGAAAGAATACTGCATTCGGACCGGGGCAGACCGAGAATATCCGAAAGATACTCGCACATACGGGTTTCGTTGAAGGGCCTGAGATGGATATCTACGTATACATCCGTAAGCTTCAGCTTTGAAACCAGTGTGGCAAGGAAGGGGTTGTCATCCGATGAAGCAAGGTCTCGCATGGATGCAATAATGCAGACATTGTGATGTCTGAGTGCATCAGCAAGCTCGAAAATAAGCGATAATGAGGAAGAATCGGCGTACTGCAGATCATCCAGAATAATCGCGTAGGGCTTACTATTGCTGAGCAGCGAGAGTAAGAAGTTTGCAAGCATTGACATTGAACGCTGCTGCTCTTTATATTCATCAAGCGGGGGAAGCGCGATGGCTTCGGTAAGTACGGTGGACATAATGGGACTGATTTTGGTCACAATACTTGTAAGTCCGCCGAGAATGGCTGAAAGTCTGTTTTTCTCGGTAATCTGGAGCTTCCTGTCGTATTTGCCGTATTCCTCTGCGAATTCATTGAGCAGGTAGGTAAAGGCATGATAGGGAGTCATCTGATACTGAGACTTGAAGGAGCTTCTGAAGCAGATAAAGCCGGCCTGAATGATATCATTGTAGATATTGGTCATAAGGTCTGACTTACCTGCGCCCGTATTGCCGTGGATGAGGCAGAACTTGCCCGAACCGGCAAAGGCACCCTCGTAGATATCACGAATCTGGCTTAATTCACGACTGTGGCTGTAGATTTTTGCCTTGCGGTCAAAGCCGTGAAGCACATCGTTATCCGTAGGGGGAAGCTCGATAATTCCGCTGCAGAGGTAGCGGTCAATATCACTGATAAGCTCGTTGGGAGTCGCATAACGTAAGTCGGGATCCTTGTTGATGAGCTTGGTGATGATGTTTGAAACCTCTGAGGGAATAGCGGGATTTATTTCTTCCGGTGCTTTTGCGATTACAGCCAGATGCTTGTAAACCATATTGTCAAGCGTGGTGGCATGGAAGGGCAAAATACCTGTAAGTATCTGATAAAGAATTACGCCGAGTGAGTAAAGGTCGGCGCGCTGGTCAACATTTCTGTCCAGAACACCGGTGGATTCAGGCGCCATATATCCGTAATTTGAGTCAATGTCAGCCTCTGTAATATTACTGAAATCAACGATATAGGACATACCGAAGTCCATGACCTTGGCCTGATAATCACCGTTTTTATTAATAATAAGGATGCTTGATGCACGCAGATTGCGATGAAGCACTTCCGAAGAAGCGGCATAGCGCAGACCTGTGGCAATCTGGGAAATAAGTCGAAGAGCGGGAATTATATCAAAGCTCTTATGCTCATCAATATATCTGTCCAGCGTGATGCCGTCAAAGTATTCGAAAACGATGCAGATAGCATCATCATATGAGCCTACGTCATAAACGCGCAGCAAAGCAGAGTGCTCAAAATTGCGCACTAAATTCATCTCACTGAAGAAACGGCTGAGCTCGTTATCGTACTTCGTAACGACTGCAGGGTTGAGAACCTGGATGAGAACATATTCATTTGTGTGGATGTGTTCGCCCAAATATATTGTGGAAATCGCATCGGCTGTAAGCTTCTGTGTAATACGATATTTGTCGAACAGGATAATTTTTTCCAGTAATTCCATAAAGCCCTCTCAAATAACATTTATAGTTCTGATGAAACTATCAAAATCTTCCCCGGAAGATAGAAAAACCACATTAAAAATGCAGCGATGTTCAGACAGAAGAAACGAAATCCTTCGCCCAAACTGAAAAATAAAGGCAGATTATAAAGCAGCACGTTAATATCACAGGCAAAAAACAGGAGCATACCGATTGTAAAACGGTCAAAATGCCTTATTTTAATGCACAAAATTATGTTTGATACAAAAAGAACCGCGTAAAAAACAACTATCGCAATAAGCATCGGTTCAGGCGCACCGCGGAAATTTCTGATAATCATCCATATCAGAAGAAAAATTCCGAGTGCAATCAAAGCAGATAAACCCAGCCGCTGCTTTTTGATACCGAATCTGACATCCGTCAGATACATATAAAAAATCTGTACAATGCAGAAGCTGCATAAGCCCGGAAGCATATCCTCGGTAAACAGCAGAAAATAGTCCGCAAATACCGTAAATGCAAGTGCTGCACAAAGGATTCTGGTCTGAACCGTTTTCTTTTTTATTTCAAGATAAACTGCACCGGCAAAGACAGAACAAATGCTGATATATTTTAAAATCGAAGAAAATGCAGGTCCGGCAAAGGAAAAAACAAGCCCCAAATCTGCCAGAAGAAAGCACAAATACAGTAATCCGTTTAATAATAA
Source organism: Lachnospiraceae bacterium (assembly GCA_024403355.1). Classification (GTDB taxonomy): domain Bacteria; phylum Bacillota; class Clostridia; order Lachnospirales; family Lachnospiraceae; genus RUG11977. The sequence continues at coordinate 71,563 of JAKSRW010000007.1, forward strand.
TAGTCCGTATTTTATAATTCTGTCAGTCAATTCAATCACTCTTTACAAATTATAATTGTACAAGATATAGTGTATCATATTTTTAGAAAAAACTCCATAAAAAAATAATTAATAGTTGACTTTTTCCGAGTCTCGTTGCATAATATAAAAACAGTTGCTGAATCAGCAGTTATCGAGGTGTGGCTCAGTTTGGTAGAGCGCTACGTTCGGGACGTAGAGGTCGCGTGTTCGAATCACGTCACCTCGATTTTTAGTTTAACACTGCTTCTTTTAGGAGAAGCATATGAACTATTTGGATTTTTTACAGGAATTACAGGAAAACATTTCTAACAGATTTGGTTCTGATTATTCGGTAACCACAAGGAAGATTCTTAAAAACAATTCGGTGGAGCTTGACGGACTTATGATTAAGGGTCCGGGGGCCTGCGTTATTCCCAGTATTTATGTTAATCATTTATATCCGGAGCTTGAGAGGGGAAAGTCTATTGATGACATTGCCGAGCTTGTGCTGCAGATATACAATGAAAGCAGCAAAAAATTTGACGGCAGCAAATCCGTGAATCTCGATGACGGGGAGCCGGAAAAAAGAGTTATATTCAGACTGGTGAATTATGAGAAGAATAAAAGACTTCTTGAGGAAATGCCGCATATGAGAGTCGAAAATCTTGCAGTGATATTCTGTTATCTTGTATCGGACGATGATGAGGGCATTGCCACGATACGCATAACGAATGAGAATCTGGGAGTATTAAAGCTCTGTCCGAAGAAGCTGCCCCAATATGCATTTGAAAATACGGAAAAGCTGTTACCGTATGTGTTTGAGGACATATGCAGCGTTCTTTTGAAGCTCGCGAAGGTGAAAGGAAACGGTGAAGCTTTGGAAGCGGATTGTTCCGAATCTGTCAGGGACAGTATTGAAATGGCGAAGGATCAGATGTTTGTATTGTCGAATACAAAGGGAATTAACGGGGCAGCCTGTCTGCTCTACAGAGGCGTGCTTGATGAGATTTATAAGAAAATAGGCCGCTTTTATATTCTTCCCAGCTCTGTCAATGAGGTGATACTGCTGCCTAAAAATGAGAATACCGACTATAACAGTCTCTACAAGATGGTGCCGCAGATTAATCGTGAGCAGGTGGAGGACTGTGAGGTTCTGTCGGATATGGTATATTCTTATCCGGAGGATTCCTTCAGACTTTCTGAACTGATTTACAAATGTGAGCGCTGTGAATTCTGATGAAATCTGAAAAAAAGACCATTGTGCGCATAACACAATGGTCTTTTGACATTTTATAATTTGTTTTCAGACTTAAGCCTGAGGCAGATTCTCGTCGGGAAGGATTTCCTTAGGGATGCCGTTAAGCATATTTTCCCAGAATTCAACAAGTGTGGGATCCTTTTCGAGGGACTGCGCGATTTCTGTCGCAACGTAGGTCTTAAGAGCAAGAACCTCGTCGTCATTGTCCATTTCCAGAAGCTTTGCAACTACTTCATCATCGAGTACGCCTGAGAAAATTCGGGGATTACCTTCACTGTCGTAGACAATGTAGAAGGAATCGATTGAAGCAACGGGGCTGTCTACGTTGGGTACAATCATATTGTAGGTGCAGTAAACAACCAGGTCAATGTTGCCGTAGCCGCGCTTGGTGTAAACGGTAATGTCGCTGTAGGCGCGGACCGATTCGGTTGAACGGGCAATTGCATCGATATTAATGTAGCTTACATCTGTTACAACCTTCCTGAATTCCTCAAGGTCACAGGAAAGCTTTGCGTTGAAATAATTTTCAATTAGTGTGTGAATCTGCGGATAAACTTCACAGCGGAGGGGATTGGGCTCAGGAGTGGGCGTGGGTCCCTCCGGGACAGGTGTGGATGTAGCCGCTGCGGTGATTTCTGCGGGCGCCTCCGTGGGAGTAAGCTCTGCAGCGGTGTCAGGTGTCGGACTGATGTTTGAAGCAGGCTTGTCTGCAGAATCCGTAACGGCAGAATCAACCTGAACCGTTGCTCTTTTTTCGGCAGAAATCTTTAGACTAATCAGACCTATTGCCATAATGCCTGTCGTGAGTATCAGCATAATACGTTTATATAATTCCATAACTCCTCCTAATGCAACTAATGCAATGAGTTGCTCATGGAGTAGATTGGTGCGCTTTTTGCAGCAATCTCGCAGTTTGAAAATTTATGTTCAAACTTAATCTCCGTATGTTAACATATATACCAACAACGGAATATTCTACCAAATATGAAGGTAAAATGCAAGCCAAAACAAAATTATCCATTGTCTTTTTTATGGGGATAGGGTATATTTTATAACAAGTGACAAGCAATGCTGTCACGAGTTTGTTGGAATTGCAGTTTCGAATGATTTTATGTATTCGAATTTCGGATAAGGGATTAGGGTGAGTAATTTTGGCAGAACTTATTGAAATAAAAGAAGAAAAGGAAAAAGTCATACTAGTTGCGGTTGCACTGGCGGATAATGATGATACTGAGGAATCCGTGGACGAGCTTGCCGAGCTGGTTGATACAGCCGGTGCCGAGACGGTAGGACGTGTTATACAGAAAAGAGAGTCTTATCAGCCGGGAACCTATATCGGAAAAGGCAAAATTGCAGAGGTTAAGGAGCTTATCGCACAAACGGGTGCAAGCGGTATTATCACGGATGATGAGCTTTCGCCGGCGCAGATGAAGAACCTCGAGGCAGAGCTTGAGACCAAGGTCATGGACCGCACGATGCTTATTCTCGATATTTTCGCAAAGCATGCGGATTCTTCGGAGGGTAAGCTGCAGGTAGAGCTGGCACAGCTTAAGTACCGTTCATCACGACTGGTAGGTATGCGAAGCTCTATGTCGAGAGTTTCTTACGGTATCGGAATGCGTGGCCCGGGTGAAAAGAAGCTCGAGATGGACAGACGTCTTATCAGGGACAGAATTTCACAGCTGCAGAGCGAGCTGAAGGATATGGAACGCAATCGTGAGACAACGAGAGCGAAGAGATTAAAGAATCAGACTCCTACGGTTGCCATTGTAGGATACACAAATGCGGGAAAGTCAACACTGCTGAACAGGCTGACCGGAGCGGGAATTCTTGAGGCGGACATGCTTTTTGCAACACTTGACCCCACCACACGTTCAAAGACACTTGAGAGCGGTCAGGAGGTGCTCTTTACCGATACGGTAGGCTTTATCAGAAAGCTGCCGCATCATCTTATCGAGGCCTTTCACTCGACACTTGAGGAGGCAGGCTATGCGGACATTATCATGCATGTGGTTGATTCTTCAAATCCTATGTGTGACAAGCAGATGCATGTGGTCTATGAAACACTCAGAAAGCTTAATATAAATGATAAGCCTGTGATTACGGTATTCAACAAGCAGGACCTTAATTTTTCGGGAGAGAAGCTTAAGGATCTGAACTGCGAGGCATCGGTGGAGATTTCCGCGGTGACCGGTGCGGGCATAGATGAACTGCTTACGATAATTGAGAAAAAGCTGCTTGAAAGAAAGAAGTATTACGAAGCGGTAATTGATTACGGAAATGCGGGAATTATCCAGCAGATTAGAAAGAACGGACAGCTTATAGCGGAGGAATATCAGGCTGACGGTATCCTGGTTAAGGCATACCTTCCGCCCGAGCTTTATTATAAGCTTTGTCCCAAGCCGAAGGAGGAATGGTGATAGATTTATGAAAAAAAAGCTTATTGCATTTTTTATGGTGATGCTGCTTGCTGCAGGCTCATTAGCCGGCTGCGGTAAGGGCAGTGAAACAGCCGATTCACAGACAAATACAGTGACTGACACGGCAGCGGATATTACCGCAGCAGCGGATGACAAGAAAACAGATGAGGCTGAGTCAAAGCCTGCGGAGGATGATAAAAAGAATCCTTTTGAGAATTTTGATTTTTCAAATTTTGATCCGTCAAAAATCAATCCCGAGGATATACCTGAGGGAATGGAGGAGTTCCTTAAGGAAGAGCTCGGACAGTATACCGACGGAGCCATGGCGGATAAGGAGAAGGAGCAGGAAGCGGCTGCAGAGGCAGGCTTTGTTTCCGAAAGCATCAGCTATCTTGCGGCTGAGCAGAATCCTTCACCCACACCCGTTCCGGAAGGAATGTCCAAGACCGTCAGCCAGAAGCTTTCCTTCGATGATGACGGAAGCTTTGAATTTTCGGCAGATAACAGCTTTTATAAAAAGGATGTTGAGCTTACGGTAAAGGCACCTTCCGGCTGGTCGGTACGCTATACACTTGACGGTTCTATGCCTACTGCAGAATCGCAGGAATATACCGAGCCTCTTGTTTTTGAAAAAATAGACGGTGATTTCCCTGACTGCTATACTCTTCGTGTCTGTGCATTTGATGAAAAAGGAAACAGCTCGAAGGTTGCCGCAAGAAGCTATCTTGTGTCTGAGAATGCAGAAGAGAGATTTTCAACCGCGGTATTTTTCGTGAGCGGTAGTCCGGATGACCTTTTAAATCTTCCTGACGGAATTTTTGCGGGAAAGAATTATAACAAGCGCGGCCGTGACTACGAAAAAATGGTATATGTGGAGGCTCTTGATGCAAAGGGCGATTCACTTCTTTCACAGTATGCGGGCGTAAGAATTTACGGAGGTGCTTCGCGAACCTCATCGGTAAAGTCTATGAAGCTTTTCTCACGAAAGGATTACGACGAGGACAACAAGAATTTTAAAACCAATATATTTGCTACGGAAAAGCTGGACGGCTCGGGCGATATCATTAAGAAATATGATAAGCTTGTGCTTCGTAACTGCGGTAATGATTTCCAGTTTTCCTATATTCGTGACGAGCTCAGCCAGACCCTCTGCAAGAAGGCCGGAATGCCTGTTTACGAGGCTGTAGTCCCCGCAATCTGTTATCTGAACGGTTCGTATTACGGATATTACTGGCTGCATGAGAATTATTGTGACAAGTATTTCAAGGAAAAATTCGGTGACGCCGCAGGTGAGTTTGTAGTTGTTGAAGGCAATGAGCAGAAGAAAAACGATGACGATGATGAGCTTACCCAGAAGTGCGTAGACGAGTATAATGCAAGCTATGATTCTTTCATTGAGAAGAATCTTACAAATAACGCTGTTTATAATTCGCTCTGTTCATTCATGGACGTTGAGAATTATCTTGACTATATGGCATGGAACATTACCCTTGGCAATTCGGACTGGCCCAATAACAATTACAAGTGTTTCCGCTATGTGGCTGCGGAGGGTGAATCGGCCGGTTCAGCTTTCTTTGACGGTAAGTGGCGTTTCCTTCCTCATGATATGGACTATGCCTACGGACTTTATGACCAGACCGAAACACAGGCAAATTATAATACCTTAAAGGTTGTGCTGAATCCCAATCATAAGCGTTACGCACCTCTTTTTGCAAAGCTTATGGAGAGAGCGGACTGCAGAAAATATTTCAGGGATAAGACAATGGAATACCTTGACGGAGTACTCAGTGAGGAGAGCATAGTTGAAAGCTATAAGGCTCTTCATGCGGAACGCGAGAAGGAGCTTGCGTATTACTACAGACATCTTAAGCAGCTTGCGGGAAAAGGCGATGATTCCATCTGGTCTCAGGCGGGTCACTACGCAGGCTACGAGGAGCAGATTTTTACATTTGCCGCTAAGCGTGGCGAGTATATCATCAAATATATGGATGAGCTTCTTCCTGAAATCTAATCCATAGGCTAACGCCGGGATCTCAGTATGAGGTTGAGTTAAAAAAACACCTGCATCAGATACATGAAATGATGCAGGTGTAATTTTTTAGATATGGAATCCGATCAGAAGAATTATAATCAATGAAATAACAAGCTGACAAATATTAAAACGGATTACTGTCTGGGTATCGGACCAGCCTTTATTTTTACGCGCATTGTCATGAAGCGGCATACGTGTGTTTTTGAAAATATGAATCTTGAAAAATCTGAGCAGGAATACCTTTACAAGTCCCATGCCTCCGTCGAGAATGAAGATGAGGCAGATTGGAATGTAGAGGAAGGGATCACCGCATTTCATTGCCGCAATTGCAAGAAATACGCCAATCGGTCTTGAACCGGCGTCACCCATTAAAAGGATACTGGGACTGCAGTTGAACCAGAGATAAGCGGCAAGTGCGCCCATCATCACGATTATATGTGCAGGTAAATCACTGCTTCCTTCAAGGAAAAGGAAGGTGAGAAGCACAAGGAGGGTCAGTGTGGTACAAAGACCGTCGACACCGTCGGTACAGTTTACAACATTGATTGACATCCATACAAGAACTGTTCCGAGTATTATATATACCACAAGAGGAATTGTAAAGGATGCATCGACACCAAAGACATTGCTGATGATTTCAAGACGGACCTCGGTACTGTTGTTAAGTGCGTAGGTTGTTGCAACACCGACTGAAATCAGCAGGTCGAAAAAGCCCTTTTTATAATCGCTCCAGGGGTTTTTTGAAGCATCATCGAGATAACCTGTAAGCATTACCGCCATGAGCAGTGTGCCGTAGATTGCGTATTCTATAGTGAGCGGAGCGAAAATCAGACAGCAAATACAGTAAATCGGGATAAATATTACGCCGGCACCTCGGGGCTTGCCCTTGGCCTTCTCTGCATTAACCGCGAAGGCACGGCCAATATCGGTCGGAAGTCTGTGCATGCAGGTCTTCAGCACGATAAAGGTTGCGGCAAAGGCCAACAGTCCGCCTGCCAGCAGAATGTAATTGAAATACTGTGCATCCAGAAAATATGAAAGCATTTTAATCACCTGTACTATTAAATTTGTTGACTTCTGTCAACCTTTTCTATGATACAACAACGTATAAAAAAATGCTACTATTAAAATAAAAAAATAATTTTTCTTTTTTGGGGTTGAATAAATCCGAAAAATAGCCGATACTTAATACAGAGAAGTATATTACTATGTTATCATATAATTAATTTAAGCGGAGGAAAGTTTGAAAATTGATTTTCAAATTATGAAATTTATGAAAAAATTTAAAGGATTAGGATGGATAGTAATGCTGGCAGTCGCGTTGCTGCTGACAGTAGCGGGCAGTAATAAAAAAGCCTTTGCCGCTGGTTCGGTTGAAGTTACTGAGATTAATTACAATACAAGTTCAATGGTAATCAGACTCGGTTCTTCGGATTCGGCATTGATGATTTCTGATTCAAAGCAGAAAAAATGGGATTATATTCCTGTTGAAAAAGAGGCAGGCAATCTTGTAACTCTGGATATATCATGGATTTCGGTAGCAAAGGATTACACCTTATCTCTTAAGGGCGATGTATCATCAACTCCTGTTAAGGTTGTACTTCCGAAGCAGAAGAAGGATATGAAGGTTACTTATTCCACACAGAACGGCGGCACACTTACATTTACCGGTGTGACCGGAAGCGTTGAATGGAAGAAGAGAGATGCGGTTTCATGGGAGCGTTTTCCCGTAGATGCATCCGGCAAGCCTGACACCGCAGCTTTTGCGGATACTCTTAGAGGCATGAACAATAACGGCTGTGTGCTCATGTTCAGAGAGGCAGCTGTAAACGGAAGCTCGGTAACAAACGTTGGTAAGCGCAGCAGCAAGGAAATCATAATCAGCGTGGCAAAGAAGCTTCCCGCACCTCAGATTACTCTGGATGATTCAAAAATGACTGTTTCCGTAACAAAGGATATGGAATACCGTCTTTGTGATGAGAACGGTAATCCCGGAAACGATCCTAAGTGGACAAGCTTTGGAAAGACATACAACTGTCCTGTTTCGGAGATTGCTTCTTCAGCACTGATTGATGCCAAGAACACTCCTCAGGATGTATACGTTCAGTTCAGAACAGCGGCTACTTCATCAAAGCAGATGTCAAACATTTCCACAATCTGCATTCCCGCACAGGAGGATCTGTCAACAACTGCGAAGACCGATATTAAGCTGGTATATACAAGTACCTCAACCTTCAGAATCGAGGTACCCGTAGCAAGCAGCTCAGAACCCTATGAGTACTGCATTATTAACCAGAAGGCAGTGGATGAGGGAATTACAATTGATGATGTTGATGAGATTAAGTGGAAGCCCATTACCACATCAACACCCATTACTATTTCGGAAAGCAAGGACAATGTTAAAAATACAAGTCTTGTATATGTAAGACGTAAGGCTCTTAAGAAGCTTGGCGAAGAAGGCTACAAGCTTGCATCACCTGAAATGTTCCTGGGTGAGGTTTCATATCCCAAGGATATCACAACTCTCAGCGGTCTTACATGGCTTCAGACAGTAGCAGGTGAGTGCAGCGCAGAAAACAGTCAGGGCAAGCTCAGCTTTACCTTCTACAGTGAGACAAATTCAGCAATCAAGTCATTAAAGTTTGTTGATTTCTCATCAACCGGAACAGTACGTGAAATACTTAAGGTGGACGAGGATTTCACAAGTATCGTGACAGAAAATGCTGATTATGATGCAAGTGAAGAGGATGAAACAAAGGCAGAGCATTACAGATACATCATCAGTACTTCGATTTTCTCAACAAAGAAGCTCGATAAGTACGCAGAGGATTCAAGCCAGAGAAGAATGCTCGCATATATTTCTATCGGTACAGGCGACAGTGAGGAGTTTAAGAGTGATACAACAAAGGGAATTGCTCTTTATATCCACCCCGCAACCAAGGTCAACAACCCCTCAACAGCGGTAGAGAAAAAGAACATTGCCGATAAGCTCGGATGGACTGATTACAACGAGGACGCCGATGAAATCGAATACTCAAGTGCATTTGAGCGTGTATACGGTTCAAACAGAATTTATAAGCTTAACAACGGCTATCCCGAGTATATGTCAAAGGCACAGTGTGATGCCACAAGCTTCCGTGTAAGACTTGATATCGGAACAAGATATATTCCTAAGTCAGGCACCGCGGGTGAGCTTACAAATGATAAGGTTGAAGTAACCAAAATCAGATATGACGGTGTAGAATTTGCCAAGGGTGCAAAGGATAGCAGCGGAAATAGTTATTTCACGGTTGAATATGCAGACACAACAGGAAGCTCAGCCGGCAACAGCGGTGACCAGCAGAGAATGGCCGTGCTTACAATCAATGTGGCAGCCATGGAAAAGAACGCACAGATTGATGACAGGGACAAGGCAACAAACCTTATCATTTACTTAAGCAACGGCGAGGTTATCAGAGAAGGCATTACCATTAACCTGAAGAACACCGCGGTAATCGTTGATTATGAAAATAAGACCAAGGGTGCTCAGTCACTTACTCTTAACGAGCGTCTGCTTCTCAAGGATATCCAGACTGTTTCGGACGGAAACGGCGGAGAGAAGATTACAGAGACCGACCATCCCAATGATCATCATATCAGACTTCAGAAGTTTAAGGCAGATTATAACCTTTCACTTATGAATGTTACCTGGAAGGATAAGCAGGTTTGTACAAAGATTGCATCACAGAGCGAATATATCACAATGGATATTTCAAACCGTATGATTAATGAAATATACAACAGTGTTACACCCGGTACATCGGAATCTGCATATCTTGTATTTGAATTCGATAACGGATTCAGAATCACATCCGGCTGGAAGATTACAATTAACAGACCTGCAAGTGATATTGAGAACAAGTAATTGACCGGATTAGAAAGGCATGGTTTTATTATGAAGAAAAAAGTTATTCTTTGGATTTCAGCATTTCTTATGCTTATGCTTGGCTGCTTTGCAGCAGGCGGACTTAAGGCTTATGCGGCAGAGCCCTCACCGGTTTCAATCGGAAGCATTGATTATGAAAAGCTTAATATGAAGGTCTTTAAGAACGGAAACGGTATTATTTTCTATTCTACGGATAACAAGAATACCTGGGTCGAGCTCGAAGGTCCCGTATATACGGACGGCGCCGGCAAGGATTTTATTGAGACCGACATTTCATGGGTTTCGGCAGCATCTGATGTAACGGTATATTTTAAGGGAAATAAGAACACTACCGTTGTTCCGCTTACCTTCCCTAAAACAGGCACAAGCTTCAAGGTTAAATTTGATAAGGCCACAGGTGATTTTACATTCTCGGGAAATGACAGTTCAACAGAGTTTCTCTGGCGTAAGTCAACCGATTACACCTGGTACAGGGTAAAATTCACAGAGTCTGATCCTTCATACAAGAAGTTTATGGCTACTGTAGACCAGCTTCGTTTTAAGGGCTGCAAGCTTGTATTTAAGCTTGGACAGACACTCGGAAAGGATGAAAGCGAACCCGGCGAGCGCCCCAGCAAGGAGATAGTTGTAACTATTCCCAAGATGGCTGCAGCACCCAGCGTAAAGATTAATGTAAAGAAGCTTATTGTCAGTACAAAGGACACAATGGAATATTACGATGAGACCAAGAAGGAATGGGTTTCATGTGAAAAGAACATGGCCATTGCTGATATGGTACCGGACGTTATGTTTGATAAGGGAGGAAAGAGCACTGTGGTTAAAATCAGAGTAGCGGCAACCAGCTCAAAGGGTTATTCACAGACTGCGCTTTTATCTGTTCCCGGTCAGACAAAGGCTCCTGCAGTCGGAACTGATATTAAGTATGAGATTCTTCCGGACAGAAAGCTTGCCCTCAATTTCCCCAAGGCTTCGGCAGCAGCTCCTGTTGACTACTGCATCGTAAAGTCAGGCGCAGAGAGCTTTGATCCTGTTACGGCAAAGTGGAAGACAGTAAAGGCTGCTAAGATTGTTAAGCTTTCTGAAAAGTCGGCTCCCGACGGATGTACTGTATTCTTCAGATTTACAGGTATTGCATTGAACGTAACCAAGGGAATCGATCTTAAGCTTCCTTCGGCATATGCTTCATTTTCAGTTACCAGACCTGCAGCGGAAGAGCCTGCAAAGACCTGATATTAGTTGAACGAAAAAGCAGCCCTCGCAAATGCGGGGGCTGTAATTTTATCTTATTATTCAAGGTTCTTTTTAATTGTGAGAATGTTTTTATTGGCCTCGTACCTGTAGGCGACCATATCCATGCTCTGCTTCACCATATAAATGCCAAGACCGCCTACTCTCGACATCAGGCCTTCCTTTGAAAGGTCCGCATCAGGCTTGGCGAGAGGATCGAAGGGCTTGCCGTCATCCAGAAACTGGATTGTAACACTGAGAGGGTTTGTCTCGATTTCGCATTTTATTTCTGCATCACCGTCGTTTGTATCATAAGCGTAGCTTGCAATATTTACGAATATCTCTTCAACGGCAATCTCAAGCTCTATAAGAGCCTTGGGAGGACAGTCGTAGGCACTGAGCTCGTCACGGATAAAGCCCTGAATTGTGTCAAGATTTTCCCTTTTTGCGGGAACTATTAGGTTTTTCATAGACAATCCCCCTAAAATTAATGGATATAATAACATTCCTGTTAATAATATATATCATTTTGCAGTCTTTTTCAAGGATTAACTACAGGTGTGTTCACAATTTTTTAACTTTACTTTTTATAAAAAAAACTATATAATATAGACAAATACCTTAATAGGTAAATTGTAAGTATGAAAGGAGTACTGAAGATGAAGAAGTTAGGAAAGTTAGTTGTAGGTTTAGCCGGTGCTGCTGCAATAGGAGCAGCTGCATACTTCGCATACAAGAAGTTTGTAGCAAAGGATGTTGAAGACGATGATTTTGATGATGACCTCGATGATTTCGATTTCGATGAGGACGAGGATGATTCAGAGTACGTTTCAATCAATATTGATGAGGAAGCAAAGGATGCTGCAGAGGATGTAAAGGAAGCCGTTGAGGACGCTGCAGAGGATGCAAAGGACGCCATCAATGATGTTTTCGGTGTTTGATAACCGGATATGAATTTTACGCCGAGGCTGTTGGCCCCGGCGTTTTTCTTTTATAAAGTTTTTTACTGAATCTGCCGATGTAAAATAAAGAAGGCTCGTATACCGGCTTATTTGGCGGGTGTGCAGAAAGGTGTGATTTAAACTATGAAGAATGCCAGACTTAAAATATTATATATAGTGGTACCCGTGCTTCTGGTACTTGTTTTGTTGTGCTTTGAGGCTGCAAAGACTTCGGTAATTGTACGTGCAGAGGGTGAAGGTCCGACCTCCGAAGCAGGAACCGGAACGCCCGCCCCGGGACCTATCACCACCCCTTCGGTTACCCCCACAGAGGGCGCAAAGGCAGACGGTGTAGTGGCGGCCTATGTTCTCTACGAAACAGAGGAGATAGAAATTGATTCCACAAAGAAGGTATATTACTGCGTAATCAAGGGACCTGAAGTAAAGGGTGTAAAGCCCACAGAGCTTATACCAGCTTCGAAAAACGGCACCTATGAAATGTATTATATAGATTTTTCCGTCATCAGTTCAGCCAAGGACAGCTATATAGGAATCGCAACATCGCTTACCCCCGGAGCTGACGGACTGGTACCGGTGCAGTGCATTACTCTTTTGGGTAATGAAAAAAAGGTAGAGGTTTTCCCTGACTACTGTGCGGCAGGCTTCAACGCAGAGGGCTACGGAGTTATCAGCAAGGTTGTACTCACCATGAATGACGGCAAGGTGATAACCTATGACCATTCGGGAACTAACGGTGCCGAAATCAGAAAGATAGAGACACTTGACCTTCAGTTCAAGAAGGGGGCAAACGGACAGTGGAAAAGTATTTCTGAGCTTAAAAATGTGACCTGGGAGACAATGAAGTCCAGCGGTGCAACAGTTTATTTCAGAATCAATGCAGAGAACCAGAACATCCAGAAAACCGGACGCAGATACAGTAAAGAGGTAAAGATTAAGCTGGCGGTATCAAAGGCTCCCGCAGGAAAAATCGATAGCTCGAAGCTTACAATTAATTTCAAAAACGGTATGCAGTTCAGACTTAGCGGCGGACTTGATACCTCCTGGAAAACAGTTCTTCCCTTTGATGCTTTGTCAAAGACGGAGGATCCGATAAGAGATGTAAATATTGCAAAGCTTTATGAGGCAGGCAAGGAAAATACAAGTACAAAAACAAACGAAATTACTCTTGCGGACTGCTATAAGGCACTGGGCGTAGTGGAACCTACAGGAACCGAAATAATAGAGGTTGATTACAGAATGGCGCCCACTGAGAAAAAGGCGGCATCAAGGAGTGGAACAATTGCTCTTATGGCACAGATGGATGCCCCTGTGGTGGTATTAACAGCCGATGCCAAGGGAGTAAAGTTTGAATCAATATTAAGTCATGCTGATGATAAAACGCTGAACCCGACATATGAATATATGATTCTTTTGGCTGATGATCTTTCGGCAAAGAAGGTCAGACCGGAAAGCTGTAAGTGGTCGGCGGCCAAGCTTGGTGCGGTATTAAAGCCTGCGACCAAGGGCTCTTATGTACTGATTGACGGCAGTAAAAAGGATGTATTGCTTTCGGATAGCGGAGTGGTAATGCTTGTACGTCGTAAGGGCGTGAATGCAAGTTCCAAGGCAGCTACGGTACTTGCTTCAAAATATCTGCAGCTTGACATACCGGATATGAAGCTTTCACCTACACCCGTTCCTTCAACCACACCGGGTGCTACCCCTACACCTACCACAGCACCTTCTGTTAATCCCGGTGCGTAAATTTATTTAAAACAAAATTCAAAAAATAAGGCTCTGACCTAAGGTATTTGGTCAGAGCCTTTAATAATCTATTTGTTTGTTTTTTGAGGGGCTTCCTCAATAGTATCTGATTTTTCAGTATTCTCAGTAGTTTCAGCATTCTCGTTTTTTACGGGTTCTTCAGCTTTTTCTTTTTTCAGCATAAAGTTGATTGCGATTCCCACACCCGTAAGTGCCCAGAAGAGAGGAGCAACTGCGACCATGCTGTCATTAATAATTCCTACAACCATATATCCGAAGGTTCCGCAGAGAATACCGATTTCGACAAGCGCGAGGTATTTTGACTTATCAACACGTATAAGTACCCTGATTGTACTGAAGAAGTACCAGAAGTAAAAGATCAGGAAGCAGATAAGTGAAAGAACACCTGTCTGAACCGCCATCTGAAGGTACATGTTGTGAGGCTTTGTCATTGTCTGGTTTTCGTAGCCGTTATTATAGGCATCCACATAGTCCTCGTTAGGATACTGTACGGTAAAGGTATCCGGACCTGAACCGATGATTAGTGTTTTCTTCAGAAGAGGTATTGTCTTTGACCAGATAAAGCCTCGGCCGCTGGCGAAACGTGAATATTTTGCGAGGGGCTCGAAGGTTTCCGAATTAACGGGCTTTGTAAAATGTCCCTCGTTGTTCCAGTAATAAAGCTCATTATCCACCTGCGCGAATATCCACTGCTTTCCGTCGACGGTAACTATACAGCCGGGTTGCGACTCAACATTTGCGAAGGAAAGTGAAATGCCGCTGAAGCGTTCATCATCGATAAGATAATTGTTTTCTCCGTCGGCACGGATGGGAAGACTCTGTCCTTCGAACTGCGCATCCATATGAACGGAATCAACAGTCTCATCATATTTGTAGAGGATGGATAAATCATTTCCTTTATAGGTGAAAACAGCATTGTCTTTATTAACGGTTAAGTCGGTCAGGTTATGCTGGACCTCCTCTACGTTAAGAGCGCTTTTCAGTCGGTTCATGATACCGTTGTTTGAATAGTTGTTCATTGTATAAACGGTACCGACCAGGATTGTGATAATGATAATTGCTTCCATCCAGTACTTAATCAGTCGTTTGTTGAAAATAATGACGAGAAGAAGCAAGGATAAAATAATTCCGATAAAACCTGCTCGTGAGCCCGATGCAAGAAGTGTAAGCAGGAGGCCGACGAAAATAGCTATGTTAAGAACTACCAGCCATACCTTTTTCTTCGCAAATGCCAGCATAAGGAAAAGCGGCGAAAGCAGTGCTACATACGAACCGACATAGTTGGGATTGTAAAGTGTTAGGTAAACACGGCCGAGCTCGAAGCTGAAGACCATTTTGCTGCCTTCACGAAATTCCTCGGGAACACCGAGACGGGCAAAGCTTTCAAATAAGCTGCTTCGGAAAATATCTGCCGAAAAGGCCTGTGTAACACCTATCAGAAGCATGATGACCGTACCGATTGTCAGGGCATTCATCAAAAGGTTAATGTCTTTCATATTGCGAATGAATACTACCGCGTAATATACCACCAGACCATAGCCCAGATGAACCCATACCGGTTCAAGCTGCTCGAAGCTGCCCCAGAAGGCAAAATGCTTTGTCTCCGAAAAGATTGCGGATAACAGAGCCAGAAGCATATATCCGCCGAGGGGGATGAAGAGCTTGGCAAAATTCAGTTTGACCTTCTTTGTGAAGCATTGGGCTATTATCAGACAGAGCATAGCCGCCGCCGCAAGCATAAAGAAACGTCCCTTGTAGAAGAGATAAAGGTCTGTATTGTACGGAAGATCCGAAAAGAATGCGTAATCTTCCATATGAGGCTCATAAAACTTCATATAAACTATCAGCGGGACTACCGCGAGCACGAAGCAGAGCGGTATAAGATAGTGGTTTTTAGCGGGAACGGCCTCAACCTGAGCTACGGCAGGCTGCTTTCCGGCAGCTGTACCGGTGGCTTTGGCGGCCGGTTTTTTAACATATTTTTTAGGCATTGTAAATAACCTTACCTTTCATATAAAGCATATAACAAGACATAATTATAAGAATTATATATCATATGCCGGAATTTGTAAAGAGTACTGATTTTGGCCGTAAGGCAGAGGGCTGCAGAATTCTAATATGCTTGAAATAATCACTGCCATGATGTAAAATATATAAAATAGAAAGATAACCCACTGCCTTTAGGCGGTGGGTGAAGCT
>JAKSRW010000070.1 GCA_024403355.1 Lachnospiraceae bacterium
ATATCCTTTCTTTCGAGAAAGGCTGTGAATTTATTTTTTGTCTTTTTCATAACGACCTCCGTTCTATTTTCACATTAATCTCTATTT
Organism: Lachnospiraceae bacterium; assembly: GCA_024403355.1. Classification (GTDB taxonomy): domain Bacteria; phylum Bacillota; class Clostridia; order Lachnospirales; family Lachnospiraceae; genus RUG11977. The sequence continues at coordinate 88 of JAKSRW010000070.1, forward strand.
CAATCTGTCTTTTCACAAATCTCTGTTTTTTCTGTTTTTTACACAAATTTTTATTTCAATCTGTTTTCACACTATAATTCGCGACAGATTATTTGTTTTCAAAGTATCTGGTTAAAGCAGCAGGCTCATATTCAGTAAGTGGAGCTAAAAAGCCGTTGTCTCTGAGGGCTGCCTCAACAAGCTCTAAGGTAGCGGTATCCTTGGCGGCGATGGTGTGATAATGATATCCGCCGGTTACTGTGAGAAGCGGACTGGATTTGCCGCTTTTTATATCATCGCAAAAGACCTTGGCATCGTGTCTGGACGCGATATTTAGCTTGGCATGAATCTCGTTATACACGTGATGGGAAATAAATACGTCCTTAACTTCAGCTCCTAAGTCGACTATGAGATTCAATTCCTTTTCCGTATCTTCTACGGTATGGAATACCTTGAAGACTCTTTCAACGTATTGGGTGGGAATGATTACGTAGCCCTTAGGTGTAGAAAGAATCATATTGCCATCGGTACGAAGTGCTTCAATATCGGAGACTATTATCTGACGGCTTACACCGAGTTTTGCTGAAAGAGCGGAGCCGGAGACCGGACCATCGGATTGCTTTAATATATGAATGATTTCTGCATGTCTGTCCTTGAGTGCCATACATACCTCCATAAATTAATGTAGATTAGATAGCTTGAGATCAATATAAATTTTCCTTCTTGAAATCAAGGCAATTCAATCTTCTTGATTTGACAAAAGTTTACAGCTATACTTTACAGCTGTAAATATAAATGTATACAAAATTTGACAGATTTTGGCTTGTTTTTAAATTTTTTTGATAGATTGCGAAATATTTAGCGGCGTTTTCTGTGTATATGTATGTACAGTAAAAACGCATAAGCGTGAGGAGAAAAAGATATGAAAAGAAAAATTATCGCAGGATTATTAATTCTTGCATCAATGATGACCATGGCCGGCTGCACCAATAACAACGGAAGCAACACCGGAAATAATAACGGTAACAATAACGGAAATAATGGTGTGGTAAGCGATGATGAAAAGAATCGTAATGGTTCGGAAATTTCAAATTCCGGAACTGCTAACTATGAATTTGAAAATAGAGAGTTGGGCGGAAGCAATGTTGTAAACTCGTCAATTGTCACCGACCTGATTGCGCAGGCTAATGCCGGCAGTAATGTAATGTATAGCCCCACCAGCCTCAACATGGCGCTTGCTATGGCAGGAGAGGGTGGTAATGAGAATGCCAAGGCTTTGATTAATTCCTTTCTCGGAACCGACAACTATAGTGATAGAGCAAACACTCTTATGACTAATTTTGAAGACTACAATAGTGAAAGCGAATATTGGGGATACTCAAACAAGCTGGAAGTGGCCAATGCCCTTTGGGTTGACAAAAGACTTAAGCTTAACAAGGATTTTGAGGCGGTCGTTAAAAACAGTTATCAGGCAAATGCGGATGAAGTAGATTTTACTAAGCCCGACAATGCCTGCAATAAGATAAATGATTGGGCTAAGGATAAAACACATGGCTTGATTCCTCAGATTTTAAGCCCTGATGTGATCACTGCCGATACCAGAATGGTCATTACCAATTCTCTGTATTTTGAGTCTGCATGGAGTGAGGCTTGGACACTTAAGAACAATGAAGAGGATTTTACTCTCATAGACGGAAGTACTCAGCAGATTAACTATATTACCAGTGAGGGTGGCGCATATTATGAGAATGATTATGCGACCGCATTCTCATGCAGCTACATGAGCGGAATCAGATTTATCGGTATTCTCCCCAAGGAGGAAGGAGACTTTAACCTTGAGGACCTTGATATCGAGGGACTTCTTAAGACTGAAAGCTACAGCCACGATGAGCTTTATTACAAGATGCCCAGACTTAATTTCGAGACTTCAAACGACTTGAACAATGTATTCAAGGCTCTCGGAATGGAATCTTTGTTTGAAGAAGGTGCAGGCTTTGACGGAATTGCAGATAATGAAGCACTCTATATCAGTAGTATTATTCAGAAGACCAAGCTTGAGCTTGATGAAAACGGAACCAAGGCTGCGGCTGTTACTGCAATTACAATGGATTGTGAGAGCTGCGCGGAGATAGAAGAGGAGCCTGTGATAAAGAGAGTTTATCTTGACAGACCTTTCGCATTCCTCATTTATGACCGTGAGAATGATGAGATTCTTTTCATGGGCAAGGTGGTTACTGCAGAGTAAATGATAATAGTCATAGACAAAAAGTAATAGATATGAGCAATTGATATAGGCATTTGATAATGCAATTGAATTTATATACGTAATAAATACAATAATAAGAAAAGCAGG
>JAKSRW010000071.1 GCA_024403355.1 Lachnospiraceae bacterium
TCTTCTTTAATCACAAATTCAGTTTCTCAATCTCTGCGAGAATCTCGGTATTCTTCTCAGTCATAAGCATCTCCGAGCTGTACTTATTGTAATCCTCGCTTCCAAAATCAGTGAGGAATCTGGTTCCAATCTCACTTACCGTCATCTCTGTCAAAAGGATAAGCATCTCATTGCCCTGCGAATATGCCTTGTCGGTAAATTCAAATGCAAAATGAATATGCTTTTGACATTCCTCGATTGCTTTCTGAAGGTTGGCTTTTTGCACCATAAAGCAGCCTCTGATTACTTCGAAGGCTGTTGTATTGCTTACACTTCCATCGAGGCGCACATCCTCTACCGACCCAATGCACTCGCTCAGGAAAGCTACCGTGAGTTTTGTAAGCTTGCGCTCATCATCAGATAACGCCCCTGCTGCCTTGAGCTGTTCGGTCTTTTTTACTCTTGCCGAAAGCATTGAACTCAGAATATCTATAGCATCTCTGTCCGCAGTCTTAATAGTCTTAAGTGCAGGCAAAATACTCTTAAGCATTTCACCTCTTCTGCAAACCTCACGCATTTCATTCTCTATGTTGGTAACCAGAATACCCATAAGTGATATGCGCTCGTCAAAGGCTGCAGCTCCGGCCTTGGCAACGGTCTCCTCAGAGTAGATACCGTCTACAATTTCCCATGCCTTGTAATCATTCTTATATTTATTAAACAAATCATAATAAGCAGTAAATTCTCTTACAACACGCTCGCTTCTAAGATACTGGTTGACCAGCTCTTCTGATACCTTGAGGTTGTCTGCCTCGTAAAGGATTAGAATCTGAGACAAATCCTCCCAGCCTCTGGCAGTCACATAGCTCTTGCCGGCGGCAGTGGTCTCCATAATATAGAAGTCCTGTTTATTGAGCTCCAGATAACTCTGAATAGCACCGTGAATGTTTCTCTCATGGGCATATGACTTCCATGCCTCATAGTCTGCATCAACATCCAAAATCTTTAGACGATCAAGCGTAACCACATCAAATTCTCTTACAGACTTATTGTATTCAGGCGGATTACCTGCCGTCACAATTACCCAGCCCTCAGGGACCTGATGGCGACCGAAAACCTTGTACTGTAAAAACTGAAGCATTGAAGGCGCCAGAGTCTCTGATACACAGTTAATCTCATCAAGGAAAAGAATACCCTCCTTGATTCCGCTCTTTTCTATGGTTTCGTATACTGAAGCAATTATTTCACTCATTGTATATTCCGAAACTGCATAGTCCTCTCCGCCATAATTTTTGTGCTCAATAAAGGGAAGTCCCAAAGCCGATTGACGGGTATGATGTGTCATCGAATATGCTACCAGGGCTATTCCAAGCTCCTGCGCAATCTGCTCCATAATAGCAGTCTTACCGATACCGGGTGCTCCCAGCAAAAATATAGGACGCTGACGAACCACGGGAATATAATATTCATCATATTCATCCTTCTTAAGGTAAAGTCGAACGGTGTCTTTAATATAGTTTTTTGCTTCCTTAATATTCATTAACTATATACTCCATTATTTCATCATAGCCTTAGC
>JAKSRW010000008.1 GCA_024403355.1 Lachnospiraceae bacterium
GTAGGTGCCATACCGATTTCAAGGGCGTTAAGGAAGTCCTCGTCGGTGTGCTGAGCTTCCTCATCGCCGGCTTCAGCGTTTGCATCCTGAGCAGCGAATCTCTCACGCTGGTCGATGGCATCATTAAGCTCTGAGTATGCGTTACACATTTCCCAGCCGTTGATGAACATCTCGAATCTCTCTACATAGCCTTCCTTGTCGGGCTTCTTCTTGGTAAGAGGTGAGATTTCGATAGGATGATCCATAACGAAGGTAGGCTGTAAAAGCTTGTCCTCACAGTACTCCTCGAAGAATAAAGCAAGGATGTTGCCCTTCTTGTGATATGACTCGTACTCGATGCCGTGCTCGTCTGCAAGCTTCTTTGCTGCTGCATCGTCAGCTACCTGGTCGAAGTCTACGCCTGCGTACTTCTTTACTGCATCAATCATGGTGATACGCTCGAAGGGCTTACCGAAATCGATTTCAAGGTCGCCGTACTTTACGATAGGTGAACCATTTACCTCAATGGCAATCTTACGATACATCTCCTCGGTAAGGTCCATCATTCCGTTGTAATCTGTGTATGCCTGATATAACTCCATAAGTGTGAACTCAGGGTTATGTCTGGTGTCAAGTCCTTCATTTCTGAATACTCGGCCGATCTCGAATACCTTCTCAAGACCGCCTACGATAAGTCTCTTTAAGTAGAGCTCGAGTGAAATACGAAGCTTAAGATCCTCATCAAGTGCATTGAAGTGTGTCTCGAAGGGTCTGGCCTCTGCTCCACCGGGATTTGATACAAGGATAGGAGTTTCAACCTCCATGAAGCCCTTCTCATCAAGGAACTTCCTGATAGTTGAAAGAATCTTTGAACGCTTTACAAAGGTCTCCTTTACGTCCTCGTTCATGATAAGGTCAACATAACGCTGACGGTATCTCATGTCTGTATTTGTAAGTCCGTGATACTTCTCGGGAAGAATCTGAAGTGACTTGGTAAGAAGTACTACTGATTCAGCATGGATGGAAATCTCGCCCATCATGGTTCTGAATACATAGCCCTTGATACCGATGATATCACCCATATCAAACTTCTTGAAATCTGCGTAAGCTTCCTCGCCTACTACATCTCTGGCTACATATACCTGGATGTTGCCGGGCTTATCCTGTACGTTACAGAATGCTGCCTTACCCATTACACGCTTGCTCATCATACGGCCTGCGATTGATACGCGGATAGGCTGAGCATCCATGATTGCTCTGCGCTCTTCATAGTCCTTCTTGTTGGCTTCCTTTGCCTCAGCCTCGTCCATTCCGCTGGTGTCCGGTGCCACTCTGCCGGCTAAAAGCTTCTCCTCGAGCTCGGTATAGAGTGACTTTGCATCTGTTGAATGGTGAGTCTGGTCATACTTTGTAATCTTAAAGGGATCCTTGCCTGCTGCCTGTAAATTAGCGAGCTTCTCGCGGCGAACCTTAAGAAGCTGTCCTATATCCTGCTCAGCAGGGTTCTGATTCTTATTATTCTCTGCCATTTTTTCTCCTATATGCGCAGGCTCAAAAGCATAGTACTTACAAGCCCCCGCAGCTGATATTTTAAATTCTAATCTGCAATTTCAAATCCGTGGCCACTGTTATTTGATAATTTCAAGAACCTTGAACTTAAGCTCGCCTGCATTTGTCTCTGCAACAATCTCATCGCCTACTCTGGAGTTGATAAGTGCACGGCCTACGGGTGACTCATTTGAAATCTTGCCGTCAAGAATATCAGCCTCTGTTGAACCAACGATTTTGTAGGTAAGCTCCTCGTCGAACTCAAGGTCGTAAATCTTTACTGTGCAGCCGACTGTAACCTTGTCACCTGATGCATCCTCTGAATCAACAACCTCTACATTCTTTAAAATCTTCTCGATTTCCTCGATACGGGCCTCGATTTCACGCTGCTCCTCCTTGGCTGCATCGTACTCGGCGTTCTCTGAAAGGTCGCCCTGCTCTCTTGCTTCCTTAATCTTCTGGGCTACTTCCTTACGGCGGTTAACCTTGAGATCCTCGAGTTCGTTCTCCAGTGCCTTAACGCCCTCATATGTCATTACATTCTTCTTTGTATCCTTCATTTTAACAACCATGCCTTTCTATAATATCAAACAGTGCCTATAGCGGCTCCGACACAATAGCTGCGCCGGACAACATAGTCCCCACCGCCCGAAAGCGGTGGGTAATCACAGTCAAACTCGTGACCGCTTCGCTTGTCACTCGTTATAAAATCGCTGCTACCGCAGCTTACGAGGTACGGGGCTTGAACCCCGCACCTCGCGAAAGCTTCACCCACCGCCTAAAGGCAGTGGGTTATCTTTCTATTTTATATATTTTACTACAAAATATTTATTTTGTCACGCAATTTAACAGGCTTATTTCTGAGCCTCTTCAACCTCAATCTTCTTGATTTCCTTTGTGTTGATTTCAACAAGGATATCCTTAATGAACTCGTCGATAGGCTTCTGGCCCTCATCGCCCTTGAAACGGCTTCTTACCGATACAAGGCCTTCCTCCTGCTCCTTCTGACCAACAACGAGCATGTAAGGAAGTCTGTCCATTCTGGCTTCACGAATCTTGAAACCGATCTTCTCAGAACGGCTGTCGATTGTGTTGCGGATACCTGCCTGCTTAAGCTTTGCAGAAACCTCATTTGCATAATCAATGTACTTGTCCGAAATAGGAAGTACACGTACCTGCTCAGCACACATCCATGTAGGGAACTGGCCTGCGTAATGCTCGATGAGCCATGCAAGTGTTCTCTCGAAGCATCCCATTGATGTTCTGTGGATGATCCAGGGAAGCGCCTTGTTGCCGTTCTCGTCGATGTAGTACATACCGAACTTTGCGGCACTTGAACAGTCAAGCTGGATTGTAACCATTGTATCCTCTTTGCCGTAAACGTTCTTTGCCTGGATATCAATCTTGGGGCCGTAGAAGGCTGCCTCGCCGTCTGCCTCTGTGTATCTGATACCGTTCTTGTTCATAACGTTACGCAGATAATCCTGTGTGCTGTTCCAGTAGTTCTCATCACCCTCGTACTTTGTCTTGTTCTCGGGATCCCACTTTGAAAGACGATATGTTACATCCTGGTCTACACCGAGTGTCTTCATTACGTAGTTTGCAAGCTCTACGCAGCGTGTAAGCTCTTCCTCAGCCTGCTCGGGAGTAAGAACGATATGACCCTCTGTAATTGTGAACTGGCGTACACGTGTAAGACCGTGCATCTCGCCTGAATCCTCGTTACGGAAGAGCGTTGATGTCTCTGACATTCTGTAGGGAAGATCCCTGTATGAACGCTGCTCGTTCATGTATACATAATACTGGAAGGGACATGTCATGGGACGAAGTGCCATTACTTCCTTGCCATCCTTTGTACCCTCTGACTCCTTATTGAGTACGAACATGCCGTCCATGTAGTGATCCCAGTGACCTGAAATCTTGTAGAGGTCTGACTTTGCCATGAGAGGTGTTCTTGTACGAACGTAGCCCCACTCGTTGTCCTCAAGGTCCTCAATCCATCTCTGAAGGATCTGGATCATCTTTGTTCCCTTGGGTGTGAACAGAGGAAGTCCCTGACCGATTACGTCTACTGTTGTGAAAAGCTTCATCTCACGGCCGAGTCTGTTGTGGTCACGAAGCTTGATATCCTCAAGATGAGCAAGATATGCATCCATATCTGCTGTCTTTGTAAATGCTGTACCGTAGATACGTGTAAGCATCTTGTTCTTCTCGTTGCCTCTCCAGTATGCACCTGAAGATGAAATGAGCTTAACTGCCTTTAAGGGCTTTGTGCTCATAAGATGGGGGCCTGCACAAAGGTCTACGAAGCCGCCCTGGTCATAGAAGGAAATCTCAGCACCCTCGGGAAGGTCTTTGATAAGCTCAACCTTATAGGGCTCACCCTTCTCTTCCATGAACTTGATAGCTTCCTCTCTGGGAAGTGTATAACGTGTGATTTCGTGTCCTTCTTTGATGATTTTCTTGATTTCCGCCTCAATCTTATCAAGATCGTCTCTTGAGAATGGAGGAATATCGAAATCGTAATAGAAGCCTTCATCGATTGCGGGACCGATTGCAACCTTTGCCTCGGGATAAAGACGCTTAACTGCCTCAGCTACTACGTGAGAAGCTGTATGACGGTATGCCTTCTTACCGTTTTCATCATTAAATGTGAGGATGCTTAATTCACAATCCTCCTCAACTACTGTACGTAAATCTACCACCTTACCGTTAATCTCACCTGCACAGGCATTGCGGGCAAGCCCTTCGCTGATATCGTTTGCGATATCAATGACTGACATAGCGCTCTGGTATTCTTTTACAGAGCCGTCCTTGAGTGTAATTTTCATAAACTTCACCTTTCCTTTCTGAAATCTTGCGTGAGCCTTACGCTTCACACTGAACGTTTAAGTCCGCTTCTGTTTTCGAAGGTTTACAAAATAAAAAGTCCCTTCCGAAACATAAAGCTTCGAAAGGGACGAATATACTTATCCGCGGTTCCACCCTTATTGGATTTCTCCCTGCAGCTCATAAGGACACTGCATTCTTCATTTGATTATAACGTAATCGACGGACCGGATTGGGGCCACTCAGAGGTAGTTTTCATATACATCAGCTTTAAGGCACTTCCACCGCCGGCCTCTCTCTGGAAAGATCCGTATATTACTCTTCTCTTCAACGTGTTGCAATTCATTCTATCACAATTCTGCCAACTGTCAAGCAAAATCTGCGTAAAAAGCATAAAAATGCATTATTTTTTAACCGCTCTGTGAGCTTTTTCTTTTTCCTCGTACATGAAGTCATCGGCGCACTGAATATAGTCGTCTATATCAAATGAATCCTCGGGGCGAATGATTACAAAGCCTACGCTTACGGTCATGTCAAACTGCAGGTTAAAGCTGCTGATATGCTTCCTGATGGACTTGGAGAGGTCATCCCTGAGCTCATATACCAGTCTTTCATTTTTGCACTCTCCGACCGCTATGAACTCGTCTCCGCCGTAGCGTCCGAAGAGCCAGTCGTTCGGCAGTGAACGCATCATGGCATCCGCTGTAGCCTTGATGGCGGTATCACCGTTCAAATGACCGTATTTATCGTTTACGATTTTCATATTGTCGATATCGGCAAAGAGAAGCACCAGGCTGTTACCCTTCTGCTTTTCTTCCTCAATATGGGAATAAATCACCTTTTCACAGCCGGTTCTGTTATACATACCTGTAAGGAAATCGGTCATGTAAATTTCCTTAAGCTTACGGTTATTGATCTGTGAAATGATGTACTGTCTTACGGTAACAAACATTGAATTCAGATTCATTACCCATTTTCTGAAGCTCAGATCACCGATTGGCTTTATCGAATTTCGAAGCACGATATATCCGAGAATCAGGTCGTTATTATTAAGTGGTGTGATAATGTACATATTCGAGGTGCCGTGTATATGTCTGTAGCTGGGCACTACCGATTTTGTATCAAAGGAATAGATTTCCTTTGTAACCTTTCCGTTTTTCTTTTCATTTATTACATCGACCATTGAGGAATACCCGCGCACTCTGCGGCCCTCCTCATCGTCCGGATCGGGATTGAATACACCGGGCTCAATGCAGATACTGAAGTCATAGTCAAAGATCGGAACCTCATCAAAGAGCTGATTTGTAACATCATGATATTTCTGTTTATCCTCAACCTTAGATACCGCAATACGCATTTTCTGGAAGCAGATATCCAGTAAGTCATCCGTTGTTTTAACAAAATATGAGCCTCTGAGCTTCTCATTTCTGAATTCTATGTCGCTCTCATCCGGTGAACAGCCGCAGCTTTCCGACGGAACAAACTTTGAAGGAAGCATAAGTGAAAATGAAGGGTCAGGCTTCTCCATCAGCTTTTTAAGTGATATATATGCCTGCGCACCAAGCTCATCCCATTCTCTTGAAACAGTCGCAATAATAGGAAGGTAGGTTCTGCTTTCACGGATTCCGTCAAAGCCTGTAACTATTACATCCTCCGGTACGCGCACTCCCCTTTTATGCAGGGTATCCGTAACGCCCATCGCCATGAAATCGTTCGCACATACAAAGGCCTCGGGCATCTCATGACCTTCATTAAGCCATTTATCGAGATTTACACTTGCATCGTAAAAGCTGAAATTACCGGTAAATGTACCCTCTATTTCAAGTCCGTAACCGTGAAGCTTATCCTCAAGTGCCTTGCGGCGGATTTCACATTCCGCATTGCCTGCGATACCCGATACATAGACTACTTTTTTAACATTGTGCTTTTCAACCAGGTGTGTGGCCAGCTCCGATACACCTGAATAGTTATCCGTACCGATAAAGGCCATGTCGGGAATCTGTACCTCGGTAGAGATTATGGGGATGCCCTTTGACTGGAAAAGGCGGCATACACGTTCCTTCTCATGGGGAATATTAAAGGTATTTGCGAACATGATGGCGCCATCATATTCCTCAGGATTGGGAAGATGGAAAACATTCAGCTGACACATACTCTGCGGTGCGGAATCTGTCAGGAAAATATATGTCATGTATACAAAAATGTCCACCCCGTCCTTTGCAGCCTCAGTTCTGATGCCGCTTAAGGCCTTTTCAAGGAATTCGTTACTCCAGCCGTTAGCAAATACTGCAATTTTCTTTTTATTCATATCTATCGTCATGCCCTTCTGCCTGTTTTGAAACCAATACTATAAACATTCCATTATAGTATACCATATTTATATTTGATTTACATAGTTAAAATATTAAAAATTTGTAAAGACTTTGTTACTCTGATGTGTTAGTATAGTAAATGCCATGAAATTAGTTCGAAAGCTTATATCGGGTCCGCATATGGACAGAACCGGACAGTTTCAGAAAGGATTATCTATGAACAAAAAATCAAACAGCAAAAGATATTTACACGGCTTTTTTAGATTTGCAGGCATTATGCTTCTTGCTTTTTCACTCACTGCCTGCTCCGCTCAGGCTGAAAAGCCCTCTTCCCAGGAAAACGGCAATGAGCTTCTTTGGACACCTGATAATAACAGCTCCGCTAACAATGCAGGGCAGGGGTTGAACAGTTCTTCCGGCGGCTTACAGCAGGATGTGAACAGTGCTTTCGGCGGCTTACAGCAGGATGTGAACAGTGCTTCCGGCGGTGAAGAAAAACAGGATACAGGCAGCGGCGAGGGACAGTCCCCGGCTAATCCCAACGATGAATACTTCACTCCGCCCTCGGTGGATTTATATGACCCTGATGGCGATTACTCCCCCAATTTCGGCCCCGAAACACGCTACAGACTGGTAATCGATCCCGGCCACGGCGGAATCTTCTCCGGTGCCGTATTTGACGGCCGCACAGAGAAAAAGCTAACCCTACGGATAGCTGAATACGTGCGTGATTACCTGCAGGCACATTATCCCGAAATAGAGGTTTATATGACCCGTGAGAGCGATATTGAGCTTGATTCCGACCTCGCTACCGAGCTTGAAAAACGTGCGATTTTTGCCAAGGAGAAGGAAGCCGATATCTTTGTCAGTCTCCATCTAAATGCCTCCGACAAGCATGATTCGACAGGAGTTGTCGTATATTACTCCCTTCGTGAAAATGTCGGTGCCGAAAGCAGGAAGCTTGCCCAGTCAATCCAGACTAAGCTTGTGGGGCTTGGAATCAGGGACCGTGGAATCGAAACAAGAAAAAGCAATGACCTATTCGACGAGGAAGGAAACGTATATGATTACTATGCAGTAATCCGCCACAACGCAAACCGTGACATCCCCGCAGTAATCGTCGAGCACTGCTTCATAGACAACAACAGCGATGCCACCTTCATCTCCGACGAAAACGCCTTAAAGCGCCTCGCCAAAGCTGACGCCGAGGGCATTGCAGAATATCTGGGGATTCAGAATGAAGGGTGAGTAATCGGCCTGTCGCAGTTAGTAAACCGCAGGTCGAAACCTAATCAGCCGAAGATACTGCTGCGAGAGCCGGCACAAAAAATCAGCCACATCATGGATATCCATGACGTGGCTGATTTTGGTCTTGGGGCGTCCCCATTATAATAAATGTGCTCTTACGTAATCAGGCTCCATATTTGCGAGCATGATAGGCGGAACATCAAATACGGTCTTGCAGCCTGTCATGCCTTCCTTGTTCATTCTGTAAGCTGCTCTTGCGAATGCTACAAGTACCTGTGAAGTGAATGCAGGGTTTGAATCAAGCTTGAGGCTGTACTCGATTGTGTTGTTGAACTGATTGTCTCCGCCTGTCTTTCCTGTACGGATTACGAAGCCGCCGTGAGGAAGTCCCGCATGATCTCTCTTAAGCTCTTCCTCTGAGATGAAGTTAACTGTTGTATCGTAATCTGAGAAGTAGTTGGGCATTGTCTTGATTTCGTTCTCGATAGCTGCAAGGTCAGCGCCCTCCTCTGCTACTACATAGCAAAGTCTGGTATGCTTCTGTCTTGTTGTAAGCTCAGGGTTGCTTCCGCTTCTTACCTGCTCAAGAGCTGCCTCTACGGGTACTGTGTACTGTCTTGCATCCTTTACGCCCTTGATTCTTCTGATAGCATCTGAATGGCCCTGGCTGACACCCTTGCCCCAGAAGGTGTAATCTGAACCTGTGGGAAGGATTACATTTGAATAAAGTCTTGCAAGTGAGAACATTCCGGGATCCCAGCCTACTGAAATGAAGCCAATCTTGCCTGCTGCCTTAGCTGCAGCATCTACATTTGCAAAATGCTCGGGAACCTTTGCATGTGTATCAAAGCTGTCTACTACATTGTAGTACTTAACAGCCTCGGGAGTCTGTGTAGGAAGGTCTGTAGCGCTTCCGCCGCAGAGAATGAGAACATCGATTTCATCTGTGTGCTTGTCAAGTTCAGCTGAGCTGTAAACCTTTGCAGCACTGTTTATCTTTACTGTTGCAGGATCACGTCTGGTAAATACCGCTACCAGCTCCATATCGGGATTGTGCTTTACAGCCCATTCAATGCCGCGTCCTAAGTTACCATAACCTAAAATACCAAGTCTAATCATTTTATTCCTCCGTGTAAAAATATTTATTAACCCGAAGCCTTAGCTGCTGTAAGACCCCGCATTGTATAAAATCAAGCCTCTTTATTTAGAGGTGCTGCCGAATCCGCCGTTTCTGATACCGTCCGCAGCATCATCAATTGTGATGCCGTACTGCAAAAATACGCCCTGTGCAAAGCCCTTTCCTGCCTCAAGCTCTATAGTTTTTCCGGCGCTGCTGCCTGTATTTGAGCAGTTTGTAAGCTTAATAATAATGTGTCCTTCATTGTCCGAGTAATAATAGTCACTGTCGATAATGCCTACCGTATTATCCAGCTGAAGGCGGTACTTAAAGCCCAGACCGCTTCTGGGGAAAATCATAAGTACCCACGCGATATCCATCTTTGCCCTGATTCCCGTGGGAATGCTGATGGTCTCACCGGGTGCAAGCTTCAAATCACAGGGAAGGTAAAAATCATAGCCTGCCGAGCCTGCCGTGGCGCGTTTAGGAAGCTTTATCGCAGCATATGCCGCCTTTGCCTGCTCCTCACTCATTCCCAGCCTTTCACAGGCCTGCTCTGTAAAAATCTCACTGCTTACCTTACTGAACTCAGCTATTCTTTCCATTCGTCCTTATTCCCTTCTCCGATATCCGCCCGGAATATACCTTTTTTATCAACCCAAAGGTAATAATACAATTTTTCGTACTTTTCTGCAATGCTTTTTTCATCGTCCGTACCTGTTCATTATACGGTTAAAGGCAGGTACTATCTGCGCCGCTATGACAGCCTTCACGATATCCAAAGGAATAAAGGGAAGAAAGCCCAGCGTAAAGCCTTCAATTATGCCGTAGCCGGACATTGCCATCAGATAGAACATTCCGACCAGATCGATTAAAATGACTCCTGCAAGAGCACAAATCGTGTATCGGATGCGATTATATTTTTTGCCGCGTATGAAGGGAAGAAGAATTGCCGCAAACATAAAGCCCCATGTATAGGCGCCCCAGGGCTGTATCAGATAAGCGAATCCGCCCTTTCCGCCTATGAATACAGGAAGCCCGACGGTTCCCAGTATCAGCCAGACAGCCACTATCGCTGTTGATTCCAGCGGAGCAAAGACCAGTGCAATCAAAATGACAACAAAATTTATCATTGTAAGGTGCGGTGCTCCGGGAAGCGGAAGCGGAATGCTGATATATGCCGCAACGCAAAGCAGCGCCGCAAAAAGCCCGCACATTACCATTTTTGCAACCGGCATAGACTTTTTCGATTTACTATTGCCTGAATTATTTGAATTATCCATGAATACCTCTACCTTTCATTATAACCTTATCCTTTTGTCTACACCGCAAACTACCGTTCCTATATCTGCAATGCAGACTGTTTTCGCCTACCAGTCATAGTGATTAAAGGGCGAAAGCTTGACCGGCTTCGAGTCATAATCAGCCTTAATGCGCTCATCCAGATTCTTTGACAAAATCGGATTTTCTCCGCAGGTCAGCTCCCTAAGCTTTGGTAGTGAATTAAGCAATGAAACATCATTTACATAGGTATTGGTTATATTCAGCTTCTCGAGCTTATCAAGGCCCTTAAGGAAATCCAGCTTCTGAAGCTCGTTGCCTTCAAGAGAAAGCTCCTTCAGATTCGGAAAATTTGAAAGGAAATCCATGCATTCTGTCAGATTAAGCTTGTCCCAGTCCTGGTAAATATATTTTCTGTCGCCAATATAGGTGGGCTCATTGTAAGCCTTCCACTTAAGGTTGTCAAGCTTAAGGCGCTCCAGACTGTCATTTTCCCTTATGACATTTAAGTCCATTGCAAGCTCGGTATTGCTTAAATCAAGCTCCTTCAGATTCGGTATGAGGAAGAGCTTCTCGGTATCAGTACCCGCACTGATGCCGCTGAAATCTACCTTCTCAAGCTCCTTCATTTCAAGCAGAAAGCCTAGTCCGCAAAGGCTTGTTCCTCCGCCGAGCTTAAGCTCCTTCAGCCCCTTCATGCAGGCTGCTGCACCAAAATTGCTGTAATTACAGCCGTAAAGTCTCAAATATCTGACATTGGGGAACTGTGAAAGAAATGAGATGTCATTGAAGCCATCCAGAATAAGCCTTGTAACCTTTTTAAGGCTGCTAAAATCCTCCGGAATTACCTGTCCGTGATAATAGCTCAGCATCAGCTCCTCAAGCTCTGTAAGCGTGGGAACAATTTCATAGCCATCCGTCTTATAGCAGTCCTCTAATCTTAATACCTTAAGCTTTGGAACACTCTTTAAACTGTCAAGGTTCAGTATGTCACATTTTACCAGAGTAAGTGACTCAAGTCCCGGCATATTTTCCAAAAAGCTGATATCCTTTAAGGTATCACAATGGATATTTACCGACTTAAGATTTGTCAGCGAAGACATAAAGGGTAAGACCATGTAATCATCGAGGTCAAGATATATGTCTGTCAGCTTTGTAAGCTTGGCAATTTCGCTAAGGTCAGGTGTTTTCTCCTTTGAAAGAGAAGTGCTGTAGTACTTTAAGGACAGCTTTTCAAGATTTGCAAGCTTTCCCATCTCACCTATTGTATCATCGGAGTAATAGCATCCGAAAACCTTCAGCTTTTCCGGTGAAGGCAAATACTTCAGAAGAACATTGGGTGAGAATCTGCACTGAAGCTCTTCGAGCTCGGTCATTCCCGAAAGCACGCTGCCGTAATCCTTGTAGGCGTCAAATTTCAGCGTTTTAAGGCCCGTAAACAATGCAAGGTCTCCGTACTGAATACGTCCGTCATATTCTATTTCCGCAGTTTTGAGTTCACCGTCATTTATTCTGTAGACCGGCTTACGGCTGTCGGTCAGCAAGTCAAGGTAGCTGATACGTGCCAACTCCTCTGTTGAAACCTGACTGTAATCCTTCTCAAATGCCGCCGTCACAAGCTGCTGAAAATAAGGCGAACTGATTCCTTTAGCAGCGGGTGTGACCTTAACTGCCGCCGTGGGCTTTTTTATACTGCTCTCCGATTTATCCTTTGACAAAATAATCGCACATAATACTGCTGCAATTATCGAAACAGCTAATATTGCTGCAATGCGGGCAGCAGCATTTTTACCCGCACCGGATGATTGCGTGGCCGAACTGTTTTTTGAGTTCTTACCCGTCCCCTCACCTGCCGGCACTATGATATCCATATCCATTTTATAATCCATACCGCAGTATGGACAGTTATAATTGCCAAAGCCCTTCTTTTTAAGCACTCCTCCACACGAAGGGCACTCCATTTTAAAAAGTTTTATCATAAAAAATATGCCTTTCCAGCCGTAACGCAAGCTATCATTCAAATACTAATTATATCATACCCGTGCAGCTTACCGAAACATCTCTTGCACCCAATTATCTCTCATATTTTGTCATTTTTCTGCAAAAAAAACCCGCAGACACCATTATTTGCCTGCGGGTCGTAAAATCTGCTGCCTTTTCGGCTGCCATTTTTACTGAATTCCCAGAATCGTATTTACATCTGTAATGTATCTGAAGCAGCGGGCCACACTTCCCGTTTCATCGGAATCCACATATACAAGGCATTTCTCGTAAAAGGCGATTCCCTTTGCCCTGCTGCCGTCCTCCGACATAAAGTAATAGGTCGTTATGGGCTCGAGCTTTTCTAAAAGCTCATCCTCGGCCTTCATAGCCTCGATGTCCGCCTCCTCAGCCTCACAGCCAAGAACTGCCTCATCCAGCTTTTTAAGAAGCTCATCCTCTGTCATGAATACAAAATCGGTTGAACCGGCTACATAATCAGGTGAATCCGAAGCGCTTCCGTCATCCTCTGTAATCACTGTATCCGTAGCAGGATCATCTGTAACAGCATTATCAGGAATCAATGCATCTGTAACGGAAGCATCCGGAACGACATTATCTGTCGCAATGTCCTCCTTACCGCCTGTCATATCCTTTTCTTCATCGGTCCCTGCACCATTCTCCGAAGCTATGCCCTCTACCGTAACCTCGGCTTTATCAACTATTGAATCATCCGCAGGCGAATAGTCTGCTGCCTCACCTGTCGATGCGGGCCCGAAATCCGCCTCATTACCTGCTGCTTCCGCAATGTCCTGTGTCCCCAGTGCAGGTTCCTCATTTGAAATATTTTCCGCAGGCAACAGGAAGCTGCCGCCTAAAGAAATATTTTCAGAAGTTGCCTCATTCTCAGAAAAATCCGCATCATAGTCAATGCTGTCATCTGCATCCTCGGCGATTTCTTCAGCTGCACTGCCCTCATAAAAGACATCATCGGCCGCTGCTGTTGAATCCATTGCGGGCGCTTCACTCATAAAATCCTTCCTATTGTTTGACGAAGGCTTCAAATAAGCCGCTCCTGCATCTGCGGGTGCTGATGCATATGATTCTGATTTATAATCATCCGTTGCTGCAGCGGTATCACTTGCCGCATACTCGGCTCTGTTGCTTTCAGACTTCTTTATTCCGGCATTTTTTACTACCGCTATTCCGACAATACCCACCATAACTGCCGCCGCAATACCGGTAACCCATCTTAATATAACGGTCTTTCTTGAGTAACCCTTTTGGCGTACGGGCTCAGGTCTCTGTCTTAAATAGTAGGGAACGGGCTGAATTTTCTCTGAATCAGCCTTTTCAGCCTCTATTTCATCATCTTCTTCTTCTCCCACAGGCAAAGCCTTTATGGCCGCCATGGTGCGGGCAATCAAATCCTCGCTTACAGAAATATCCGCTGCCTCAAACTCGCTGCTGAAGGCTGCTTTTATAGCTTCGTCATTTAATAAATCTTTGTTATCTTCGGTCATATTTACAGCCTCCCTTCCAACTTATTTTTCAGCATATCCCTGGCACGGGACAATCTGCTTTTTACGGTTCCCTCGGCAATGCCCAGCGACGCTGCCGTGTCCGCCACACTCATTTCATGATAATATACACAGAGAATAACCTCTCTGTAACCGTCCGGCAGGCTCATTACCGTTTTCTTCACCTGCTCGTCTCTGTCCCTGTTTTCGACCTCTTCAAAATCCCCGTCCGAAACTATGGCGTCCTCCTTGAACTCCATCATCGGAACAACCTTTTGATTATATGCGCTTTTCAAATAATCCTTTGCTGCATTTATCGTAATTCGTATCAGCCAGGTTTTGATATTACTTTCATCACGAAAGTTTTCCAATGCCCTGTATGCCTTTATAAATGTTTCCTGGAATATATCTTCTGCCGCATATTTATCCTTTACATAAGAATAGGCCGTTCTCAAAACATCATTGCCGTATTCCCTCATAAGGGTTTCAATATCGTAGTTCATAATCCTCCCATCTCGCGTGTTGATCGTTTCCCGACCGAAAAATTCGGCATCCTACGCAGAGATTTTACAATATTATACTGTCCTTGTAAAGAAGGCATTGATTTTCTTCCCCTTTATCCGACCATTAGACGACAGAAAAATGATGCCGGTTCCAATTATTTTAATAATTTTATATCTCCCTTCTAAAGAAAATGGCCCGCCGTCTGTATACGGTGAGCCATTTCTCTTTTATGTGTTTATTAAATTAATATCGCTGTGCTGCAGCCTGAATTTATATATGTCCGGGAGTGAATGTGAAATTCCCCTGTCCGTCCGTTTCCATGACAATATATGAAGGCATCTGTCCGTCACGCGGCTGATAAAGGCTGCCCGGATTCACGATAAATCTGCCCTGATCCTCATAAATCAGACAGCGGTGCGTATGACCAAAAAGAAGGACATCCCATTTATTCGCCTCCGCAGCATAGCAGAGATTCTGAATGTCATAGCAGTGCAGACGGTGGCCGTGCTCCATATGGATTTTCTTGCCTTCTATCTCGGTATCGATGGCAGAACGTGCGCCCGTAAAGAAGTCATTATTTCCGTTGACACGCCATACGGGACAGTTCAAACGGCTCTCAAAATAGTCGCAGTCCCCCGCTCCGTCTCCGCAAAAGAAGGCTTTATCGAATTTTCCTTCATTTTTTACGACTAATTCTATATTGCTTATATTTTCATGAGTATCGCTAAAAATTAATATTCTCAAGTCCTGCCTCACTTATCCGCTTACTCTTCCAGAAGCTTTCTGGCCTTCAACAGTGCCTTTGCCCTGTGACTGATTTTGTTTTTTACCTCCGGAAGAAGCTCACCTGAGGTGCAGCCGTACTCAGGGACAATCATAATGGGATCGTAGCCGAAGCCGTAGATTCCCTTTGCTTCATACGCCACAGTTCCCTCATAGGTAGCGCGAACAACCTCACAGCGGCCGTCCGGGAATACTATCGAAATGGCTGCCACGAAACGGGCTGAACGCTTGTCCTCGGGAACATCCTTCATTTCATCAAGAAGCGCCTGATTTTTGATGGTATATGAGGTATCCTCTCCCATAAAGCGCGCAGAGTAGATACCGGGCTTTTTACCGAGATAATCAATCTCAAAGCCTGAGTCATCCGCCATAACCAGTACATCTGCATATTCCTCATGCTCCCTTGCCTTTTCGGCCACTGCCTTAGCCTTTAAGAGCGCATTCTCCTCATATGTAAGACCGGTTTCCTCCACATCAACTGCCAGTCCGGCCTCCTTCATTGATATTATTTCATAGGGAAGCCCTTCCATAATCTGCTGAACCTCACGAAGCTTTCCCATATTTCCTGTCGCAAAAATTATTTTTTTCATAATATCTGATACCTTTCTTCCATTCACGCTAAATCACCGCAAAACAGCCCGCAGGCACCCTGCCTGCAGCTGAATTTACGCAGTAATCAGCTGTGACCGGTAACCATACTGAGCAAAGTCAAACTCGTGACCGCTTCGCTTGTCACGAGTTATAAAATCGCTGCTATCTTTTTATTTTGTCAAACTCGTGACCGCTTCGCTTGTCACTCGTTATAAAATCGCTGCTACCGCAGCTTACGAGGTACGGGGCTTGAACCCCGCACCTCGCGAAAGCTTCACCCACCGCCTAAAGGCAGTGGGTTATCTTTCTATTTTATATATTTTATAGTTTACTCAATAGCTATTGCAATTTCAAGCAAAATTATTATATAATGAGATGAATATCGATTAATCCGTTCGGGGATTATTTCTTTATTATTTGATTATTGGAAAGATTAAAATATAGATTCTAACTTTAAACGAAAGGTATCGTTAATCAAT
Source organism: Lachnospiraceae bacterium (assembly GCA_024403355.1). Lineage (GTDB taxonomy): Bacteria > Bacillota > Clostridia > Lachnospirales > Lachnospiraceae > RUG11977. Next base: position 16,172 of record JAKSRW010000008.1, read on the forward strand.
GGAAACCAGCAGAATTACAATCCGTCAGGATGATAAAACATATACAAATATTTTTTCCTATCCGTCAGACCTGTCAGAGCCCATCGGAAGCGTTGTGCTTCTGCACGGCATGGCTGAGCATCACGGCCGCTACAAGGAATTCATCAATTTTCTGAACAGCAAGGGCTATGACTGCTACATTTATGACCACCGCGGTCATGGCTCCGACATCCGTTTCGAGGATTTGGGACATATCGCAGATGAGGATGGCTACACACTTCTTATTCAGGATGCTATCGGTGTTCTTGAGTATGTTAAGGGTGTCAACAGAGGCAAAAAGCTTGTACTTTTCGGTCACAGCATGGGTTCTATTCTGGCTCAGTGCGTGCTTCAGCAGTACAGCGACAATATCGATGCCTGCATCTGCATGGGCTCGGCAAATCCGCCTCACCGCAAGCTGAATTCAGGTATTTTCCTGGCAGATTTCGTCCGCATGGTGAAGAAGCCCAGACATATTTCTCCTTATCTTTCAAAAAAGATTACGGGCTATAAGGAGTTTGCAAAGATTTCAAATCGTACCTCCTACGACTGGCTCACCCGTGATAACCAGCGTGTAGGAACATATATCAGTGACCCTCTCTGCGGCTTTACCTGTACTGCTGCCTTTTACTGCGACCTGCTTCAGCTTACCTCACAGTCTACCAACAGACAGAACATGAAGAAAATCCGCAATGACCTTCCGCTCATTTTCCTTGCGGGAAGTCACGATCCGGTAGGCGACTACGGAAGCGGCGTGGCAGATCTTTTTGAAAGCTATCAGCGTCTCCATTTTACAAATGTTGACTGCATTATCTACGATGAAGCACGTCACGAGCTCTTAAACGAGATTAACCGCGACGAGGTTATGAAGGATATCGCTGAATGGCTGAACAAGGTTCTCAATAACAGAAACCTCACACCCGTTGTAAGTCTTTCAAGCAGAAGCAAGGCTGAGAAGGCTGCCGAAAAGGCTGCTGCCAAGGCCTCAAAGAAGAAGAGCAGGCGCAGCGTTCCCACCTCCGAGGCTGAGTACGTAAGCAATACCGCAGCCTTAGCCGGTGACGCGGACGATGATGATTTTAACGACCTCGGCTACTTTGACAGAACACAGACAAAGGATGAACATGAACAATAATATGAGATATGAATTTATCGCTCCCTGCCATTTCGGCATGGAGGCAGTATTAAAAAGAGAGATACTTAACCTCGGACTTGAACCGGTTAAGGTCGAGGACGGAAAGGTTACCTTTGCGGGCGATGAGACCGCCTTTGCACGTGCCAATGTTTTCCTTCGTACTACCGAGCGTATACTGTTAAAGGTCGGAAGCTTCAAGGCAACGAGCTTTGACGAGCTTTTCGAGGGAACAAAGGCTCTTCCCTGGGAGAATTACATTCCGAAGGACGGCCGTTTCTGGGTAACAAAGGCTAATTCAGTCAGAAGTGCCCTTTTCAGTCCCTCAGATATCCAGTCGATTATGAAGAAGGCTATGGTCGAAAGACTCAAGTCTAAATATAAGATTTCCTGGTTCGAGGAAACGGGTGCGGATTACGCAGTCCGTGTTTCCATACTTAAGGATGAGGTTACGGTAGGTATCGATACTTCAGGCGAATCGCTTCACAGACGCGGCTACAGAAAGCTTACCAGCAAGGCTCCGATTACGGAGACTCTTGCCGCAGCGCTTATTCTGCATACCCCCTGGAAGGCCGACAGACTGCTTGTGGACCCCTTCTGCGGCAGCGGCACCATTCCCATTGAGGCGGCACTTATCGGACTTAATATCGCTCCCGGAATGAAGCGTGAGTTTGCCGCCGAAAAGTTTGCTTTTCTTAATAAGGCAGTTTTTGACAATGCACGTACAGAGGCCCGCGATTTAATTCAGCCTGACCGTGAGCTTCAGATTCAGGGCTATGATATCGACAGCGATATTATCAATGCCGCACGCCAGAATGCGAGACTGGCCGGAGTTGAGAGCAAAATCCACTTCCAGGCACGTGATGTCAAGGATCTTTCAAGCCAGAAGAAATACGGCTTCATTATAACCAATCCTCCCTACGGCGAGCGACTGGAAGAAAAAGAGGCCCTGCCCCCGCTTTATACAGCAATGGGCAAAGCCTTTAATGCACTTGATTCGTGGTCATATTTTATTATTTCCAGCTACGAGGATGCTGAGAAGTATATCGGCCGCAAAGCCGATAAAAACCGTAAGCTCTACAACGGTATGTTAAAGAGCTACTTCTACGAGTTTATGGGTCCCAGGCCCCCGAAGAAGCCTGCCCAATCTTAATCCTGCTGCTGTAATTCTGAGCATGAGACCCGGTAATTACAGGCAGTTTAATAAATACTTCACACGAAGCATAAAATTCATATTTTGACCCTTTGGCAATGTAAAGACGATGATTCCGATTGCATTGCCTTTTTTATTTATCAGAACACCTCCGCTGCTGCCCGACGATACAGGCGCTGTGGTCTGAATGTATTCGAAGCCATCAACATTGCGCATGCTGGTGCTTACTATTCCGTCCGCAAAGGTTCCGTCATAGTAAAGAGGATTGCCGTAGGTGTAAACACGCTCTCCCGTCTGCGGAAGATAGTCAAAATCAGGCTTTATGACTCCATGCTTTTTTGTACCCTTTACGGTGATAATGGCTGCGTCCGTGTCCTCATTTCCTTTAACACTTTCTACCCTGTACACATTGTCAAAGTAGTCCGTAACCTCTATGAATTCCTCAGAAGCAGCATCCTTTATCACATGATAAGCGGTCGCAATCTGATTCTCACTGATAAAAAAACCACTGCCGCCGGATACGCTGCCCTTTTCATCCTTCGAATAAATTGTTACAAGTGCAGCCTCAGCATTTTCCTTAATTTCCGCAGGCCCGATATCTTCGGCGCCGTCATCCCAGCTGCTTCCCGCACAAAGCTGGAAGAAGGAATCAGAAAGCCTGTAGTCGTTTGTATCCTTCACATAAGGAGCATTCATCTGATAAAAATCCTTAAGTGAAAGCTTTTTCCAGCTTTCGGCCTTCTTTGCATTTTTATATTCCGAAATAGGTACCGCAAAATTCAGATTCTGACCCGAGGGTGTGGTAAGGGTAATAATACCTATTACCTGTCCCTTTGAATTGATAACGGGACCGCCGCCGCTTCCGGTCGAGGTAGGGGTTGTAACCTGATAATAGTTTTTGTCGTCAAATTCACGGTCAGCGCTCGATACAATGCCTTCGGTAAAGGTTCCCGTAAGGCCCATGGGGCTTCCTATTGTGTAAACACGGTCTCCCGTCCGGGGCTTATCATAACAAAGCTTCAATGAGGCATTGTCCTTTGAATCTACATTAATCATTATAAAATCAAGGTCCTCATCATAGCCCAGAATCTTTTTAATCTTGTAGGATTTTCCTGTATAATCCTTAATTTCAAGCTTAACCGCAGACCTTACAACATGGAAATTGGTCATAACCTTTCCTGCGCCTACGAAGAAGCCGCTTCCGATATAGGTCGAACCGGCCTTGTCCGTGGAAATGATTTCCACCATGGCCTCTGAGGCCTGCTTATAAATATCTGTAGCAGAAAGCTCTGCAATATTTTCTTTTTCATTTTTCAGCAGCTGAATGAGTCCTTTATCCTCCGCTGACTGCATGCCTGCATTAACAGAATACAGCCTGCCTGCATCCATTGCACAGGCAGGCTGTATATTTGCTACAGTCATTGCTAAGATCAGGATTGCTGCCAAAATCAGCTTAATCCGTTTTCTCATAATTACTTTTTAATTAACTGTCCGATATTAACCTTCTGGAGATAGCTTCCGCCGTAGAAGGAGTTATTGATTACGATAGTTGCATCAATGATATACTTTGCAGTAGCTGACTCGTTCATAGTAGCTGATAAAATAGCTGTTGCAGGTAATGCCTTACCGTCAAGCTTGAATGAGAAGCAGTCTCTTACGATGTCAACTGCAGCTGAGTATGATGAAGTATCCTTAACAGGCTCTACAATAATCTCAGGCTGGTTGTCATATGCCTGGAACTGATATGCACTGATGATATCTACATCAGAGATTGTAGCACCAACCTTTACTCTGTAGGTTCTGATTGTGTACATACCTTCCTCAAGCTTGTTAGCATATGAGAAGCCGCTTACCTTGATTACTCTGTCAGCATCTGTAAGAGCGATACAGCCTGATCCGGGAAGAGCTGAAAGGAAGCTTCCGTTCTTCTCAACTGTGAAAAGGTAAAGGATTGTTCCCTCGGGAACTGCTAACTCAGTAGCATTTGTCTGAGGATTCGGGATCTTTGAAGGGTAGAACTTAAGCTTCTCACGTGTGATAGTCATAGGAATACCTACTGATCTGTCAACGCCCTGAACAGTGATTTCAAGTGTCTCAGGTGCAACATCACCTGAAAGAACCGCTGTATTTACAAGACCGGGATGCTCACACTTTGCATCATATGTATCCATGATCCAGTCATTAGCTGTACTGCAGTCTGCAACCATGAATGAGATTGTCTGCTCGATGTCACCGCTCTTTGCAACAGCACTGATCATACCGCTCTTTACGCCTGTCTTAAGAAGAACTGCGCTGCCGTTAAGTACTGACTCACCGCTCACGAAGGGTGAGAAGATAGCTGTTCCTGTCTCCTTTGAAGCATCAAGCTGTGTTAAAGTAATAGGTGCATCCTTCATAATCTTACCGTACTGGTCATAAACCTTTGCGGTAAACTTGATTGAATCTGATGCGATAGCATTTGTGTTAAGGTTTGACTTGCTTGCTGTAAGCTCGATCTTCTGGGGCTTCTTGGGCTCCTTAACCTCAATCTGTGCAGATCCTACTACCTCTGTACCTGCGTAGAAGAGGATAGCTGACTGACCGATGTTATTTGCAATAATCTTATAACCGCCGGGATAAGCCTCTCCGCCGTTCATTGCTACTGTAAGATTTACGAAAGTAACACTTGTGATACCGGCCTGTGCAGGTGTCTTGTAGGTTCCGTCTGAATACTGGAAGAGAACCTCAAGGAATGCATGAGTATCATCCTTTGTCATGTAACCAACCATTTCATCGGTAGGCTTGAGGTAAACTGAATCACCGTCTGTTACAGATACAACACAGTTCTGGATTGTAGGTGCATATGATGAAATAGTGAAATTATCAAATACTGTTGTGGTTCCGATTGTTGCTGAAACCTTAATTGTGTAGCTCTTATTAGCATTGTTAAAGAATACCTTTGAGCCTGAAATGCTTAAATCTGTTACATAAGGTGTAACGATTTCAACCTTGGGAGTAACGTATGTCTTTACCTTTTCGGTAATATCAACGCCGTCCTTGTTGTAGTAAACAATTCCAAGGTCCTCAAAAGCCTTTGCAAGAATGGTAGTCTTTGTGATACCAATCTTTGCAATATCTGATGTTGTAGCTGAAATACCTACGAACTCGTATGTCTTCTCAGCGTAATCAACATAGTACTTTGTTCCTGCTGCAAACTCTGAAAGCATCTCGATTGAGATAACCTTTCCTGAAGCCTTTACAGACTTGATTGATGAGAAATCAACCTTATTGTCAGCAACCTTTGTGTAAACCTTTACATCCTTGTTTGCGGGTGTAGTCTTTACATCATTCTCGAAGTTAAGAGTAACTGTCTTGAAGTTGCTCTGCTTAATCTTAGCAATCTCAGGTGTGGGAGTTGCTGTGGGAGCGGGTGTTGCTGTAGGTGCTGCTGTGGGTGCTGCTGTGGGCGCCTTTGTGGGAGCAGGGGTTGCTGTGGGCTCTGAATTGTCCACTACGGTAACCTCAAAAAGCTTTGATGCTGTCTCACCCTTGTAGGTTGAGCTCATGTAAGCATAAGCCTTAATTGTGTAGTCGCCGGTCTTCTTGAAGGTTACCTTGTAGGTTGAACCCTTAGAATTTGAAGCCTTAAGAACTACGTCTGATGAATCACAGCTTAATGCACGAAGGTCTGTGTCAGTGCCTGTTCTGGGCATCTTGACTGTAATAGTCTGACCAACCTCATACTCAGCACCGTAGCTGATACCGCTAACCTGTAAGGTGCTGCTTGTAGCATTCTTCTTTACTGTAATCTTAACTGTCTTTGTGAGAAGATTCTTCTCTGTTGACTTGCTGTTAACCTTAATGGTAACAGTAGCTGTTCCAAGACCCTGTGCAATTGCGTAGCCCTTGCTTACTCTGACGATGCTTGAATCAGATGTTGAATACTTGAGCTGCATGGTCTTTGAATCATAACCGCTAACGAGGCCTGAAAGCTTAACCTTGCTGTAATACTTAGCCTTTGTGCCGTTAGCCTTTGTACCTGTACATCCGTCAACGAATAATGTCTTGGATGTCTTCTTGAGTGATAACTCTGCTGCTGATACCTGAATTGTTCCGAATACAAGTGTCAGTGCAAGGATTACCGCCAGAAACTTAAAAACTTTCTTCATGACTAACCTCCTTAATTATTGTCGTGCTATGAGTATTCCGATATCACAGCTGCGCTTTACGTTTCCGTAAACAGGGTTTCTGTAGCTTATTTCAACACTGTTCACAAAAACCGCGCCAGTACCGGACTCACGGCAGTCAACCTTTGTTACGTAGTCGGTGATGTCCTCACCGCCCAGACAGAATTTAAAATATTTCTTTATATTCTGAGTCCAGGGTGCTGCAGAATCAATTACAGCACTCTCGGCTATCTGGCTGATTTCAATATCCGGACCTCCGTCATAGGCCCGAATAACTGTTTTGGCCTCTTCCCCTCTGAAATCAATCAGGGAAAAAGGTGTGCCTCCTGTAATATAGTAGAGATAAACCTCATAGGCTCCGTCGGCGATTCTGCTTCCGTAGGTAAATGCATCCAGCTCAAGCCCGTCATAGGCCGCAAATACGCACTCATTTTCCTTCAGAATCTCTGCCTTCTCAGAACCATATGGTGTGTGCTTCACAAGGAAGGCGAAGAAGCCCTCACCCGGCGCCACGTGATACTGTGACGCAGTTTTGTTCATGGTCGGCTCCTCCTCAAGAAGTTCTCCTCCGAACTCTCCTATCAGGAAACCGTCCTTTGTAAGCTCAACCGTCATGAATACCATAGTCGGATCGTTTTTCATACCGACATTGGTATTAATAAGTGATGGACCGTCGACCTTAAGCCTGTAATCCACCTCATCAATATTTTGGAAATCCCAGCTGACATTTTTTGCCTCAAAGGATATCTCCGCTGAGAGCTCGCCGCTTTTTATCAGTGCTTCCACACTACCGTCTCCGGCAATACCGTCACAATCCCAGCCGTTTATTATAAGACGTCCGTCCATAAAGCTGCTGAACATTGCGGCACCGTTTGCACGGATATTTTCTTCCTTCTGCTCAATAGTAAAAGGAGCAAACTCGATTCTGTCGCCATAATTATCAAGCAAATCTGCCTTTACTATCAGATAATCTCCCACGATAAAGTCTGTGTTCAGCTTCGTTTTACTGAGTTCAGTTTTAATCGCTGCGGGCTTTCTGGCTTCCGTTACCTCTAAATCGAAGGTCGCCAGGGGAATATCTCCCTTCATGGCAATGATACTTGTTTTACCCTGATTGTTTATGGTAAGGGCAGTACCGCCGGACCTTCCCGAAAAAAGATTTCCGCGCTGCATCGCTATAAGCGGATCGGCTATGATAAGCCTTGTTACTCCGGCCTCCTGAAGAGTCCTGTATTTACCGTCATCATAAAGCAGAAGTGCCTCAAATACAACATTGTCTCCGGCCGGAATATAGTGGACGGTCTTGTCCTCAGCCTTCAGGTACTTTGCGTCATCTGCAGTAAAGGTATAAATGCTTTCGCCCGTAAATTCCGGCTGCTTAATGGGATGTGAACTGATTTCGGCCTCCGCCTTAAGCAGTCTGAAGGAATCACCGTCCGGAACAACGACCTGTGCCTCTATTAAAAGCTTAATATCAGGGGTTATTACATAAAGGCTTTTGCCTGACAGAAATGCATCCATTATGCCTGTCTGAAGCATTGTCAGCTTAACCTCGGAGTCAAGCTTCGATGCAACAGCCGCCGTAATATCCATATTCTGACTGTTATAGTATTTCACGGGAATATCCACCGTTGTATTAACTTCAACATCGCTGATATCAAGCTCTATGCAGCTGACATCTTCAACTGAAGAGCCCGAAGCCGTAAAGCGGTATTCATTCTCCTCAACGGTTATCAGATACTCATAGCCGCCCTCAAAGGGCTTAAAAACCGTAACCTCCGCGCCGTTGTCAAAATATTCTATGCTTTTAATATTACTGTAGGCATAGTTGACGCCGTCAACACACCGGTAGATTCCGATGTCCTGCGGCTCGGCGTCCAGAAGCACATCACCCGTTATCGAAAAGCTGCAAAGACCGGTCTGAAGAGTGATGCCTTCAGCCTCCTCCGCATAAACCGTAAATTCACGCTCGGCAGTGCTTCCCTTAAAGCTTTTGCTCTGATAGGCCTGCGCGGTTAATGTAAATTCGCCGGGCTCAGTAAAGCTCACGGCAAAGCTGTTCTCGCTTTTGCCGGGCTCAATCAGAACCGAAGGGTCCTCACATACCAGTCTTCTAAGGTCCGTATCGTAGTCGACAGGCTTCTCCTGGCCTGTGGGAATGATGCCACGGGTGCTCTGATAGTTGGGGAGCACAATGCTGACACTCTCTCCTACGCAGAACTCGTCCCCGTCCTCAATACCCTGCACATACAGAGTATCCTCTGTCGCGCTTTTCTTTACCGAAATCCTGATTTCGTCTCCGAGGAGCGTTTTTTTACTGATTTTATCTTTAACCGTAAGGGTTACAACAGTTTCGCCGATACCCTTTGCGTATATTCTGGCTTTTTTGCTGCTGACCGATGCAATGCTTTTATCAGCCGAGCTGAGCTTTACAGACATTGTATCCGGGTCATAACCGCTGAGCATGCCTGCAACATTTGTCAGACTGTAATACTTTGCCTTTGCTCCGTTTGCTTTTTTACCCCTGCAGCCGCCCAGGTATAGGGTCTTCGCAGTTTTGGTAAGTGAAAGCTTTTTTTCTGCCGCAGCTGTTTTCGCCGCAGCCTCTACTGTTCCTCTTTCTCCGCCAAAGACCGTATTCACAGCCAGAAGCAGTGTCAGAATCACAGCCGAAATTCTTTTAATACCCTGCAAGATAAACGCCTCCGTAACAATAAAACTTGATTAATACTATAAATACTAATCCTTGTGCGCAAACTCTCACTTAAATACATTATAGTGTATTTCATTGCAAATAGCAATCATACTAAAGTATTATTTTCAAATTCTTCACAAAGTCACAGAACTGTTACATTTTTTTTGTGCAAAATCTTGTACAATCACAAATTTTGATACAAAAATGAGCAAAATTTTTATAGTTAAGAGTTTATTGGGTGCTATAATTAGACTATCAAATAAGCAATTCGGTTCCAATTTATTTTGAAGCTTTTAAGAGCACCGTATATACAATCTGTTTACGCCGGGCTCTTAGCATGGAGGTTAAAATGAAAAAATTATTAGCTTTAATTTGTGCACTTACCGCTGTTTTCTGCGTAGGCTGCTCTTCTTCAGACAAGCCCGCAGAGACCGCTGCACCCACAGAGGCTGTTGCTTCTACCGTAACTCCCGAACCCAGCGCGACTCCCGAGCCTACTGCGACTCCTGAGCCCACTGCAACACCTACTCCCGAGCCTACAGCAACTCCTGAGCCCACCGCGACTCCTGAGCCTACGCCTGTATGGGAGCCTGTATTCGAAAAGGAATGGGATGTATCAGATGTTGATATTTCATGGATTGATCCCGAAGCAAAGCTCGTAGCTTTCACCTTTGATGACGGTCCCACAAAGTTTTACGATGACATTCTCAATACTCTCGAGGAAAACAATATGCACGCCACCTTCTTTGTATGGGGCCAGCAGTACAGAGATGCCTTCAAGGAGGCTATGGAGCACGTTGTTTCGGCAGGCTGCGAGTTCGGAAATCACACCTGGAAGCATCCGTATCTGACAAAAATCAGCGCCGAAGAGATTCAGGCCGAGGTAGAACAGACAAGAGCTCTTCTTGAGACCTTCACCGGCAAGCAGGAATTCCTGGTTCGTCCTCCTTACGGTTCGGCAAATGCAGACGTAAAGGCAAATGTGTTCTTCCCTATGATTAACTGGTCACTCGATACCGGTGACTGGAACAGCGGCACATATGACAGCGTTTACGAGAAGCTCGTAAATGTAAAGGATGGCGACATCGTTCTGATGCATGCCAGCTACAAATACACCTACGAGGCTGTACGTGATGTAATCCCCGTGCTCAAGGAGCAGGGCTTCCAAATCGTAAGCGTATCAGAGCTCTGTAAAATGAGAGGCAAGACACTTAAGGCAAACGCAGCACCCCTCGGCGCCAGAGTAACGGGCTGATGATGGTCTCTTGGGGACGGGGTCAGTGGCTCATGGTCTCTTGGGGACGGGGTCAGTGGTTCATGATTTCTTGGGGATGAGGTTGTTAATGCAAAATCATTCCAAAATTATAGCCACATTATGTTGATACGCATAATGTGGCTATTATCTGGGGATTAATAATACTTTTATATTACTGCTTTCCCCCAGTTTATTTTAATATCTATATTCTCCATAATTTGAACAATACTAGCGGTTTTAACTTCTTCCCTATGCCTTTCAAATGTTTCTTTCGCATAGTCCTGCGCACTATTTGTATCTCCTCCTGAAAGGATTGCCTTCATATCTTTCAACCTATCCAATTCAAAAAAGGGATCTTCCTCACAAGACCAATTTCCATCTTCTTCTGTAGCTTTCACCATATAATAATATGAATCTTTCTCTGTTCGCCCATAGTCATCTTGAATACTGTAATCAACCTTTACCGTTGTGCTACTTCTGTCCGGATAGTAATATACTGATAAAATGTCCAATGTCTTTCCCTTTTTCTCAGTTAGGCTGCTTTTCAATCTTTTTACTGTGAATATACACTCCACATCATTCTCGTCAAGTTTCTTCATATTTAATATTTTATCATAATCTTTAATTTTTTCCTGTTCTGATTTCAACAAATCATTATACAGCTTTTCTATTTCTATTATCTCATCATAAGAAGGCGTCACCTCCATTGCCTTATCTATTTTATGTTGTAATGACTTAATATTTTCCGGAACTTGATTTTCAGTATTAGTTGTTATAGCGTTTTGTGTATTGTTCCCTGTAGAATTAGTTGAAGCACATCCGGATAACGCAAATACCAAGATGCAGCTAATAATAAAATTTATTTTCTTCATTATTTAAATCCTTTCTTACATTTTCCACATAAATTCATTTCAATGGTTCCTGCATATTTGCTCAAGCCCATTGCAGATGTTTTCCATACAAATGCCTTTAGATTACTATATGCTGCAATATCAGAACTTATAGTAGCATCAGTAATTTCAGGACCAAGCGTAACTTTTGCCTTCATGAAGTCGTTTTCAGGAATACTCATTCTTACGGCATATTTCTTACTTAAATCCATTTTCGACAGGATATGATCCTCCAAGCATATTTGAAGTCTGGTTTCTTTTTCATAATACCAAATCAGTCCTTTTACAAAACCAATATTAGATTCTCTATATATTTTCCATTCATCCGTTGAAAATATGTAATTTGTTTGAGTATTGTATTTAAGTGACACCCTACCTTCTTTTTCATCTGCATAAACCAAGTCTTTAAACATGATATGAAAATCTTTATTCTCTTCCAAGTTTTGAAAATCAACGAAACCAGAATCGTTCTCCTCAACCAATGAAAACTTAGCATTATCTATCACTTTTTTTATTTGATTTTTGGTAAAAGATATGGATCCTCCCTTCCCATTTAATCCCGAATACAAATACCATAGAGGAAGATTTTCATTTATACCGGTGCTTAAGCATAATGCAAAATACTTTTTTTGTTTTTCATTATCTCCATACTGTGCCGAATCCTTCACATCATTAAATCCATCAACGCAAAATATCAGCAAACTATGCGATTCAATTATCTTTTCTAACGCTTCCAAAGAAGTATAATGGCAATATCTATCATGACTAAATTCACGTCCTTCCAAATATGAATCTAATGACTTAGCGGAATTTTTTGCCGGAAAACTACGCCAGTTATTATCATCCAAGATGACCACCCCTTTCAATAACACTATTTCCTCCAAATTTTTTTACTATTATACCCCCCCCGAGAAATTGTCAACACAATTCAAATGATTTAGCAATTTTATTTTGAATATTGTTTTACAAATTATATTTTTTTTACAGTATCCTAATTCCAAATTCATGCAAAATGAGCCACTGCCCCCGTCCCCAAGAGACCATCAAAAAAACTATTGCTTTTTTGAATGTGTCAAGTTATAATCTAAACATTATAGGTACTATAGGATATGTTTATATGCGATTTATTTCGAATAATAGAGTCAAACTCGTGACCGCTTCGCTTGTCACTCGTTATAAAATCGCTGCTACCGCAGCTTACGAGGTACGGGGCTTGAACCCCGCACCTCGCGAAAGCTTCACCCACCGCCTAAAGGCAGTGGGTTATCTTTCTATTTTATATATAAGACAACCTCATACAGGAAAAGGACATGGTGATTAATATGACAGACTGTGGAAGAGCACTCAGTAATTTTGTTTTTAATTTAAAGTTCTCGGATTTAGACGAAAAGACAATAGAAAATACCAGAATATACATCGCTGATTACATGGCGGCCAGTCATGCCGGCTACAAGGTTAATGCGGCTTTCAATAAATCGATGCTGGAAATTGTAGATGCGATGGATGGCGGCGATGAGGCATCGGTCCTCTTAAATTCGAAGAAAATGTCAGTTGAGAATGCGGCCTTTATGAATGCGGTTTATGCACACGGTGCCGATATGGACGACGGTAACAGAAAGGCCAGGGGCCATGTGGCAGCATCGGTTATGTCCGCGGTTTTTGCGGTTGCAGAGACTATGGATGTGAGCTGGGAGGATGTATTTGTTGCCATTAATGCAGGCTATGATATTTATAACAGAACTGCTGCTGCGGTTCAGCCCGACCTGGTTCACCGTGGTTTTCATTCTACGGGTACCGCAGGTGCCATCGCGTGCGGCGGTGCGGTAGCAAAGCTTATGGGACTGAGTGAAGACAAGATTTACAGTGCGATGGGCATTAGCGCAATCCAGGCCAGCGGACTCATTATCATCGCAGAGAGCGGTCAGGCGTGCAAGCCGCTGAACCCTGCAAATGCTGCAAAAACCGGTATCATTTCAGCCAAGCTTGCGGCAAAGGGAGTCACAGGTCCCGTGAACTTCCTTGAAAGCAAAAAGGGCTGGTTCCATGCCATGGCTGACAATATCGATGAGGCTGCCATTTGGGATGGCCTTGGTAAAGAATTCACCATAAATGAAAGCTACCTTAAACCTTATCCTTCCTGCAGGCATACCCATTGCGGAATCGAGGCCGTTATGAAGCTTCGTGCCAAGCTTGCCGCAGAAGGCAGAAGCCTTGACGAAATTGATAAAATTAATGTTAACATTTACAACGATGCAATTCAGATTGCGGGTATAATTGAAATCCCTGCAAATCCTGATGATGCAAAATTCTCGATACACTACAGTCTGGCAGTTGCTCTTCAGAAGGGTAATTACACTCTTAAGGATCTCGAGGAACCTGTTAGCGATATGAGCCGCAGGCTGGTAGAAAAAATTCATCTTATTCCCGATTCGTCAATGGAAGACACAAAGGCAGGCATCAGAGGTTCTGCTGTTGAAATTATTCTTGCGGACGGAAGCTCCTGCAAAGAAACCGTACTGCTTCCTAAGGGCGACGCGGCCAATCCCTTCAGCTGGGAGGACATGCTGCTCAAGGCAGAGGCTTGTCTGGAAGACATTGAAGCTGCCGGTTCTGCTTCTGCAATGGTAGAAAAAATCCGCGGACTCAACTTGATGGAGGCTTACAGCTACCTTGCATAAGTGGGGGCTCTTTGGGTAGGCTCTTGGACGAGACCACCAAAAACCACATAGAAAAAACAAATTCAGAAAGGATTTCTTATGTTGCAGATTATTGAATATATTCAGGCGAATTCAGGCGTAGCCTCACTCATCGTATTCGGACTCTGCATTATACTGTTTATCTGGGATAAGCTTCCCATGGCGACATCCGCAATTCTAGGCTGTATCGTGATGGTACTTCTCGGAATCGGCAGCTTCAGCAGTGCATTCGGATCGTTTGCGAGCACAACAGTCATAATGCTGATAGGCGTGCTGATTGTCGGTATGGCGATTGATGAAACAGGTGTTGCGAGCAAAATCGGCGATGTAATTATGAAGTTCTCGAAGGGCAGCGAAAGAATGCTGATGGCCATTTCGTTTACAATTGCCTTCATTCTTTCGACCTTTATGACAAATGTAACAGTTCTTGCGATTTTTATTCCGATTATGTTTTCGCTCGGAAAAGCAAACAAAAATATTCATCCGATGAATCACGTAATCCCCCTGACGCTCGCCGTTAATGCGGGCGGTATTGCAACGCTGGTAGGTTCATCACAGCAGATGACTGCTCAGGGTCTTCTTGAAAAGTACGAATATCCCGTATTTGAAGTCTTTGATTTTATGCCATTTGGAATTATTGTCGGCATAGTAAGCCTGCTCTACTGTCTTTTTATCGGTTACCCTCTGGGTAAGAAAATTTGGGGAAATCGTGACCAAAGTGAAATGACAAAGGAAATTGATGTTAAAAAGGAACCGGTTAAAAAGAGCAGAATAGTTGCCATTTGCATCATTTTTGCACTGATGGTTTTCTTCTATATTGTGCAGAAGGTGCCCTTTACAGACATCGAAGTTAAGCCTCATGTGACCTCTACGCTGGCCGCACTTGCCTGCATCATCACAGGCTGTATTACTCAGAAAAAAGCAGTAACAAATCTTAATTGGAATATAATCGGCCGACTTGCTGCTTGTCTCGGACTGGCTACAGTTCTCAAGGAGGCGGGCGGTATCGATATCATCTCCGACTGGTTTATGTACTTCACCGGCGCTGATGTTTCTCCCTTTGCGATATTTGTAATCCTTGTACTCTTTGCACAAATCAGCAGTCTTTTTATCTCAAATTCAACCGCGATTTCTATTGCTCTTCTTGTGGTAATGTCGATTGCACCGGAGATGAACCTGAATGTTCCCGCTTATGCGATGGGAATTATCTTTGGCTCAAGTTTGGGCTGTTCATGTCCTCTTTCCGGCTCAACCTGGGGTATTTCAATGGCCGCCGGCTACAAGTTCAGAGATTACTTCAAGTATGGTGTACTTGTAGATTTGCTGGGCTTTATAGCAACCATTATATCAGTACCGCTCATTATGGGCCTGACAATTTAATGGTATCTTCTAATGAATTAAAATCAATTTTCAGCTACAATATGAAACACTTTATTAGTTTCAATAATCTCTTTTAAATGTTCTTTTATGAATTCTGCAGCGGCACAAAAATAAGGGGCTGATTTTTACAGCCCCTTTATTCTACAGATTAATCTGTATTCTCTGATTGACTCTTTTCAATTATTACCTGTTCTATTGCTTCAACAGATTTTTCTTCCGAAGTATCAATTACCGGTTCATCGATTTTTTCAGCCGCTTCTATTTTTTCAGCTTCCGCTGCCGGCTTCTCATCAATAGTAACTCCGATAGATTGTGCAGCCTTCAATGCCTCGTTTTCAGCCTTAAGCTTCTCTATTAGCTCAGCAGGGCTCTCATTCTCCAAATTAATCGGGCCACGCTCCGCTTTTTCTCTTCTGGGTGTTTCTCCGCGCTTAGCCTTCATGCTCTTCTTGTTTTCATACATTTCAGAATCCGCACGGGCAAATACGTCATTAAATACAAAATCGCTGTCTGAATTATAAACCGACATACCCGAAGCAAATGTGATTCCATCGGTAGCCTCCGCAGCCATTTTTCTAAGCTTCTCAAAATTAGCCACACGATCATCATAATCCGAGCCGGTTGCGACAATTACGAACTCATCGCCACCGATTCTGAATACAGGGCTGTGACCAAATACACTGCAGATTTTTCCGCAGGCGGTCTTAATCAGCTTATCGCCGGCCTCATGTCCAAGTGTATCGTTTGTGGTCTTGAGATTATTTACGTCACACATGATGATCGCAAACTTCACCTTTTCACCATGCTCAATTGCGTTATTATACTCGCGCTCGGTTCTGAAATATGCGGTCTTATTCTTAACGCCTGTCAGCATATCCGAAGTAGCAAGAACCTCAGTCTCGTGAAGCTTTGTACTATATTCCATGTAACGGCGGGTTTCTGCATCGATATCATGAGTTGCCGCAATGACCATAAACTTATTGTCAGAGCTTGTATCCGGAATAATTTTACTCTCGTAATACTTGATTTCGCCATTAATCTGAACACGGTAACGAACCAGCACAACCTTGGTCTCAGATAAAGAAAGAATAAGTCCTCTGGGGTAGAACTGTTCCTTAACGTACGCACGGTCCTCCTCATAAACCAGACGCTCGGTGAACATATTTACATACTCACCGTAAGAAAGCTTCGTTAAATCCGCATCCGACTTATCAACTAAGGAATCCGAGAAGAACTTCAGAATCTTATTATTATTGAGGTCGATGTACATGATATTTTCGAAGTCGGCCGAAAGTGCAGAAAGAACCTCGATAGACTTCATGGACTGCTTGAGCTCCGCATTTGCTGATGCGGAATCCTTGCGGTACTTTTCACTGCTGTGCTTCAGCATGAAATAGCTCTGGCAACGGAAATTCATAATCACCATATGCATTCCAATACAAAGCAGAGTAACTATTATCGCAATGGCTATATCTGCTGAAAATACCTCCGGGGATTCCTTCTCCGATGAAAGAATCAGGAAATATAAAAACATAATTACATCAATTGACGCCACTCTCAGGGAACTGTCTGCGGTGATTACATTAAAAATTATCAATACTATAAAATACGTCGCAGACTGCAGACTGGTGAATACATACATTGACATATGCATTCCCATTATCAGCATAAAAAGACTTAGCCCGTAATGAACCACGTTCATAAACGGTCCGTCTTCATATACTACATAAAAAAGAACAAAGATGATTAGGCCGGACGCCAGAAACAATGACAGGTTTACGGCAAAGATATACGGGTACGGAGAGTCATTTCCGATGGAATGCCAAAATAGTCCGCCGAATATCACCGCTGAAAAAATGGACAATATTCGCCAGACTTTGAGATTCATCTTGTCAAACACCGGTCGAAGGGCATAAAAGTCATCCTTCTCCAGGCCGCCATAACAGATGAAGTTTATCACTTTCTCTCTGATTTTGTTCATGCTCTGGTCCTTTGTGTTGTGATGATTGCCTGCGTAATCACTGGTTTCATTAGTTACTTTTTATAACAAAAGTAAGGCTAGTATACCATATAGTGCTTTCTAATACAAGTAAGATAATTTTGCTATATGATTACAGAAACCGCAAAATAGTACGATAAAAAATAGCCGCATCCACCAAAGCAGATGCGGCTACGAAGTATTTACTATTAGTTAATTGTGAACATACCTCTCTTTACGAGGTTCATATTAACAACTGTCTTACCCTTCTCATTATCGTCATTATCTAATGTAGAAGTAATAAATCTTACAGTGAACTCATTGTTCTTTGTCATTGCGTAATCAGGCTCGTTAACAGGGTTTGCTGCATAGTAGCTATCCTCAAGAGGAATATCTACGTAGTAGTTCTTTCCGTCCTGAACTATTCCGTCTGTTACAGGTGTTCCCTCAGCAGTATAGATTGTAAGAGGAATATCCTTACCGGTTGTTGTCTGGAATGTAAGCTTACCGGTTGTTCCCTCTGATACAATGGCCGTAAACTCAGCTCTGATTACTGAACCACCGATAGTTGATGTACCATCGTTGATTACATTGTCGTTACCATTATTGCTCTTTGTTGCATCATAGTATACATAGAGGTAAGCGTCTGTTGTCTTAACATCGTTACCTGATGTATCCTTGTTAATTACAGGAGGTGTAGTCTCAACATCAGGGTTGATAGGCTTAACCTCTGCTAAAGGTGCAGGCGGTAACTCGGGTGTTGTAGGATTAGTCTCTGTATTTGAAATAATAGTATTTACAAAGAGAGCTGCCTCAGGAAGCTTCATTGCAATAGCCTTCTGACCGCTTGAATTACCTTCATTGAAACCGAATGCACAGTAGGTTAATCCGCCCTTCTTATACATGTAGTACTGGTTTCTTGCATCCTTGTAAGTATCGCCGACTGTAAGTGAGTAATATGTTACAAGACCGGGATCCTCAAGATTTAACTGGAAAGGCTGCATGTGAGCATTCGCAAGTCTGAATACTGCAGGTGTGCTGTAAGGATAATGTGTTACAGTTCCCTCATTTACCATATTGATAGTAGCTGTTGAACCGTTACCGATAGGTAAATTGTTTGCTCCCATGTATGTAAAGCCGTCCTTACCAACAAGAACTGAGTTCTTATCGTTTAACTTGTAAAGTGCATCAATATTTGCAGCTGAACCATCAAGGAGACCTGTTACATTGTATCTATCCATGCCCATGTATGCACGAATTGACTCAGCTAAAGTATTGTTTGTATTTACTGTGATAGCACCAAAACCAACGAATGCATTGTTATCATCCTTAATATACTTCTGGATAATAGATCTTGCATCAGCACTGAAGAGGTCCATACTCTCACAGAAACCTAATACAAGCATATCAATATTAAGAACTTCATAGGTATCAAGCTCTGTAATAGTCTGGCCTTCAACCTTTGTCTGCTTTCTGTTGTACTTTAATACCTTCTTGCTTGAATCATATGTAATATAACCGCCTGCAACAAGTTCATTGAACTTTGCTACAGAGAGACGGTATGTATCCATATCGTAATCCTTCTGCTTTGCAAGGAAGTAGTAGTATACACCGGCTGTTGAATAGATTGAGAACTTATCAACAGGCTGGTTGTACTTAACAGTACCTTCACTGACTACATTTCCGTTGTACTTGTTGATAATCTTTCCGTCAACTACAGATACATCAAACTGATCAGCCTTATTCTTGTACTCCTGAGTATTTACCTTATATGTTACTGTATCAAATCTTAATGCATCCTTAAAGTAATTCTGAACCTTTGATACCTCTGTGTAAGGATCATACTTTGTAATTTCGTTGTTACCGTTCTGTGCCTTTGCAACAGCTATCTCATCCTTAGTAGGAAGTAAAAGTACTGCGCCCTGAGGAAGTGATGTATAACCTGTAATATTTGAATTATACTCACCATTACCCCACTTACTGCTCTCACTTGTAGGAACAATCTGAAGAACTACTGTCTTATTTACCTGATCATCGTCATCCTTCTTAGCAGCACTGTAACCAATCTGTGTTGCATACTTATTGGTTTCTGTATTCTTAACTACCAGCTTCCAGGTAATAGCACCTACATAATCATTAGGAAGCTTTGAACAAGTTCTTGTGATAACAGAGCCATCAGAAGCAACCTCTCCCCAGCTCTCGTAAAGCTCGCCGCCATCCTCAGGATCACCCTCCTGGAAGATTCCGTCATAGTTCATATCAAGGTAAAGGTAAGCCTTAACCTTACCACCACCGTTTACTTTAAATCTGAAAGTAAGCTTTCTTGACTTATCTGAACCGCTGTTTACGAATGTAGGTTCCTTTGCACCGATACCGTTAAGTCTGTAGTCGTTTGATGCATTCTGATCCATGAATGAGAATGAATACTGTGACTCATATGCAGGAGGAGCAGAAAGCACTGAAAGTGCAAGCTTATTTGCAGAAAGAATATCAGTAAGTGACTTAAGTTCATCACCGCTGAGACCGTCACTGCCGTTATCCTTAATTGTCTTGTAGCTTGAATTTCCTACGATAGTATCGATAAAGCTGTACATATTTGTAGTCTTATCAATATTTCCGTTATTCTTAGCATTTACAAGTGCCTCACTGTAAATAACAGGTAAACCGTAAGTACTACAGTAAGCAAGAAGCTCATCCTTCTTATTCTTTGTTAAATCATTACCTGCAAGAATTGTCTTCTTGGGGTTAGAACCTGTACTGGCCCAGTCAAGGTTCTCATAGTATAAGGTAACCTCTTTACCGGCAGTATAATAAATATAATTTGTTCCTACACCGTAACTATTTCTAATGTTATCATATCCATTTGATGATTCTGCACCAAAGTAGATTGCATCGTATGTTTCCTTAAGATTAATGTTTGTATTAACAAACTGGTACATACTCATTACATCAAGCTTAATTCCGCCAACAAGACCGCAGCTGTATGTAAAATCTCCGTCTTTTGTCTTTTCGCTCTTTGCAATAAAGTCCTGAATAAATGCCTGATTTACATTTCCGCCACCGTTAGGCTGAACAACAAGGAAACGATACTGCTGTGAATCAAGAGGATATGTATTCTCCTTAATGATTGTTGCAATATTATCCTTCATACTGCCCATGTAATTTAATAAACCGTTATCATTGCGGTATACAAGACCACGCTGGCTCTTTCTCTGGTTTGAGTTATAGAAAGCAATCTCAAGCTTTCCGTTCTGTGCTCTGAAGTAATCCTCAGAAACCCAGCCAAGCTTCTGCTTTACATTATAAACATTGTAGCCATTTTCAAGGAAGTTAGGCTCAAGCATCTTCTCGCCCCATGCATCATGAGATAAACGTCCTAATGCTGCATAGTTTTCTGCATTACCGTTATAAGGCTCAAATGCCTTTAATGCACCTGTTTCAGGATCAATACCGTACCAATCATCTGCATTCTTGAAGTAAAGTGAATAGAATGTAGAAGGATTCATTCTTGTTGTCATGGCAAAGAGCTTGTAAAAATTATTTGTTGCACCGATTGCCTGCTCATCTTTACCGATACCCTTCTGCTCACCAAGAGATGAAGTCTCGATACCATTTGCTCTACCATAGAAATACTTGATATTTGCTGTTACATTAGCATTCTTATCAGCATTCTGCTCTGAACCAACAATGCCTCTAACAGTATTATAATCAAAGATATAAGCTGAAGGTTCTACTCCGTCAGCACCTGCAATCTTCTTGAAAATCTGATATGCAAGCTTCCAGTCAAACTCTGTACATGCCTTAAATGACTCATGGCCATGCTCATCATATCCCATAGGGAAGCAGCCTGCATTGAGACTTTCTTTAATCTTTGATACTACTGAAGGGAAGCCGTTTGAGCCTGCCTCAGTGAATACAAAGAGGTCAACCATGTTGAATGTATTATTAACAAAATCTGCATCCTTTAATGCTTCCTTTAACTGTGAAGGAGTATAAGTCATTACATCAACATTCCATGCTAATTCCTGGCCTGACTCATTGGTCTTGGGAAGACAGTTCTCTACAAACCAGTTGTAACTTGTATAGTAGTAGTCATCTCCCGACTTTGAAACCTCACCGATACCTGCATTCTTTAAGGTTGTTGCAAAAGTATCAGAGTTATTCTTCTGCATATACGAAGCGATGTTAATCGGCTCCTGACCACTTACAAGATAACCAAAGCTGGCGCTTGAAGAAGCGGGAACAAGCTCGATGACTCTGTAGGTCATATTGACCTTGCTGGCTGCAGATACAGACTCTGAACTCATCGCAAAACCAAGTGCACTAAGCAAAGATGCTACCATTACAACAACTAGTGCAAATGATATAAACTTCTTTGACTTTTTCATAATGTTGCCTCCATTCCTAAAACCTTACTCTTATAATATCACATTATTCCTTTGTAACTTCTTAAATATTTATCAATAAATTCGAAAAACGAATTAATTTTAAAAGTGATTGGATTATGTTGTTGTATTATTAATCTTGTTTCTTGTTAAGATATTTACATCAGAAACAAATTCCGTATCCATAAAAGCATACTTTGCATCCATATGAATCAGATAACCGTTTGTCTGTGATGTACTGCATGTGAAGTCAATTGACTTTACGCAATCAGCTACAAGTGTGTATCTGTTCGCTACGATATCATAGATGAGTTTCTGCTCAGCTGCCGCATCATTGAATACAAGTCCGTGTGAATTTGTAATCTGAATCTTATTCGCTGTAGTATCAAAATACGAAGGATCCGCACCCTTTATGTAGTGAAGAGTTCCTGTATCTTCGCCGTTCTTCTTAGCGAAAACGAAGAAGTAATAACAGTTATCTGACTCTCCTGTAGCCTTGTCATTGTTCTTGGCCTTAATACATTCAACCTTTATTGTACCCTCAAAGGTCTCGCCAAGTTCATTTGTACAGGTCTTATTATTCATCGTAAGTGATGCATAATCTGTGGCTTCCATCACGAGCTCGTTTACAAGATTCTGTGTCGAAAGCGATTCCTCCTGAAGCTTTGCACTCGTGCTGACCATCTGGTAGGTACCTCTGGTCGTCGAAATAAATACACCAACACCAAGCATAAGAATGGCCGTTACCAGGATTGAAACAATCATTTCAACGAGGGAGAAGCCGTTATCATTAAGCAAGTGTCTGTTCTTTGTCATCTTACCGCTCCTCCTTATTCATAGTAATTATAGCTTCTGCCTGTTGCAGCTACCATAACTATAGTTGCCTGCTTTGTGTCACCCTTCATAAAAATCTCATCCGCATCGATTTCCACTGCGGAAAGATCAACATCCGCTGTATCCTGTCTGGTCAGAATCTTTGCAATTCCACCGGTCGACTTTTTGAAGTAAACATAAATGTTTGATTCATTCTTTGAATAATCGCCAACCTTTATTGAAACAGCCTTTGTTGCATCGTGGTTTCTGAAAATCATATCAATGTTTGTATTACAGATTTTCTCATTTACAAGCATCTGAGTTCTCTTTTTCTTGACCGGAGTTCCTGTTTCATCCGGTTCAGTATACTCCTCAAGCCAGTCAACCTCTCCGTAGATGTCTCCGCCTTCCACATAGAACTTGGCGTACACATCTGTATCATTTGTCGTAGTGCTTGTCGAATTCTTTAAGGCTAACGCCTTCTGGCGGGCCTGCTTCATAATATTTGTGACCATGGAAGAAGCACTGTCGACACGCGCATTGTAAATTGTACTGAAGGAGACAACCGCTCCGCCTGCCACAATTCCCATAATCAATACCGCAACTATGAGCTCAACCAAACTGAAACCCTTATTATTAAGTTTACGTTTTGTTTTCATATGCTTCTCCATTTCTGTCACATTATGTAAAAGTTCAATTAATTCTTAGTCCAGTCAGAAGTCTGGATATTTACAAGATTAGTGCTGCTTCCTGTTGAATCACCCATCTTGTAGTTAGCTCCGAGGATATCAAAAATTCTCTGAAGCATTTCGTTACCGTCCATAGCTGCATTTGCTGCTTCAACAGCTGCAGTATCCGTAACATCAACCATAGTAGTTGTACCTGACTGATTTGTTACTGCAAGTAACGCATCAAACTCTGTGGTCCAGCCGTTCTCTGATGTAGCATCACTTGTCTGTACTGTGCTGTACATATTACCGAAGCATACAAGTGTTACATTCTTACCGATAATAACATTACCGTAAGCAACGATAATACCATTGAATACTACGTTATCAGAAATTGTAACATCACCCTTTGCAACAACTACATACTTTGTATTAGGTGAAATATTTGATGTGCTAAGTGTAATATCTTTACCTGTGATGAGCTTGTAGTTCCAGTCGTTCTTACCGAGCTCCTGGTCATACTTACCGCTGGCTGTTGAACCGCCGTATACCTTACCTGTGTAGATATTTCCGTCAATATCTCTCCATGATGAAGGTGATGCAAGATCCTTTGTAGTAGTTGTATCAGAAATCTCTGCCTTTCCGAACATGGGACGGCTGGTATCATCTACAAAAAGCTTATTGAAAAGAGGCTCTGAATCGCCTGTTGTTTCAAGATTGCAAAGAAGCTTTGAATAATCGTTTGAAAGTGATGCATACTCACCCTTTGTACGGGTACCCTTTATCATTGCAATCTCATGTGTTGTCTTTGCGTATGAAATAAGGTTACCTGCTGCATAAATCTTATCAGCTGAGGGAAGGTTGATATAACCGTTATCACCTGAACCGATCATTTCGATCTTCTCATCAAGCATATCCTTATAGAAATTAAATCTTGTATCTGTTGCTGCAGCACCTACCTGTCCCGATAAGTAGTTCTGGGCAGCTGTTGTGCTTGAGAAGTTCCAGAAGAAGTAGTAATAGAACTTTGTTCCTTCTGATGACTTGTATGCTACCTTAGCATATGTATAAGGAATAGTATCAAGTCCGCCGCCGCTGAATTCTGAAGAATCAACACCTGAAAACTTATTAAAGTCTTCCTGGCTCAGAGGGTTATGACCGAACTTCTTGCTTGCTCCGCTCTCTGTATAAAGAAGCTTATCACCGGGGATAAGATATACAGACTGAAGTGATCTGTATGTTATTGATTCACCCTGTGCATAGTATCCGTAATCGGGGTTGAGGAAATCAGCGTTCTTAATAACCTCTGTATAAGCTGTACCTAAAAGATCAAGCTTACTTGAATTTGAAAGATCAAGTGCCGCATTTGTACCGTTAATTACGATAGCACTGCTGATTTCATGCTGTGTAAGTGCTGTGTCAGCACCTGCAGAATTCTTTGCTCCTGCGCTGTATCCGATAAGTGAGCTTCCGCTCTTATCCACAAGTGATACATTCTTACCTGTAAGAGTAATATCATCCTTGAAATAGATGTTATTGCCGTTGATTGTAGCACGTCCGCCGTAAGGTGTATGTGAACCGTCACCATCTACGAGACCGTCATCACCGATGATAATATTCTCAGCCCAAATCTGTCCGTTGTTTGAACCGAGCTCCTCATCCAGAGGATCATCATACTTTGTTTCATCGTTATTATAAGGAAGATCAAGATACATTTTGGGAAGTGCTGAGAAATCCACTCTTCCGCCTGTTGAAGCTGCCGCAATATTTGAAGCAATCTTAATATCCTTACCTGAAATGATATATTTTGACATAACAGTTAATGCATTATTAATATTAATGCTTAACTCAACGCCATCCTTTGCATAGATATTACCAACGATGGTACCGTAGGTCTCACCGGTAATATAGTTCGTATCGTTTGTGGTAATCTTTCCGTTTGATACGATGATGTACTTATCAAGGTCATACTGTAATGCCTTGGTAGGGTCACGGTATTCAAGACTGGGAAGCTCTGCAGTAAATGTAAAGCTTGTATTAATGGTTGTCTCGTTATTATTCTTGTCGAGGTATGTAATCTTTACATTCTCAAGAGTAACAACACCATCTGAATCTACAGTAATTGTAGCCTCGTCAAGATTTACATCGATAGAAGTATTTGTATAATCTTCCTCTGTACCTGTGTATGAACCGTCTGCTCCGTACTTACCGAATGAGATGAGTGCGGGAGTAAACTTTGTTACATCAAGAACCTTGCCTGCGCCATTATTAACCATAAGCTCATCCTCAAGGATTTCCTTGAACTTAGCTCTGTAGGCTGACTCAAGACCGTTCGAATCAATAGTAGCATCTACCGCTACCTTCTCAAGTACCGCTGCATATGCCTGTGTAGCAGATGTGCTGGCAAACTTCTGAAGGTAAGCCTTCATGCTGTCTACTACATCCTCTGTGGTATAGAAGTTTTCAGAGGAGTCACTGCTGGTGCCTGCCGTTTTAACATTTCCGACCGTCATCGAAAGAATAACAGCTGCAATAATGCCTACAAAAAGCATAGCAATAATAACAAGTACAAGTGTTGCACCTTTATCATTCAGTCTTTTTGATAATCTCTTCATGATTTTCCTCCTCGTCTTTATTCATAAACTGTAGCAGTCTTTGTTACGATATTTTCTCCCATGATATCGTATACATCAACCGTAATATCATAAACCTTTGAATACTGACCCTCCGAAGCTGAATTAATCAGACTTCCGAGTTTATTGTAATTAGTTCCGTTAATCGGTAACTTCGAGTAAATCTCTACATTATCAAGCTCTGCCGAAACCGAAGGTCCCTTTTCAAGATTAACCGTAAAGTTCGATGTCAGATAATCTGAATCAGGCTTTGAAACATCCACACCCGCCATAAGGATGTAAATATCCATGGAAGGCTGGTCTTCTTTTACGAAGGTGATGGATTCGGTAGGCTTCTTTGCAATAATGGGATTTACACCGTCTATTGCAGGATATGATAAATCAGTTCCGTCATTAACAGTTGCGGGATCGGTAAGTGTTGATGCATAAAGCATAAGCACCTCCGGTGTAGCTGCATAGGCTGCCACATACTTTGTACCTGATGTATAAGGATACTCGCTGCCCTTTGAACTGTCAAAAATCGCTCCGCTCATTCCTGAGAAAGCTGAAACAGCAACTCCTGTTGAAGCCTTAACATCCTCCCACTTATTATAAAGTGTATAATCGAACTCACACTCAACTACATGCTTTCCGACATTAGGAGAAGTATTATCAGTATCCTTCTTAATAGTAATCTTTACATCTCTTGCCTTAATAAGAGAAGCAATATTATTTCTGTTAAACGATGTACCATTCTTATCATTTACCATGGTGCAGAGTCCGTCAAGCTCGGCTGCCTCAATAGCAGTACCGACATTCAGCTGACCTGTCTTGCCGCCGGCGATATTACCTACACCCTGATAGTTGCTCGCATCATTCTGTGCCGAATACTTTTTACTGTCAATGGTCACAGTTGCGTAATACTCATGTGTTCCCTGCTTAACATTCGCTAAATAGTACTGCATCTCAGGTGCGTTTGCTTCGGCGAAGTTAACCTTTCCAAGGTAAGCACCTGTAAGATATGAACTAAAATCCATGGGGCTCTCAATAGTTCCGGATACTCTGCTTCCGGCGTTATCAAAGCCCACTATACTGCTTAACAGTGCACCGTCATAGCCCGGAATACTTGTGAGTGAACCCTTCGTAGCATTTGAATAAAGCGTTTTAAGACCACCGCTTTCCTTCAGGCCGAGAGCTTTTGTGGTTTCCATAATGTTATTTGCCGCAGTGTCTGCACAAAGCTTATTCTCAGCCTTGCGGTTAATCTTCACTGCAACACCGATGCCTGACAGCAGCGGAACAAATACAATTCCTACTATCAGTACACTGACAATAATTTCAATCAGAGACGAACCCCTGTTGCCGACTCTGTTGTTCTTCTTATGTCTGACCATTTCAGCCCTCCTGTTTCAACTACTAACTATCTTAAGTCCGGAATCCGCAGTGCGGATTCCGGATAATTCTTTAATTACTCTGTAACTGCAGCGTCAGCGCCCTCTGCTCCTTCAGCGCCCTCTTCAGTCTCCTCTGCGGGTGCGATAATGTTCATGAATACATTATTTGTTCCTACAGGGATATCATCAAGTACAGGTGCAACGTATACGTGGTTGCTGTCAGCTACACCATAGATATTGAGAACCATAGAGGTTGTTACAAGACCTGACTCATAGTTGTAGGTCATACTCATTGTCTCAACATTCATTCTCTCAGGGTTATTGTTGATATAATCCATAACCTTCTTAAATGCTGTGTAGCCTGCTGATACTGAGAATGACATTGTTGACTTATAGAATGTAAGCTGAGGATCGGGACAGCTGTAAACAGGTGTAGGATCACTGAAGTTTACTGTACTGATAACGCAGCCTGTCTTCTTGCAAAGGTCAACGATTGTCATGATGTTCTTTTCACTTGTTGTACGGGGACCGTACTTTAAGAATACGCCGCTGATGAGACGCTGTGAATTAGCGATTCCTGCCTCATATACGGGCTTCTGTGCAATTTTATCGGTAAGGACATTAATTCTTTCCTCTACCTGGCGGCTCTGTGCCTTAACCTTATCTGCCTTCTCAATGTATGACTGATAGCCGAAACGATAAGCTCCGAAGATAATCAGTACGATAACAATAAGTAAACCGATTTCAAGTGTTTTCTGACTTACTTTCATTATTCTGTTACCTCCTCACCTACAACATTTCCTTCTGCATCAACAGCGCCCTCGGGAAGCTCGCCCTCAGGTAAAATCTCGATTGCGATACCTGCCTCCTGATACTGCCACATCTGTCTGTCGATATCATCAATAATTGTATCACCGTTCATATCATCAAGCTCATCAACTACACCGTCGCCGTTGATATCGCTCTCGATAATCTCGAACTTCTTAGCCTTCTCAGCTGCTCTTCCGGCCTCGATATCAAGTCTGTCCTCAACACCGTCGTTGTTGAAATCACGGTACTTATCAAGCTCGTTGATTGCGCCGTCAGCGTTAGCATCATCTCTCTCGTCCACTACGCCGTCACCGTTGATATCCTGATTGAAGTAATCCTTAAGTCCGATAGTCATGGTAAATGATACAACTGATGCCTTCTGGTCTGTAGCGGCTGACTCGTTGAAGCCGTTAACAGCTACATTTGAGAAGTAAGGAATCTGTGCGAACTGCATGATTTCCTTTGCAACTGCTTCCTTTGTATCAACCGATACACCCATATTAATTGAATCATTTGAAAATGCGATAGAAGAAATAGCTGTTGAGCTTACTGCCTTCTCCTCAATCTGAGCGAAGATTTCATTGATAACCTCGCTTCGTCTCTTTGTAGAATCATCTGTAGCAAAAGCCTCATTGATACGGCCTGTAGCTGCATAATATCTGCCTTCAAGCTCTTCTATGTTCTCTGCCTCCAGGCTCGCAAGCTTGGCATCCAGATTCTTCTTCCTGTCTACTTCTTTATTGTACTGGGCACGTCCCCAAAGAATAAGTGCAACCGCAGCAGCTGCCACAACAGCCACAGCAACGATTGTAATCTTTACGAACTTTGCTGTCTTTTCCTTCTCTGAAATAGTGATGAAGGTGATGGACTTGTCAACCGCACCGAGACATGCGATAAACTCTGAAGTGTTAACCGAGCTCTTCTCTACTGCGTGGCTCACCTTAACATCGGGAAGCTGTTCAAGAACTACTGTTTCAACTCCGGCGAACTCGTTCTCAAGGAAGCTCTTTAAGCCCTTAACCTTAGCGCCGATACCGCCGATGTAAATAGTGGTAATCTCAGCATCCTTATTTTTAACGTGGTAATACTCCATAACTCGTGAAAGGTTTCCGAGAAGAGGACGCATACCTTCTGTAATCATCTCTTTTGCACTGTGGAGACGCTCAGCAGCTTCTGTATCGGGTGTCTCAAGCTTACCTGCCGCAAAGCTGGGGAAGATGAACTCCTCCTCTGAAAGCTTTTTGATGGCATCCGAACGTGTAAGTGAAGCGGAATCCTCATCATTCTCATAATAACCGCTCTGAAGGAGACGGTCTGCAAGAGCATATGCACCAAAGTTGATGTTACGCTGAATAGCCATCTTTCTGTTCTCCATAATGGTGAACATCGAGCTTCTCTCGTTAATCTGCAGGTACATAGCCATTTCCTTGTGGCTCTCATTCTGTAACCACTGGAAAAGTGAGTTTCCGTAATAATCTACGGCGATAACCTTCAGACCTGCCATCGAAGCTACCATCTGGTAGTTAGCCACGATTCTCTGAGGAAGAGCGAAGATGATCATACGCATCTGCTTAGTTTCCTTATTTCTCTCGAGAACTCTGTGAACCATAACGTGTCCTGAAGTATCCATGGGGAAGTACTCAGCCTTCTGATTCTGAATGAACTCAGGAATCTGATCCTCCTTTAAATCCGGGATAGTAACCTCACGGCTGATAACCTTATTACTTACCAGTGTGAAGATAGCCTCCTTTGTATGAATACCGTTGCTCTTTAACTGATTGCCGAGCTCTTTTGAAAATACATCCGCAACTTCAATGATACCATCATTAACAGTTCCGTCAGGTGTGTTGAACACCACTGCTTTATGAATAACCGGATCTTTTTTACCGTTGTCCATTTCGACAACTCTGGTAACAACATCCGATACTTCAATACATAAAACCTTTGATGCAGCCATTTTGCCCCTCCGTAATCCCTCTCTTAGGTTATTTTAACGCCGAAAAGAAGCAAAAATCCCTCATTTTTGACTTTTGCTCCTAAAAACGCTATTTTAGTAGATACATTATATCACATTTTCACGTAAATTTCCATAACTTTTTTTAGCTAAAGTGACTATTATCGTGGTATTTTTTAATAAAATGTCTCACAATTCAGCCAATTTGATTCTTTACGCAAAGAATCCCGCATACCAGCTGACCAGTCCTTCACCGAACCACATAGCACACACAATACCTGCCGCAAGATAAGGTCCCATGGCAAGCTGTCTGCCCTCGCCCGCAATCTTCATTCTGATAATGTGAATCACACTTCCGAAAAGGCAGCCGAGAATCAGTGCTACTATAGCCAGCTTCCAGCCCAGGAATAATCCCGCCACAGCCATAAGCTTCACATCGCCGCCGCCCATGGCACGGCCCTTGCTCGCATAGTAAATGATCAGAAGCGGTACACTCACCGCAAAAAAACCTACTACGTATTCTATCCACGCACCGTTCGCATTAAGAGCCTCGAAGAATGAGGGCTCTGCAGCGCCTGTAGCTTCAGCGAACATCTTATAATATCTGGAATCCATCAGCATAGTGATTATAAGCTTGATAATACCTATCACGAAGATGAAAATATTCGCTCCGATCGGAATCTCGAAGGTTCTCCAGTCTACGAGTGAGATAACAATAAGTGCCGAGCAGATGAATGCATTAAGAAGCATACATACTACAGGATACCATACCGCAGCCCAGTCCATAACTTCTATTCCGCCGCCGATATTCACCCAGTCCGATACAGACTCAATGGTATGAGGAAAGAAGCCCGGAATCAGAAAGCAAAGAACAGCCATGACTCCGTTCAGGCCCTCAATGATAGGATACTGAGGTGAAATCTTCGCCTTACAGTAACGGCACTTTCCACCTAAAAACAAATACGAAAAGAGAGGAAAAAGATCATACCAGGCCAGCTGATGACCGCAGGTCATACAGTGCGAGCGCTTGGAAACTATGGTTTCCTTCAACGGAATACGTAATATGCAGACATTAAGGAAGCTGCCGATTACTATGGCATATATAAATATAAAAATGTAAAATATCACAGAGAGCATGTCATTCCTCCAAAGTTTGCGTTTTAAGTTAGTGTAATTTATATTTTATATAAGAATTATTATGAATCCGCATTCACTATACCAAGCGTAGCATTTTCAATTCCTTTAAGCTTACCATAAGTATAACCGCCAATATACACAAGAATTTCGATCTCTATGGGTTGGTCCGGTTCGGGCGTGGACTTTATGCGAGTTTCTTCCTCCAGCTTTTCAAGTGAGGAAACACCTACACACTTAAGTAGATTAGCCCAATAGGGATCAGTCTGGTCAACATTCGCTGCGCCCACATGGGTACCATTCTTATCCATATATGTATAAGTTGTTCCGTTTATATCCTTCACGATATGAATCTCATATTCACCGTCTTTAACCATCTTAAAAGCTTCTTCCTCAGTGAGTGCAAAGCTAGCATATTCAAGAAGAGTATTTTTAGTCTGCTCGTCAGAAGAATTTCTCGAGTGTTCAATCCACTTTATAACCTGAGGTGCCAGTGCTACCGCCAAAATAGCAATAATAAGTACTACCACTACCATCTCAACAAGAGAAAAACCCTCATTGTTTTTCAAACAATTTTTCATCAATATACCGTGCCCTTTCCTATCCGAGTTATAACAGATGACTCCTCGTTCTCTTCATATATCATATACTCTTTTGCATTTTTAACAATACACAAGCTCATATTAATTATCACACTAATACGTAATTATACACTCTCAAAAATGCAAATATCCTCTGCAGGAAGGTGAAGCCTCAGTAACAAACCGAAAACCTTCACGCCCTTAGGGATGCAGAGGACATACATTTCATTATTCAACTTATTGCATTGCGCATTTGCAACAAATCAATCAAGTAATCTTAATCTGAAATGCTCATTTGCGAAATATACATTCCGGGAAGACCAACTTCCCGGAATGTCAACCAATTCATAAATTATGAATTTCTAGCACCTGTTGTGTCGATTGTTCTGTAAACATGACCTTTTTCAACTGTGATTGTGTAAGTGATAGCAGTTGTACCCCATGAACCATCAGCTTCCTTTGCAACAGTCTCAGAAGCCTTAACCTGAAGGCTTGTAGCCCAGCTTGTACCAAGGATTTCATTCATCTGTGTATCGAAAGCGCTGTGTCCGCCCTGTCCACCTGATACAGCCCAAACAGGGGTAGTAGCATTAGCTGTGATAACGATAGGAGCATTGCTCTCCTTGAGAGTATTCTGATCTGCAAGAGCTGTGTTACATGCCTCAACGATTGTGTCATAGTTGTTAGCGTCTGTTGACTTTCTTGACTCCTCAACCCACTTCATAACCTGGGGTGCAAGAGCTACAGCGATGATAGCCATGATAAGAACTACTACGATAAGTTCTACGAGTGAAAAACCTTTGTTGTTTAACTTCTTCATTTTCTTTCTCCTTTATTAAATTATTTGTCCGTTAGGACATCTCCCCCTGATATATCCCTTCCTGTATCAGGTTGGAAATCTCTGATTTCCTTGTGTCATTAATATATCACAAATTTTTACTAATTGCAAGCAAATTATTAAGAAATTATAAACTTCGACAGTTTTCAGCATAATGTATAAAAACAGGTGATTTTTGTAGCGTATATATTATATTTACCGGTATTCCATTGTGCATATTGCACAAAAAAGGATTTGATTATCAATGATAACCAAATCCTTTTTAAAATCTTTGTTTACAAAGTTTATTATTCTCAGTTTATAAATATTTTATAATTACTGACTATTTTGACTTTTCAGATTAAAGATTTCCAAGTCCGCCGTACATACTGATCATAGGCTGGTACATAGCAAGAACCATCCATCCTACCAGACCACCGAGTACTACGATGATGAGGGGCTGCAGCATTTCAGACATAGACTCTGTAGCAAGCTCCGCTTCTTCCTCGAAGTATTCAGCTACCTTATCCAGCATGGTCTCTACATTACCTGTTTCCTCACCGATGGCTATCATGTTAGGAACCAGTGTAGGGTATACCTTTGCTTTTCTGATAGGTACAGAAAGATTGATACCCTGTTCTACTTCTATCTTCGCCTTCTGAAGCGTACGTCTGTAGATGATATTTTTCATAGCCTTTGCAGTAATCTCGAGCGCTACGGAGATACCCATACCTGATGAAACCAGTGTAGACATAGTACGTGCAAAGGATGCAGACTGTGTCTTAATATTAACAGGTCCGATAATAGGAACCTTTATCGCAATGGTACCATATACAGTTTTACCTATTTCCGTTTTACCAAAATACTTAAACGCAGCTATCAGGCCTATTACGATGATAATAAGGAGCCACCATTTCTCTTTCAGGAAATCAGAGATAGCCATAACCGCCTTTGTAGAACCGGGAAGGTCAGTACCCATGCTGGCGAACATGTTTGCGAACTGAGGTACAACTGCAGTAGACATAACGATAAGTACTACTACAGCTACAACTACTACGGCTATAGGATAGATACTGGCTTTCTTCAGAATACCGGCCAGCTTTGCGCTCTTCTCGAACTGGGTACCCATACGGATAACACAGGTCTCGAGTGAACCGGAAACTTCACCGGCTTCAATCATGTTTACGAACATTTCAGGGAATATCTTAGGATGCTTCGCCATGGACTGTGCCAGAGTTTCACCCTGCTGTACTGACTCACTGGTTTTCTTCAGAGCCTTAACAAGTGTCTTATTCTGTGTCTGGTCAGCGAGCATGTTCAGCGCATCTACTACCGTTACACCGGCATTCAGAATACTTGAGAACTGACGACAGAATACCGAGAGGTCACGGTTTGTAACCTTCTTCTCTCCACCGATATTGATATCCTTACTGAAGATGCTCTGCGCCTTTACGGTAATAGGTGTCAGACCATCCATACGGAGCTGTACTTTAGCCTGCTCAATATTATTTGCTTTTACTGTACCTTTGACGTTTTCACCATTATTGGTGACCGCCAGATATTGAAATTCAGCCATTATTTCCTCCTCTTAGTACATCATCTTTGCAGCAAGAGCGCCGGCATCCTGAGCGAAGCTCAGTGCGGTTTCTCTGTCTACATATCTGTTCTCGTATAATTCGTAGATAGCGTCGTCCAGAACCTTCATACCCTGCTTTCGGCTGGTCTGCATTGTTCCGGCAATCTGGAAGGTCTTGTTCTCACGGATGAGATTTCGAATAGCGGGTGTTGCGATCATTACCTCGAATGCAGCCTTTCGGCCTTCACCGCCTACTACAGGAAGGAGCTGCTGTGAAATAACACCCTCAAGAACCATAGCCAGCTGGCTTCGAATCTGAGTCTGCTGATAAGGAGGGAATACGTCGATGATACGGTCGATGGTAGCTGCCGCACCGATGGTATGCAGTGTCGAGAAAACAAGGTGACCTGTTTCTGCTGCGGTGATGGCAGTAGCGATTGTATCAATATCACGCATCTCACCTACGAGGATTACGTCAGGGTCCTCACGGAGGGCAGCTGTAAGTGCGCCCGAGAAGCTCATGGTATCGAGACCAACCTCACGCTGGTTTACGATAGCACGCTTGTGGGGATGCAGGTACTCGATAGGATCCTCAAGTGTGATGATATTATAGGGGCTTCTTTCATTAATAAGGTTAATGAGTGATGCCAGTGTGGTAGACTTACCTGAACCTGTAGGTCCTGTTACGAGTACAAGACCACGCTTTTTAAAGGTAAGGTCTACTACCGAGTTGGGAATACCAAGCGCCGAAGGTGTAGGAATTACGTTACCTACAAGTCTAAGAACTGCTGCTACCGAACCTCTCTGGTGGTAAACATTCGCTCTGTAACGTCCCTCTCCCATAATCGCATACGAGAAATCGAGCTCGCCCTGCTCCTCAAACTTATGTACAAGCTGAGGCGGAATAATCGAGTAACCAAGCTCTCTGGTGTCTGCCGGTGTAAGGTCCTCACAGCCCTCGATATTAACAAGGTCACCGTATACTCTTACCTTAGGCGGTACACCTACCGACAAATGCAAGTCGGATGCATGCATCTGATTTGCAATAATAAGCATTTCGTTAATTGATAACATAACCCTCTCCTATTAAAGTGAACTAAGTGCTGAATCTGCCTCTTCATCGCCTGCGTAAACGATACGCTTAAGCTCGTTGATTGAAGTAATTCCGTGAAGAACGTGCTTTGCGCAGGCCATCTGCAGCGTGAACATACCCTCTTCGATACCGGCCTTCTGGATAACCTCAGTGGTGGCCTTCTCTGAAATGATGTTCTTAAGTCTGTTGGAAACAGGAAGCATCTCGTATACACCGATTCGTCCCTTGTAGCCTGAATTGTTACAGGTTACGCAGCCGTTAGGCTCATAAATCATGCAGGGCTCATCCATCGGTACGCCGAGAAGTCTCTTCTCACGCTCGTTCGCCTCGCGCTCCTTTTTACAGGTACAGAGACGTCTTACAAGTCGCTGGGCGATAACACCAACGAGTGAGTCAGCGATAAGGTAATACTCAAGTCCCATATCCGCAAGACGGGTAATAGATGCAGCTGCCGAGTTAGTATGCAGTGTTGATACGACCAAGTGACCTGTGATAGATGCTGTAACAGCGATTGAAGCGGTCTCCTGGTCACGAATCTCACCGATCATGATGATATCAGGGTCCTGACGCAGAATAGAACGAAGGGCTGACGCGAAGGTAAGTCCCGCCTTGTTGTTTGTCTGAACCTGGTTGATACCCTCGATATTTGCCTCGACAGGGTCCTCTACTGTGATAATGTTTACATCCTCTTTATTCAGCTCTGAAAGAGCGGTATAAAGAGTGGTTGACTTACCGGAACCGGTAGGTCCTGTTACAAGGATGATACCGTTCGGGTTCGAGAAAATTTTATCAAATGTTGCAAGCTCGCCCTCATCGAAACCGAGCATTCTCTTATCTCTTGAAAGTGCCTTCTTTAAGGTAAGTCGCATAACGGTTTTTTCGCCGTATACGGTAGGAAGCATAGATACACGGATATCATACTCTACTTTATCTACTACCGATGTGATACGACCGTCCTGAGGCTTTCTCTTCTCAGAAATATCCATACCGCCGATAATCTTAAGACGGGTATTGATAGCTGAAAGCATGTTAATTTTGTATACACCTGAGTTACGAAGCACACCGTCGATTCGGAAACGGACACGAATGACATTCTCGAAGGGCTCGATATGAATATCGGATGCGCCCTGACGTGCTGCCTGCTCGATGATTCGGTTAACCAGCTTAACGATAGGTGAGTTCTCAACAGCTGCCTGTGATTCATCAACCTGTGCCTCATCAAGCTCCTCTTCCTCTCGCTCCTTGGCGAACAGATCGGCCACGGCCTGGTTCTCCACGTTACCGAAGTACTTATCGATAGCGGCGAAGATATCTGCACTTGTCGAAATGCAGGGTGAAATCTGCATCTGTGTAAGAAGGGTAAGGTCATCGATAGCCTTGATATCCATGGGGTCTGCCATGGCTACCTTCAGATAACGTGAATCGTACTCGTCATAATCGAAAGGCATCGCAACATACTTTTTCAAAATGTTGTGATCCTGAATAAGCTTGAGAATATCATCTCTGATGGCTATACGGTTCAGCTCAACAAAATCAAGTCCTAACTGACGGGTCAGTGATGAAGCAATCTGCTTCTCGGTTGCGAATCCCAGCTCGATAAGTGTCTCACCGATCTTCGTCTTGGTTTCCATCTGTTTGGTCAGCGCCTCGCCCAGCTGGTCTTTGGTAATGATACCCTCTTCCAGCAGAACATCACCGATTCTGACCTTTTTATTCATAAATGCCATGGTAATATTCCCCTAACTTTTTACTCTTTTTAACAACCAAGAATTCTCCCGGGCCGAAAAACCCGGAAGAATCCCGAATTACTCATTATATTAATTTATAACCTTCATATTGGTTGACAGATAATCTCTGACAGGGAACTGCCAGTCACCGATATGGGCACGTCTCCAGTTAAGAGGCTGCTGTCCGCCCATTTCAGTCTTATTCTTCAGGAAGTCAACCAGCAGGTTTTCCTGCTCCATTCCCGCAATATTGGGAATAACGTTTGCCCTGAAGTAATCTGTTCCGTAGAAGTATGCTGCATTGTCATCGATGGTCTCGATAACAACGAATCTGTTGAATTCAAGCATCAGGCAGCCACTGGGGAGCTGTCTGACAGCGATTTTACCTGCGTAGTTATACCAGAAGTCCGCAACAGCGCTCTTACCGAGTGATTCGGTAATGATATACTGGTTAAGCCATGTGGCATATCTGGTCTGATACTGAGGTGCAAGGTCTTCGAAGCATCTGTTGTAGCGCTCTGAATCCTTCTCACCGGTAACATCCTTAAAGAGTCCTACAAGCTTAGCGAACTTACGCAGCTGTACGGTATCCATATTTGATACCATGTTGATGAGCAGCTTTCTGCGCATCTCCGGAGTAAAGCCCTCTGCGATATTGTAAAGCTCTGCTTCGCCGATATTTCTGTACTCGTCCGAGCTGCAGATAACGACGTAGTAAACCATACATTCCTTGTAGAGAGCGGTATCTCTGATAACACCGACCTGTTCAAGTGCCTTCGCATAACCGCCTTCCACATCGGGAAGAGCTGTGGCAGCTTTATTATAGTATTCTGATATGGTTCCGTCGATGAATGCATCGAGTACGGGGCCGGGCTCCTGACCTGTCATCTTCTCTAAGCACCTTCCGAACTCATCATCCTCGCGAAGTAATTTAAATAAAGGCTTGATCGCGTCATTCTTATAATATTCCTGACAGCCTTTAAACATTTCAATGGCAATTTCTTCTGTGACGCCTTCTTCTGTAAGAATGGCTATATAATTCTTAACGCGCTTCTCAACCAGGGCCTTATCGATTTCACCCTCGCCCGCAGCCTTAAGCTGTGCGAACATGAATACTACCATAAGGCGCTTCTCTTCATCACTCAGGCAGTAGGCAATACCCGCAACCTCACCGAACGGTCTGTCACCGATTCTCTCAAAGATTGCTGCACATTCGCCCTCTGACCTTCCGGCCTCCTGAGCCTTTCTGGCAATACGGTCTTCGCGCATTTTTCTGATATTTTCCGAAGCCATGGCAAGCTTCGTAGGTTGGTACATTGCAGTCTCCATATGCACGTTCCCTTCGATTTATTTATTGAACCGTTATACGGCTGTATTAAGCAAGACCTCTGAGTGCCTTAGGCAGTCTGTCTGCAGCAGCATTGATTTCCTCTGTTGTCTTTCCGAGTGTCTCTGCAACCTCTGCGAGCTGCTTGTCGAGTACTGCGAAGATGTCGTTGACTGTCTTTGCGAGCTGCTCCTCGAATGCGGGAAGCTGAATCTTCATGCTGTCCGATACCTCGTTCAGTGCTACTGTGTATGTAGTCATTGACTTGGTGTAACGTGTCATCTGTGTAAGGAGCTCCTCTGAATTCTTGTTTACTTCCTCGTCTGCCTTTACGTAATTTGCAGCCCAGCTTGACTGGTGATTTGAAAGAATAGCCTTCTGCTCCTGGTTGAACTCGTCGAGGTGCATAAGTACTCCGTGGAGATCCTTGAGGTTCTCTGACTGGCCCTCTGAAATGTTCTTCAGGCTCTTTGAAATATCATCGTAAACAGTCTTGAGGCTGTTAACTGTATCTGTTGTAAGTGCGTTCATCTTATCCGAAACACCGGTTGTAACGTACTTCATGCCGTCTGATGCAGCGGTAACTGCTTCCTTCATCTCTGAAGCTGCTGTGGCGATGCACTCCTTAAGCTCTGAGGTAGCTGTCTTCATCTCATCAAGAACCGACTTCTGTGCTGCAGAGATTTCCTTCATCTCTGAAACTGCGCTCTTAATGCTGGCTACAAGCTCAGCCTCTCCCTCCATACAAGTCTTCATTGCTGCAGCGCTCTGTGCTGCTGTATCGCTAATGCTCTGGAATGAGCCCTTTGTACTGCTCTCAAGTCTGTCCATGAATGCAGCTGTCATTTCCTCAACCGAATTGGCCTGACGGTCATTAGCTGAATCAAGAGACTTCTTTACGTTTGCAGCAAATACTGTAAATACAGGTGCAAGTGAATCACTTATCGCTCTTGAAATAGTCTCTGAAATACCGCTTACTACCTGTTCAGCAAGCTGCTGATTACCCTTTTTGTCATCACTGTTAAAAATTGCCATAATATATATGCCCCCATCTAGTGTTAAAATTTAGACAAAGTCTCTGCTTACTATTATATGATGTATTCACAAGAAATTCAAGTTTATTTCCCATTTTTTTGATAATTTTATGCAATTTTTTATTTTTCAACAATTTGTAGTAAAACTGTCTATTAACTACAAAATGTAGGCCGATTGTGCATATCATCAAAAATGCTTAACTTTTGTGTTAAACGGCGAAGAGCTTGCCGCCATTTTCCATAAACGGCTCCAAAAGATTTCCGAAACGGTCCGTTACGCTGGCATTGTTTTCGCGCGCAACGAATATACGGCCGCTGTTTAAGAAGGTCTGGGTCTGTGCCTGGCCGAGCTCATAGCTTGCTCCCGCTAGAATTTCAATATCCACGGAGGAATTGTTTACCTCGGTGTGGCCGCTGCCGTAATGCGAGCCCGCACCGCAGATCATGGTACCCTCGCAGTAAATATTGAGCTTTGCGTTATTTACGATGATATTGGCATCATCAGCCACCGAGCCGACCGCAGTACCGCTGTAGGTATGAAGGGTTGCGCGAACCTCTTTTCCGTCAATCGAAACATAGGCCGCACCCTTGGCGGTTCCGAGTCCGACGCTGTTCTCTCCGTCGCCCGTTACCTCAACCATACCGATGCTGCTGATATCCGCCCTGCCGTCAAGCGAGCCGATACATACCGAGTCATTGCCCTCATTCTTGATTCTGCAGCTGACATCTCCGATGAAAATATCGCTGCTGCCCTCGAGAGTTCCGACCGATACCGTGGCAATGCCCTTTGCGCTGAGGTCAAAGCGACCGTTGACAAGTCTGATTTTTGAATTTGTGCAGCGGCCGCCGCCGATACAGGTAATTCGGTCACCGTTTGATACGATTTTTACCGTTCCGGAAAGGTCAAAGGTCATATCGCCGTAAGCCTCGTCCATCTTCGAGCCGACACCCACGCCGTGCTTTCTGCTGCTGAAAATCTGCAGCGAGCCGTCACCGGTAACTCTCAGATTTGAACCTTCCGTACACTGGATTCCGTCCTTGTTCAGAGTATTGTTTCCGACAAGGGTGATGGTTGTATTGCTGTTGCGTCCGAGCTGAACGGAGGGCTCGGTATCGCCCTTGATATTTACATTTTCAAATACAAGTGAAGTATGTGAATCGTCAGCGGTTTTAATCATAATATCGATCATATTTGACTTTTCGCCGACAAATCTTACCATGCCGCCGTGAACATTGACATAGGTATACTTTTTAAGCGCAAGCTCAAGCAGATTAATGGTTTCACCGGCCTTGGCCGCATATACCATTCGGTTATTTTCAAACTTTGACACACGGATATTTTCCGCGATGATTTCATCCCTGATTTTGTCGGGAAGCACGTCAAGAGGCTCTGCCGCGGGTCTGGCGGTATAATAACCCTGAATGTAATCCACTCCGTACTCGATTACCTTCTTCATTTCCTCAAGGGTCTCAACGCCCTCTGCCAGAACCTTGATGCCGTTAAGTGCGGCAAATTCGATGGTGTTCTTTACGAACATTTGCTTGTTTGTATTGTCCTGGATACCGCTTATAAGATATCTGTCAATCTTAATTACATGAGGCGCATAGCGCAGAAGGTTTACGATATTTGAATGACCTGTTCCGTAATCGTCTACCGCAATCTTTGCCGACTCCTCGCTGTTGCAAAGACCCTTAAGAAGGTTAAGCTCTTCGTTCGAAATGGTATTCTGCTCGGTAACCTCGTATACGAAATAGTCGAGCCATTCGCCGTATTCCTCGAGAAGCTTATTCCTGTCCTCGTTGTTGAGGAAATATCCGGGAATGGTATTTACGAAAATTTTCCTTCCCGCAAAGGCCTCGGGATTATATGCATAATTACTGATAATGTTGAACATTGTGGCCTTCTCGATATCGTAGAGACGGTTGCAGTTTCTGGCGATATCAAGCACATCAAGCGGTGACATGGAGATACCGCCGCCTGTTCTCATAAGGGCCTCATAACCGATGATTTCGCCGTTATGGGCATTAACAATCGGCTGATAATGGTATTTGAAGAGGTTTCTTTCCACGAGCAGGTCAAATGTATTGAAGTATTCGCGTTCAAAGGTTTTGTCCTTGACCACGGGATGGATGCCGCTCTGCAGGCTGTTAAGATACATATCACTTACCGCCATCTTTACAAAGCTTTCAAGGCTTCCGTCCCATCCGGCATCGAGGACGGTAACGCCGTTATTAACCTCTATAATATACTCTTTATTTGAATAATTATTCTTATTTTCAAGTGTCGCGAAGAACTTTGAATTCATCTCCGCAAGCTGGCCGCTTACCTCACTTGCAGAATCAAAGTAGCTGATTACGACAAATTCGCTCTCTGAAATATGTGCTGCGTAGCAGTTAGGTTTTTTGATTTCACGGATTGTGTCGGCTACAAAGCGCACACTTTCCTCGATCTCGTACATGCCGTAATTTTCATAAATATATGTGTACCTAGGCATGGAATATACTGAAATTGCAA
Source organism: Lachnospiraceae bacterium (assembly GCA_024403355.1). Lineage (GTDB taxonomy): Bacteria > Bacillota > Clostridia > Lachnospirales > Lachnospiraceae > RUG11977. The sequence continues at coordinate 57,975 of JAKSRW010000008.1, forward strand.
TGGATTTGCTGTGATTTTCCTTCTTTACCGCAAAATCCTCGAACCACTTTGTCACACCCTTGATATTGGGAAGACCGGTCATCGAATGTCTGTATATCAGATTTTCAATGTTTTCAAGCATCTTCGACTGTCTCGCCCTGTTAATCAGCGCACGGAAGGCAAAGCCTACGGCAACAGTATACCTTTTGAGCATACATTCATAAGTATTCAGTTTTTCTGTTTTGAATACATAGTAGCCGCATACGATTTCATCCACCACGAGAGGTGTCAGGACAAACATATTGCAGTCGTTTACAGAATTTGCGAAGTCCGGAATCATCTCTGAACTGCGCATTTTCATCATACTCTCGCCGGATTTTTTGAGATTTTTCGAGGGAATTACCATCAGTTCATCCGTATATCCGCCCACATCCTCATTTGCGGGGTCAAGACGGCTGGTGTTCATATCTTCATTGATGCAGAGATAGGAGTTTGCTCCGAGAACATTCTCGATTCCGTGGAAGAGTGAGCTGGTATCCTCCATTGAGAAGATGCCCTCCAGCCATGCATTGGTGCGGTCGTCGTAGTTTTCAACCTCATCGAGAAGCCTGTACATATTTGAAAGTGCGTTTCGTGTGCTGTATCTGCTCTCTGTAGGCTGGGCACCGTTACGACGGTCGCAGCCGCATGAACGTCTGATACGCATACGATATGCATTTGTAAGAATTTTAGGTTCGGCACCTGCGATGGCACTGTTTGCCGTTTCGATGATAAGCCCGGCAAGTCCCGTCATATCGTCGGAGCAGGTGGTAAGTGAGGGATGCAGGAAATATGCGGCGGGAATACCGCCAAAGCCCGTAACTATGCAGTCCTCGGGCACATTGATTCCGTTATCGTAGAGGGTCTCGCATACTGTGATGGCGACATCATCATTTACGCAGACAATAGCATCGGGCAGATTATTTCCTTCGATTCTGTTCACAACGATGCTTCGGACGATATCGTCCATACCCTCGGAATATTCAATATTATGGTCATTAAAGGGAAGTCCGTGCTTTTTCATGACCTTTGCACAGCATTCAAGTCTGGTATCAGAGGCCTCGTCATCCTTTCTGCTTCCTGCTATAAAAAGCATACTCTGCGCAGAATGGCCGCTGATAATGTGCTCAAGCATCTCCGCATAGGCATCCTCGTAGACAGACGAAATAGAGAAGCAGCCCTCTCTTTTTCCGCCCATGATTATAACAGGCGTGGAGTGCTCCTTTGCTCTTTTTACGATTCGGTCAACAAGCGCATCATCACCGATACTGTGCTCATAAATCAGCAAAACGTCCACAATATCGAAATTTACAAGCTCATAAATGGACTTTTCACTTTCGATACCGCTGCCGTTTTTGCCGAAATCACCGAAGCTGTTAAATACTACAAGCTTCCAGCCGGCTTCAGCTACTCTTCTGTTTATGATGTTGATGTACTCGCTTCTTGTTCTGTCATGTAATGCAGCAAGACAGACACCCATTACTTTCTTGTCCCCAATCATACCAATAACCATCCCCACTATAGTTTTCCAGTTAATTATATCAACTAATTCAGCGTTTGTCTATGATTCCGCCTATAAGACGGGCGATTTTCTCCGATGCCCGGCCGTTTTCCGTAACAGCCAGCGCTTCGAAAAATTCACGCTGTCTGAGACCGTATTCGTCCCTGTCGTAATTCAGAATCTTTCTGCAAAGCTCTGCCCCCGATGCCGCTATGGGATAGGGCAGTCCCTTGTAGTCGAAATACATTCCGCGGCTGCTCTCATAGTCCTTTGAATCAGGCGCATAGAGAAATACAGGCTTTCCCGCCTCGGCGAATTCAAAAAGAGTATTTGAATAGTCCGTAATCAGGACATCCGCCGCCTCCATAAGCTCATAGATATCGCCAAATTCATTGCCGTTTACAAGATATTCTTCATTATCCAGGTTAAGGTATACGCTGCTCCTTCTTCCCGTCTGTGACATTGCCAGAGGATGAAGTCTGCTGACGAATACGAATTTTGAACCAAAACGCTTCTCCAAGGCCTTTGAAAGCTCTGCTTTTTCAGGGCCGTGTCCGCGCTTTTCAAAATTTTGGGTCTCCTCTCTATATGTCGGCGCGTAGAGGCAGATTTTGAAGTCCTGACCCGGTGTTTTTTTATTATTTATACGGCTGATTATCTGTTTTTTGGTGCGCTCTGCCCTCTCTTTGTCGGGCTTTAACAAAATATCCATTCGGGGCGACCCGTAGCAGAAGATTTTACCCTTAAAGCCGAAGGCTCTGCGGTAGATTTCATTGCAGAAATCACTGTTTGAAATGTAAGCATCGGTCATGGCGGTATCGTGCGCCGCATGCTCCGCGTAGCCCTCCGGCAGCACATCTATGCAGTCTCCCTCTATCTTTTTAAGAGGCAGACTTCCGTGCCAGGTCTGAATATAGAACTGGCCCCTGCGCTTATTTATGTAGCTTTCTTTCCGGTTGCAGTCCACCCATATTCCCGCTGTTGCAAGTTCATAATTAGCCTTAAAGGAATTGTTCTTTAAAAACTTGATTCTTCGGTCCGAACGGCTTCTCAGTTCGCCCGGCAGCTGTCCCGTTACAAAATAAATGCTGTCCAGACGTTTTTTAAGCTCTTCCCTGCGTGAAGCGGACTTTTCCTCTTTAATTTCGCCTTCAAGCCTCTTTACATAGGCCCTTGCTACCCATTTCGGATTGTCACCGTAGCCCCAGACATTGCAGAAAACTACCTTTTCTTTTTCAATTTTAAAAAGTCCGAAGAATCTGAATTCTGCCTTTATTATCAGTTCTCTGAGCTTTCTGTATTTCTTGCGCATGCCCTCCGAGGCAAGCCCTTTTATTTTCTGTCGTATGCTCATATTAATCACAATGCCTTTCCGGCTCCAGTTTAAAAAGTCACAGCCTGCATGATTTCAAGAAACTGCCTGCCTGTGTTCGCCCAGCCCAGTCCCTCAAGCTTTTTAGCTGCCAGCTTATCCATTTTGTCGAGCTTTTCAGGATTATTGATCGCATCATAGAGAAGCTTTGCGATATCATTGTCCCCTATTTTTGTAAGCAGGGCGCTATCCGTACCGAAGAAATAGGGATAGGTTCCGTCAGCGAACTCTATCACGGGAAGACCGGCCGCATGCATCTCATAGGGCACCAGGGAAATATTGCTCATAGATGCCACCATGCCAAAATCGGCCTTTGCATAGATCTCGTTCATCTCCGCCTTATTCAGCTGTCCGAGGTTTTTGCCGCCCGGCACATTGAAGGTTTTTGCCTCACCGAAATAGAGGACATTCAACGAAATGCCCTTCTTTTCGAGCTTTTTCGCAGTATTCATAAGCATCCAGGGAATCAGATTCGGCAGACGTTTTCCGTAATATTTTAAATATACCGCTATCGTCAGCTCATCCTTATCCGCGTATTTTCCGTAATCACGCTCTTTATGAGTATAGCCCGCGCTGTCATAAGGGAAGTCCACGATATCAAGCTTCAGCTTTCCGTCCGCAGCCTGCAGGCCGTCACACTCGCGGTGTATCATATCCGCATTCCATGCTCCCAGGCTCACCATATGAAGACCCTGTGTGTAGGTGCTTCTGCACATCAGATACTCCTCTCCAAACTTATAGAAAAGAGGCTCATAGTCCTGTACGAAATACATTTTATAGGATTTTTCAAAACGTTTTGCGAAGGAAACGGTATCCCACGAAGATGCTACGACCACATCGGGCTCGCTGATTTTGCCCGCCTTTATCGCAGCCATGTATCTGTTAAGGCTGTACAGTCTGCCCTGAAAATCCGCCAGATTTGCCTTCGCACAGATTTCCATTTCCTCGACACTCTGAGGCTTGTAGCTGAGATACGATACCTTCACGCCCAGCTTTTCAAGCTCTGTTCCCAGATGCAGAATCGAGGTCTGTCCTCCGTGAAAGCGCACCATTCTTGTAATGATAAAGGTCACCGTCTTTATCTTTTCGGGCTTAATATTTATGATATTTTTCGGGTCATAATTTTCCAGCAGGCCCTTAACCCTTGCCCCCTCTGCCTTAGAGGAAACGTTGTGCATCAGGCTGAGCGCCGCCCTTTTTGTTTCTCTGACCAGAACTTCTTTCTTACTCATGGCTGTCTCCTTTGCTCGATAAAATCGCAAGCAGCGTAGCTAGTTTTTCTGCAGCATGACCATCATCATATGCATTGTATTTTTCTCTGAATTTTCTGTATTTTTCTTCGATTGAGGATTCCGTGTCTTTTTCTTTGGTTATGATACCCGTTTCCGCTGCCTTAATTTCACTGTCTATGCCGGCATCAATTTGTTTATCAAATGAGTTTCGAATATCCCTCACAAGCTCTTCTGAAGTCCTTGAAATCGGACCGGGCGCCTCCTCAATAAAATCGAAATAGAAGCCGCGAAGTTCATCCCTGTAGGCCTCGAGGTCGTAGCAGTAAAAGAACATCGGACGTCCCGTAATCGCATAATCAAACATAACCGATGAGTAGTCAGTAATCAGACCGTCCGCAGTCTTGTAGAGCTCTGCGATATCGCACTCATTTCCGATTACGCTCACGAAGCCGCTTTTTATACATTCCTCCGGAATATCATTTTTCCGGAGCTTCACCAGATAATGAAGCTTCACAATAATTCTGAAGCGGTCTCCGAGCTCTTTTTCCAGCTTTTTAAAATCAAGCTCAGATGAATATCTGTACCAGCCGCCCTCAAGATATTTATCATCACGCCAGGTCGGCGCATAAAGTAAAACTTTCTTTTCGTTATCCGCAACCGCACCAAAAAGCTCATCATTTCTGGGATAACCCGTCATCAATATTTCACGCTTATAGCCGAAGCAGCGCCTAAAGGTTTCTGCACTGAAATCATTTTGTGCAATCAGATAATCCCACTTTGCGGATTCATCCGTAAAGGCCTTACGGTAGTGCTCAACCTTCGAATTCTTCTCCCCTTCGCCTGCCATATTCATCTCCGAAATATCAAGTCCGAGCTTTTTCAGAGGTGTTCCGTGCCAGGTCTGAAGATAAATATTTTTCTTTCTTTTCACAAGATAAGGCTCCTGACGGGTATCAAAAACCCATATTCCTGCCGTCGCAAGCCTGTAATAATATTTGAAGCCGCCGTAAACCACGTAGTCTATGCCGTCTATACTATTCTGCAGGTTAATTCCCGTTTCAGCCTGCAAAGCAGCTGCTTTTCCCTGCTCTTTCTGCACAGTCAAAGGGCAGTCCTTTGCATCGGCCGGCATACTGGCTCCTGTTCCCTTTCCGGACGAAAGATATGCCCTGGTAAATGCCCATACCAGCCTACAATCCTTGAAGCGCTCATCCTTTTTCATGGCCAGATATATCGCCTTCGGATTGCCTGAATAGTTCTTTCCCATATTGCTCATAAAAAGAACGGTTTTGCGGCTGACAGGCAGAACTGCTGCCATTATTTTATAAAATAATACTATCAGCTTTTTAAGTATTTTTTTCAAACTCTTTGCCTCCGAATACAGCTTTTACAACACGTTCTGCGGCATGACCGTCATCAAGACTGCAGTATTTTTCGCAAAATGCCTCATATTTTCCGGCATATTCCTGCGAAACACTGTCAATATTTTTAAGTGCCTCTGCGACCTCCTCACTGCTTCTAAGAAGCGGTCCGGGACACTCCGAGGTCATGTCAAAATAAAAGCCTCTGAGTACATTTTGGTATTTTTCAAAGTCATAAACATAAAAGAGAATCGGTCTCTTCAGGTTCGCGTAGTCAAAAAATACCGACGAATAATCGGTGATGAGCACATCCGCAATCAGGTAGAGCTCGCCAATATCATTGTAGCGGCTAAGGTCCGTCACAAAGCTCTTCTCTTCCTCCGAAAGCTTCAGGTTATCCGCGATAAAATAATGAGTTCTGAGCAGAAAATGATATTCACCGCTCAGCTCCTTCATAAGCCCTAAATCAAGCGGAAGCGAAAATCTGTATTCACCCTGCGAATAAAATTCATCATCGCGCCAGGTCGGTGCATAGAGAACGAGCTTTTTATCAAGCGGCAGTCCCAGACGTTCGCGTATTTTTTGTGCTCTTTCTGCAAGGTCATCTCCGAAAAGCAGGTCATTTCGCGGGTATCCGAGCTGAAGAATCTTTTCTTCGGGGAAAAGAAACGCCGATTTGAAGCACTCCGTGGAAAATGCATTATCCGAGATAAGATAATCCCACATTCTCGACTGCTTATAAAAAATGGATTTGTATTTCGGGCTTGCCGAATGCACATCCTCCATGTCGAAAACAAGCCTCTTAAGCGGTGTTCCGTGCCAGCACTCCAAAAGCTTCACGCCCTTTCGCTTCTGATACCAGGCGGGCTGACGCATGTTCGTCACCCATACTCCCGCACGCGCCACATAGTAAAAATAGCGAAGCGACATATATTTTACACGCGTGGGATTTCCCGGCAGCTGCAGAGATTTATCATTCACAATCCAGACAGGTTTAAAGCCCTCCGGCTTATTCTTCAGTAAATATTCGTAAATATATCTGGGGCTGTCTCCGTAGCCCTTTCCGAGGAAGCTTTCAAAAAGATAATAATTCTTCTTAACAGACATTCTTCTGAATATCTGCTTATAAAACTGCCAGCTCCACTGCTGGGCATTTCCGAAAAGCCCCTTTTTCTTTCTTCTTTTGCCGAGAAATACGGCCTTCTTCTTCGCCGAAGCAAAGCTTCCGTTCTTTATTTTGATAAGAATGCTGCGTCTTGCGCCCTTATAGGCGTCAATCGCTGAATCTGCAATCTTTTTTAAAAGCTCCGAAAAGCCTTTATATTCCGCATCTGACCAGTTCAGCCCGTCGGGATGCTGTGTGTATGTCAGATGGCGCATCAGATATGCGCAGAGATACTGTGACAGATATTGCGCGGAAGCATTCGCCCCCACAGCGTTTGTCATTGCGGCGTTTGTTCCTGTGGATTTTATACCGGCTACTGCGAGTGCATCATTAAATGAAGCGATAAATTCCAGCTGCTTCTCCTTCTTTTCCTCCTGGCAGAGTGCAGGCATCCTGATGGGGTCGTCATGGCTTCTTTTAAAATAATCCGCCCCCTCGCAGCTGATAATTCCGTTTTCTCCCGCAAGCTCCGCCACAAAAGGCAGGTCACTGTAATAGCGGTAATTTTCGTTAAATCTGAGTTCGCCGTGGTCGGTTATCAGCTTTCGGGGAATGAGAATTCCGCTGACGGAAGCCGCTCCGTGCACCGGACTCTTTCGGCTTTTTTCAGCCAGCAGGTCAAGGTTCGCCTCCGCATCATTTAATATTCCGGGAAGCAAATCTGTCCTGTCATAATTTCCGTCATCAAAATCATCCGAGTCGCTAAGTAAAAGAGAAGCATCCTTTTCCAGCTCCGCCAAAGTGCTCGTTTTCTTAAACCAGGTTCTGTGGTGGAGGGCACGCGCCAGAATCTGTGTATTTTCTTTCTCTCTTCGTCCTTTGGCCGCATCTAAAAGCGTCCTTAATGTGTTTGGCATGATATAATCATCGCAGTCCAGGAAAAATACATATTCGCCCGAGGCTCTGTCGAGGCCCATATTTCTCTTTGCCGCAACCGAAAAATCCTCCGGAGCATCCTCTATCACGAGGTTTTCCGGCAGCTTTTCCCCATGTGAAGAAAGAGCAGAAACGACTTTGTCTTTCTGCCCTGTAATAATTATCTCCAAATCAACGCCCGTCTGCTCCGCAAGCGAAGCAATGCAGTCACGCAGATAATTTTCTTCGTTCTTGTAGGGAACAATAACACTTATCATGCCTTTAGCCCTTTACTTTTTCTCTATTATCTCATTGTAGCGGGCACAGACTGCGTCCACCTTGCCCATTTCAATGATGTGTCCCTTTTCCAGAATAATCGCCTTATTGCAATTCTCGAGTACCTGATCGCCTGAATGCGATACAAAAAGAACAGTAACGCCTTTTTTCATCATGCTTTTCAGCTTTTTCGCACTCTTTTTTCTAAACTTGGCATCTCCGACCGAAAGCACCTCATCAAGAATCAGTATTTCCGGCTCCACCACTGTCGCGATAGAAAATCCGAGTCTGGCCTTCATACCTGACGAATAGTTCTTCACCGGAACATTAATGAAGTCACCAAGCTCCGAAAACTCCACGATTTCATTATATTTTTCCCTGATAAAGGCCTTTGAATAGCCAAGCATCGAACCGTAAAGGAAAATGTTCTCCGCACCGGTGTAATCCTTGTCAAAGCCTGCACCAAGCTCGAGCAGCGGAACGATATTTCCCTTAACCGTAACCGAGCCCTCCGTAGGCTTTAATACGCCTGCGATACACTTAAGAAGTGTGGATTTACCGGCACCGTTCAGGCCCAGAATACCTATTCTGTCGCCCTTCTTTACCTTAAGATTCAGTTCGCGAAGCGCCCAGAACTCACGGTAATTCATTTTTCTTTTTATAAGTCTTATAAAATATTCCTTGAGATTGTCACATTTCTGCTCAGCAAGTCTGAATTTTACACCCACATTATTCAGTTCAATAACTGTCTCCGCAGGCTTTTTATCCTTCTTGGCCGCCGGCTTTGCAACGGTCTCATTTTTTATTGTCTCATCATTTTGTGTTTCTGCCACTTAATACCACACCTTCCCGGAAACACTTTTTATACATACAAAATAAATTTATCCTGCTTGCGCCAGAATACCAGCACGCCTACAATCAGCACTGCAAAGCTGAAAATCAGCGAAAACCAGACATGATACATATCATTTGCAAAGGATCTGCCAAAAACCGCATCTCTGAAAAGAACTATCAGGGAATAGAGCGGATTACACTTGAAAATCCATTCATTTGCCACATTTTTAAGGCTGTCAACCTTATAGAAAATGGCACAGGTGTACATAATGAGCATCATCACAACCGTCCAGAGGTACTCAAGGTCTCTGAAAAATACATTGAGCGCCGACAGAAGGATTCCCACTCCGAGAGTCAGAATGAAGCCAAGTGCCAAGGGAACCAGAGCCTCCAAAAGGTACCAGGTTATCGGTACGCCTTCAAAAATGATAACTCCCACAAGTACAATCAGGGAAATCAGGAACATAATATAGTTCGAGATAACCGACGAAAGAGGATACATGTATTTAGGCACATAAACCTTTGCGATCATGCTTCCATGCTTGCGCACGGACTTGAGCGCAACCTTTGTTCCGTTCGAAAAAAAGCTGTATAAAAGTCGGCCGCAGAGGATATAAACGGGGAAATTATCATCACCCCTGCCCAGGAGGTTCGAGAAAACCAGCGTGAGCACTATCATCGTCAAAAGCGGCTCAAGCAGAGTCCAGAGAACACCCAGAACGGAGCTTCTGTACTTAAGCTTGATATCCTTTTTTATAAGCTCTCCCAAAAGCGGGCGGAACTTTTTAAAATCCTTAATAAATTTGTTCATAAAGTAAATAAATCCTTACTCAATATCGCTTTCACCGGCCGCTTTTCCGGCACCCGCAACATTCAGTTCAAAAACATCCCTGCAGATATTTTCGGAAGCATGTCCATTCTCCCAGCTGCAGAACTTCTCATAAAACGCATCATAGCGGTCCTTATACTTCTCGCTGAGGCTCTTGATATTTTTAATAGAATCAATAACCTCCTCAGTTGTATAAAGAAGGGGACCGGGTACCGTAGACTCCATATCGAAATAGAAGCCGCGGAGCATATCCCTGTATTTGTCGATATCGTAGGTATAGTAGAGAATAGGACGGCGCAGGTTCGCGTAGTCAAAGAATACCGACGAATAATCTGTGATACAAATATCGGAAATCAGGTAAATCTCTGCGATATCATCATATTTGCTCAGGTTGTAGGCGAAGCCCTCCATACCCGTAACATCCAGCTTGTCTGCTATATAGTAGTGAGTTCTGAGCAGAATTACGTACTCATCACCCAGTGCCTCACGCAGCTTCGGAAGCTCAAGCTTGAGCGTAAACTTATACTGTCCTGCCGCATAGAACTCGTCATCACGCCAGGTAGGAGCATAAAGGATGGTCTTCTTATCCATCGGAATTCCGAGCTTTTTCCTGATATCTGCCGCAAGCTTGTCCCTGTCGGGTCTGTGCAGAATATCATTTCTCGGATAACCGTATTCAAGCATATGGCCGTCATACATAAAGCAGCTTTTGAAAATATCCGCAGTAAAACGGTTCGGTGCCACGAGGTAATCCCATGAACGTGTCTTACTGTAAATATGCTTCTTATATCCGGGAGAAGCACTGAAATTGTCCTCCATATCAAATGCAAGACGCTTTAAGGGAGTACCGTGCCAGGTCTCCAGAAATACCTGCTCCTCACGCTTTCTCATCCAGCCGGGCTGCTTTGTATTAAATACAAAATACTTACAGCGAGCCAGATAATATGCATATCTTAAGCCCATACGGCGTACCTTTGTACACTTGAAGGGAATCTTGCTCTTCGCACCCTTCTCCATACTCCAGATAAACTTATATTTATCGCCGTAGGTTTTTGAAAGATACTCATAAATACCCTTCGGATTATCACCGTAGCTCTTTCCGAAGAAGCATTCAAACATAATCCAGTTCTCTTTTACGGGCTTCTTCAAGAAGCTCTGTACATAAAAGGCCTTTCTTCTGGCCGTTTTCTTAAAAATACAGCGCTTAAGCTTCTTAAAGAAAAGCTTTCTTGTAACAATCTTGTAGGTCTTTTTGCGGTCCCTTTTTGCAAGTGCCTTTAAAAGACTCTTTTTATAATGCTTCAGTCTGTCGATGGACTCCCTGCTGATGCTCTGCATTGCATCGCTCATGACGTCGAAACGCTCATTTTTCCAGCAGTCCTTCTTGCTTCGGCGAAGTCTGGTGACAAAATAATTACAGTAATAATTTATGAATTTCTTCTCTACACGAAGGAAAACAAGGCTGTCCTCGGGTAAAAGTGCATGTGTGTGCAAATAGCTTGCCACAAGCTCGTTAAATCTCTCCTCCGAACGCTCCTGCGCAAGTGAAGGGTTATTAATGGGGTCACCGTGCTTACGCTTTGTGTATTTTGACTTATAATTCTTTCTGAAGGTTGTGGCAAAATTAAGTGCCTGTGTAACGAATGAGAGGTCGGTATAGAATCTGAACTGCTCAGGGAATCTGAGATTATTATCGTCAATCAGCTTCTTTTTGAAGGCAATATTGAGCGCAGAAACATTTCTGATACCCTTTCTCTTGGTTACAAGACGTCTGATGGCGCCCGCACGTCTGTACTCGATGAATTCCTCCTCGGTCAGCTCCTGACGCATCTCCTCCACCTGCTGACGTGTTGCCTCACGTCTGAGCTGTCTCTGAAGTCTTCTGAATTCCTTCTCATCCTTCAGCTCATCAGCTATTTCCTCTGCTGTCTCCTCTGCATTATTTTCAGTTGAAGCATCCTCGGTAGAATCATCCGCCTGATTATCATTTTCCTCAGACTCATTATCCTTATTGTGGGTTGCAAGAAAGCCTGCTCTGGAATACCAGGTCCAGACCTTTTTACCGTATACAATATCGGGCTCCTCACCGTACACAATGGCAGAATCCATACATGAAAGTGCACGAAGATAGAGATAATCGTCGCTGTCAAGGAAATAAATATATTCGCCCTCGGCAGCCTCGATACCCGCATTACGCGCAGCAGATACACCGCTGCAGCCGTAATAGCTGGTGAGCACTCTGTCCATCTCACCGGCATCCTCAGCCACCTCTGTACGAAGAATCTTTTTACCGTCAAGTGAAACAGTACGGATTGTAAAATCCTTTCCGTACTCCTCTATCATATCCGAAATATCCTCAGTCGGATGGTCAAGCACCAGAATTACCTCAAAATCCCTGTAAGGAATGTAGAAGTAAGGACGCTCGATTTCCTCCTCGGTGGTTTCCTCCGCACTGTCCTCATTCTGCGCAAGGAGAGCATCTCTTTCATCAAGATAGGGCTGCAGATCGCGGAAACCTTTGATTTTGGCAAGTCCATCAAGTCCTGTCATATCACCGTTCTTAAGATAGTCCGCCACCGCGAATCGTCCGTCAAGTCCGGCAAATTCTCTCAGCTTATCAATTCCCTCGAACCCCTTCTTTCCTTCCAGAAGCTCGTAATGGATGAACATTACCTGTTCACGAAGGCTGTCAAAACAGTCCTTCAAAAAATCCCTGCTGCTGTGAAAGGGTACGATTACGCTGATTCTTACTTTACTCATTTTCAAATTTCCTCCTCAGCGGGTGCTGCCGTATTGGTTTCTGCAGGCCCCTGATTAATCACTACAGGCGGTGCCGGTTTTCTCTCAACAAGTACTGATACGTTTCCGAGGCTTACAAGAAGCTCTCCGTTGTACTCTGTTTTAAGACTCAGTGAATGTGTACCGGGTTCTATATCCGTCATATCAAGATACAAATGAAGGTCTGAGAGCTCAACATTTGTCATGTCCTCATCGCGGCCTCTTACCACGACATCAGAGCTCCACAGCGAATATATAGTATATTCAAATTCATCAGGTCTGGTTCCGCGAAGCTCGATGTTTTCAGCCTTTACCGCGAATCTGGTCTCCTGCATTTTGTTAATCGTAGCTATTATACCCATCGTTCTGGTCTGGTCTACCACAAGACACTTATTACCGAAGGTATCCTCGATAAACTGCTCCATATTAACCTGACGCTCTACATTTTCACTTGCGCCGCTAATATCGCAGGGCACCACAAGCTCCTCTATGTCTCCGAGAATCTTCGGGTCTCCTGTAATCTGAAGCTTCTGAGGTGCAAACTCTATCTTATCGATATAATGATAATCTGCCGGATTGCCTACGGTCTTAACACTCAGTGCAACCTCCTTGATGGGAGTTACAACGAAAGTAACCTTTGCGGTATCCTGACTGAGCGAAATCTTCTTTGAATCAATCTTCTCGCCCTGCTCATCGATTGCATAGAGCACTGCATCGGTCTCAAAGGATGCGTTTACACCCTCGATATCCACCTCGGCAACAGCCTCCTTTACTGCGGCAACCTGTGATGCCGCACCTGTCACCTGAACAAGTCCGATATCTACCGAACGGTCAAAGAGGTAGTAGCCCTCCTTAACTGAGCCGTTAATAATAAGTCTGATATTTACCGATTCAGTAGCCTGATCCTCAAGCTTTACGGCCATCTGCTCATTTCTCAGGGTGATGGTCATCTCATCTGCCGACGGACTCTTGCATGCTACCGAAATCGGAGCCATATACATTGAATTGAATGAATTGAAATCTGCGGTCGCATCAAAATCCTCTGCGGTAAGATTGTCCACAAGAGCTCTTCTGCCCTTGACGCGCACATCTACCTTCTCGCCGGATTCAATGGTGTAGCCGTAACCACGCGAGGTAACTACCTCCTCATTTATAACCTGTACGGGAATATCCTCAATGGTTACCGTAATGGTGGGGTCCTCAACATTCATTATGATCAGCCATACAAGCAGTGCCAGGATAATCGACAGCAGCTTGAGGCCTATATTTTTTGTTAATATATCTTTAAATATATTCTTCATGTCAGCCCTTCTTTGTAGTCTTTTCCTTCTTCTCTCTGCGCAGGAAGCCTCGACGCTTCGGCTTTTCCTCGTTTGCCTTGTTCTGAATTTCCTTTAATCTGTCGTAGAGATACTCTCTTGAAACACGTCTGGTAAGCTCACCGTTCTGAACCGCGGAAACGCTTCCCGTCTCCTCCGAAACAACGATTGTAAAGCTGTCCGTAACCTCGCTGATACCGATTGCGGCACGGTGTCTGGTTCCGAGCTCCTTACTGATTCGGGTGCTGTCGGACAGTGGCAGGTAGCAGGTCGCTGCCGCCACACGATTGCCTCGAATGATTACCGCACCGTCATGGAGAGGTGTGTTATGCTCGAAAATATTTATCAGAAGCTCACTGCTGACCTTCGCATCCACCTGAATACCGGTTGCCTCGTACTCATCGAGTATCATATCGCGTTCGATGATAATGAGGGCACCCGTGCGCACCTTGGCCATTTCGTAGGTTGCCTTTACGATTCCGTTGATGGTATCCTCAGAGAACTTATCCTCCTCCTGCGAGCTGAAAAACGGTGTCACAAGGTTAATATTTTTCTTACCGAGCTGTTCCAGCGCCTTTCTTAATTCCGGCTGGAATACAATAATCAAAGCCGTAATGGATACTCCGATACCATTTGCGAATATCCACAGAATAACATCAAAGCTCATGATTGATGCAATCAGATAGAATACGGAAAGTACCAGAATACCTTTAAGAAGCGTCCATGCTCTGGTATTTTTTATCCATTTGATAAGATTGTAAATAAGAACTGCAATAATCAGAATTTCCACAATATCCGTTGCCGAAATCTTCAACAGAATAATCGGATTAAGCAATCCCGTAAAAAATTCCTTTAATACTTCCATAACAATACTCGTATCCTTCCAGAAACCTTATCTAACCTGCGAACCATCGGGTCCGCAGCTTCAAGCCTTACGCTGTACTGTCATGCCCGCAAATTGCTTTACAGACAGGCTTTACAGCTATCAGTCATCATCAAGTGTCATTTCTTCTTCGTAATCACCCTCGTCATTGAGGAAAACCCGGCCCTCCTTAGGCTCGGCCTTTACTACGGGCTTTGCGTCAGACCTTACGGGAAGATTTACATCAGACCTTGAGGGAGCCTTAAGAAGATAAGGATTTTCACGCTTTGCCGAGGCTGCCTCGTAAACCTTAACGTCATCATCCTCGGAAAATCCCTCGTCCTCTACATCTGCGGTAAGTCGTTTTGCCGCGCTCTGACGCTCATAATCTGAAAGTACGGGTGCCTTTTCCGCCTTTTTGGGCTTCTTAGGCATACCGATAAGCTCTCTTAAGCTCTTCTTTTTATTGTCATCCGCAAAGAGGATATCCTCTGCATCATCCTCAAATCCGTCCTCAAAATCATCATTGTATGAAGAACGTCTTCCGCTTCTGTCGGAATCACCGAAGGCCACATCACTCTCGTAATCGTCGTCCTCAGTCTCCTCCTCGTACTCGTAATCCTCGCCGTCCACAGATTTTCTGTTGATATGCTTGATATCAATTTCCCTGAGGCTGATATTAACCTTGGGAACCGCCTTTACATAGTAATAGTAATCGTCGTCCTCGAACTGTACCCGCTCGATACCCGTGTAATCAAGCACTCGTTTCATGTAATCGCACAGCATCGCTATGACGCCGGACACGAGAGACATGAAGATAAGTACGCCGATATTTACTGTAGTGCCGTATTTAAGCTCTGAAAACAGGAAGCCGATGATATTTACCACAACGCCGGCCGCAATCGAGATTTCAAAGGCATAATCAAATGAAAACTTGCGAAGGAACCATACAACCGTGATAACAAGTGCAAATACACATGCCACGACAATCATTCGTTTATTATCGATAATCGCATCAAATACATCCGTATAGAGCTGTACGATATCGTCAAGCTCCATCTGTACTGTACGCGCCGTATTTTCCTTCACAATAGCCATTACATAGTAAATGATTACACCGCAGGCTGTGGGAAGGATTGTGATGGGATTGGCAACGCTGCCCATCATAATCGGTACACAGTAGTGAAGGTTGTATTTTGCAAGCACGGGGATAGCCACCGAAACGGCCACATATTTTGCCGAAAAACGCAGCATAAAGCCGTACAAAAGCATAAACACCAGCAAAAGCAGTATCGCCAGGAAAATTGAAACCGAATAGATGTGCAGCAGTGTCAGCATCATTGCAAAGAATACCAGCACGGCACCGGGTGTGAATGCACATACCGCAGACATTCCGAGTACGATTATCGTCTTTGTAAATCTGGGGTCAAAACCGATTTCGCTGTTAATGTAGGCAAATACTATCCAGCTGAGAATAAATTTCACCAGCGGATTCACTACAAATCTTGTTTTCTGATATATTTTGAGAATCATTTCTCTGACTTCAATTAATGCAGTTATCATTCGTCCTCATCCTCCTGCTCGTCATCGTAGTAGTCATCGTCGTCATCTTCGGCTTCGTTTCTGTCGCTTTCTACGATTCTTGATTCTTCTTCCTCTTCTTCCTCATATTCTTCATCTTCCTCGGTCTCGCGCACATAGCCGTCCTCAACCAGATACATATGATTGAGCTTGCGCAGCATTCGGAAATAGCGGGCCAGCTTTTTACGCGAAGCGGTGTAATAAAGTGAGTAGCCAAGTGCTGTGAAGATAAGGTATACCGCCATTATCGCAAGGTAGATACCCAGCAGCTTTTTTCCGAGCGCAGGATAATTTATATCGAGCGCATTATCCAGAAGGTACTGCATCTTGTATATGACGCCGATGGCAATCAGACAGAGATACGATATTGTTACCGCTATGGCTGTCTTTAATACCTGCAGACGCGCATAATCGCTTTTGTAGTACTTGGCGAGCTTTATGTCCTCTTTTCCTTTACTTTGTTCATATATGGCCAATTTTGTCATCAGCCTTATTTTTCTGTTATTAAGCATCCAAATCGATCCTTTCGGTTATGTAAAACAATATTCTTCAATGCATTTTCGCACTATTTCCGGCCTTTGGATATAGTGGGCGCATTATTTCATCATAATCCAAATTAGTATTATAGCATAAATTTGTAAATTATCAAAGTATTTTTTCCCCGGCATGCCAATCCTCAGGCCGGCAGCGGCAGTTCCGGGGCTTTTCCTAATTCCGAATTGCCTGTAAAATTAAATTTGTCACAATTAGTTTTGCTTCGGTAAGAGCTGTATACCAGACGGCGCGTATTCCGTCAAAGCAGAAATATATAGGGCCGCTGACTAACCAATATTACACTAAAGATGAGTTATATCTGCAAAATAATACATAATTTCCCGGCAAATCTGTTATTTATATAACGATTCTTCACACATCTGTATTTTCTTGTGTTTTTAAATTGGGGACTTATATTTTTGCCTAAAATAGGATAAAATGATACCATAGGTTACAATTTATTGGCTTGTAGTATAAGCAGAAGGGTATGGTTATTATGGAAAAAAGACTTATTGAGAATTTGGGGATTGAGACTTCTCTTTTAGGCTTTGGCTGTATGAGACTTCCTCAGAAGGACGGAAAGATTGACAGGGATTATGCTTTTGAGATGATTGATAAGGCATACAAAGCAGGCGTTAATTATTTTGATACTGCGTACCCCTATCACAATGGTGAGAGCGAGCTTGTTACAGGTGCGGCACTTGACCGTTACCCCCGCGACAGCTACTATCTCGCTACCAAGCTTCCCGTATGGTTCGTAAAGAGCAAGGAGGATGCTAAGAAATATTTCGAGGAGCAGCTTCAGAAGCTTCACAAGGATTACATTGATTTTTATCTTCTTCATGCCATCGGTGCTGAGAGATTCCGTGAAATGCGTGACCTCGGTGTTATCGATTACCTTGAGGAGGAGAAGAAGGCAGGAAGAATTAAGTACCTCGGCTTCTCATTCCATGACGGCTTTGAGGCATTTAAGGAGATCATCACTTATAAGAAATGGGATTTCTGCCAGATTCAGTTTAACTATATGGATAAGAATGAGCAGGCTACCCTTGAGGGCGTTAAGCTTGCAAAGGAGCTCGGTGTTCCGCTTATTATCATGGAGCCTGTAAAGGGCGGTTCTCTTTCAAATCTGCCCGATGATGTTACCACAGAGTTCAAGAGACTTCGTCCCGATGCTTCCATCACTTCATGGGCGCTTCGTTACTGCGGTTCCTTCGATATCGTAAAGGTTATCCTCAGCGGTATGACCGAGGATTATCAGCTTGAGGACAATCTTAAGACCTTCAATAATTTCGAGCCTCTGTCAGATGAGGAAATGGCTGCCGTAAATGTGACCTCCGATGCTATTAACAGGCGTGTATTTAACGGATGTACAGGCTGCCGCTACTGTATGCCTTGTCCCAACGGCGTTGATATTCCCAGAAATTTCAGAATCTGGAATACCTACGGTATGTATCAGAACACCGGACATGCCAAGTGGGAATGGGGGCAGATTTCTCTCGAGGAGAAGGCTAAGAACTGTCTCGAGTGCGGTCTTTGTATGGAGCATTGTCCTCAGGGCATCTCTATTCCCGAGGATCTCGCAAAAGTTCAGGAGACAATGGATAATCTGTAAAATTTAATAATTCAGGTAAAACTTAGGGCAGCTGAAACGATAATCATTTTCAGCTGCCCTTTTATTCTTTTATTTAGCTTATCATCAGTAGCCGAAGGTTCCCACGATGGACTCATCGTTGTCTATCCAATCCTGAACCTCTACCACTCGGTAGTCGTTCTCGTTGTCGCGGATGTAAACCTTCTCGATACCGGAGTTGATGATCTGGCGCTTGCACATCGAGCAGCTGCTGCTGTTTGAGATGTACTCGCCTGTCTTTACCTCACGGCCGGCAAGGAACATAGATGCGCCTATCATGTCCTGACGGGCTGCGCTGATGATGGCGTTTGCCTCGGCATGAACGCTTCTGCAGAGCTCATAACGCTCTCCGCGGGGAATTTTAAGCTCCTCACGGATACATTTGCCTAAATCATTGCAGTTTTTTCTGCCACGGGGTGCACCAACGTAACCTGTTGAAATTACTTCATCGTTCTTTACGATTACCGCACCATACATTCTTCTGAGACAGGTTCCGCGCTTAGCCACAACCTCTGCCAGATCAAGATAATAATTTATTTTGTCACGTCTTTCCATTTTCCGCACCTTTCTGCCATATCACGGCCCTGTTTTCCAAAGCCGCTTCCGCCACCGCCTTCCGGCTGCTTATGCCTCTACTGCTGCCTTTTCTGCGGCAAGACTGCGAAGATATGCCTCCTCGAACTTGTCAAAGCCTGCCACAGCCTTTGCATCGGGAGCGATTGTCTCGCCCTTCATGCCTGCAAATACCTTGCTGTTCAGGTAATCGCCAAGCTTCTCAGCTGCTGCATTGTTTACCATGTAATCGGCAAGAATTGCCATACCCCAGGCACCACCCTCACCTGCTGTTTCCATTACTGAAACGGGTGAATTAAGAGCAGCCGCAAGGAAGCTCTGTGCCACGCCCTTTGTCTTGAAGATTCCGCCGTGACCGAAAAGTGTATCAACCTTTACACCCTCATCCTTAAGCATTACATCACAGCCGCACTTAAGTGTTGCAAATGCTGAGTAGATATTAGTTCTCATGAAGTTTGCAAGAGTGAATGCAGCATCGGGAGTTCTTAAGAACATGGGACGTCCCGCATCAAGACCTGTTACAGACTCACCTGAAAGGTAATTGTATGAAAGAAGTCCGCCGCAGTCTGCATCGCCCTCAAGAGCCTTATTGAAAAGTGCCACATATAAAGCACCCTTATCAACCTTAACCGCTGTATTTGAGCAGCAGCCGCCAAGCTTAGAACCGTCTGCCGCAGCAAGAACACCGCCGTTTGCAGAAGTCTCAATAGCCTCTGCAAGAAGATTAACCCATGCATTGATATCCGAAGTACAGTTATTGCAGTGAACCATACCTACAAGGCTGCCGTCAGGTGTAGTTACGAGGTCGATGATGGGATATACCTTTGAAAGCTCCTTCTCAAGAACAACCATTGCAAATACAGAAGTACCTGCCGAAACATTACCTGTACGAACTGCAACACTGTTTGTTGCAACCATACCTGTACCGGCATCACCCTCGGGAGGACAAAGAGGAATACCTGCCTCAAGCTCGCCCGAAGGATCGAGGATTTTGGCGCCCTCTGCCGTAAGTGTGCCCGCATCCTCACCTGCCGAAAGTACGGTAGGAAGAATGTCGCTGAGCTTCCAGCCAAGCTGCTTATCGGCTGTGAGCTCACCGAATTTATCAATCATAGTCTGATTGTAATTGCCTGTTGCAATATCGATGGGGAACATACCCGAAGCCTCACCGACACCCATTACCTTCTTACCTGTCATAAGGTAATGAATGTAGCCTGCAAGTGTTGTAAACTGTGCAATACGGCCAATGTGCTCCTCGCCGTTAAGAATTGCCTGATAGAGATGTGCAATGCTCCATCTCTGGGGAATATTGTAATTGAATGCCTCTGTCAGCTTGTCTGCTGCCTCACCCGTAATTGTATTTCTCCAGGTTCTGAAGGGAACGAGCTGCTTGTCATCCTTATCGAAAACCATGTAGCCGTGCATCATTGCACTAAAGCCCAGACCGGCCAGCTTCTTTAAATCAACCCCGTACTTTGTTTTAACATCCTTCTTGAGATTTGCGTAGCAGTCCTGAAGTCCGCTGATAATATCCTCAAGTGAGTAGGTCCAGATACCGTTCTCAAGTCTGTTCTCCCACTCATGTCCGCCCTCTGCGATGGGTTTAAACTCACCGTCAATCATAACTGCCTTGATTCTTGTTGAACCAAATTCAATACCTAAAACTGCTTTTCCGCTTTCAATATACTCTGCTGTGTTCATTTTTCATCCAATCCGGCTTAGCACCGAATCTGCTTCCTTTCTGTCATAATTTATTATATCCCCTATATCGGGGTAAAGAGACCTCACAAATGCTTCAGTTTTTGCTCTTATATTTTATTCATACAAGGTCCTCTGAGCGAACTCTTTCCGATTATCATTTGCCCTCTGTCTCAAAGGCTTTTGTTAATTATTATAGCCCTGATGCCTAAAAAATACAAGAAATCATCTAATCATCTCAGCCCTCAATTCAATAGCTCTGCAGGGAGCTTCGAGCCCTCCCTGATTCCTTTTTCCGTCAGCAGTGCCTCCGCAAGCCTAATCTGCTTCCTTTCACCGTTTCCGTTCATCAGATTCACTATGCAGCTGAGCGGCTCGCCGGGCAGGCGCTCCTCACAGCCAAAATCATCCTCTAAAATCTGCTTCACGGTCCAGGTATCCGCCGGCTCACTGACATAGTCAGCCTTAAAGGCCGCATTACACTCCGAAATTTCCTTGATTCCCTCGATATAATCACGGTACATATCCCACATATCAAAGCTGCTGTCATCAAGCATTTCGTCCTCCGGAGTCCAGGAACGTATCAGCTCGATTCTCTGCTGCTTTGTCGTATTTTTGATACTGTATTCATCCATTTTTATAACCTTACCTTTCCGGCTAACCCGCAAACCTTATTTCACCCTGCATTCTTTCATCAGGGCTTGAAGCCGAAAACATATACGGGGAATGAAGTATCCTTCTCTGTATAGTCCTTATTTCCTACCCAGAATACCCTCTTATTTGCATAGACAGGCATTGCAAAAGGATTGAGACGGGCAACCGTAGAAATTCTCTTTGCCTTCTTAAGCACCTTGCCCGTATTGCTTACAATCATGTAATAGGTTCCGACAAACTTTTCATCAATAAACTTTTCGAAAATAATGGCTGCCTTTGTCTTGCTGAGTGAAACTGCCTGAGGATACCAGATTTTAGTGTTGCTGCCGAAATCAGTCAGCCACTTCATACCGTAATCAGTTACCTCTTTTGTACCGTTTTCACCGCCAAGACCGCTTCTAACGCCCTTTGTAACATAGGCATCCGCGCCAAGATTTCTGTTGTCGGGATCAAAAATCTGAATAAAAAGCTGCTCTGTTTCCTTCTCTGCATTGCTGTTTAATGACTTTGCCGAAGTGCCGATCAGACCGACAGTTTTATCACCGAAATTCACGATATTTGCCAGTCGCGCATAGTTATTGTTAACCGAGAGCATGTCCCCGTTATTAAAAGCATTTTCCTTCATCCAGAAATGGAATACGGCTTTTCTGGCTTCATTATTTTTGAATTTATCGGTATAAATCATAAATGCACGGGTAGAATAATCGCCCTCACTTACATAAGTAAAGCCCTTCTTGAAGGGAATTACCCTCTGCGCAAATGAGTGAGATTCAAAAATTACTCCGGCCTTTACCTTCTCAAAGCTGTTAATATCCACGGAAAATACCGAACAGCTCTGGCTGCCCGAATAAGCAAGTCTCGAATAAATAACCGAGATAATGCCGTCATTTATCGCCGCCGAGCAGTTACCTGTCTCAAAGGCCTTCTGTGTATAGTAGCTGTCCGTATAATAGTATGCCAGGCTTGATGAACCATTGTCACCCACAGTCTTTATAAGCTTGCCCTTGGGGCTGTACTTTGAAATAAAAACAGTCTCCGCGGTTCTGTCGCCGCCCTTATTCTCCTCGCCGGTCACAATATAGTAATTACCGTCGGAATCACAGATAATCGTACCAAAATCAGGATGTGCCTTTGTAAGCTCAAGTCTGCTCTTCTCCGTACCGTCCGCATTAAACTTGATTACGGTAACCTTTTTGGGACTGTCCACACCTATGCAGAATACACCCTTGTTATCCTTAAACTGTGCCACATTCGGAATTCCCTCCCAGTGGTCCCAGCCGATCTGCTCGCCCATACCGTAGCCAATCAGCTTTGTGTCAAGTCCGGTGTCAATACCGCTCTTGATGCTCGTAGCCGCATTTACCTTCACTCCTGCGCCCAGACAAAGCATGATTGCCAAAAAACCTGCAAACAACAGGCCAAGTGTTTTTTTCATAGCAATAACCTTACCTTTCTCCATAACCTGATACACATTCAATGCCCTTACAGGCAAGCCCGGCGAGCATTATTAACATTTTTTATCATTTTATTACAAATTCCCCAACTTATCAAGGAAAATGCATTGTCAGAATAAAAAAAGTGCCGTGTTATAAAATCCATAACACGGCTGAAAATACTGAGCGTGGCAGTCTCCTATTTATGGTAGAGACTGTTCTTCTGGTAAACAGGCTCGCAGGTCAGATTTACGCCAAGCTTTCTGAAGGTCTGAGTATCGACCTGAGCAAGAATAACGCTTGAATGAACCTCGCAGCCCTTAAGCTTTTCAAGCTGCTGCATTGCAGTCTCGGCCTGAGGGTCCGAAGCAGCGCAGATTGATAAAGCGATAAGTACCTCATCTGTATGAAGTCTCGGGTTTCTGTTGCCGAGATGATTAATCTTAAGGTCCTGAATGGGCTCGATAATGCTGGGTGAGATAAGCTCTGCCGCATCATCAATACCGCCGAGAGCCTTCAGTGCATTAAGTAAAAGTGCCGAAGAAGCGCCAAGCAGTGAGCTTGTCTTGCCGGTAATAATTCTGCCGTCGGGAAGCTCCATGGCAGCTGCGGGAGCGCCTGTCTCCTCTGCCTTTTTATTGGCTGCAGCGATAACGGGACGAATCTCGGGAGTAATACCTGCCTGCTTCATAAGAAGCTCAATCTTGTATACCTGCTCGTCACCCGCAATACCCTGGCGGTTCAGGCACATTGTATTGTAGTAACGGCGGACAATTTCCTCATTTGCTGCGGCCGAAACAGCCTCATCATCGAAAATGCAGTTACCGGCCATATTTACACCCATATCTGTAGGTGACTTGTAGGGTGATTCACCGAGAATCTGCTCAAACATAGCGTTAAGAACAGGGAAAATCTCGATATCACGGTTATAATTAACAGTTGTCTTTCCGTAAGCCTCAAGATGGAAGGGATCAATCATGTTAAGGTCGTTTAAGTCTGCTGTAGCTGCCTCATATGCGAGGTTTACGGGATGCTTAAGCGGAATATTCCAGATGGGGAAGGTCTCAAACTTTGCATATCCGGCCTTTACGCCGCGCTTATTCTCATGGTAAAGCTGTGAAAGACAGGTAGCCATCTTTCCGCTTCCGGGTCCGGGAGCAGTAATAACTATGAGTGATCTGCTGGTTTCGATATATTCGTTCTTTCCGTATCCCTCGTCACTTACGATAAAAGGAATATTTGCGGGATATCCGGGAATTGTATAATGTCTGTAAACCTTGATTCCGAGGCCCTCAAGCTTTTTCTGATAGTTCTTTGCGCTGAGCTGCTCGGCATACTGTGTAAGAACTACGCTTCCTACATAAAGTCCCTTGCTTCTGAAGGCATCGATAAGTCTGAGAACATCAGCATCATAGGTAATGCCGAGGTCGCCTCTTACCTTGTTCTTCTCAATATCACCCGCATTGATTACAATGACAATTTCTGCCTCATCCTTAAGCTCAAGAAGCATATTAATCTTACTGTCTGGCGCAAAGCCGGGAAGTACACGCGAAGCATGGTAATCATCAAAAAGCTTGCCGCCGAATTCGAGGTAAAGCTTACCGCTGAAACGGTTGATGCGCTCACGAATATGCTCAGACTGTAATTTCAGGTACTTGTCATTATCAAACCCTATTTTACTCATAATTCCTCCTAATACAGCGAATGCAATGATTAGTTGCTCACGTATATTTTTCTATAAAAACAAAATAGAATTATAGCATTTTTACCATCCGTTTTCAAGTCCGAATATTCGACAAAATTACCATCAATATTCACAAAAATTTCGTGTTGTTTTTGTTACTATTTTTATTGCCAAAGCCCGAAATTTATTATATTCTATTATTTGGCAAATCAGCAGCCTTAAATTACTGCATTTCACAGGATATATGAATATTTATTCAACAGAAGTCGTTTAACGGAAGATTCCTTCCTGCCTGTGACGGTAACAGTGCAGTCACATCCGTGCCGGGCATCACGGAACATAAGAGAAAAGGCCTGACAAAAATGGACATTTATCATATTTTACAGCTCATCGGCGGCGTTGGTCTCTTCCTTTACGGAATGAAATACCTCGGTGCTTCTTTGGAGAAGCTCGCAGGCGCCGGTCTGGAAAAAACTCTTGAGAAACTTACAGGCAACAGATTTAAGGGACTTATTATGGGTACACTGGTTACAGGTGTTATCCAGAGCTCCGCGGCCACAAGTATTATGCTTGTAGGCTTTGTAAATGCCGGAATCATGAACCTGACGCAGACCATCCCCGTACTTATGGGTGCCAATATCGGTACCACCGTTACGGGACAGATTCTTCGTCTGGGCGATATTTCGGGCGGCGGAAGCGCAATCCTCGGAATGCTTAAGCCTTCATCCTTCGCTCCCCTCTTCATCGGTATCGCAGCATTTACCATGCTCCTCTGCAAAAAGAAGAAGGCCAATAATATCGCCGGAATCCTGATGGGCTTCGGTATTCTCTTCTTCGGTATGACTACCATGGAGACAGCGCTTGATCCGCTGAAGTCTTCGGAATCCTTCCGTGAGGCCTTCACTACATTTACCAATCCTTTTGTCGGTCTTTTACTTGGTATCGCACTTGCAGCCATACTTCAGAGCTCATCCGCAGCCGTAGGTATCGTACAGGCCGTTGCAGCAGCCACCGATAATGTTACTCTCGCGGTAGTTGCTCCCATGGTTATCGGTATCAGCATCGGTAAGCTCCTTCCCATTATCCTTGCAAGTATCGGAACAAAGAAGGAAGCTCAGCAGGTTGCATTTTCGCAGTTCCTTATCAGTGCCGGCGGAGGTATGATAGGTATGATTATTCTTTACCTGATACTGGGACCGCTCGGTGTGGTTGACTGGTCATCCACCATGAACCGTGGTAATATCGCGGATTTCAATACAGTTTACAATATTTGTGCAAGTATCATTCTCTTCCCCTTCTGCAGCACCATTTCAGGCTGTGCACGCAAGGTTATTAAGAGCAGTAAGCCCTCTAAGATTGACCAGGAGCTCAGAATGCTTGATCCCATGCTTCTCAAGACTCCTTCAATTGCCCTCGAGCAGTGCCGCAAGGTTATCGACGGAATGGGAACCACAGTTATCGAAAATTACGGCCTTGCCGTGGATATGTTCACAAAGTTTGATGATAAAACACTTACTCTGATGAACGAGAACGAAAAGTTCCTGGATAAATCGGAAACGCTTCTGAATGACTACCTGGTTAAGCTTTCAGCCTGTGAGCTTCATCATGACGAGCAGAAGCAGGCAGCCGAAATCATGCACAGTATTATGGATTTCGAGCGTATGGGTGACCATTGTATTAAGATTTCAGACGTTGCAGAATATAACAGAGCCCAGAAAATCACGTTCTCCGAAAATGCCAAAAAAGAGCTTTCACTGTTAAACGAGGCCGTTTCGGAGGTTCTTCGTTCAACCGTTGCTTCCTTCACCACCGATAATACGACTCTTGCCTTCAAGGTTGAGCCTCTTCGCGAAATTGTCAATCTGATGTGTGAGGAAATCAAGGAGCATCATGTAAATCGTCTCCAGAAGGGTACCTGTACCGTACAGAGCGGTATCTCACTTGTTGAATGTCTTACAAGCTACGAGCGTATTTCAGCCTACTGTTCAAATGTTGCGCTCCACGTAATTGAGCGTCATTCAGACGAAGCAGATGCATTCGATATGCATGCCTACACAAAGGATTTGCGTAAGAACAGTGCGGAATATACCTCACTTAAAGCAGAATTCGAAGAAAAATACTTCAAGAAGCTTGAAGCACACAGCAAATAATTCACATCCGGCTAATTATCAAGCCCGGTACAATCATGGGGATTGTACCGGGCCTGTTGTTTACTCATATCACTGTTCAATTTGTCAAACTCGTGACCGCTTCGCTTGTCACTCGTTATAAAATCGCTGCTACCG
>JAKSRW010000009.1 GCA_024403355.1 Lachnospiraceae bacterium
TGCGTCAGCAAGATGTAGTATATCACCGTAATATGGGTTTGTCAACAACTTTTTTTAACTTTTTTTAAAAAATTTATTTTAATTGTTTTTAAGCCGTTTTTTATTGATTTTCGACCTTTTTTAAGGGATTTTTACCGTTTTTTGATAGTTTCTTCTTTCGTGTTTTCTTTTGGACTTTTCAGATTTCCAAAAAAATTTTATAAATCTCTTTTCTTTTTTCTTTTCATCATTTGTACTTTTTCTATAGACTCAATACTTATGCAGGCTTCATTCATACAAAAAGGGCAGCCGTAAAAGGCCGCCCTCCAAATTCTTTTATACGTCAGAATATTATATAAAATAGAAAGATAACCCACTGCCTTTAGGCGGTGGGTGAAGCTTTCGCGAGGTGCGGGGTTCAAGCCCCGTACCTCGTAAGCTGCGGTAGCAGCGATTTTATAACGAGTGACAAGCGAAGCGGTCACGAGTTTGACTTTTTATACCAAAATCCTCTTTCTTTTTAAAAGAGACTCATTACGAATTTTACTACAGGGTTATATTCGTAAAGCCATGCAAGGAATGCGTTACTGTTCACCATTTCCATAAGACTGTTGCCAAGAGCTGTCGCAGCAAAGGCAAGTGCAGCAAGATACAGAACGGATATATATAAATATCCCTGAACAAAGCCTGCCGCAATTCCCAGTACCTTGTTCAGCTGCTTTATTACCGGCAGCTTTTCTACTATATTCAAAAGCATTCCTATTACCAGAATTATTACACTGATAACAGCCATCGTAAACAGATATGCTATGGCTCCGATTATCATGTCGGTAAGATTAGTATATATAGAAGAAACCAGTTCATCCGAAACCTGATCTACATATGAATCAACATTTTTCCCGGCTTTTCTTCCTTTTTCCTTTATTACATCCTTGAGCTGGTCGGGAATCTCTATTTTATCGACATAATCAGCGTATTTTGTGTCTGTTTTTTCGTCAATTTTGCTTTTTAAGTCTATTTTCTGTTCCAGTCCGCTTGTTATCGAAGCAGGTATACCTGTATTTTTTTCAATATATACTTTAACATACGGACTCAGAACCGCTGTCAGAACAATAATTACCGCCAATGCGCACATCGAGTATATTGTACGGATAAATCCGCGCATATAACCGAATATTATGCAGGCAAGCATTATTAATAATACAATTATTAAATATAAATTCATATGATTCCTTATCCCTCAGATTTCAATGTGATCTGACGAACCTCATTTGCGCCTATAAAATAATACTTGTTATGTCCCGCAGGAAATACGGATTTGATACCGTTATCCATCTGGGTTCTGAACTTTTCACTTCCGTCCAGATTAAAAATTATACATGACGCGTTATTATATATTATAAGCTCCGAATCCTCCATATACATTCCGGTATATGAAATTCCGGTTACGATTTTCTTCTTTATCTGACCGTCTACATCAAAAATGGTAAGTGTTGTTGTACCGTCGGTCTCATCTTCTGCAAGACAGACATATTTGTCATCATTGGCTATTGCAGCCAGTCTCGGCGCACTGCAGCTTGCAAGCTCCGAAGGTGTTTCCTTCATTCGATAGATGATGCAGCCATTATCGGTGAATACACATACTCTTTCATTGCCTGCGAATTTCACACCGGGAATAACGGTTCCGGGGAAGGAATAGCTTCCTACCACACGGTCCGAATAATTCTGGCCTACAGCGCTGAAGTTATAAAATGTAACCCATGTAGTGAGTTCATCATCAATTTTAATATATGAGGTAACAAGCTTTGTTCCGTCGGGTGACAGATCAAAAGCTATAGGGAAGCCGTCTGCGGCTATATCTGTAGCGATATCAAGAAGCAATGTTCCGTTTACATCGTACAAAAAGATGTTATCGGTATCTACAGAATCTGTCCATACAGCCACAACGCCCTGTGATGCAACGCGAACATCTACAATTTTATCCGGGACACTGATATGATAATTTGCGCCCGTACCGTCTGTTATACAAATATCCTGGTGACCCTTGTCGGCAAAAACGCAGTAATCACCGCTGGTATCCGCCACAGGCTTTTTCATGCTGTAGCTTACATTCCAGAGAACTGTGTCACCCTTTACCGCTTCCGCGCCATCGGATGTGTAGCGAACATAGCCGTCCGCATAACGCATATACTTACTGCCGTCCGTGACCTGATTGACCGCATTTACGGTGTATGAGTTGAAGGTCTTCGACTGTCTGTAATATTTATACCAGACAAGGGCAAGAATAGCGACAATAAGTACGAGCATAATAACTATAGCCCATGCACTTTTGCTGCGCCTTCTTTGACTCTGTTCATATTCAGTTTCTTCTGTATATGAAATGTTTCTGTTTCTCATCCGGTCCTCTCATGTGTTCTGATTCATTTTAAATCATCAGGTAATAGCACTTCTTTTATTACAGTACTCAATTGCTTCGCCTACCGTCGACGCCTCGCTGTCATTAATGATGGCAATCAATTCATCCATCATAGGTACGGTAAGATGCTCTTTTCCGAGATAAACCTCGTATTTTTTAGCGATATCTACGGAAAGTCTGTTAAGATCCGCATCAACCTCAGTCTGCTCGGTTGTTTTTTCGGCGAGTGACGCTCTTGCCCGGTCAAGCTCTTCGGCATATCTTGTATGAATTTCATCAGTGATATTCTGCTTAATTCTTCCCTCAAAATCCGCAAGAGTTTTCTTTCTGTCCTCAAGGATATTGTCTACTTCTTCCTCGATTCCCTTTATTTTCTCGTCATGCTCGCTCAAATCATACTGGCTCTCATCGGAATCCTTACGAATTGCCTTTTCCGCCTTCTTGATTCTTCTGTTAATATCGTCAATTTTCTGGTAGTGAGCCTTTGCATCACGCAGCGCCTCATAATATTCCTGGCTGCGGGTTTTTCTGATTGTGATATAGGATATTCCCACCACTAACGCAAAGAGGCCTATATAAATAAGCACCAAAATCCAGACTTTTCGTGTTTCGGGATTTGTAAAAAGCAGGAAAAGTAACGCAGGCAATGTAAAAATCGCCGCAATCACACCTGCAATTATTGCAAAATCAAGGATTCCGTTAGGGAAAAACAACGTAAAGAAGGGCTTATTGTTAATAAGCCTCAGGATTCCGTGTTTTGAGAAAATCGCATTTATTTCTTCTTTTACGGCGCGCTTATCCTCATGAAGACCTGCGGTATCATTCTTGATTCGCTCCGTAACCTTTTGATTTTTGCTTTGCTCTCTGTCGCTTTTTGCCTTTTTCAGACGCTGCTGCGCCTTGTCCAGAGAAGCATTAAGTGTCAGTGTTGATTCGGTACGTCTTTTGGATATTGTTGATGCTATCTCATTTTCCTCAGCCTTGCTTTTAACTTCAATCGTCTTTGTGAGTGATTTTATGTCTTCGTCAAGCTTAGCCGATCTGTTTTTAAGGTCATCGAGTTCAAGAAGTCTCTCCTTTATTTCATAGAGAACCTCCACTCCTCCGCCTAAAATATTAACGTCATCCATAGCTTCTCAGCCTCCTGACACGTCTTGCGACGTATTATTAGTTACAGCTCCACTCTTCCGTCGAGTGCCCTGAGCAGGGTTACCTCGTCTATATACTCGAGGTCTCCTCCGACAGGAATTCCGCTCGCAATTCTGCTGACCTTTATGCCGGCAGGTTTTACCAGCTTGCTGATGTACATTGCCGTTGCCTCGCCCTCAACACTTGAGTTTGTGGCAATTACAAGCTCTTCCACATCCTCCTGCTGCAGACGCTGCATAAGCTCTTTTAAATTTATATCCGCCGGTCCTATTCCAAGCATAGGCGAAATAACGCCGTTTAATACATGATAAACGCCGTTGAATTTACCTATTTTTTCATAAGCGGCCAAATCCCTGGTGCTTTCCACCACCATTATCATTTTGTGGTTTCGGCTGGGATTCGAGCAGATGGGACAGAGCTCACGGTCAGTCAAACACTGACAATTCCGACAGTGTCTGACATTCTTTTTCGCGTCCTTTATTGCTTCCGTGAAGCGTTCCACCTGCTCGTCTGACATATCTAAAATGTGAAATGCCAGACGCTGTGCAGATTTTGTCCCGATTCCGGGAAGCATTCCAAGTTCAGCAATCAGCTTATTTATTTTTTCGCTGTAATATTCCATATTTTATTTAGAAACCAAAACCGCTGAATGAGCTGCCGAGACCGTTTCCGATTGAACCGTAAACCTCATCTGACTCCTCATCCATCTTCTTCCAAACTTCATTTACTGCTGCAATGATAAGATCCTGAAGCATCTCTACATCATCGGGATCGATAACTTCGGGAGAAATCTTGATTGATGTCATTTCCTTCTTACCTGACATCTGTACTGTTACAGCTCCGCCGCCTGATGAAGCCTCCCAAACCTTCTCTTCAAGTTCCTTCTGCTTCTCTTCCATCTGACGCTGCATTCTCTGCGCCTGCTTCATAAGATTGTTCATGTTTCCGGGCATACCGCCGGGGAATCCACCCTTTTTTGCCATTTCTTTGTCTCCTTTGATTAATCAATTTTGTCTATTTTCATTTTTACAAGCTTAGAAATATCAACTACAGTGTTGTTATTTCCGCCTGATGATTCACATTCGATATCCACGAGCTTTCCTGTAACCTTCGCAATCAGATTGCGAAGCAGGGCAATTCGTGTGATTGTCTCGCCACCGCGCTCAAGTGCTCCCGTCATAGACATACAATCTATTTCGCTTGAGCATACCAGAACAAGCTTTCCTCCACGCTCGGACGGCTTCATTGTCAGGACCATAGCTCCTGTTATTTTATCTATTTCCTCCGGTACGGAGGCCACTATTCTTTTCCACTGAAGGGCAATTTCCCTGATGTCATCCGGAAGTGCTCTTTCTAAGGCCTCGTAGTCAATCTGCTGTACGGCCGGCGCAGCAGAAGCTGCCTCGCCCAAATCCTCCGAAGCTGCACCTGCAGGCATTGCAAAGCCTCCGCGTTCCGCTTTGTCCTCAAGCACCCTGATTCTGTCCAGAATAGCTTCATTGTCCTTCTGCATTTCGGGACGTGCAAGCTTTATCAGCTCGATTTCAATAAGCAGGCGCTTCTGAGTCGCATACCTGATTCTGTTTGATAATTCTGACAGAATTCTGATGTAACGGATAAGCGTTTCAGCAGGTACGTTCTTTGCTTCATGAATTATTAATTCCATGTTTTCTTTTGAAAACTCGAGCACATCTTCGGGACTGTCGGTGGTTGCCGCAATTAAAAGATTCCTCAGATACCAGGCAAAATCGGCTACAAACTGGCCAAGCTCACGGCCCGCAACCATAACCTCGTCAAGGATTTTCATGCATCCGTCAACATTTTGTGCCAGAATACAGCGCAGAAGTCTCGCAAATACATCAATGTCAACGGAACCCAGAACCTCGAGAACCTTGTCATAGGTAAGCTTCTGTCCGAGATAAAAGGCGATACACTGGTCGAGAAGACTCTGTGAATCACGCATTGAACCATCACCTGTTCTGGCTATATAATGCAGTGCCTTTTCCTCATATTCTATCTGTTCAGCCTTCATCAGGTCTGCCAGACAGCCTGCTATAGTCTCGGTTGTTATTCTTTTGAAATCATATCTCTGGCATCTCGAAAGAATCGTAATGGGAATTTTATGAACCTCGGTGGTTGCCAGAATAAATATTACATACGACGGCGGTTCCTCAAGTGTTTTGAGAAGCGCATTGAACGCACTTGTCGAAAGCATATGAACCTCATCGATTATGTATACCTTATAATGTCCCTCTGTGGGAGAGTATTTTACACTGTCAATAATATCACGGATATTGTCTACACTGTTGTTTGAAGCAGCATCCAGTTCCGTAACATTCATGGAAATCTGCGAATCGATTGCCCTGCAGACGGGACAGTTTCCGCAAGGACTTCCGTCTACCGGATTCTCACAGTTTACCGCCTTTGCAAAAAGCTTGGCGATGGAGGTTTTTCCTGTACCTCTTGTACCACAAAAAAGATAGGCATGACCAATACGCCCCGCCTTTAACTGATTTTTCAGCGTGGTTACTATATGATCCTGCCCTCTGACCTCGTCAAAGGTCTGCGGTCTGTATTTTCTATATAAAGCCAGATATGCCATTATTCCTCCTAATGCAACGAATATAATGAGTTGCTAATGGAGCAGACCGGTGAGCTTTTGCACCAATCTCAGAGCTTGAAAATTTATTTTCAAGCTTCAACCTCCATGCTAATTACGAAGCAATTAGCAAATGGTTTTGATTGTAGGGTTTGAACGCTACAGACCTACATTTTACAGTATATAATATCATGGCCCAAAAAACAAGATTTTTATTCAAATCTGAAGAGCTGGTCAAAATTTCTCATTATTCTGAAATCACCCTTGCAGGTAATCTGTCCGGTCATAAATCCGCCCTGGAAGGTAATCTTTCCCGCCACAAGCTTGTTCACTGTGTCACGGGTTGCGGTTGCATAGACGTCTGCGGAAGCAGGCTCCCCGTAATAGCAGTTGAGTTTACTGTCCTTCACCTCGAGTACGATGGTTTTATTCGTATCGCTCATATGGATACTGAATACGGTATTTACCTGCTCAGAAGGTTCTTTGAAGGCATCCCTGAAGCCCTTTAAGAATTCCTGCTTATCCTCATCCTTACCCTTATCGAGAATATTTTTGTAAAGCTGTGACAGCATCTGAACATCTTCCTTCTGTTTTTTAACGAAAGAATCATCCGAAACGTAGACAGAAAGCTGCTCACTTTCCTGAGGTGTGAGCTCCATTCCCGCAACTGCCGCAGGCTGTCCGCAGGCATTTGTACTGCTGGGAAATGCCGGGGTTTTGTGACTTACTATTCTGTAGATTTCCTCTGCCTTTTTCTCTATCAGCGAGGTATATGCACTGTTTGCCTCAAAATCAACACGATTTTCCACGTATGCACAAAGTCCCTCACCCACAATTCCGCCAAGTATTTCCCAGGCATCGGCCAGGCTCGTCATAGCCTCGCGCTCGCCCCTGGTTGTTGAAATAACAAGAGGAAACATATATGTTTTTTTAATTTTGTTTTTGTCCGCATAAAGCCAGCAGGCATCAAGGAAGCTCTGCATTAATCCGCCAATACCGAACCATTCAACGCTTACGGCCAGAATAACCGCATCCGCATCCTTCATTGTATTCGGAAGCATGGAAATTCCGTTTTTCTGCTCATAAAGATTGTAACGTGTAACATCGACACGGATTTCCTTAAGAACTTCCTGTATTTTATTCATCACATAAATTGTAGGATCCTCGATGAGTCCGCGTCCACCATAGTAAATGTTAATCTTCATAATTTCCTTGCCTTTCTGACCTCATGAATAAAAACATTATACATCATTCAGGATAAAAAAACAACCGAAAAGCAAGCCGTCCTGCTGCCCTCCGGTTGTATGTCAGATTTCGTCAGTTCATATAAAAAACGCATTGTCCAATGGTGATTTTATCCATTTTACTAAGATGATAAGCCGTATTCGGTGCCAGTCTTTTATCATTTAAAAAGCTGCCGTTAGTACTGTTTAAGTCTGTAACGGTGAACTCAATTCCGACTCTGTCAACCAAAAGATGCCTACGCGATACCCCGTCAACATCAAGACAATAGTCTGTATTTCCCGGATCCTTTCCTATACAGAAGGGAAAGTGTTCCATCCTTATCGCAGGGTAGTCGTCCGAAACAAAGCTGCATACAAAATGAGTTTTTACATTTTTATCAAAGAGCAGAACCGTGGCTGCCCCGTCTTCTTCGGGCTGCGGGGATTTTTCTTTTTGGCTTTTTGCTCCCTGTATATTAATTTTGCTCGTAACCGGCCGCCAGATTTTCTGCTGAAGAAAAAGAACGAGACCGCCAAAAAGCAAAATAGCCGCGGTGAGCTTTACGGTATCTGTTTTCCCGTTCTTATCCAGCATAAAGCTGCTGCTTATGAGCGCATATAACGCCAGGGCAGGAATCAGTATTGCAAGAACAGCCTCCAGCTTCTGCACCGCAGTTGACGCATGAAGAAGTATTTTCATTTTTCCTGCTGCCGTTTCCTCATTTTTATAAATGGGGGCATCCTGCTTATCGGAGATATGGTTATTATCGGCGGCATGATTTTCACTTTTTCTATCTGCAAGGTATTCCTCCTTATCACGGGCTTTGGTGCGGATTTCAGCCATATCATCACTTGAAGACCTGTGCTCTGCTTTTTCTGCTGCTTCCAGGAACTCCGGACCTGATATTTTTCTGATCGCCGGACCTGTTTTTACAGCAGTTTTTGAACGTATATAAGCCACTATATCTTCAAGCGAGCAATTTTCCTCCTTGGTCTTCATATATAATGTATACGCCATTAAGACCGCCATTTCATCGGTATAATCAATATTATTCATCAAAAATTCGGCAAGTGCCTGAAGCTGTCCGCGTATGGGCTTTGCGTATCCGCTGTAATATGCGACATGGGTTTTACCGTTTTTATTTATAAAAATCAGATTCGGGTCCAAAATGTAGTCATTCTCTGCAAGCATAAATTCACGGCCGCAAAAAACAGACTGTAAAATATCGTTCAACAGCGTCGTAAGACCGGCCATTTTCAGTTTTTCTTTCTTGCAGACAGTGTCTAAGGATTCCATCTCCAAAATATTATATTCGTAGGTTTTCTCATTATTTACAATATTTATCTCAAACTTTAGAAGTCCGTCGATGGAGTTATTCATAAGCATCCGTTCACGGAAATCCGCCCCATCCATGCCCTTATCAATATCATATTCTTCCGTTATCTGAAAG
This sequence comes from Lachnospiraceae bacterium, assembly GCA_024403355.1. Taxonomy (GTDB): domain Bacteria; phylum Bacillota; class Clostridia; order Lachnospirales; family Lachnospiraceae; genus RUG11977. The sequence continues at coordinate 8,818 of JAKSRW010000009.1, forward strand.
CTTTGATGTTCTTTTTCCCTTTGTATCTGCATATAATATTTCTCGATAGCTTACTATCGAACCTCTCCTTTCATTGAATTCAACTTGTTAATCCGATTTAAAATATCCGCGTATTGCCGAAACAGTCTCCCCTGCCGCACGCAGCAGCCGCTGCGTTTCTGACCTGTCATTCAGCTTTATACTTCTGATGACCTCTATATTTCTGATTCTGTTAAAAAGAGCTCCGAACAAACCCTTTTTAGGCAGTTTCATCTCAACGTTTATCTTTACCGTGATATTATTTCCCTTTTTACCGAGAACTGCCGAATTCACGGAAGCCGCCATATATCTGTTCAAGTCTGAAGACATGTCTTTTTCAACATTTTCCTCAGATGCATTTAACAGATTCAGTGTTTTTTCTATGGCAAATACCGCCCCGTCCGCATCCGACATAGCCCGGATGCTGTTATAAAAATACAGGCAAATCCAAATCATTGCGACCATGCACAAAATTATGACCGGCATGACAAATGCAGCTTCTACTGTCACAGAGGCCGAAAGCTTCGTCTTTTGAATCTCCATATCTTTTTCACCCTTCAATTCATCAGCTTCATGCCGACAGTTATCGTAAGCTTTACACTTTTCGCTCACAGAATAGCCAGCAGCAGTACAAAAACAGCTCCTGCAAACAAAAACGGAACAAAGGGCAGTCTGCTTTTTCGGTCAAACCTTCCGCAAACAAGCATTACCCCCGAGACCGGCGCTACAAGAAACAGGGCCGAGCCCACTATTACTATGCAGTCGGCAATTCCCACGGTTGCGCCTATTACGATAGTCAAAAGAGCATCCGCCGACCCTATCTGTCCCCGAGTAATATATGAAAGCAGCAAAAGAATGCTTCCCGGGATTAGCCCAAGCAAATTCGCAAAAACCGATGCATCATCCTTCAACAGATAAAAAACAGGTGCAAAAATAATACCCATTGTTATCGCTCCGAGAGACAGCTCCCGATTTTTTATGTCAATAATTGATAAAACAAGCAAATATATTATAAAAACAATATAAGCCCATAGCTTCAAAGCATTTCTCCCCATTCCTTTTTATTTTTTTGAACAACGTTTACAGGGGCGTTTCTTTCCGACCTCTGAAATTTTCACTTCATAGATTGTTCTTTTTAGTCCCTGACATTTTTTATCATAGTGATAACGGTCACCGTCCGGTGTGATATAACAGTCGAACCTTGTCGTTTTTCTTTTTACACAGTATTCGCAGGGATAGTATTTGGCTCCGCCGTTGTTTCTTAATTCTCCGACATCGGCAGTTTTCGCATCCTTCGGCTTTATATTCAGACTCGGACAGGAATACGAAAAATGATAGCAATAGCCTGTGTCGGTAATCAGAACTATCTCCTCATCGTCTGATTCCTCTTCTGTTTCCGGGCTTTCACTCTCAACCTCCTGCAAAAGGCTTTTTACTTCGTTTCCGCAAAAATACCTGTATTTCAGAAAATGAGAAACAGGTATACCTATCCCTTTAAAGATTCCCCCCGGCAGCTCAAGCCGATAATTGCAGACTATTTGTATACATTTATCCTTGTCAAAGAGAACAGAGCCCCGAAAATCCATTCCTGCGCTCCCTCCCGCAATACAGCGGTAAACATCGTTTGGCAGCTGCGTTTTCACAAGACTTCCGACAATAATATTGTCTGCGGCATTAGTTACCAGCGTATCAAGACTAATATCATCCGCTCCGGTCATTTTTTCTGCCAGATTTTCAAGCAGTGAACCTACTGCTTTCCCCATTCCGGAAAACATCTCTTCCTCGATATCACCAAGATAGTTTTTCTTCGCTTCTGCCAGCGGTTCAACTATATCCCCATATGCACTTACCGAACGAGCCGTATAATAAAGGCTTCTCTGGACCTTGTACTCAGTTTGAAGAAATATAAAAAGATAGCAGAATGCCATACAGGCAAAGAAAAACACAGGAAATGCAAGTGCCGCCTCTACGGTAATCGATGCACTTTTATACTTCTTTACGGAGTGTGGTATCTGCCTATAGCAGTATTCAGCATTGACTTTATCTGTGAGAGAGATTTTACAGTATTTATTTTTTATTAATTTTATTTTTTGAGACATAAAATGTACCTCAAATTATTTATAATCTGCCAAGACAGATACCACACCCCGCAAAAAATCAGTAACATACCGTATCCGTAACATTATAACAATACAATCTCACACCATTGTCCTCTGCCTTTTCCGCCAGAACGGACGTGAATCTCGGCAGCGCAGAAAATTCTGCACTGGCAGAAAAACCAACAATAGCGTTATTCAAAAGAAAATCATCATCATACCTGTACCTGATATTTTCCTGAATCAGATCCATTGCCCGCGAGGCCTGCTTCCTTCCCCCCTGCAGAAGAAGCAAGACAAAAATATAATTGTTGTAATCAAGATATAGCTCAGATTCAGCAAATTCCTCCGCTTTTTTAGATATTAATGTGGGGAATATTGCCAGCTCCGGCAGGCTCAGGCAAAAGCTTTCGGAGCTTGTAATTACGGGCACCTTCTTACCTCTCAATATAGCAGAGGTTTCGATTACTGCCTGCGCAGTTGCCCATAAGAAGAGAATCAGATATTTGACAATAGTGACCAAAAAAGGCAGTCCGGTAAAGCCCATTGTTGCCATTGCAACGGCCTCTGCCTGCATTTTCAGGTCCTTATCAGTCATTGTGTAGATTGTGCTGACCAGCATACGAAGAAGTAAAATTTTCGTAGCCGCCGCAGAAAGATTTGCACTATCACTTTCACATCCCGAAAGAATATATTCCAGCTCATAGTTCAGGACCGTATCACCCACCGATGAATATTCACTGAAGCTTTTAAAGTGATCAAGCATGTACATTGCAGACATTAGTTTTGTCCCCAATGCATCCGTTCCATTTTCAAAAAGTTCACCGATTTCTGTTATCCCGGATTCTTCATCCGTTCCCGACAACAGTTCTTTGCCCGATTTATCTCCGGCTCCCTTCGTCAGCTTATCCGCATCTGCGGCCCTGTCCCCTCCGGTTTCAAACCAGAGACTGGGAAGCAGCTCAGTTACCAGCTTTTCGTTTGAAATAACCGAACTATCATCAAGAAACAGTGACATATAGCCCTTCGAAACATTTTTTTCAAACTCAGCCTCCAGCTCATTCTCAACTATATGTTCCTTAATTCCGGAATAATCGAAAACAAATTTATCGTATTTAAAGTCCCTAAATTTCCCTCCTATCCCCCCGATTGCGTCATACATGGCCATAATAGTTGAATAATTACGTTCCGAGGGCATAATAAACAATTTTTCGTCAATCTGTGACATCAGCTCTGAATCGGCTCCCACAGTCAGCAGTATTCCGTCAAAATCTATCACATCGGCTTTTCTGTTATCGAGTCCGACATAAGCCTTCATAAGGTCTAAAGAATCCTCAAGTCCGTTCTTTATTTCATCCGTAAGAATCGGCGCAACACTCTCCACAAGTGATTCATAGCCTTCCACAAGAGCTCTTGTTTCCGCCTGCTTTTTCCCCACCTTTTCTATTATCGATATAACCTCCGCAAGCTCCGTCTTAACATTTGAACAAAGAGCATACAATGCCGAGGCCTTTCCTTCACAAACAAGTCTCTGCCTCTTTTCCGAAATCTGAAGCTCTGACAGCCGCGAATGTAAAGGCGAAAGCTGCTTTTCATAATTATTTTCCTTCTCAATACAGCTGCTTATGTCTGCTCTTTCTAAATCTGCCTTTTTTAATAAATCTTCTTTTTCTTTATCTAATGCAGCTATCCTGTCCTGTCTCGTCCTTAGCTCTTCCTCAAGTCTTTGTTTTTCTTTTTCATCCGCTATAGTCTCACTTGCCTCTTTGTAATCAGCCTTCGTTTCGTCAGCTCCCGCTTCGTCAGTCTCCTTTTTGTCAGTCTCGGCTTCGTTTTCTTTGGCCGCCTGTTTTTCCGAATCCTGATTAATCAAATCAATTTCCGCATTAACCGCAGCTTTCTCCTTCTCTATTTCGGAAATTCTGCTTTCCGCACTCTTGAGCTCCGCTTCCGCCTCTGTTCTTTTCATTCTGACAGTCGAAAGCTGTCCCTCAATTTCGGCAATTTCCGCTTCACAATCCATACGTTTTTTTACAGTATTTGCATAGCCCGGAAGATTATCATAAAGTGCATCAAATTCCTCTATAGGATTTTCATACCGGGACTTCAATTTTTCATAAACAGCAGGATTATTTATTGCAGCGGTAGTCTGATTTACTTCTTTTATAAAAAGACGCTTTATAAAGTAGTTTTTTATAGTATAAATCTGCGAAGAAGATTTTTTTGCCTTAGAATTAATATCAACTCCGTCAATCAGACGCATAAGGTCAAGTGTATAGCCATCAATCACCGACAGCTTATCCTCTATATCCATTCTCCGTTCCAGTACCTTTGTAATCTTTTTCTGGTCCCCGAGAGCCTTAACCCTGCCGATTATCTCGTCCGCCACAGAGCTTGCAGCTGTATATTTTTCGTATTCCGCAGCCTGTTCAAGGAAAATATTTCCTTCTTCAGCAAATAAAGGCTTTGTATCCGTAACCGATATATTTTCAAGAGAAAAGTTCCAGACATTTTTACCCGTATATCGGCGAAGCTTTTTCTCTATTTCCTCAGTAGTTCCCGTTTTGCTTCCAAAGCCCGTATCCAAAGCCAAAATATGATAATCGTCAAACAGAGGCCGATAATACTCAGCAAGTACTGAATCTGTCGCACTTTTAAGAAGTATCCCGGAATATTCATCTGCAGCGGCATGACGTGCCCCTTCCAGACACACCAGCATAAGCGAAATAATCAGGACAATCGAAAGGGCCAGGAATACACTTATTGACCCCTGCTTTCTCAAATTTTCTCTGCCCCCGTTGAAATCGAATCAAAAGCATTATTGATTATTTCCATAATTTTATCCTTAAAAATCAGGACCAATGCGACCAAAACAACCAGAATAAGCACAATTTCTACCACACCGATACCTCTGTTGTCTGAAATCAGCCCCTTATTATCCTCTGTTTTACCGTTACAATCATTTATCTCATTTCCCTTTTCTACCGTTCCCATTAATTCACACTTATTTTCATTAACATTTCCAAGTGATTCCTCCGCGCTTATAAAAGGTTCATCCTCAACAAGCATCGGATTTTCATCAATAACATCAATTAAATTACCTCTCATTATTTCCCCTTTCATATTCACTATAATTACAGTAACAAATCAAAATGAACTAAATGCGGGAACCACTACAATCGCTATAACCAGTATCAACATACCGAACATGGGGAGCAGCAGCTTTGTTCCTGTCTCCTCGCCTTTTCTTCGCACATTCTCTCGCCTCTCCGCAATACAGTCACGCGACTCGAGCTCCAGCATATCAATAATATTCGCACTACCTCTTTTAAGATTTCTGGAAAGCATTGTTCCAAAACGCTGATAAGCCAAAAGATTGCAGCGTGTTCCAAAGCTTTCATACACCCTTACCTCCGGCATTCCCAGCTGTAGTTCCTTATATGAAATAAGCATTTCCTCGTATGCGTAGTGCATTATTTTCTTACTTTTCTTATTTTTTTTACTTTTCTTACCTCCTGAAACTGCACGTTCCTTCATTTGATTATAATCCGTACATATCTTTGTCCATGCCCCCCTGCAGGTCATTCCCGCAGTCAGAAGCATAGTAAATTTACTGATAATATCCGAATAATCCTTCATCATCTGTTCAGAACGCTGCTTTTGTTTTTTCTTTAAATCCTGCTTCATAGCAGGAATCATCATAATAGCAGCCGCTATAGCAACTACCATAAGTATCAGCGGATTATCATCCGGCTTTTCACCCCAGCTGATATCCCAATCCTCCACCTTTTCAGGCAATTTAAAGTATTCATTTGACTGTTCGGACCTGTCACTGTTCTTCAGCGACTCCGCCAGCCCCGCACTAAATCTTTCGGTATCCGTTACAACACGCGGCATAAGGAATAAATCCAATGAATACCTCCAGCTTTCATCAAAATACAACAGGTCTGCGTGAAGAGTCACCTCAACCGGCTCTGTAAACTCCGAATTTTTCAGACTTCCGTCAGATGAAACAAACCAGGCGTCCCCTTGATCCCATCTGACAGTTATCCCTGTATCCGGAATTTCCTCGACCAGATTCAGCGGCTCAGTCACGCACTCTTTAGTTCCGTTATTTTTTAAAACCTGTTTATCCAGATAATCCTGTGCTCTTCTCTTAAGTCTCTCCAAGTCCTCACCCTGCAGTCTGACCTCACTTACTTTTACTACAGTCTGCTCATTCGTCTGTATCAACGGACTGTCATACTGCAGCTCATATAAAGCGGAGCCTCCCCCGGCAGCGGGCCGCTTTAGGTACGATCCCTCTAACAGGGTTGCTTTATACGAATAAAAGTAAGCAAGACTTATAAAACATCCGACAGCTATAACTGCCAAAATTGATGCAATACACTTGCAGCTCTGTTTTTTTAACGAATTTTCAGGCGATTCGTCGAGAAATAATTCTCTTAATGTATTTCGGTTCCCAAACAGTTCATGTCTTCCAAACCTAACAAAAAAGCCATAAATCACAGCCGCAAGAGGATACAGAATCCTCAGCGGATGCTCCTTACTGTCAAGCCCCTCAATGAAATCCTTTTCCCGACCTTTACAAAACAGAGCCCCAAGAATAATTAGCCCTAGCACCAATATTTGTATATGCACACCGACCCTCCTTACATTTCAATTTTGACTACAAAATCGGATATCTTGCAAAGAATAAGATAAACCACAAGAACTACCGTCATAAAACACGCTCCGAACGCATTCCCGTACAGAGCACTAACCATATCAGGCGAGAAAACTCGCAGATATATCAGCATCGCAAATGGAATAAGCTTCATAATGTCCGCCTCATATTTTTTTGACGCGATAACCGTCTTCAGCTCTCTTTTCAGTTCCACCCTCGTGTGGATAATATCTGCTGTTGATTTTATGATTGCCATAATGTTTCCGCCTGTTCGCTTTGCTGTACCGAAAATATCAGCAAAGCTTTTTATATCCTCAAGACCGCTTCTGTCTGCCAGTCCTAAAAAAGCCTCTTCAACTGTCAGATTGTTATCAAGCATGTGAATAATATTTCTGAATTCCCTCATAATCAGCGCATCCTCCGCATAGGTCAGCTTCATGTCCGAATATGCCTCGGAAATTGCGTTTTCAATGGAATATCCCGATTCAAGAGCGCTGCTTACACAATTGATTCCCTCACAAAACTGGATATTGAGAGTCCAGCGCTGTTCCTCCATGAGTTTTTTCCTTTTAACATGAAGATAATAGGGAATATACGGTGACAAAAGAATTGCAAAAAGAATATTGTCATAGCAAAGAATTGATAAAAAAGATATTAATATTATCACAATAACCAGATATTTTATCAGTTCAGTCCTCGAATATACATAACTGTCATAGTCCGGCACTTGCGAGCTTTTCCCTGTATTTAAGCTCATTTTCCGTCCTTTTAAGAGTGCCAATGACCTTACCATCAACCTCTCCTTCCTCAACAAATCTAAACAAAGGATTCAGTAAAACCTCATTATTTTCAAAGCCGGCAACCTCTGTTATTTCAACAACCTTTCTTGATTTATCCCTAAAACGGCCAAGCTGTATAATCAAATCAATTGCAGAAGCAATCTGCCTTCGTACAGCAGGAAGCGGTATGTCCGCCCCGAGAAGTGTCATTGTTTCCATTCTCGAAAGCATATCCGCCGCCGAATTTGCGTGACCGGTTGACATACCGGAATGGCCTGTATTCAATGCCTGCAGCATATCGATACACGCCGCATCACGAACCTCGCCGACTATGATACGGTCCGGCCGCATACGAAGTGACGACTTTATAAGGTCTCGGATGCTGATGCCGTTTCGTCCCTCCACGTTGCTGTTTCGTACCTCAAGTGAAACCAGATTAGGGATACTTTTCAGCTGCAGCTCCGCGCTGTCCTCAATCGTAATAACACGCTGATCCTTTGGAATAAAATTCGATAATGCGTTAAGAAATGTTGTCTTGCCTGAGCCGGTACCTCCACTTACAAAAATGTTGTAACCGGCTATAACAAGTCCTCTCAAGAATTCCGCTGCCTCCTCCGTAAGAGAGCCATAGGCAATAAGCTTTTCTATTGTCATGGTTTCGGGCGGGAATTTTCTGATTGTTATCACCGGACCGCAAAGGGATACCGGTGGTAAAACAATATTGACACGCGAGCCGTCAGCCAGTCTTGCATCGACAATCGGGCTCGCCTCATTTATGATTCTGTTTGCGCCTGCAGCTATTTTCTGCACCAGATCATCCAGCTTTTCCGGGCTGTCAAAGCCCATTTCGCACTGACTTATTGCACCCTTTTTCTCTATGAAGATATTGTCCGGCCCGTTTACCATGATTTCCGTAATACTCGGGTCATCAATAAGCTCCTGCAATACATCAAGTCCTCGGACCGACGCAAAAATATACGATCTTAACTTTCTTTTGTCCTCAAGCGAAAGATAATTCTTATGTGCATACGAAAGAATAACTCCGGACACTATTTCTTCCAGATTATCGCTTTCTGCCGCGCCATACTGCTGCGCCTCCTCCACCACAAGGTTCCGGAGCCGTCTTCGTTCATCACTATCTAATATACTGCATACCCTCCATTTCCTCGATAAATTTGCCCACTCTGCCCTTAAGCAATGTATCGTAGCTGTATCCGTCCGCCAATAACTCATCGTGCGGAATCACAATTTCCTTCATTTTATCAAGAACCTGTGCCTGTCCGAGAAAGCTGATCTGACGCTTCATTTCGTCAAGCTTTCCGGAAGCGGATGCATCTCTGCCCTTTGGTACATACACAATATCCGACGCAAGGAACACATCCATTGCCGCCGCACCGATGATTCCGACATCGAAGACCACCGTCTCATAGCACTGAACCTTCATAAGCTCGGTAAGCAGCTGGTCCATATGTGCGGACTTCATTTCGTAAATATCAAACCAGCAGGATGCGCCGGAAATACATTCAAGATTGCCCCTCTTATGAGTCAGCTTTTTAACATGTGACATAACATTAATCTGGCCCTGCTCCAAATAATAAATCACATCCGAAATATTCATATCGTTTCCGCTTTTTTCCTCCTCCGGAAGCAAAAAGAAGGGATCAAAGCTTACAAACAGCGTTTTTTCGCCCAGTGAATGGTACATGGCCAGTGCAAGAGCAAAGCTCGAGCTGTGACAGCCGCCCGACGGTGAAACAACGCTGAAAATACTGCAGCCTGTTGCCTCGGGTCTGACCCTGGTAATCTCCTGACGTTTATAATACTGGCGCAGAATCTCATTCATAATATTTTCGGCGCTCTGATACTTAAAAATCCCCGGGTATTTTTCATGTTCAAAGGCCACCCCAAGCTCGGTTAATATGCATATATTTTCAGCATGATAGGGTAGTCTTCCGTCATTCATAAGTGATTCATCACAAAGCAGCATATCTATCCTGTTATTCTTTGAATAATCAAGATATGCCTGTTCATCACTAAAAACCAGTGAGTGAAATATTCCATCCGATTTCCTGTTAAAGGATTTTGAAAGTTCCTCCGCATATTCGGTCTCCTGGGACCTGATTGCTAATATTCGCTTCATTTGGCGCACTCCGTTCCTCAGCCGCAAAAGGCTGTTTTGCTAAAAAAGGGTATAGTTGTAGTGCCTTTTTGTACAAATTCAATCGAGAGGCTCCTGTTTTGGAATTTGAACTTACAAAGACTTGTTTAATTGAATTGATTTAAGAAATCACCTGAAATGTTATGGCTATGCTAGCCTACTTCAAAAGTCTTGTCAATAGTTTTTTTATTTTTGTTAAAAAAAGTTGCATTTCATAATTATTTGAGCTATAATGTGCACTGAATAATTATATCTTATGTATAAAATTACATTTTTATAAATTTTATTCTGTATTTATGCATAAACAGAATGAATTTCAGAAAGGAAGTCATCATGCCTCATAATAACAATATGAATGTCAACCTTAACCCGGGCACACATTTGCTCGAGCAGGATCCCTACGCTTACAAGCTTCAGGATGTTGAGAATCCCGAACTTTTCCGTTCAATTTTCCCTTATACGGAAGTTCCCAAGATTCCATTCAACTATCGTCGAGTTCCTACTAATATGCCCGAGGATATTTTCATTACAGATACATCATTTCGTGACGGACAGCAGTCACGTACCCCTTACACCAAGAAGCAGATGGTAGATATTTTTAAGCTTCTTCATCGTCTTGGTGGTCCCAACGGCATGATTCGTCAGACAGAGTTCTTCGTATATTCCGAGAAGGACCGTGATGCACTTCAGGAGTGTATGTCACTCGGCTATCAGTTCCCTGAGATTACAACCTGGATTCGTGCGACAAAGAGCGATTTCGACCTTGCAAAGGACCTCGGAATCAAGGAAACAGGTATTCTCGTAAGCTGTTCAGATTATCATATTTTCAAGAAGATGGGCCTCACACGTGCTCAGGCGCTTGATAAATATATGGGTATCATCAAGGACTGTATCGAGGCCGGACTTCGTCCCCGCTGTCACTTTGAAGATATCACACGTGCCGATATTTACGGCTTCGTAGTTCCTTTCGCATCAGCACTTCACCAGCTTTCGGAGGAGAGCGGTGTTCCCATCAAGATTCGTGCCTGCGATACTATGGGCTACGGTGTTCCTTACATAGGTGTTGCGCTTCCCCGAAGCGTACCCGGAATCATTTACGGTCTTCAGCACTATTCGGGCATCACAAGTGATATGCTTGAATGGCACGGCCACAATGATTTCTACAAGGGCGTTGTTAATGCCACCACAGCCTGGATGTACGGCTGCGGCGCTGTAAACTGTTCACTCCTCGGTATCGGCGAGCGTACAGGTAACGTTCCTCTTGAGGCAATGGTTATGGAATATGCTTCCCTCCGCGGTGATTTCAACGGAATGGATCCCACAGCCATTACTGAAATTGCTAATTACATTGTTAATGAGACTGGTTATGATCTTCCTCCCATGACTCCCTTCGTTGGCCGTAACTTCAACCTTACACGTGCCGGCATTCACGCAGACGGAATGCTCAAGGATGAGGAAATCTACAACATTTTCGATACAGACAAGATTCTCAACCGTCCCGCAGCAGTATCTGTTACAAATACTTCGGGTCTTGCAGGAATTGCATGCTGGATTAACCGTCACTTCCGTTTATCGGAGGAGAAGGCTATTTCAAAGAAGCATCCTGTAGTAGGAAAGATTAAGGCCTGGGTTGATAATGAGTATGCAAACGGACGTATCACTCTTATCAGTGATGACGAACTTCTTGCACAGGTTAGAATGTACAAGTACGAGCTTAAGGAAATCGGTATCATTGTAGACTGAATTTAGAATAATTATACATAAATGTGTTTTACACGGAAGGGATAGCGTAGCCGGATGGAGAAAAAGCGAATCGGAATAAACGAAGCACAAATCAATATGCTGGTGGCAGAGGATATCTTCAATAATGAAGGACAGCTTATTTTCCCTGCAAATCAACGTTTAAATGAGCGCGCAATCACGCGTATGCGCTTCCATTCTATTCCTTTTATCAAAATTTTCATCGAGAATGAGGAAGCAGATGCCGGCAAAGCAGCTCCCTCTGTTGAAGAACTCGAGAAATCATATTTTGATAAGCTCCGCGATACAGATGAATTTCATCAGTTCAACCGTAATTTTACAAGTGTTGCAACTGAATTCGAGCGTGACCTTACCCGTGTAGTCAAAGCCAATACGGATACAAATCCCGATAAGCTGGCAGCCGGTGTAGAAAAAATCATCAACAGCTGCCGTACCGGAATTCAGGTATTTGACCTGCTTCATTGTACAAGAAATTATGATGAAGTAGTATTTGCGCATTCACTTAATGTAGCACTTATCAGCGGTGTAATCGGTTCCTGGCTGAATTTCAGCAAGGAAGACCTGAATCTTTTGATAAAATGCGGCATTTACCATGACATCGGAAAGCTTGCAATTCCCAAGCAGATTGTGGATAAGGCCGGCCCCTTAAGCGCCGAGGAATATACCATCATGAAGTCACATACAATGCGTGGCTACAATATTTTGAAGAATATGAAGCTTGATAAGCGTATTAAGCTGGTGGCAATGATGCATCACGAGAGATGTGACGGAAGCGGTTATCCTCTTGCGGTAAAATCAGACCAGATTGAATCGATGACAAAGATTGTTGCCATCGCAGACGTGTATGAGGCCATGACCGCTCCCCGAAAGTACAGAAAAGCCAAGTGTCCTTTTGAGGCGGTTAAAATATTTGAATCCAGCGGACTTGCTCTATATGATACAAAATACCTTATGACCTTCCTTGAACACATTACACAGTGCTATATGGGATATCGGGTACGTCTTAACGACGGTTCAATCGGAACAATTGTTTATACAAATAAGCAGGCCTACTCAAAGCCTATGGTCCAGGTTGGTTCACAGTATATAGATCTTTCAAGAACACCCGGTAAATTTATCGCAGAAATTCTTTAGTCTAACTTGTGACCGCTTCGCCTGTTACTCGTTAAAAAATAGTCGCATAACGTTTCAGACTGATTGCAGGTCAAACGATATGCGACTTATTTTTTCTTAATTTTTTACAGTTTTCTTTATTTTTCTTCGAACTATCAGGCCACATATTAGTGTAGCAATAAGAACTCCAGTAAAGCAGCCTGCCGAATCCAGCCATACATCAGCTACCTCGCTGCTTCTTCCGGCTGAAAAAAGCTGAATACTTTCATCCATCAGACCGCAGAGAGTTCCCGCCACCCAGGCATTAACTATTGCGTAGAGTCCTTTTTCTCTGCCGCTTTTTTCCCTATCGGATAAGTCCTTTGCAGCATCTTCAGCACGTACTCCCACACCCACAAGACCTCTCATCAGCAGCAGAAGCTCCGCACCCAATATCATAAACTCCGTAAAATGTCCTGCTTTTCTGATAAAATGCTCTGTTGACATTCCCTCTCCGAAAAGAAAGTCCAGCAGAGGCTGCAGGAAAACAAATATTGTTCCGCTTTCTTTCGCCGAGGTCTCTGCAGGCATAAAAGAATGTCCCCAAATTACCGTAAGCGTTGCCAGGATAATAACAGACATGATTATGTAAAAACGTTTACCAGCGGTCTTCATCAATTCTTACTCCTCAAAAAATACTTCTATCAGTTTTTCAAGGGCCTGCTGATCCTGCACGCCCATAAGCTCGCGCGCCGAATGCATAGCGAGAATCGGAACTCCTATATCCACCGTCTTCATTGGCAGCCAGGAAGAAATTATCGGGCCAAGTGTTCCGCCGCCAGGCATGTCCGAATTATTGACAAATTTTTTATATCTGATATTGTGCTTCTCACAAAGCTGCTGAAGCGATGCGACAGCAACCGCATCATAGGAATATCTCTGATTAGCTGAAAGCTTGAAGGTTACGCCCTCGTTCATACGCATGTTGTTGACAGGGTCATACTTTTCTCCCTTTGCCGGATGAAGGGCATGCGCTACATCGGCCGAAATCAAAAAGCCCTCCGAAATATCGTTTTCAAGCTCAATCTCGCTTCTTTTTGTTGCAGAATATATTTTATTAAGCAGCTGTCTTAATAAGGCCGAATCGGCGCCCTGCTTCGTTCCGGAGCCTATTTCCTCATTGTCAAAAAGTGCCGCTATTTTCGTGGGTGCAGCCGCTTTTTTCTTCCTTTTTGCTGCCTCAATGATTGCTGAAACACATGCATAGCAGGAGGTCAGATTATCAAGTCTTGGTGATGAAAGCATCTCCTTCCTCATACCGATTAATGCAGGCTCATCATAATTATAGATATAAATATCAAAATCAAGGATATCCTCCGGCTTTTCACCGATTTCGTCCGCAACAAGCTTTAAAAAGTAATTATCCTTTGATACTGTATCCTCCGAGCCCGCACCCGGCTGCTCTAAGATTTCAGTCATCCCTATTAGAGGAAGCATATCGTTCTGCTTTGAAAGCTCAACACCCTTATTTACATCGCGATTGTAATGAATTGCAAGATTGGGAATTGTAAGCATAGGTCTCGCAAAATCTATCATTTTCTCGCGCGGAGCAAATACATTTTTGCTTTTGAGAAGAACTCGACCTGCCATTGAAAGAGGTCTGTCCAGCCAGGTGTTTAATATGGGACCGCCATATATTTCGGTATTGAGACGCAGATAGCCTCTGCTTTCAAGCTCAGCCTTCGGCTTCACATGCGGGCAGGGGAAATCCGTATGTGCTGCGGCAATTCTCAGACCCTTTTCGCCGACAGTAAATGCAAAAACAGCTGATTTAAACGGGATTACATAGTAGCTTCCGTTCTTCTTCAGCGTCCACTCCCCGGACATTTTCAGTTCTTCAAAGCCTGCCGCATCAAGCATTTCCTTAGCCGCAAGCACAGTATGATAGGGCGATACCGCCTTTTTTATATATTCCGTAAACATTTTTTCCTCTTTCCCGGCAACAATATTCCTTACAAATACATATTGACATCCGAGTTATTTCCGGCTGCCGAAATTTCCTGCCAAATTATATTACCAAAGCTTTTTTACAGCCTTCATGTTTGCTGCATTAGCCTTATTTACCATATCAGCATAATCGAAAAAGATGTATCCGTCAACCATGCCTGTTTTTCGCCCGTATTTTATCATTTTTGCAAGGATTTTTGTGTCCTCAAACTTGGAATCCACACGATTTGCGGGATCACTGTTCGGATTTTTATTGGTTGTATTTCCTATGGTACACTTATAGAGCGGAAGTCCGGCATATACCTGAACGGAATCAAGCTTCTTATACTCCAGCCATCTGTTCAGCGTGCTATCAAAGGGATATACATTTTTCGGATCAAAGCTCCAGTAGAGCTGCGGACAGATGTAATCGACATAACCTTCGACCGACATCCAGGTCGGGAAATCCACATAATATCTGTTCTCTGCCAAAAGATAATCCAGAAAGCCTCCCGGACTTATGCCGAATACTATATCCGGATTTATTTCCTTTATTGCCGAATAGGCTGCCTGAACCAGCATATTTACATTATTCTGTCGCCATTTAACGATATCCATGTATTCGACTCCTGCATTTTTGCAGCGTTTCACATATTTTTTGTATTCCTGTCCGTCAAATACATTTTCATAATTGGCCACCTTAGGATAATCACCCAGCCAGTCAGGATAGAAATAATCGTCAAAATGGATACCGTCTACGTCATAATTTGCTGCAATTTCCTTTATTCCCTTTACTATCAGATTTCTGACTGCGGTTTTGGAAGGATTATAATATAACTGCTTTCCGTAAGCCAGAACATTTCTGTCATCAGACTTTTTACTGTTTGTACGCCAGATTCTTGCCTGATTATCCTTTGAAAGATAAGAAACATCGGTGGTGCTTGCGGTAACGCGGTAAGGATTAATCCACGCATGGATTTCAAGCTCACGCTTATGAGCCTCTTCTGTCATAATTTTCAGCGGATCGTAACCGGGATTTACACCCTGAGTACCTGATGCGTATCTGGACCAGGGGAAGTAAGAAGATTCATACATTGCATCTCCGTAGGGACGCACATGCACAATGACGGCATTCATGCCTGCATTCTTCGAATTGTCAAACATTTCCTGCACATACGCGGTAAAATCCGCTTCATTCATTCCGGCAGAATCACTGAAATCATAGTAAGCTATCCACACTGCCCTGAATTCTACATTTACCCTTATTCTGCAAATAACGCGGCCGCCTTTGCTATCCTCTGCCATAACACTGTAGACACCGGAGTTTTTCACTTTAAACGAAGATTTTTTTACTATATTTTTGGCTGTGTCCCATTTAGAATTCGTAGTCTTCTTATAGCTGCCCTTCAGATATTTGATTGATACAATGTCATTTTCGCTCTCTGCCCGATACGAAACCAGCGCTATACCATTCTGTCTTGTGTATGACAAATGAAGCCTGATTCCGTTAGCCTCCGCATCAGCCGCCGCAGCCGATACCTTTAGCTCCGGTAACAGAATAAGTATCACAGCCAAAAGAATCATCGGCAATAAACTGATTATTTTCTTCATTTAAAATCTATCCTTCCTTTTTTTGGGTGGTCTCTTGGGGACGGGGTCGTTGGCTCATGCTGCCTCCAAGGGCGTGGTCCCTTGGAGGCAGCATGAGCCAACGACCCCGTCCCCAAGAGACCACCAAGAGACCACCCAAAGGTGATTCATTTAAAAAAGAGACTGCAGAAACAGTCTCTTTAATATTTATATTTTATTCCGAAATACTCAAATTAAGCGTTAACAATCTTTGCAGGGTTAAGCTTGATTCCGGGGCCCATTGAAGAAGCAATTGTAGCGCTCTTAATGTACTGACCCTTTGCAGCAGCGGGCTTAGCCTTGTTGATAGCTGCGATAAGAGTGTTAAGGTTCTCTGTAAGCTGCTCATCTGTAAAGCTCTTCTTACCGATAGGGCAGTGGATGATGTTTGTCTTATCAAGACGGTACTCAATCTTACCAGCCTTAATATCCTTAACTGCACCGGCAACATCCATAGTTACTGTACCGGCCTTAGGGTTAGGCATTAAGCCCTTAGGTCCGAGAACACGACCAAGACGACCAACAACGCCCATCATGTCAGGTGTAGCAACAACTACATCGAACTCGAACCAGCCATCGTTCTGAATCTTGGGAATAAGCTCATCTCCGCCTACGAAATCTGCACCGGCTGCCTCAGCCTCTGCAATCTTGGGTCCCTTAGCGAAAACAAGTACGCGAACCTTCTTACCTGTTCCATGAGGAAGAACTACTGCACCACGGATCTGCTGATCAGCATGACGTCCGTCAAGACCCATACGGAAATGTGCCTCGATTGTCTCATCGAACTTTGCAATAGCGGTCTTCTTAACTAAACTACAAGCATCACTTACTTCATAAAGGGCAGCCTTGTCAATGAGCTTAGCTGCGTCCTGATATTTTTTTCCTCTTTTCATTTTGTCCTCCTAGTGGTAATATCGGGTAATTGACCCTTCCACTTTTTTAGTATTAATAATCTCGTATCTGATTC
Source organism: Lachnospiraceae bacterium (assembly GCA_024403355.1). GTDB lineage: Bacteria > Bacillota > Clostridia > Lachnospirales > Lachnospiraceae > RUG11977. Next base: position 25,970 of record JAKSRW010000009.1, read on the forward strand.
GTATAAATGTATCGGCCTAAAGCCGGTTTGGCATTTAAACAAATAACGCCTATCAATCTTCTACAACGATACCCATACTACGTGCTGTACCTGCGATCATGCTGGTAGCTGCCTCGATGCTTGCTGCATTAAGGTCGGGCATCTTTCTTTCAGCGATCTTCTGAACCTCTGAACGCTTGATTGTAGCAACCTTGTTCTTATTAGGCTGGCCTGAAGCTGACTTTAAGTTACAAGCCTTCTTTAAAAGAACTGCTGCGGGAGGAGTCTTTGTGATGAAACTGAATGTTCTGTCTGCATAAACAGTGATAACTACGGGGATGATAAGGTCGCCCATCTCTGCTGTTCTTGCGTTAAACTCCTTGGTAAACTGTACGATATTAACACCATGCTGTCCAAGAGCGGGTCCTACGGGGGGTGCAGGAGTTGCCTTGCCAGCCGGAATCTGTAACTTGATATAACCTGAAACTTTCTTAGCCATTTTTAATCCTCGATTCTGTGCCCATTCGGCACTTTAAATATTTACATATCCGCTTTGACATCCGTCATAGCAATCTCAACGGGTGTCTCTCTACCAAACATATCAATACTGATCGTAACGGTCTCTTTCTGTTCATTAATGGCCTTAACGATACCCTGAGTGTTCTCCCATGCTCCCGAAAGGATAGTAACTGTGTCACCAACCTCAAAGTCGAGCATAATTTCATTCTCGGCACCTACGCCCATAGCCATCATTTCCTCCTCAGAAAGGGGAACGGGCTTTGATCCGGGGCCAACGAAACCAGTAACACCACGGGTATTTCTTACAACATACCATGTATCATCGTTCATAAGCATGTTGATAAGTACATAACCGGGAAACAGCTTCTTCTGTACAAGCTTTTTAGCGCCATTTCTGATCTCGATAACATCCTGAAGAGGTACTCTTACTTCAAGAATCTGATCCTGAAGACCTCTGTTTTCGATTGTCTTTTCAATGTTTGCTTTTACTTTGTTCTCATACCCGGAATAGGTATGAACAACATACCAATTAGCTTCTGCCATGCTTTACTCCATTCCTGTCTATGATCTAAGTAACTCAGACAATAATCTTGTCGAGACCAAGCTTGATAGCATAATCAATTAACGCTATAACTGCTCCTAAAATGACAGAAATGATAACAACTGCAGTCGTCTCTCTAGCAAGGGTTGCTTTATCCGGCCAGACAATTTTCTTAAACTCGGTTTTAACACCCTTGAAAAAGCTCTTCTTAGGCTTACTGCTCTTTGAAGCATTCTTCTCGTCTGCCATAGTGCACCTTCCTTTCTATTATTTGGTTTCCTTGTGCAGCGTATGCTTCTTACAGAATCTGCAATACTTCTTTGTTTCCATTCTGTCAGGATGATTCTTCTTTTCTTTCGTCATGTTGTAATTACGTTGCTTGCAATCTGTACATGCTAATGTAATTTTTACTCGCACAACTTCCACCTCCATCTTTAATACTCACGAGCACTGTGGTAGTTTGCCCGTGGCCTATATTTTTACCGGCGCATCAAAAAAAGAACTGTCGCCAGCTTTACTAATTTATCACGGTTTGCAAGTGGTGTCAAGTTCTTTTTCTTATTTTTATGTAAATATTATCAATAATCCGCCATTTTTATGCGGCAGGATACGCATCCTGCCGTTTTCAGATAAACATCAGCACGCAGAAGCCCGCATAAAGAAGCAAAAGCGTAATTCCCTGCCAGCGGTAAAGCTTTCCCTTAATAAGAACGGGCAGTGTCAGAAGCGCCATTACAAGGATCATAAGGGGTGTATCAATCACCAGTGATGAGAACATTTCCTTGCCGAAGAAGGTCTTTGTTACGAATTCGGGCTCCTTAATCTCAAAGGGTCCGATTGTAATCGAAACACCCGAAACAAGTACCAGATTAAAAAGGTTCGCACCGCAGATGTTTCCTATTGATAGTGAGCCGTGTCCCTTAACAAGAGAGGTAATGGCTGTAACAAGCTCGGGAAGTGAGGTTCCGAGTGCAATAAAGGTAAGGGCGATAACGCTTTCCGATATACCGATTGCCTTTGCGATTTCCACGCCATGGTCTACGAGAAGTCTTGAACCTACCGCAATGAGTGCAGCGCCCACAATTACAAGACCGATTATCCACCATACGGGATGCTCTTTTTCTTTTTCCTCTTCCTCGGTCTTTTCGGAAGCTTCTTTACCGGTTTCCGATGCCTTAACACTGTCATTTCCGATAGGTGAACGCTTTGTCTGAATGACAGTAACAGCCAGATATGCGGCAAATAATACAAGAAGGATAATACCCGTTGCCCTGCCAAAGCTCTGCGAGGTATAGGCCGTTCCGGCATAAATTCCGGCTGCCACAAAGAAAAATGCCACAGGCACATAAAGTGACTTCTTATTAACTACCGCAGGCTTTACCGCCACGGTAATAGCCGCAACAAGCGCTGTGTTGCAGATAATTGAACCGATAGCGTTACCGTAAGCCATCGAACCGTGACCCTCAAGGGCCGAGGTCGCGCTTACCATAACCTCAGGAAGCGTGGTTCCGATTGAAACTACCGTAGCTCCAATAAGAACCTCCGGCAAATTGAATTTTTTTGCAATTCCGCTTGCACCGTCCACAAACCAGTCCCCGCCCTTAATCAAAAGAACAAGACCGACAACAAACCATAAAATATGTAATGCCATAATATATCCAGCCTTTCAAATTTATTAATTTCTCCTTCTAATGCAGAGCTGCTTACGGAGCAGACCGGTGCGCTTTTGCACCGGTCTTCATGCTTGAAATCTATTTTCAAACTTAGCTATCCACCCTGCCGCATACTCATTATAAAGAAGCAGTCTGCTTTCTTTTATACATTTTATACCATTATTTTCACTTATCTTCAAGACCTGCATATTTATATAAATGCAAAATTTAATCATTTTTATTTTGCTCACAGCGCAAAATAAAGGCATTTATTTTTCATCGAACAATATTTTTCTAAGAAATAGTAAAAATCTTTACATTTTTTTGTCGACAAAACGACATAACTTATGGTATTATAATTATAATATCAGTAATACTACTTTTATACACTTGGTACACGGGGATATAATCATGACAATCTCAGAGAGAATATTTGAATTATTAAAAGAGAAAAAAATGTCTCAGAAAATGTTTTCTGAGGCTACCGGAATTTCTCAGAGCAGCATCAGTGATTGGAAGAAAAAGAAGACAAATCCTGTTTCGGATAAGATACTGATTATTTGTGAAGTGTTGGAGGTCAGTCCGGAAGAGCTTCTTTCCGGCACGGAAAACAAGGGAAAGCGCAGCAATCCGTCAGAGTATCTCGTGCTTGACAAAGCATCAGAGCTCGGCCGCTTTGTAATCGGAATCCAGAACCTCGATCAGAGCAAACGAGACCGTCTTATGGGTTATTATGCAGCTCTTGTGAATCCTGAGGCTTAATTACAGCCTTTACATTTTTTTCAGCCTGCTTGCGGGCCACCATAATCATATGTCCGCAGCCGCAGCATTTTAATCTGAAGTCTATACCAATACGCAGCACCTCCCACTCAGCAGAGCCGCAGGGGTGCTGTTTTTTCATTTTCAGTTTATCGCCAATTTGAATATCCATACTTCCTCTGCACCAATCACGTATTTTAAAATTTTTATGCCAGAAAGCCCCTGTTGCTGCCAATGTTCATGTCTGTCTCATTGAGCGAGCCCCTGCCGTAGGTAAGTCCTGCGAAAATCGCCTGTGTATTTTCCATGACACTGCCTGAGCTGTCCTGTGCCGCAATTTCATTAAAGGCCTTACGAAGACCGGAAATTACGTTTTTTGCACTCTCAAGCCCCTTGTCCGTGCCCGAAATATCACTCGCCACAAGAATTCTCTGTACATAAGAATATAACTGAAGAAGGTTTTTTGAAAGCTCATACTGATAATCAAGCGCGCGCATCAGCTCGCCAAGGAAGCGCTGGGCCTGCTTCAGATTTTTACGGTATTCGTTCACGTCTGATGCAAGCACCGCCTCCGCATCGGCTATATTATCAAGAATTATATCATAGGTAATTACCACAAGCTCAGTTTTGTTCGCCTGACTCACACGCCTTGTATAATTAATCTGCTTATCCTTATCCATACTTTGATTCGCCCTTCCTTCAAGCTCTTATCCGTTCAGACATTTATCAGCCGTTTAATAATGACAGAATGTTCTGAGGTCTCTCATTTGCCTGTGAAAGCATAGCCGTTCCTGCCTGGCTCAGCACGCTCTGCTGGGTAAACTCGGTCATTTCCGCAGCCATATCCACATCCTCAATACGTGACATAGCTTCGGTCATGTTAAGTCCGGATGTTTCAAGATTGTTGATTGTATGCTCAAGTCTGTTCTGGTAAGCACCAAGCTTTGCTCGGATGGCAGAAACCGCATTTACCGCATTATCAAATAATGTGATGGCTGCCTCGGCACCCTCCTGTGTACATACATTTGCATTTGCAAAGCCAAGTGTGACAGGATCGATTCTCGGAATCTTAACCTCAACGCTCTGGTCCTCATTTGCGCCGACCTGAAGGTACATTGTACCTACAGAAAGAAGTGTGGAAACCACATCAACCTCATCGCCGCCAAGCGCCTCAGCCTCTGAGCTGGCATCACCCGCGGTATCATTAAAATCTGTCTGTGCGGTTCCGGCCTTAATCTGGAAACGCATCTCGAAATCGTTGCTGTCCTTTACATAAACGATGTCTCCGTCCGCGCTGGTGGTCGCTGTCGAAGAGAAGCCGTCGCCAAGCTCAACCTGTGCGTCAAAGCCTCTGGCTCTTACTGTTTCGGTACTGAGTCCGAAGAGATTTGCCAGGTCCTCGTTGTTGCACTGGATATCAATATGCTGCGAAGAACCGTAGCCGTTTGACATAAAAATCAGGTCTCCGTCTCCGATTTCGGTCTTTTCATAGCCTGCGGTAGCGGGGTCTCCGTCTGCGCTTGGACCGCTTCCGTAGAAAACTGAGATGTTCATCTGGTCACAGGCATTACGAAGTGCCGTAAAGCACTGCTCCTGTGTCATACCCTCGGTAAAGTATACAGGGTATCCGTTAATGGAAATCTGGCCTGCTTCCTCTTTTGCAAGAGTATCAAAAGAAGATGCTGCCGCCGAAATAACCGCCTGTCTGGGATCCTGTGTAACCTTAAGTCCGTATTCCACGCAGGGAACTGTATCAGAGCTGTAAATTATCTCAACACCGGTATTATCAGTATATGAATTATTATCAATATTACCGTCAAGAAGTGTCTTAGTATTGAATTCTGTAGTCTTCGAAATACGCTGAATCTCACTTGTCAGCTGGGAAATCTCCTGCTGGATGGCAATACGGTCCTCACCGGTATTGGTTCCGTTAGCAGCCTGAACGGCCAGCTGTCTCATACGCTGAAGCATCGCAGTTACCTCATTTAAGGCACCTTCTGCTGTCTGAATTACCGAAATACCGTCCGAGCTGTTCATTGAAGCACGTTCAAGACCCTCAATCTGAGTCTTCATTTTTCTGGAAATCGCCATACCTGCCGCATCGTCTGCAGCCTGATTTATACGAAGTCCCGAAGAAAGTCTCTGAAGAGCCTTATCAAGAGCCTTATCGGTCTTTCTCATCTGTGCGTTTGTATTGATTGCTGAAATATTATGGTTAATTCTCATAAATGCCACCCCTTATATCATTATAAAAATGCCGCCACGAAGCTTCTTGCCGCCCTGTAAAGGGAATTTGTCGTCACCCTCGGACGTTCATCCCCGGCAAGCTTCTCGCTCGCAAGTCTTGCCATATATGCCCTTTCGCTCTCACTGCCGCGGGAAACACTGATATCTCCGATACCAAAGCCCATGCCCTGCAGCGAAGCTCTGAACTCCTCCAGTCTTCCTCCGATTTCGCCAATCGCTCCCGCATTATCGCAGACGATACTGCCGGATACCGCCAAAGGCAGATCAGTTTCATCCTCAGCCGAGCCGCCCTGATATTCGTTTCTCATAATGACAAGCGATAAATCAGCGGTCAGATTATAGTCTGCGCTTTTAAGCTGAATCGAAAGAGTTCCCGCATTTCCTGTATTGTTAATAACTGTCAGGTTGATTCCGGCAGCTGTTCCGCCCTCATCCACCAAAAATCTGTAATGTCCGTTATCAGCCAGGCCTTTGATAAGTCCCAGCCTGTCAAGCTGTTCGGTCAGACCTACTGAGGTCATTGCACTGATACGTGTTTCGAAGGCCTGTCCGGTTAATGCATTGGCAATTCGCGTTCTGATTCCCAAAAGCTCATCGGTAGTGCTTTCACTCTCCAGCGCACTCATAAGCTCGTTTTTCGAAACCGTCAGGGCTTCATCGGAAGCTGCCTCTGAGATAGTTTCCTCACTGCCCTCGATTTCTACGCCGAACTCCCTGCCTGCCGCACGGATATTTTTGAAGCTGTCTTCTACGCCAAAGGCCTTCAAAAAGCTCTTTGTTCCCGCATTGGCGCTCATTACGTTTCTGAGTGCCGCCGCCTCGGCCTCATTATTTATTTCGGCTGAATCAGCCAAATTATTAAGCTTTTCTGCAAAATGTTCCAGAGAAAGAGTCTCGGGATTTTCACCCTCGAGCGCCTGCTTCCAGACTGAAGGCTCTGCATTTTCGGTAATCTGTCTTGCCAGACTTCCCGCATACTGTGAAAGTTCACTTCCTCTTCCCGCGGAATTTACACCGTTCAGAATCTGGTCAGTTATGGAATTTGTATAATGAGAAGTCTTAAGCTCCGTGCTGTCGTTAACGCTTTCATCCACACTTCCGATGCGGCTTCTTCTTTCGGTCATCAGATTGCCCAAGGTAAGCTCACGCCCTGATTTTATTGCCGCTCCGACTGCCGCTCCGTCACTCTTTTCCAGACTGTAGAGCATTCTGTAAATTCCTATGAAGCCCTCTCTTTCTGAAGCTGTGATATTTCCGCTTTCCTCAAGCTTTACAAGGAAGCTGCTGTATTTTTCTTCGGGTGATGCCCCTTTTTCGGCGATTATCGAATCAAGCTCTGCCGAAAGCTCATCAATAGTTTTATTAAGAGGATTCACACCCCTGCGCACCATTTCCATAACCACGGCCGGTGTCATCCGTTCGGTCAGTGAGCTGACCTTATTATCATAATATTTAATATTTTCAATATTTTCAACAGTAATTTCCATGCTGTTGTAGCCAAGGATTCGAACCGCGCGTCGATTTGCCTCGCTTGCCTCAAGACCGTTCTGCTCCAGCAGACTGTCGGCATTTCGGAAGGCCTTTGCAATGGAATCGCCAAGGTCACGCCTAATCTGCGTTGCACCGCTTTCGTAAGCCGAAAATGCCTCACTGTAGCTGATTTCGCCGTGTACACCGACCAGCTCACCGTTTACGGACTCATAGCTGATTCCCGCAGTAAGAAGTCTTGCACGAAGACCGCTTCCGCTTTCTGCCAGTTCACCGAAGCTGATTGTATGTCTTACGGAATAGGTCTGTCCGATGAGAGCCGCAGGTGCCTTGGAAAGCGATACCGCAGCATCTCTTCCGGCCTCTGCCAGTTCAGCGATCTCCTCGCTGCCCATTACGCTGTCGGATCCTCTTAAGGCCGCTCCGGTTTCCTGATAAAGCTTTCCGAAAAATTCCTTCTGAAGCTCACGAAGCCCGGCAACAACCTTCTCAAGTCCGTCCGTTGATATATTTATTCCGCTCATCATAAGCTTTCTGCCCGCATCGACCGTCATTTTCAGTCTGATTTCTTCAAGCTGAAGCTTTGTACTGAGCTCCTTTTCCGTCATTCCCATAAGCATGGCCTGCGCTGCCTGAGGCTCTGCCTCAATAGCCTGCTGTGCTCTTCCGAGCCCGTCTATACTGGGCTCACCGCCATTCATAAATTCCGCCCTGCCGCTTCTGAATGCAAATCTTACGGCATTGTCCGTAATAGAACTAACAGTCCTCATCACGCTGAGGACTGTGCCGCGGATGCCTACAGCGCTGCCCTCCGGCTGCTTTCCTGCCTCTATTACACCGTTCTCGGCCTTTTCGCCGTTTTTTACCGCCTCCACGGAAGCCTCTGCGGCTGCCGCCTCAACAGCTGTATCTGCGGCCTTAAGTTCCTTTAAGGCTGCCATCTTCAGCAGATTTTCTTTGGTAACGGGAACATCATATTCCATAAGCATTCTTGCATCGCCGAGGCTGACCGCTGTCATGCCGGTCTGCATGTCCTTTGAAGCGAGCTCTTTATTTGCCTCCTCAACGACTCTTGCGACACTGCTCTCAAGCTGCTTCCAGTCAGATTCCGCAAGCGGTGAATACTTCGAAACGCCGCTGTACACCGCCTTGTAAATATTAGCGGGAGTGGGCTCGAGTCCTCCCTTAACCATATATGCGATTGAATTGTTGTTTAATGAAGCTGCGGCGCCGGCCATATTGACAGAGGCTGCTACCGCCGCGATATTCTCTGCCGTAACAGGCAGATCCGCACGTCCGAGCAGCTCTGCAATTCTCCTCTCAAGTGGAGTCTTTGCGGCTGTTCCGATAGCGATTTTGTGGATTTCCTCACGGTTTTCGCGGATATCCTCTGCTGCGGTTTCCAGGCTTTCTGCCTTAAATTCACGTGCTTCCTTTATTCTTTCTATAGCATGCTCAAGTCTTTCGGAGGAGAACTTTTCAAGCGACATTCTCTCATCACTGAGCTCCGAATAATCCTTTTCGCTGAGATTCTTTGCGGAATTTTCGTTGTCATCCTCACCGACAATTTCAGAAAAGTTATCTATAAGCTGCGGAAGGGAAGGATCAATCTGTGTAAAGGACATCTTCTGTACTTCTCCCGCCACGCCTTCCTTTGTGACATCCTTCAGAACAAGCTTCTTCGCATTTGCGCTGATAACCTCGAATCTTCTGGTCTCTCCGACATATGCATCCCTGACAGCATCCTTATCGAACCTGAATTCACGCTTTTGCGAAGCATCAAAATAAGCGACATCAGTCTTTTTGTTTTCAAAAAGAATTGTCGCTCCCTCCTTATCGCAGGCTGTAACGATACCCTCGACAATATCGCCCTCTTTAAAAAAGGACGCATTGGAATTCTCGTTATTTACCGCAATATTATTTGTATAAATGTCATTATATAAGTCGCTTACACGCATAGAAACCTCTTTTTCGTTTAATAACATGTCGTTCTGCCTGCACCGCAAAGGCATAATTCAAATACTTGTCCCAATCTGACCCGTTCACAGCCCCGACACGTCCCTGTATCGTCATTCGCCGGTTACCCGTGCAGCTGAACCTGACCGCAGTCATTATTAAAATCGGAAAACTATCCACCGCAGAAGCGACATCCTTGTTTCTCTGCTGTATTCTATTTCGGCAAAATCCCGTAAAAAGTTAACAGTTATCGGTCAAAAAGATAAAAATCGCAACTGTCACACCATATTACGCAATAATAACGAAGATATTATCCATAAAATATTATAATATATTAGTAATCGAAATAGAAATCTAATTAATGTTACTTATAAGTAAATTTTCAATATTTTTTATAAGAAAGGATCTCTAAAATTATGAAAGCTATGCCTGAAATCACCAAGCTTGCCGACGGAAGTGCCATCTGGTCACACTGCTTCGAAAAGTTCGAGGCTACCGTGTATTCACCCGTGAACGACAAGGACGATGACATCCTCAATTACGGCTTTATCGCACCCTATCTTCTGGTATTTATGCCCGAGAAATTCACTGCCGACGAAGCAATTGACTTTGCCCGCAGGAAGGGTCTTGAAAAAATCGCAAAGGACTTTGCATCAAGCGTTGTATTCATATATCCCACAAGAGGGGACTGGGACAGTGCCGCAGACGATATCTTTGCCGAGATTCTTTCAAATTCAAAAATCCATCAGTACTATCAGGACGGCGTGGCCGTTTGTATCAACCGTTTCAACAATAACGAGGTGGACTACCATATCCGCGGTGCCATCTTCCGAACCAATCTCTTCGGCTTCGGTAAATCAGCCGATTATATCGCTAAAAACTGCCTGAAGCATTTTGAGGGTGACGGTCTCTGGGGTCGTGCGGATTCTGCCGCAGTTACCTGTATTCTAAGCGGTCTTTCAACAATGCCCGATGTTCAGGCCGATGATATTCCCGTAATTTCCATAGGAAATTCCGATGAAATCAATGATTATCTGGGTGAAAAATGCAAATATCTGCTTGTTGAGGACGAGGCAAATTATGTAAAGGATTTCTATGGCTTCTCAAGAAAGTTCAGACGTATGCTCGGCGAGCTTGAGCTTGATGCGGACCTCGAGGCAGAGGGCATGGTTATCGAGCCTGTAATTGAGGAGCTCACTACCTCTGTTGATAATGCCGGTGATGACAAGGCTACAAAGACCCACCGCGTAGGCTGCTTTGCTTTTTACAATAAGGATATTTTCGAATTCGGTCCCGTACCTCTTCTTATCTCCTTCCACGGCGGCGGAGACAGTGCATTTTATATCGCACACATTTCACAGTGGGCCAACGTTGCTCATAAATACGGTTTCCTGCTCGTATCAATCGAGAATCATCTCAACAGCACTGCCACAGAAATGGTAGAGCTTATCGAGCGTCTTAAGAAGCGTTACAGCATCGACGAAACAAGAATTTACTGCAGCGGCTTCTCAATGGGCGGCTGCAAGAGCTGGGATTTCATTGCAGAGCATCCTTCGATTCTGGCTGCGGCAGCACCTATGGACGCAACCTTCGAGATGGGCATCAACGTATTCGGACAGCCCTCTCCCTACCCGCTCAATACAAGCGTACCGGTTCCCGTCTTTTATACCGGCGGCGCAATTACTCCTCTTCCCGAGCTTCCTTTCCAGGCTCAGAAGTGCTATGACAGAATCAAATATATTCTGGAGCTCAACAAGGCTGACAAGCCCTATAATGTAAGCTTCGACAATCAGGAAGCATGGGAAAATAAAATCTGGGGTATCAACGGCGATACAACAATCAGCTCCTACGATAAGAACCGCAAGGCTACCCTTACAATGGAAGCCTTCAACAGCGGTGATAAGATTTACACAGTGCTCGGCAGCATCAGCGGCCAGGGTCATGAGTGCCGCCCCCACACCTGTGAGAACGCATGGCGCTTCCTTTCAAATTTCAGACGTATGCCTGACGGCAGCATCAGCGGCGGCGATTACGAAGTTATTAAGAATTGCTTTTTAAAATAAATATTACAAAGCGGATTACTGATTAATAATCAGACTCTTTCCGTCACTTAAGAAATCTACATCTCCCTTACGGGTCTTGTAGATTTCTATTTTTCTGTCCTTAAGAAGCTGTCTGGTCTCTTCATCCTCTTTTTCATTTTTGGCAGAGGTAATAACGGCCACCTCAGGCTTTACCGCATCGAAAAGCTCAGGAAGCTCTCCCTGAAATATTCCGTGATAGGGCACCTTTAGAAGCTTGCAGGCCGCAGGTGCGGTATCGAGATATTCGCGTATACGGGTATTCTGTGCATCCGCCATAAAAAGAAATACATTTTCGCCGTGGCTTATACGGATAATCAGTGAGGAATTATTACTCGGGTCCTCCTCGTAAATCATTCTTTCGGGCGTATTGATTTCAACCTTCATTCCGCCTATTTCAAAGCTTTTATCAGCCATAAGCATTTCTCTGCTGCAGTCCTTTTCAACCATTGCAGCGGCTAATTCATGCATTTCATCGGAATCCTTTGTGAAGGTTCCGGTATAAACATTTGCCACGTTACTGTCTCTTATAACCTTTGCAGCGCCGCCTATATGATCCTTGTCAAAATGGGTCAGCAGCATATAGTCTATCCCGGTAAGGCCTGCCTTATCCATATATTTCAGTATTTTTTTACCAAAACCCTTCTCGCCCGTATCAATTAATATTACAGCCTCATCCGTATACAGAAGAAACGCATCCGCATGACCTGCATCAAAAGCTATAAGTCTCATCATACCCTGTCCAAGAGGCTCATAATTTTCAGAATAAAAGCCTTCCCTTTCCGAATTCCCGCCGGCAGTATTATCTGCTGTACCCTCCGTAGCATCTGAATTTCCCACTGCAGCCTCCGAAGCATCCGAGCTATCCCCTGCAGCCTCTGTTTTACCGGCAGAATTGTTTTCTGTTTCCTCCGAACCGCTTAGCGTGGCGGATGCAGTCGGGCCGGGAGCAGGATTCTCATCTTTTGAACAGCCGGTCAAAAAAACAGAAACGGCAGTAACCAGGACACACAAAGCCACAGCCGCGAATATTCTCCGCAGTCCGATAAGCTCCTGTGTTCTTTTGTTACTGCCGTTAAAAAATCTCATTTATTATTCACACCATTCCGTAATTGCATCAGCCCTCGTATGCATAACCCATTTCGAAGGCCTGCTTATTGATTTCAATGGTCTTTGCGGGAACTGTCTTCTCGATTACCTCAAGCCAGTCCTCCTTTGCAAAATCCATATGCTTTGCTGCCATACCAAGTACAATAATATTAAAGGTTCTGGCATTTCCAAGCTTAAGTGCCTCTGCCATAGCATCAATCTTAAGCACCTTATACTTCTTCTCAAGGTCCTCGATGATGTTCTCGGGATACTTTGCAGCACCGATCACTACAGGCATGGGGTCGATTCTCTGGTCATTTACTACGATTACGCCGTCCTTCTTAAGGAAATGTGCATAACGAAGTGCCTCAAGACGCTCGAAGGCGATAAGCACATCTGCACAGCCCTCCTCGACAATGGGCTCATTTACATGCTCGCCGTAACGGACGAAGGTAACTACGCTTCCGCCTCGCTGTGCCATTCCGTGAACCTCGGAAAGCTTTACGTCATAGCCTGCCTTTATTGTGATTCCGCCTAAAATACGGCTGGTGAGCAGGGTTCCCTGTCCGCCTACACCGACAATCATTATATTCTTTGTTTCCATGAATTTGTCCCCTCTCTATTACTGATTAATCGCAGCAAACTTGCAAAGACCTGCGCAAAGACCGCAGCCGTTACACATAGTTGCATTAATTGAAATACTTCCGTCCTCAGCCTTTGTGATTGCGGGACAGCCGGGCTTCATACACATACCGCAGCGCTTACACTTGTCGCTATCGATATGATAAGCAGGCTTCGGCTTATTTGACTTGAGAAGCGCACAGGGTGCCTGAACAATAAGAACAGATACCGCCTCACGCTGGGTCTCACGCTTAAGAAGCTCTTCAAGAGTCTTTGTATCAAATGCATTAACAACATATGTATTCTCAATGCCGATACCGTCATGGCAAAGCTTGTAAAGATCGATTGCGAGAACTTCCTCACCCATAAGGGTTTTACCTGTTGCCGCATGATCCTGATGGCCTGTCATACCTGTGGTCGAATTATCAAGAATCAGGACTGTTCCCGTAGCCTGATTGTAGAACATATTCATAAGTGAATTAACACCGGTATGCATGAAGGTTGAATCGCCGATACATGCTACCCAGTTCTTCACATAATCCTTGCCCTTGGCCTTCTCCATACCGTGGAGGGTACTGATGGATGAGCCCATACATACTACCGACTCAACTACACCGAGAGGTGCAACCGCGCCGAGTGTATAGCAGCCGATATCGCCTGCAACATGGATTCCCAGCTTCTTTATAGAGTAGAAGGTGCTTCTGTGAGGGCATCCGGGGCAGAGAATAGGAGGACGTACGGGTACGTCTGCAGGAGTCTCGATATCGAGCTCAGCTCCTAAAATTGCCTTTTTAATCATATTTGTACTGTATTCGCCAAGAACAGTGAAAATTTCCTTACCTGTACACTCAACGCCCCATGACTTAACCTGCTCCTCGATAATAGGGTCAAGCTCCTCAACAATGTAGAGCTTATCAACCTTCTTCGCAAAATCGAGAATCATCTGCTTGGGAAGAGGGTTTACACAGCCGAGTTTAAGAACCGATGCAGAAGGAAGAGCTTCCTTTACATAAGTGTAAGGAATACCCGATGTAATAACACCGATCTTTGTGTCATTCATTTCAATGCGGTTAATAGGGAAATCAGCTCCGTCGATTGACATCTGCTCCTCGCGGGCAACTACAAGGGGATGACGCTTGATAGCGTTACCGGGCATCATTACATGCTTTGCAACCTTCTTTTCATAAGGAATGTCAATAGGCTCGCAGCGGTCCTCAAGTTCAACGAGGCCCTGTGAATGTGCAATTCTTGTGGTTGTACGGAAAATAACGGGAGTATCGTACTTTTCACTCATATCAAAGGCATACTTAATGAATTCCTTTGCTTCCTGTGAGTCCGAAGGCTCAATTACCGGAACATGAGCAGCACGCGCAACGGCACGTGAATCCTGCTCATTCTGTGAGCTGTACATACCGGGGTCATCAGCCGCAACAAGTACAAGACCGCCTGTAGCACCGATGTAGCTTACTGTATAAAGAGGGTCTGCCGCAACATTTACACCTACGTGCTTCATAGAAGCAAGGGCACGAACACCTGCCATTGATGCGCCGATGGCAACCTCAAGAGCTACCTTCTCATTAGGTGACCACTCACAGTAGATTTCCTCATACTTTACGATGTTTTCACTGATTTCTGTACTGGGGGTGCCGGGGTAAGCGGCAGAAACCTTTACTCCTGCCTCCCATGCGCCACGGGCAATCGCTTCATTTCCCAGCATTAATTTCTTTTCTGACATTATCCTTCTCCTAATCTTTTCTTTTTATCCCCTAATTTGCGGGTCCTTCCCGGCAAACCGGTGCTTCACCGGCTGCTCAGGTAAATCTTTTTTGCGAATTCTTCGTTAAATTATAACACAATTTTCTAATCTGTGTCAATTACTCCGCATTGCCTGCTGCGGCTCCTGCTGCGGCTCCTGCATCTGCTCCCGCACCGCCGTTTATATTTTTTGTAACACGCTCGGTTACTTCCGAGACTAAGGATGTAAAAATTCCGGTCAGTTCACGAAATGTTTCAGGCAGTGCGTCAGAATTATTATGGCCGACCACAGCACTCATTGCACGCATCAGGTTTACCGAAACCTTCGACGCTACCGAGCCCACCTGCTGCATATCCTCGCCAAGCTCCTCATCACAAGAAACAGGTGAGTAGTTGGATACGTTTCTGTTCACTATATCCTGTACAATATAGGCAATACAATCCGTCGGATTTCCGTTAAACACCTTTGCGTCCTTTATTGCGGAATACACTGATGTAATATAAGTCAGACTTTTTTCCGACAGAATAACGGGAGAATACATCTCAAGCTCTTTTTTCGCAAGTACTGTCAGCGGTTCATTATCATAATAATTTCCTGTGCCTATAAATTTGATATCCACATCCTGCGCTACGAGTTCAAGCGGGAAACCATTTCTATGAAGCGTTCTGTACATTTCCTTCTTACTCTCCGTAATGGGATTAAATACAGTGCCTCTATACTCCGCTGCGATAGTAGATGCCACCGATGAACTTCTTAATTCAAGGTTAGTAAGCATTTCACTTGGAGTGTTACCTGCATCCGACTTCACAATATTCTTCATCATTTCCCTTCTGAGAGCTTCCGCTATCGGAAGCTTTACCTTAGGCGAATCTACCTTTTCAAGGTAATCAAAGGTAGTTCCTAGCTCGCCGTTCATTTCAGTTGCATGCACATTTGCCACTGCCCTGACGGTTTCTTCTGTAAGAGCCTTCGTATACTCGCCAAGATAAGAGGCCTCTTCCTGCTCATAGCGCTGCTTTTGTGCTTCAACAACAGACTTCATCTCAACGGCCAGCGAACCAAAGGCTGCCTTACGTTCAGCTGATACAGCCCTTCCGTCCTGCTGGATACCATTTGACATAAGAACGTAGTCAACATACTGGGAATAGACGCCCTGAAGCGTTTTCAGTCTTATAAGCTTATCATAAACAATCTTAGGCAGATTCTGAAAATATGAGGTCTCGCTTTTCATAAGATTCTCTATGTAACCAAGCTCCTGAATATACTGCTTAAATTCCACGCTATGATCCAGAATATATTTCTCATTCATTATATTGTCATTAATCCTGAAATTAAGGACTCGTTTCGTAATATTGTCCAGAAAAGGCTTCTTACGTACATCATCCTTACTTATAAAGGCTTCAATCAATTCATCATCATACGCTTTATTTTTTGCCTCCTCTTCATTAATAGGTTTTCCATTTTTTTTGGCCTTGTAGCCTTTAGCCAGAATATTGAGCACTCGTGCGTCCGCGCCTGCCCGCTCAATATCGGTCAGCCTGGAGGATATAGAGTTACTCTTTCCCTTAAAGACTTCTCCGGCCTTTTCCATCTTCTCCATTTGCTCCATGGTCATATCAGGGTACTCTTCCTGATACTTCTTCAGTCTTTTGCTTTTGTTTCGTTTTTCCTTGTTACTCTCCTTTGGCGCCTGAACAGGCTCTGCCGGAAGCGCCTCAACCGTGCAGGGTGTAATCGTGCGATGCTGTGTGGTGCGATAGGTCTCGCAAAGCTCGCTGTACATCTGCACATTTGCCGCGTAAGAGGAATCTAAAACACCGACCTGTCGGGCCTGTTCCATGGTCTGACCCGCCTGAGGAATATATTTTGCCTCATTGAGATTAATCCGGCTTTCTGTTGCCTGAGTGCTTATCGTTTTTTCTGCCTGTCTTCTCTGCTGCTGAAAACCACTTTCTGACATATAATCAATCCTTCTTTCTTCATAAACATGTTAATATCTGTAATCGCAGGTTCTGAGCTTTTTGCTCTTAGTATCTGTTTTTAAAAGAGTGTTTTCTGGTAAATAAATGAAACCGGCTTCGCAGATGGTATCAGATAATGCAGAAGGGCTTCCGAATTATCATTGACCGGCTGAAAAAATACCGGCTCATCGCCTCCGTATTTCTTCTTTCCTGCCAAAGCAGCCGCACTGATAAGAGACATAAGCGCGGCAGGCTTTCCCGAACCGTTCCAAACCTCCGACTGGGTGATTACGCCACCGACACTCCTGTCGAAGATAACAAAGGCATTGACCCTGTCCTTCTCAAGACGGAGCATACTGATATCCTTCTCGATACCGTCACCTGTAAGTCCTCCGTCAGGCACAGGCGCATCATTGCTTCGAAGCTCCTTGCTCCAGACGCGGAGCGAGATTCCCCTGCACTCCTTGATGCTCTTGATTTTCTCAGACTTTGTCATGTCTATTCCGTTAATGGAATCAAGAATTTCACCGAGAGTCGCCTTATAATAGGGGTTATCCTCCCATCTTCTGCCGAAAAACCTTCTCTCGAGGAATCTGCTGAGAAGCGAGGTTTCGCTGTCCATTTCAGCGAAATTGGCTGTTACCTTTAATACCTTTCCCTCCAGGAAAAATTCCAGCTCGCTCAGCAGCAGACTGCCGATTCCGCAATTTCTGTAGGATGGAGCCACAAAAAATGATTTGATGTCAAAATCACCGTATTCGACCTGTCCGGCAATCGCCGCAACCGCCATATCGTATTCAACACCTCCGAGCGCTATCACGGGTATACCGCTCTTTATCATGTCATACACGCTTTTTACAAGTAAGTTCTTAAAAATATCTGCATTTGAATCATTAATTACTACAACGTCCATGCGTATATCCCTTTCCCATTTATTTTTATATTTTTCTTTTTTTATTTACCCTTTTAGCTTTTCATACTTTCTTTTGTCTGTTTTTGCCCAATTCTTCTTACCTGTCTATTTGGGAAGCTTTCCGAAAATCTGCTTACTGCCGTTATAAATCACAATATTTCCGGCATCCTTCACCGAATGGTCATTGGTCAGGTTCATATTCGACCAGTCGTTGTGATGGATTGCAAAGGCACAGGTAAGTGTGTCCCCGACAGCCAGTGATTTATTGTCGCCGTAGGTGATAGTACAGACTGTATCGGCATCGCTGCCCTTTGCTTTCGCAAAATCACCCTTGCAGGAGGAAAGCTCGGTGTAAGCACCGGTAGCCCCGTTAATCGCAGTGTGATAGCAGTCAAAGGTCAGCCCCTTGGCATCCTCGTTTGTAAAATAGAATTCCAGCTTCAGCTTATTTACCGCAATCGAGCCGTCACTGTTATTCACGATATTGATTCTTCCGGAAATGCTTGAGGCTGATGACGAGCTGTTGTCATAGTCAATGGAAACAGAAAGCTTTTCATTCTTCGCAGTTCCGACAACCGCTACCGTGCCACCGTTGCCGTTATTTCCGCCATTTCCGCCGCTGCCGCCATTGCCGCTGTTGCCGCCGTTGCCGCCGTTGCCGCCATTACCACCATTTCCATTGTTTCCGCCGTTTCCACCATTACCGCCATTACCGCCGTTGCCGCCGGAAAATACTATGGAGCTTCCGGCATTTTTGCCCTTTGCAGGCTCATAACCGAATATCAGCTTACCGTCCTCATAGAGAGCGGTTCGTTCGAGAAGCTGTGTTCCACCCTTTGTCATATTGTAGAAGGAGGGATCGTTCGAATTGTCCCAGACTCCGTTTTCATTACGAAGACGAACCTGGATTTCCTTCCTGTATTTGTCCTGTCCGCCCGGATAAATGGGTGCATCCGCAAAACTTACGGACAGGTAATAAATATGCTTGTCCTCATCCCAGCACTTCAGCCCATCCGAGCTGCCCGCTGCCATATAATTGGTTGAAATTTTGATATTTGAGGCGCTTCCTCCCGCCTTGTACACCTCACTGAGGTCCACATAATAGCGGAATTCAAGGTTCTTCGGAACTCTGGCCGGCCATGCCGAGGTATTGCAAATGTATGCCCTGAGCTCCATAAAATCATCGCCGTCTACATTAATGCCGCCCTCTGCATATATCTCATTAACCTTTATTTCTTCTACCGCGCCAAAATCCTTCAGTGTCTGACCCTTGTATTTACCATACATTTTGGCAAGGATGCCGGTGAAGCCTGCATTGTAGTCACAGGCAACCTCGTTTTTATTGTAATCCGAAACCACGTCATTGTAGCCGTCATTTGCGTCCGGACCGCCGACAAGCGCCCCGTAAAGTGTGTGACGTGCGACAGAAGGCTCATTCATATTATCGCAATAGGAGCCCTGCGCGGTACGGTGATGGGGATTCTTCGGAGGATTGCTGCCGAAGCCTACCTCATAGGACCTGCCGCCATCGCCGAGCGCATAATTTACCTGACTTTCGGCGAATTTCCAGTAGCTTTTAGCCCTGTTTGAATCACAGATGCCCGAATCCGCGTAAACCGCAGCGATAAAAGCCTCTGTGGTGGCGTATCTTAATGAGCCCCAGCTATCAAGCCATGCAAGACCCTTTGGCGAATAGCTGATATGCGAAGAGGATACCCCGCTCCACCAGTCAAGATGCTTTTCAAGCTCCTGCTTGTATGCGCTCTCGCCGGTAAGCTTTGCCAGCATTGTCAGCGCACCGATATGAACATCATCCCAGCACATAGCCCAGTCATAGTCGTGACCTGCCTTCGTGAAATAGCTCTTTGAATCATTTAAGTAGCTCTTGTCGCCCGTCGCAATGTAGAGCCATGCACTCGCCCAGGAGAGCTCGTCATAGAAGCCGCTCCAGGAATTATAGAAGCCGTTGGCCGCTGTGTAGCCTGCGTCCGACTTGGTATCCGCCGCAAACTTATAAAGTGATTTTGCGTGCTTTAGGCACTTGTCGCTGTAGGCTTTATCGATATCCTTGTAAACAATACTGCAGACAGCCAGAGACGCTGCCGTCTCACCGCACACTGCAGAACCGGGATTTGACTTTGTGACCTTGTATGAGGGACGGCTCATTCTGTATTCGACCGTCTCCGCAGCTCCCCAGTAGCTGTGGTCCTGATTACCGTCACCCACCTGGTAGTAATAGACCTCGTCCTCGGGATGACATTTTATAAAATAATCATTGGCCCACTTGATATTTGAAAGAGCATATTCGAGCTGTCCGCTCTCCTTATATGCATCGTAAGACTCATAAATTGACCAGCCAAGCATTGCCGCCGTGTAGGCCATGGGAAGATTGAACTTGACGTTGTCTCCCGCATCATACCAGCCGCCCGTAAGGTCCAGTCCTGCATCGCTGCCATCCTTCAGACCCGAATCGCCTCTCCAGTTACAGCGCACCTTTTCGGGGAGATCGCCCGAGCGCTGAAGCTCATAGAATAGAAGTGATTTCTGAAGGGCTTCACCGTAATTGTACTTGCCGCTGCCCTTTGTACCCTCGTAACCGCTGCCCTTTTCCGTAAGCTTGCCGGTGTTAAGGCTTGAACTGATCTTTCCCGAGCCTGTGCCAGTATCTTTTCCACCGTTATCTTTTCCGGTGCCTGTAATTGAACCTTTATCGGAGCCGACTCCTGTACTGCCGGGTCTGTCTGTGTCCTTATCAGAATTAGCTCCTGTGCTGCCGGGCTTGTCTGTGTCCTTATCAGAATTAGCTCCTGTGCTGCCGGGCTTACTTCCTGTACTAGTCGCATCATTATCAATCTTAATGGCTTCGCTGTTACCATCATTAGCCGAAGAAGTTTTGTCTGCTGCGCTGCCTTCTGGCCTGCTTCCGGTATTTGTTGTATCGTTTTCAGCCGTGAGATTGTCTTCACTGTTAGCGTCATTTTCGCCGGTTATATCGCCGGCTTCGTTCGTAAAATTACCGTCATCAGAATCGCTGCCTTCGCCTGCAGAATTATCTTCAGATATATCCTTGCCCGCTTCGCCGGTATTATCCTCGGCTTTATCTGAATTTACACCTGACTGCTCCTTACTGTCTGTGTCATTCTCCGAATCTGCCGTTTCAGAATCATTTCCTGCCTTCTCGACATCATTCCCTGCTGTCTCAGAATCAGTGCCTGACGTCTTAGCATCATTCCCTGTCGTCTCAGAATCAGTGCCTGACGTCTTTGCATCAGTTCCTGTCGTCTCAGCCAGCTTTATCCCCTCATCGGGAGCGCTTCCGCCCTTATTCCCCGAAATCAATGTTCCTATCAGAATTCCGACCGCCAGCACCAGTATCGCAGCTGCCGCAAAAATAATAATCTTCTTTTTTCCCATACAAATTCCGTCACCTTTCGTGAAATATAATTCACCGTTTATCATTATATCAGCATTTTTTCCCTTCAACAAGGCTATATGCCCGCCAAAATTCAGTTTTTAGAAAATCTTTAGGAAATACCTTTAGCAGAGTGCCAACTCACATTATGAGCCTGCTTCAAGGTGTCCGATTTCAGGGGCACAAAGAGCTTAAAAAACTTGACATTATATATATATATATAATGGTACCATCTTATATATAGGGAGGTCTTTCAAAAATGAAAGCATTAAAGAATTTAGCTAAGCTTGTTTTTGCTTTAGCAATTGTGATTACTGCATTCACTGTACAGGCAAATGCAGCTGATTACACTGATGAAGTTGTGATCATGAATGGACACAAGTATGAGGGTACCAGACCTTACAAGCAGCCATCCATTTATAAACTAGTGGTTCCTTCCCGCGGTACTATTACTGTTAGTGGTTATTATACTTCAAAGGACAATGGTTGGCCGACAATTGGTATATACACTACAGCAAATTGTGATTATAACAGTCGCCTTTTCGGAGTAGGTCTTGAAGCAGGTGAAACTCAGGTTGAGAGTAACAGCGCATCCCTTGATGCCGGAACATATTATTTATCTTGTTATGATGGAAGTGTAAGCAACTCCTTCTCATTTTCCTACGTTTTCTGGGTAGACTACGATTTCGACACAACCCTCGAGCCCAAGCTTACATCTCCCAAGGCCGGCCAGTTCAAGATCACCGCTACAAAGGGAGACAAGGTATCAGGCTATGAAATCCGCTACAAGGTAAAGGGTGCTAAGAAGTGGACTACAGAAACCCTCGCAACAAAGAAGACTCTGAACCATGTCATCTCAGGATTAACCAGCGGCAAGAAGTACACAGTTCAGGTTAGAAAGTACGTCACAGACACTTATGGTGATACATACTTCTCAAACTGGAGTGCTGCTAAAAACGTAAAAATCAAATAATAACTAATATTTAAAAAGTGCGTAAGCCATCTGACTTGCGCACTTTTATTTAGCTTTGGACGTATTCCGGCCTCTTCATTTAACCTGTATACTTATTTGCAATCATGATATCTATACAATGCTTATGAGGTACTCCGCCGCTATTACAGTCATATATCACTTCGTCCATAGCGGATATTAGCCAGTCATGATAATAGCTAAATATTTCTCCTGATTTCCATGAATATCTGTAAGTTTTTTTCTTATTGTCACTAACTTCTATAAACGGCTTATTCACAAACACCTTAATTGCATTTAAGCCGCCTTCATTTGTGTGTTCTTTCAGATTATCTATAATGCTCTCTCTTAATTCCGGCTTCATATAATCAAATACGCCACTGCTGAAAATGATATCAAAATTTTCTGATAATCTGTAATCATTTAAGTCCGCCTGAAAAAAATCTACGTATGTTCCGCATTTTTCTGCCAGTCGCTTTCCTTTTTCGATACCATCATTTGATAAGTCAAAAGCAGTAACCTGATAGCCATTCTTTGCAAAAAACACTGCATCCTTCCCTTCGCCGCAACCAATATCAAGTACCTTCAATGGCTTTACAGGTGCTTTCATCCTCATAATGTCATAACAGGTTTCATTTGGCTGCAATCCCCAGAAATACTCATCTTCTTTATATCTTTCATCATAATATCCATGAGTTTTGAATTCATAGCCCAGCAACGCATCTGATGAAGTATGTAATATATTTGCAATTACCGGCAATAAGTCAATTTCCGGGTAACTTGTCCCGTTTTCCCATTTTGATACTGCCTGAAAAGATACATGCAGCTTATCCGCCAAGGCTTGCTGAGTTAATCCCAGTTCCTTTCTCTTTGTCATAATAGTATTTCCTATATTCATTTTTTCCTCCTAATGCAATGAATGCAATGAGTTGCTCATGAAGTAGATTGGTGCGCTCTTAGCACCAATCTCATAGTTTGAAAATTTATTTTCAAACTTTTGCACCTCCATAAATATATGATACCTCTTACAAGCATCCCTTCCAATAACTTGTCTGTTTAGTTAAGCCAATCGTTTCTACCATTGGTTGAATTTAGGAATACCAGCTTCCAGGTAATATTTCAGTATCCGGCTTCACATTTCACTGCATGTGCTAAGGAATTGTCCTTTTCTTCAACCGTAATTATCCAGGGACTACTTCCGTATGAACATACAATCAAGCATATCTAATTAAATAGAATTCCTCTGTTAAATTATTATACTATTAAAAATCCTGAATTATGTAGATTTGATTAAAAAGAGAGATGTTTATCAAGCTCACGCTCAAAATCCTCAATCGATGCTGAAACAGCAGCATCTATATGAAGCTTTGATAAAACATTTTCATCAGTAATCCTACTGATTCTCTCCGGAAGTGTGTCGGGTACAGTGAATCTGGCATTCAGAAGCTGAAGAATATATTCAAGTTTACCCTCAAGTTTGCCCTCGAGTATTCCTTCTGCCCTGCCATCCTCGTGGCCAGCCTTATATTCATTTTTCATCATTTCTTCAAACAACATAAAACGGCCCTCCATGTCTCGACTTGTCTTGATTTTCTCTACAGAATACTGCAGCTGCCTTATATATTTATCATCAAAGTCATCATTAGATGACTCAGGCTTTGCAGCTACAAATTTTAGAAATTTAACCAGTGCCTTCGGCACCTGACCTTCATTGCGGCCGACGGTACTCAGAAATACGGTGTAACTGCCATCCGGATAGTTGTACTCCAGATTTTCATCAACCCTTTTTCTGATACTATACCGATACTTACCCATGCCCAGCGGATCAAAATCACAGATAAAAATCACATAGCCATCCGGCAGATTTTCATAATCGGTGCCCCTCACCAGAAGCTCCATGTCCATCTGACTGTGATAATATCTTTCCCTCTTTACCAGTGGCTGTGATACCGCCTGCATCTCCACATTGAAGTGAGTTCCTTTGTTATCCTTAATATAAACATCCAGGCGCACGCCCCTGTACTCAGGGTTATACACTATGCTTTTCTCCTGGGATATCTCAACATAGTCCACTTCGATGCCAAGCACCAGCTCCAGTAATCCCTTCGCATTGTCCGGCTCCAGCATTACCGCCGCAAACATAAAATTGTCTTTAATTGTTAATTCCTGTAAGGTTTTTCGTTGCCTAACCAATAACTTTGTTCCTCCTTGTGTAAACAGAGGAATTCTAATTGGATTATATACTCTTATGCGAAGGTCAGTCAAGAGAGAATGATATAATAAACATTTTTCACAAGACACCCATAAAAAGCATAAATCGGCCGCCTCAGACAGCTGTCTGAAACGGCCGATGTAAAATCCATTTTGGGGTAACCATTCATTCAAAAGAGATTAACCGATTATAGATGAAAGATTAAGATATAAAGCAGGGCGCACAGGAATATCAGGAATGTTAACACTACTACCCAAGTATATCACAGAACCATAGTGTATTACATATGCAGCACTACCAGCATCCATACCCGGAGAGCGAAGAAACCAGTAACTTGAACACTCCCCATTAGAGGTCATATAATCAACACCAGTCCATGCTCCCATAGCCTTTGCGTATGCAGTAGTTGCTGCCCTTCTATTTATATCCTCCACATCGCCATTACTGCTAAAACCATATTTTGTATTAACCACGTCATCAAGTGAGAGCAAAAATACTTTATCTATAGTTTCAGCACCAGCTTCTGTGCCACAGATAGAATTATCATTATTTACTAATTTTGTACTTTTCACCAGCTTCTTATTTCCACTAGTGAAAGCTACCGATATAAAATCACTATTAAGCCAATTACGAAGTGCACAGTTTTCCCATGTAATATTTGTATATTCATCATTGTATTTCTGACTGTCAAGTCCATATTCTGCAAGAAGAAAAGCCCTTTTATCTGATACATTAAGTACTCGCCACTTTATAGGCTCATACTTAAAGTATGCATAGGATTTACCAGCCCATTTATAATATTTTGAATTACTAGGGCTAACATAAGTCGCGTCAGCGCTCGATATTCTCTTATATTTTACTCCTTTAACTGTAGCTACACCATTCTTATCATACTTTGCGCCAGTAATCGCTTTGGTCAGTTTCTTTCCGGTTACTTCTGTCTGAGGATAACTACCAAAGTAAACATATGCAAGCTTCTTCTTTCCAAGTATAATCTTCTCATCTCCTGTCTTCCAGGTCGTTTTAGTTCCATCGGTGAACTCAAGTGTAACCTTCGCTTTGCTTGCAGCCTCTACCTTTACCGAATTGATTAACAAGCCAAGTCCCAGGCATATTATTACTGCCGCGATAACAATCAATGATTTTACTAATTTTGTTGACCTCATTACTTCCCTCCACATAAAATTTATCCGATTCTTTCACATCATATAATGACAAGAACTTGATTCAACATAAAAGCCGGTTTGTTGACTCATTCCTCAAGTCTGCTTTATAGTCTGCTTTTGAACCATTGCATGGTATAGCCCAAATTATTCTATTTCACAATAAAAAACATTTGAAATTCGCTAATTGCTTAGTACAATCCATTTTCCGTTTCTTTTTCCATTCTCACGACTAATCAAGCCTTTTTTCTGCAGTTCTACAGTCCGTCGTTTTATTGTTCTCTCTGACTTGCCTGTCGCTTCAGCTATTTTCTTCTGTGTAGCTGTTGGATCATTTTTTAACACATTAACAATCGACAACTCTTCCAAAGACAAACCTAAAGTGCCATTTTGGCACTTTGAAATATGATTTTTGGCACTATGAGTAACAGTTTTAGCTGCATAATCAATATGCATATATCTATTCTTAAGCTCATGACCTGCATTCAACAATAAATTATCGAAAAACAATTCTAAAAATTCTGTTGTTGCATGAGTTCCATTTTGCCAATTGTTATAATTAGCCCTAACCAATGCATTCCTGAAATACCATGAATTCTTTGCGAATGTCTCGTTACTTACATTAAATCCAAATGTCTTTAAATATTTAATAACAAAAACTGCCGTTGCTCTGGTATTTCCTTCTCCAAACGGATGAATCTGCCAAATATCAGATGTAAATTTTGCGATGTGTCTTACCGCTTCCTCTATTGTCAATCCCTCGTAAGTAAATTTTTTCTCCTGAGAAAAATCATAATCAAGAGTATCTCTGATGCTATCAAAAGAAGCATACATCACCGTATCGCCTTTCAGCACCCATTCCTTTTTTGTAATATTATAATCTCGTATTTTTCCGGCATGACTAAATACACCCTCGAAAAGTTTACGATGAATATTCTGCCATTCAACAGGAGAAAACTGAAATGTCTTCTCCCCAAGCAATTTTGCAATTCTTACTGATACAATATCTGCTTCTTTAGCATCACTCTCTATTTCATTTCTATCTCTGCGTTCTTCATAATAACTACGAATGCGCTGATCAGCTTCAATTATAGTAATTTTTCCTTCAATATGTTCTTTGGCTGTTTCAAGAAGATATTCCGAAGTCTTAAGCCCATCTACATCCTGAAGACCTATTGCTGTTTTCCAGGCATTGCTTTTATCAACCTTATCAGGTTCACCCTGACGTATATATTCATTTAGTTCTAACTCCCAATTGATATCCGACATCCCGCTTCTCCTTTTTAAGGTTTACCATTTCCTGCATACTCTGCAAGCTTTAACTCATATTTCGTAAATTATATCTCACTATTTATTATATCAACATTTTTTGCCTTCAACAAGGCTATATACCCACCAAAACTCATTTTTTAAAATATAAAAAAACACAAAATCCCATGTTTGATTTCAAGGTCACTGGATAAGAAAATAATCGCCCCAAGTTCCTTAATTAAGAAACTATAATAACCAAATCATACTTGAATCCACAATATTATCAGTTTATAATATCATCACATCGATAAATATGATTTATTTTTGAAAGGGATGTTGAAAACTATGAAGCAAATTGTTTGCGAAATGTGCGGTAGCAATGAATTATTAAAAAAAGACGGCCTTTTTTGTTGTATAGCTTGTGGCACAAAATACACAGTTGAAGAAGCTCGTAAACTTTTTGTCGAGGGAAAAGTCGAAGTAAGTGGTACCATATCAATAGATAACAGTGAAGAATATGCCAATTATAAAGTACTTGCGCAACGAGCAAGAATTAATGGTGATATCGAAAATACTAAAACCTGGTATACCAAATACTTAGGAAAATATCCTGACGATTGGGAAGCTTATTTTTACTCGTCTTTTTTAGGAATTCTCTCACAAAATAGATTATCAGCTATTTCACCGTCTGCCATTCCCAATTTAATCAGAACAACCTTTAGATCTATTAAACAGGATTCAAATGCCAGCAAATCTTCATATAAAGAACTCTGCAAATTTGTAACACAATTCAATCTTGCAGCCGATGGATTTAAAGAATACCAAAAAGAAACCGGCCCCGACAAAAGAGAGCCCTACAAAATTTACTCACACCAACGTGATATATACATGCAGTTCAATATTGCTCTCCTTAATGGGGTAATGACCGAATTTAAGGATTACGATTATGCTAATGAGTTACTTCATCAATTAAGTGCAAATCTTCATTACTATAAAGATGATCCCGCTAGAGGTGAATGGTTTTTATTACTTGATACAATACGAAACGATATTATAAATTATGGTTGTATACCTCCTAAGCAAGTTCCTAAAATTAGATTTGGAGGATTATTTTCTTTTTAAGATATATAACCATTGAGAAATTCGGTAATTATTATTCGTATTTCTCTTAAATAATTTCATGCAACAACTTTATACTATATTGAATACTAGGATACTTCTATAACTTACAAAGTAATACAGGCCTGATTATACCTGCGCCAATCATTGACATAACTAATATATAAATATATAATTTATTTGCAAATTTGTTGCGCTATTTATTAATAAAGGAGTAATTGTATGAATAAAATTAAAGAATTTTTACTTTTGTCTATGGTTGTTCTTGCTATTCTTTCTTTGAATGTTAAAGTATACGCAGCAGAACTCAATTTCCAAAAAACTAACTCCGTTGAGTCCATTATTGTTACAGGAAAAATCGAGAAAACAATTACTTACGAAGTAACCGAAGATGAGTATATCTATTTTAAGATTAACCCTCTTTACTTTGATATATTAGGCGAACGATCATCTAGTGTATTCTCCCTTCCGTTCGAATTATACTGCAATAAATTATTAGTACAGAAAGCAGATGTATCATCAGGTACAAAACCCTATCATACCATTGCACAGCACTACAAAAAAGGGGATACTATCGAGGTTAAATTCTTTATAAATTCATATGCAGAAAGAAATTATTATATTAATATCGAGCCTGTTGTTGAAAAAGGATTTACCAAAGAAGACTTAAAAGCAGAGAAAGTTTATGACTTGCATCTATTCTCCAATAATTCCGATACCTATAGATATATTGTACCTCACGATGGATATATCTCCTTTACGGCGCAATTAAATTACTATATAAATTCATCCGGTGAACGTTTAAGTAATTATGTTACATTATCAAACAGAATCATTATCGACGGTATTGAAAGTAGCAAATTTGATATTGACAGCTATTACGGTCCCAAAACATCTGCCAAGATATATTGCAAAAAAGGAACTATTATCGAATATAATATTTATAGTACAGTCAATTATTTTAGAGAATACAACTTTAATCTAAAAATAAACTATGAACGCGATTATTCTGCATTAGATAAACCAGAAGAACCCTATTGCCTTCTTGATTCCACAAATATAATTGTTGGCTCGGCTACTCCTAATGCAACCGTTTCCATAAAATATAACAATAAAACCTACAAAGGTAAAGCCGATCAAAATGGTATTTACAGAATTTCAACAGCTAAACTCATTGCAGGGAAAAAAGTTCAGATTTCACAAAAATATGACGGAAGAACATCTAAAAAGTTAACTACAAAGGTTGTAAAAAATTATTAACCATATCAAAAAGTGCGTAAGCCATTTGACTTGCGCACTTTCTTTTTAAGTTATATTTCCCTGGCTATTTTTCCGGACATAATCGGTCAGCCATAAATAATTAAATAGAATTACTCTGCTAAATTTTTACATTAAAATCCTGAATTTTGCAGATTTGATTAAAGAGAGCTGCTTATCAGACTTATGCTCAAAGGCTTCAATCGACGCTGGAACTGCAGCAGCTATATGAAGCTTTGATAATACAGAATCTACATTCTTGAAAGAGAAAACTTAGCGTTATTTCTTCAGCTCATCATAATATTTTATAATCTCATCAAGAATTTCCCTGCGGAATTCATTGTATTTCTCGGGCAGGAGATTTCCGCCGGCCTCAAAGCTCTTATTATTTTCAAAGGTCAGACGAATATTATAGCTTGGAGCCCCGTAATCCGATGCTGATGAATCCTCCCAGTCTGATACATTATATTTATCAAGGATTGCAACGAAGCGGTCGTAGGGAAGTTCAGAAGCGTCCTTCACATCACCGTAATCACTTATCTCAAAATCACGGTCAAGCAGCTCGCCCCAGGGATCACGGACCTGGATTGACCAACGCTTCCAGGCGCTGTTCAGTTCAATTTTAAAATACTGTCTGCAGGCAAAGGAGTCCTTAAATTCCACAAAAAGTCCGTCCATTACCGACGCATGAAAATCCTTCTCAACGTATCGGGAATAATCTGCGGTACCATCTATCAGGTCAATTATGATTGAATAAACCTTTTCAAAATTCTTGGGCTGGCGATTATATCCATGTGCATAAACCGATTTTCCGTCGGCCAGCCTGAACTTAAGTGTAAAGCCCCGGTCACCGTCAAGCACGCCGTCGCCCAATGATTTATGCTCATCAAATCCGTCCCAATCAATTGCCCCGTATGCATACAGCGCATCACGGACCTTGTTCACCCGCTCCGCATCCGTAAGATGCACGCTGCTGCCGTGCTCGCAGTCCATAACATCGCTGACATATTTGTAAATGTCCCCACTGTCGGCTTCATCCTCAACGCCAAGCTCATAAGGCAGGTTCTCAGGAGCGGTCCATGTAGTTTTCAGATAATAGCCTCCGTTTCCGTCAGATTTTATCATATAGTAGGGCTCTCTGGCTGTTCCGGTACAATTAAGGCAAAGCTCCTCAAGTGCGGCAGTTTCCACAGTTATCTCAGGCATCTCCTCGTCCGCGTAATCACCCCTGTCGGGTCTCACCATCACGCCGCCATCGTCGATATCGGCCCTTATACCATCATCCGTTACGATGATTTCATCGACCGTATTGTTATGATTTACATTTGCAGAAGCATTATTGCTTTCGCCCTGCTCAGGCTTCTTTGTACAGCCAAAAAGCATTGAAAATAATCCCATAAGAACTATTACCTCCAAAATCATCCTTATTTTTCTCATATTAATAACCATGCCCTTCTGCCCACACCGCAATTATTTTGTAACACACCGTATTTACGGCAGTTTTTTCATACTACGCAGGCATTCTACCCTGTCGGCTGATGCCGGCAAACAATTCTTTCATTATCCACAAACACATTATAAGTCATTCCACTTCGCCTACAATATCCAAAAGGCTTATATTTTAGCCATTTTCCAACTTTATCCATTACGACAGCAATAAAGTCATCTTGATTTTCTGCTGATTAATGGTAAAATATTGCTATGCATATATCAAAAATCAACATTATGCTTTTATCAGATAATAAACAGAGCCTGAAAATGACGAGTTTGAAATAAATTTTCAAACTGAGCAACTCATTACATTAGGAGGGAAAATGAGAGAATTTTTATTTTGTGACAAATGGGATTTTGCAAAAACCGCTTTAAACTGCGAGTGTCCCGAACGCGCTGCCTTCAAAAGAGTAGCCATTCCCCATGACTGGATGATTTATGATACAAATAATCTTTACGAGAACAGCATCGGCTGGTACAGGCGCGAAATTTCACTTGCGAAGCTGAAAAGCTGTTACGGCTATACGCCCGGAGAACGCGCCGTTATTAACTTCGACGGCGTGTATATGGACAGCAGTATCTTTTTTAACGGTCAGAAGATTTTCGAGTGGAAATACGGTTACTCGGCCTTCAGTGTGGATATCACAGACTACCTTCAGGAAGAAAACGAGCTGCTGGTGAAGGTCGTATATGAGTCGCCCAACAGCCGCTGGTATTCGGGCGCCGGTATTTACCGCGATGTTAATATCCGCTTCCTTCCGGCTGCACATATCGCAGAAAACGGCATTTATTTTCACACTTCCAAAAATGAAGATGCCTTTGATGTGAATGTATCTGTCCGCTGCATGGGTGCCCTTCAGACAGGTGACAGCGTGCAGATTATAGTTTCCGCGGACGATAATAGCACTTGTTCTGCCTGCCCGGCCCCCTCTTCCGACAGCTGCTCATGCCCCTCAGTCGATAACGGTGCTTGCTCTGCCTGCTCAGGTCCCGCTTCCGACAGCTGCTCATGCCCCTCAGTCGATAACGGTGCTTGCTCTGCCTGCGCGGGTCCCGCTTCAGGCTGCTCCTGTGCTTCGGCTGCGCCTGATTATTTTAATATTTATATAGACCGCAAGGAACTGACTGTTGACCCTTCAGCCACCGGCTCCGCCATTTCAACCGACTTTAGCTTCTCCGTAAGCAATCCGATTCTCTGGGAGCTCGAAAATCCCGGCCTTTATACCCTTACGGCTGAACTGCTGCGAGATGGCAAAGTTATCGACAGCTACTCGGAAAAAGTAGGCTTCAGGGAGCTTAGCTTCACCACAGACAAGGGGCTTTTCCTCAACGGCCGCCATATCAAGCTTCACGGCGTATGCGAGCACCACGATTTCGGCTGCCTGGGCTCTGCCTTCAATATGGATGCCCTCAGACGAAAGTTCAAAAAGCTTAAGGAAATGGGTGTAAATTCCATCCGAACCTCCCACAATATGCCTGACAGGCACCTCATGCAGCTGGCCGACGAGGAGGGCATGCTCATTCTTTCCGAAGGCTTTGATATGTGGGAAATGAAGAAAACTGACTTCGACTATGCCCGCTTTTTCCCCGAATGGTACGAGCGTGATGTCGAAAGCTGGATTATGCGTGACCGCAATCACCCCAGTCTTCTGATGTGGTCGATAGGAAACGAAATTCAGGACACACACGCCTCCGAGCGCGGCATGCAGGTTATGCTCGCCCTTCGCGATGCGGTGAGAAAATATGATTATCTGGGCAATGCGCCCATTTCCCTCGGCTCCAACTATATGCCCTGGGAAAATACCCAGAAATGCGCCGATATTTTGAAATTTGCCGGCTACAACTACGCAGAAGGCTACTATGCGCCTCACCACGAAGCACATCCCGACTGGGTTATCTACGGCAGTGAAACCGCATCCAATGTTTACAGCCGTGATGTCTACCATTTCCCGCTCTCAAATACCGTCCTTTGTGACGAGGACGAGCAATGCTCTTCACTTGGCAATGCACAGACCAGCTGGGGCGCTCTAAGCGTAGAAAAATGTATTTCCGATGACCGTGACTGCGAATTTTCGCTCGGCCACTATATCTGGACCGGCTTCGATTATATTGGCGAGCCTACCCCCTATCAGACCAAAAATTCCTACTTCGGCCAGATAGATACCGCAGGCTTTGCAAAATCTCCCTTCTATATTTACCGTTCGGAATGGAAGGGTACGGACAGCGAAGCGCAGGTTCATATCTTCCCCTACTGGAACTTCAGCAGGGGCCAGCTTATTGACCTTCGCGTCACAAGCAATATGCCCGAGGTGGAGCTTATTGTAAACGAAAAAAGTCTTGGTAAAAAGCCATTGAATCATTCACACGGCACAGAATTTGTCGCAAGCTGGCAGCTTCCCTACGAGCCCGGCGAGGTTAAAGCAATCGCATATAACGAAAATGGCGAACCGGTTGCCGAAAGCAGCCGTCATTCCTTTGGCGACTCTGCAAAAATCATTGCAAAAGCTGATAAGAGCGCTGTCACAGCTGACGGACGAAGTTTATGCTTCATTGAAATAAGCACTGTGGACGCCGACGGATATCCCGTAGATAATGCGATGGATGAGATTATGGCGACCGTCAGCGGGCCTGCCATCATCGCCGGCATGGATAACGGAGACAGCACTGACTACGATTCGTATAAATCAAATGTCAGAAAGCTCTTCAACGGCAGGCTTCTTCTGGTGCTTCAGGCAGGCTTCGAATGCGGCAGGGCCGAGCTTCTGCTCGAGGGTTCGGGACTTGAACCGGCTAAGCTTTCTGTTGACATAATATCTGCAGACGCTCCCGGTGCCGCATTGAAGCAGAACACTAATGCCTGTGACGACTGCGCCTTCACTATTCCTATCGGCATCGAGGACCCCATCGCCCTGGACAAAGACTTTACGGATAATAAAAAGCGCTCCCTCTCGGGAAGCATTCACCTGCGTCAGATTGAGATTTCGAGCAGCAACGGAACCGTTCTTAGCAAGGCTAATCCGGAAACACTTGTCAGTCTGATTCCTTACCCTACAAATACAGACTGCAGAGACTTCGAGCTGCTGGCCGTAAATGATAGCGGCGTCCCCGTAAAATATGTCAGCATCAGCCCGGCAGATGACTCAAAGCTTCGCTGGAACGTCCGTGCGCAGGGCGACGGTGCCTTCAAAATCCGTGCAATAGGCCGCAATAAGGCCGGCCGTGTAAGCATTATTTCAGAGCTTGAATTCAAAACCGAGGGGCTTGGCACGCTCTGCCTCAGCCCTTATGAATTTGTATACGGCGCTCTCTACAATGAAGCCATCGGCATTATCGGAAACGGTAACGAAAAGGGCCTCGCCGGCGACCGTGAAGCCTTGAGCGGCGTGGTATTCAAGAGCCTTGACTTCGGTCCCGACGGCTCAGATACCATCACACTGCCCGTCTTTACGCTTGATGGCAAAGCCTACGATATTTATATATTTGACGGAAAGCCCTCTGCAGCTACCATTAACAGGATCTTCAAAAGCGAAAGTCTCAACATACCAAAAGATGCTTTCACAGATATTGACTCCGCTAAGTCCCTCCCGACCGGGAACATCCCCGAGGAAGACAGCCTGCTCCTCCACGCAATCTACCAAAAGCCCTCCATCTGGAACGTCTACCAGGAGGAAAGCTATAAGCTGAACAGAAAGCTTAGCGGAATCAGGGATTTATGCTTCATTTTTAAGGATAAGTTCCATGTAAAGGGCTTTGTATTTGAATAAATACAAAATTGTTTTCCTAATAACGATCACATCAAAAAACCAGTCATACTATGGTCTGTTTACCATAATACGACTGGTTTTATTTATTATATATATTATATGCTTGGAATTCCTTTGACTTTACAGTTCCTTCTTTACCAGTGACTTGCCGCGCCAGCTCTGTCTCTTCCATCTCATCATGGTTACAATTCCGCGCAGGAACTCATCCGAAGCGGTTCCCATAAATACGCCGACTACCCCCAGATTGAGTAAAACGCCCGCTGTATAGCCGACAGTTGCACCGATACCCCACATCATAATAATTCCGACAATCAGAGGGAATACATAGTCTCCGGCGGCCTTTAAGCTGCTGACAAATGTCATGTTCAGGCAACGGCCCACCTCAATCAGAATATCAACCAGCATTACCCAGAAGCCGAGCTGAATTACTTCCTGATTCTCGGTAAATAATTGAAGCGTCAGAGGGCTCAGCAGCCAGTTGATTGTTGCCAGTCCGACCGTAATCGGCAGTGACAGCTTAAGAGTAGAAAATACTCGCTTATATGCCGCATCCTCCTTGCCGGCGCCTACCAGATGGCCTGTAATAATCTGTGTAGCCATTGCGCAGGCATTTGAGAATACCATCGAGAATGAAATCAGTGACTGACAGAAGGTTTTCGCATAAACCGCATTCTCACCCATTGAATTTATAAATGAGAGCAGCACAATCTGGTACAAATTGTAGGACATATTTTCTCCCGCGGAAGGAAGACCTACCTTAATCATCTGCCAGAGCAGCTTGCCGGGGAAGGGTTTTATATATTTCAAGCCCAATCGGCCTATCTTTTTCCTGTAGAAGAATACAAGTGATACAACAAGCGCAACCAGACGGGCCAGGTCGGTAGATATCGCAACACCGCCTACGCCATATTCAAGAGCCTTGAGCGGTCCGTAAAGGAAGAGATAATTACCAACGATATTAATCAGGTTAATAACTATGGAAATGTACATTCCGATTCTGGCGAAGCCGTTGCAGCGAAGAATCTGAAGCATTACGTTATAGCATGCAAGCATAAACATACCGCCGCCGACAATGTTTACATAGGTTGCAAACTCGGCACGCATTACCTCAGGCACGTTGATAAGCTCCATAATCGGGCCCTTCAGCATTACAAAGATACCGCTGAACAAAATACCGAAAATAAAGTTTACACCCAAAGCCAGCGTGTAAATCGTATTCATCTTCTTGGTTTCCTGTGCGCCGAGATGCTGCGCCACAACAACCGAAGTCGCATTTGCGATAATATTAAACATCAGGATAAGGAAAAACATTACCTGATTTGCATTTCCTACTGCGCCCGCACCGGTACTCGAATATCGGCCAAGCATCATGGTATCGACACTGTTTACAAGAATATTCAACAAAAGTTCACCAAACATAGGACCCGCCAGCATCATCAGCGGAGTCTTTTCATCTATATGTTTAACTGCAGCAGATTTGCTCATCTCTATCCTCCTATCTTTTCTTCCGTTTTGTAATTTTAATCAAACTATATTTTCTGTAAATGTACTATATTGTTACTATTCACAGCTAATAACCGTACAATATCATACGCAAGCCAAAGGCTTGTAGGATGATATTTGCGGTTATTTAGCTATGGAGGCTGTTCTAAAGCACATGAAATAGGGCCCGCTCGCCTGCGAGCGAGATGAGATGCGTAGCATCGTGCCCTATGAATGTGACTTAGAACAGACTGTGAATAGTAACAATACTGGCGGCTCTCCTAAAGCACATGAAATAGGGCCCGCTCGCCTGCGAGCGAAATGAGATGCGCAGCATCGTGCCCTATGAATGTGACTTAGAACAGACTGTGAATAGTAACAACAAAGAAAAAAACCACCGCGAGCGGTGGTCCTTTTCTTTACCAGGTATTTTATTACGAAACGTTGGATAATTCACAAAATCAACTTATGCGTTTAGTCTACACCTCTTCCAAAATAACTGCAATCTACTATGGATTTTTTTGCTCTATTATTGTATGATATAGCTGTAGAGTTGCAAAAAATCGACTCTACTCACAGTAGAAACCCCGTAAAACAGGGGCTTTGCAGCTTTTGACAAAGGAGGTTTTTGCCAAAATCGGCAACGCTAGCGTATGGAAAATATAAAACAGATTATTGCGGAAAATATATCAAAGCTGCGTCAGCGAAACGGAATTACGCAGCTCGAGCTGGCCGAAAAACTGAATTATTCAGATAAGGCTGTCTCAAAATGGGAGCGTGGTGAATCAATTCCCGACATAACAGTACTCTATGAAATCAGTAAAATTTTTAAGGTGTCTCTGGATTATCTTGTAAGCGAACATGACGAGGGCGAAGAGCTGCCGCTGGTAGACGGCGAGAAAAACAAAATCAAAAAGCGCGGCCTTATTACCGGTATGAGCATTATGCTGGTATGGCTTCTGGCTACTTTTTCTTACATCCTGATAAAATTAGCCACCGATGTGACCTGGGGCTGGACTGCATTTATCTACGCCCTTCCGGTAACCGCTCTTGTATGGCTCATTCTTAACAGCGTCTGGTTTGCACAGAAGCGTAATTATCACATTATTTCATGCCTGATGTGGACCCTGCTTCTGGCCATCTGGCTGACATTTTTCATTAACGGCTACAACTTCTGGCTGTTATTTACGCTAGGTGTCCCGGGCCAGATTATCATTCTGATGTGGTCCAATATAAGCGACCGTAAGAAAAAATAAATCATTATGGTGGATAAATCCACAGTTCATTAAAGGAAAGGCCAGATATGAAAATCAAATGTGAGTTTTGCGGAAGCTTCATAAACGATACAGACGAAATTTGTCCTAATTGCAGTGCTGCAAACGAGCATCTGGTCAGAGCAGGAAGCGACATTCCCAAAAGTCTGGAAGAACTCAGCAGATTCTGCAGTGAGAAAAAGCTTCCCCTTGAAAAAATGCGCTTTTTTATCGGAAATGACTGTAAGGAAGCCAAAGCCTTCGGTATTTTCAAGGACAATGACGGTAATTTTGTAGTATATAAAAACAAAAGCGACGGCTCCCGAATGATTCGCTACCGCGGCAGGGATGAAGCCTACGCAGTAAACGAAATCTATCAGAAGCTTCGTAACGAGCTCGTGGACCGCAAGGAAAGCGGCAAGCTTTTAGCAAATACTACGGCGCCTAATAATATCAAAGCCTCCCGCCAAACAGCAGTTTCAAAGTCCCAGAGAGCCTCAAGACCCGTTAACAGGTCA
Organism: Lachnospiraceae bacterium; assembly: GCA_024403355.1. Taxonomy (GTDB): domain Bacteria; phylum Bacillota; class Clostridia; order Lachnospirales; family Lachnospiraceae; genus RUG11977. Next base: position 63,424 of record JAKSRW010000009.1, read on the forward strand.
GCAAAGCGCTCCCGGGATGATAGCTTTAGCAAAAGCGATATCAAGTCGCTTATAATATCGATATCAGTCTTCATAATAGTCGCCGTCATTTTTGTAAGCTGCGCCAGCTGCATATCCCGTATTCCCGATACCGGCTTTTACAAATACAACGGTTCGGATTATTACAGCGACGGCTCCAACTGGTACAAATACGACAGTGACAGCAATTCATGGCCGGTAGATAAAAATTATCCTTCTGAACTAAATGATAATTACGGAAGCTATTATTACTCTGATACCTTTGACAGTCGCCAAAGCGGATATTCCGATTCCTACAATAGCTCGGACATTCCCGGCTTTTGGAACAGCTCAGATGACTCATGGGACAATTCAGGTTCCTGGGACAGTTCAGATGATTCATGGAGCAGCTCAGACGATTCGTGGAGCAGTTCGAGTTCCTGGGACAGCTCAGATGATTCATGGGACAGCAGCTGGGATGACAACGACTGGGATTTCGATTTCTCAGACTGGGACTTCGGCGATACCGACTGGGATTCGGACTGGTAAAAATAAAACCTGCATCTGTTCAGTCATTTTATGACTAAATAAATGCAGGTTATTTTTTAGTTATTCAGATCAATCGAGCTCGCAGATTGTATTTCCGTCCTTATCCACCAGCTTTGAGCCGCCCTTAATCAGAACCTCATCTCCGCTCTCCAACGTAGTCCAGGTACTGTAGGGAACCCCGTAGCTGCTCTCCTTATCCTTAATGGTCACGGTCATAGAGTATTTCTCTTTTCGTTGACCCTCTCGTTCATCCTCTGCAAGCGCACACTCAGGCCAGTTCTCGGTATGACCCACGCCTCTGTCGCTAACATCACGATGCGGCAGCCATTTCCAGATATCATAATAATACTTCGTCTGATACCTCGGAACACTCACATATATTGGAACATCCTCATAATCATCGTAGTACTCGGTTCTGTATACGGGTGTACGATGTTCAATTTCCTCCATATAGCCGTTGCCAAGGTCATTATAGGTATAACTTACATCATCATGGTCATAAACCTCGCGGCTGCGCTGGACTCTTTGCGTCTCATAATGGTCAAGCACCTGGTCATAATGATGGATTTCCTCGCGTTTGCTGTGCAGATTTGCACCCTGAGGCAGATTCCAGTCACTTTCTTCCACATTGGTGTACTTCTCGACATTAATCGTACGCTCCCAGTCAAGCTCCTTAATCTGAGCCTCCTTGGTTCTCGGCCAGAATATAAATACAAGAACTCCGATAATTGCCGCCAGAATCAGCAGACGCTTAAAAAGCTTCACCTTGTCCAGCTTATATACCATTTTCGGTTCGGCTGCTGCCTGCTGAGCCGCCTGCTTTTGCTCGGCTTCTCTTTTTATATCGAAATAATTCTTCTCGGAATCATCCACAGTGGCTCCGCAGCCCTTGCAGACAGTATCCGAGGCATTATTCAGCGAATCACAATAAGGACAGTACCAGTCCGCGTTCCTGTTAATGGTCTGCGCCTTCGCCTCATCGACATATTCTATACCCGAAGTCTGCCCCTGACGAACCACATGGTCCTGCATATTGTCCTTCATATAGAACTTCACATCGCCTCTGGGTCTGCTGCAATTCGGACAATCTCGCAGATCTCCGCCGATGCCTGTTGTCTGACACCATTTACAGTCCCAGTACGCCTTAACCAGTTTTCCCATATCCTAAACCATCCTGTTTTATACGTCCGTAAATTTTTCGTAATCCGCGTCTTTGCCTGCCGGCATCAAAAGCCTGCGGCTCAGAAACACGGCGATTAACCCACGCATTTCATTTACATGCCGCTGAGAATTTATAAATCGTAGAAGCTTCTGTCATTGACAGTGTTAATCTCGTCAATATGCTCACCTGTAACAATCACGAGAATACAGTCATCCGCATGGAAGCCGCAATCCTTGTCCGCAAGGTATTTGCCGACCCATTCATAAGCACTGCACTCAACAGTGTAATCAGGAACACCGATTCCGTCTACAGGCTTTACAATAGTAGCATCATCAACAATAAAAGTAAAATCTGTAAGGGCATCTGTTATGTACCATATGCCATCCTCATTCGAAAAATTACTCTCTGTCTCGGGAACAATCGCTCTGGGCACTGTAAATACGGTATAATTGTCCTCTTCCGACACAAATCCTTCGAATACCTCACCACGGTGAATATACTCAAATTCAGAATAAACAAATTTTACGCTGAGCGCATCTCCGTCCCTGCTTATCAGAATTTCAACTGCATTGCCGTTAGCATCCTTATCGCAAATATAAAGTCCTCTTCCTGACACTACGCCGGTAAGTCCGTCATAAGCCGCAAGTCTGTAGAAGCTCAGATTAACATTTAAGCTTCCATCCGCATTTTCACTGATTTCCATAGTATTCAGATTCTCATCACTGTAGAAACCGATAAATGAATCCTTGTCATAAGCCGGGAGCTTCTTGTAAACCCGTGTCGCTGCAGAAGAGCTTCCGTCTCCATAAAAGAAGCTCTCATCAATTGTCAAAGTCTCATAGTCATCCATCGACTGTACAGTATATGTGTAAGGATACCCGTCCTGATCAAAAGAAAAAGCCGAAGGCATATCGTTCTTATCAAATTCAATCTTCATATCAGGTGAAAAAGCGGTCTCCATGGGAGTTCCGAGCCATCTGTAACTTCTGACTGTCTTATCCTCACTAAACACCAGGAATTCATCGACGAGGTCCTCGCCTGTCATCACACTGCCCTCAATCTCTGCCTCAACAAGCTGCCAAACACCTACATAGCCTGCATAATTTGCATCGGCAAGTGCACCCTCAGGCACAATCAGGCCACCAAATTCATTACCGATTCCACCGATTGCGTCTGCTGCATCCTGCTTCGCACCGTCAAGTGCATCATTCACAATACCTGTCAGATCCGATGCTTCCTGCTTTGCACCATCAAGTGCATCATTCACAGTTCCAACCGCATCCGCTGCATCCTGCTTTGCTCCGTCAAGCGCCTCATTCACAACGCCTGCCACGTCCGACGCTTCCTGCTTCACTCCGTCAATCATACCATTTGCCGCATCCAGTGCATCCTGCTTCGCTTCACCAATTGCACCGCCCAGCTCGCCCAGAGCATCAGTTACACCTGAAAGCTCCTGCTTAGCCTCATTAATAGCATTCGAAAATGCACCGCCGAATAAATCAGTAAGCTGGTCCGAAAGACCCTGTGACGAATCCTTAGCCTCTTCATTAGTCGGAGCCTTTGTAGCTTCCGGAGTAACACTCGGGCTCTCCGTCTTCTTGCTGCACGCACCAAGCGCTCCCGCCATCATTAAAACACAAATCATTGTCAAACAAAATTTCTTCATCATCATTCATGCCGGCAAATCCTGCCCGGCATATCCTCCTAAACAATCATTGTGTGTAAATACACGCGTTGAATTATAGCACAGCAATTCCCCTCTGTCCTAATACTTTTATATTATATTTTGTAAAATGTTAATATACAATCCGCAAGGAACATAAGCAAAATGCGCAGTTTCTCTTTGCTTTCCATGCCTTCGTATTATCCATGTGAACATATGCAGAATGCGTAGGTTTTCTTGGATCCCGGGCTTGCGTATTATCCGCGAGGAACATAAGCAGAATGCGTAGTTTCTCTTAGCTTTCCGTGCCTTCGTATTATCCATGTGAACATATACAAAATGCGTAGGTTTTCTTGGATCCCGGGCTTGCGTATTATCCGCGGGGAACATAAGCAGAATGCGCAGTTTCTCTTAGCGCCCCGACAGTGATAAAAAAGAAATATGTGCGTCAGGCGGTACACGGATGTACCGCCCGCCGTACGGGAGGCCATGGATGGCCGACTGAAGGCGAAGCACATATATACATCGCTGCCGGGGCGCTTAGTGAAACCGCATTCTGTGCCCGGTTCCACGCGGACAATCGCAAGCCCGGGGCCTCAGAATTTAAAAGGGCGTCCTCTGCATCGCAGAGGGCGCCCCCAAAGAACTAATTCAAAGTTACTTAGCCCAAATTATTTAATGCTTGCATGAAGCTCCTGAAGTGAACGGATATCAGAAGAAGCTCCGCGCTTAACTGCAAGAATACCCTTAGCTGCTGCCTTAGCTGCTGCCATAGTAGTAATATAAGGAATACGCTCGCGGATAGCTGACTTACGGATGTAGCTGCCGTCTGAGCCGGCCTTAGCACCTGCGGGAGTATTAATAATAAGCTGTACAGACTTGTTAAGGATAGCATCCTGAACATTAGGACGGCCCTCATCAAGCTTGTGAATCTTCTCAACCTTGAAGCCTGCTGCCTTAATCAGCTCATAAGTGCGGCCTGTAGCAACAAACTCGAAGCCTGCATCAGCGAAATCACGAACCGCCTCAAGAACCTCAGTCTTATCACGGTCATTAACACTCACAAGAACCTTACCTGCTGTAGGAAGAACAGTCTGTGTAGCCTCCTCAGCCTTGAAGAATGCCTCACCGAAATTATCTGAAATACCGAGAACCTCACCTGTTGAACGCATCTCAGGTCCGAGAACAGGGTCAACCTCAGGGAACATATTGAAGGGGAATACTGCTTCCTTTACGCCGTAGTAAGGAATCTCTCTCTCCTTAAGATTAGCAACGGGTGAAGGACGACCTGTAATTTCCTTTGTAATAATCTCTGTAGCAATAGGAACCATATTAACAGCACAAACCTTTGAAACAAGCGGTACTGTACGTGATGCTCTGGGGTTAGCCTCGATAACGTAAACCTTATCATTCTCGATAGCATACTGCATATTCATAAGACCCTGAACATGCATCTCCTCAGCAATCTTTCTTGTATACTCCTCAATAGTCTTAATAGTCTTTGAAGAAAGGTTAAGTGAAGGAATAATACAAGCTGAGTCACCTGAATGAATACCTGCAAGCTCGATATGCTCCATAACCGCAGGAACATATGCATGCTGTCCGTCACAGATAGCATCTGCCTCACACTCTGTTGCATGACGAAGGAAACGGTCAATAAGGATAGGACGGTCAGGTGTTACACCAACAGCTGCTGCCATATACTCCTTAAGAGTCTCACGGTCATAAACGACCTCCATACCACGTCCGCCAAGTACGTATGAAGGACGTACCATTACGGGGTAGCCAATCTTCTCTGCTACTTCGATAGCTTCATCAACATTTACTGCCATACCTGCCTCAGGCATAGGAATGTTAAGCTTCTCCATCATTGCTCTGAACTGGTCACGGTCCTCAGCAAGGTCGATAACCTCAGGTGTAGTACCAAGAATCTTAACGCCGTTAGCCTGGAGCTGTGAAGCAAGGTTAAGAGGTGTCTGGCCACCGAACTGTGCGATAACGCCGACGGGCTTCTCCTCATTGTAAATGCTCAGAACGTCCTCAAGAGTAAGAGGCTCGAAGTAGAGCTTATCTGATGTATCGTAGTCGGTAGAAACAGTCTCAGGGTTACAGTTAACAATGATTGTTTCAAAACCGAGCTTCTTTAATGAAAGTGCTGCATGTACTGAGCAGTAGTCAAACTCAATACCCTGACCGATTCTGTTAGGTCCGCCGCCAAGAATCATAATCTTGTTCTTGCCGTTATCCTTTGCAATCGCACCCTTGCCCTCGGGAATATTGTAGCTTGAGTAGTAGTAAGCGCTGTCCTGTGTACCGCTTACGTGAACGCCTTCCCAACGCTCTACAATGCCGGCCTTTGTTCTTGCTTCTCTGATATCAGCCTCGCTGACCTCAAGAATCTTAGCAAGATACTTATCTGAGAAACCATCCTGCTTAGCCTGACGAAGAACATCCTCTGCGGGAACTGCCCCCTTCATTGCAAGAAGCTTCTCCTCCTCTCTTACGAGTTCAAGCATCTGCTCGATGAAGTAATGCTTAATCTTTGTGAGGTTGAAGAGCTCATCAACTGAAGCGCCCTTACGAAGTGCCTCATACATAATGAACTGACGCTCACTTGAAGGCTCATGAAGGAGCTTAAGGAGTGACTTAAGATCCATATCATGGAAATTCTTTGCAAAACCAAGTCCGTAGCGGCCTGTCTCAAGGCTTCGGATAGCCTTCTGGAATGCCTCCTTGTAGGTCTTACCGATACTCATAACCTCGCCAACCGCACGCATCTGTGTACCAAGCTTATCCTGAACACCCTTGAACTTCTCAAATGCCCAACGAGCAAACTTGATAACAACATACTCACCGTCGGGAACATACTTGTCAAGTGAACCGTACTTACCGCAGGGAATCTCATCAAGTGTAAGACCTGCAGCAAGCATAGCTGAAACAAGCGCGATAGGGAAGCCTGTTGCCTTTGAAGCAAGTGCTGAAGAACGTGAAGTTCTGGGGTTAATCTCAATAACAATAATTCTGCCTGAAACAGGATCATGGGCAAACTGTACGTTTGTACCACCGATAACCTGTACCTCATTTACAATCTTATATGCCTGTCTCTGAAGTTCCTTCTGAACATCCTCTGAAATAGTAAGCATAGGAGCTGAACAGAAAGAATCACCTGTGTGAACGCCGAGGGGATCGATATTCTCGATGAAACATACTGTAATCATCTGACCCTTTGCATCACGTACAACCTCGAGCTCAAGCTCTTCCCATCCGAGTACAGACTCCTCAACAAGAACCTGTCCTACAAGTGAAGCCTGAATACCGCGCTCGCAGACAATCTTAAGCTCTTCCTGGTTATAAACAAGTCCGCCGCCGGCACCACCCATGGTGTAAGCAGGTCTTAAAACTACGGGATAGCCAAGCTTTTCAGCAATAGCAAGTGCCTCATCAACAGAGTAAGCAACCTCTGAACGAGCCATCTCGATACCAAGCTTATTCATGGTATTCTTAAATTCAATTCTGTCCTCGCCACGCTCGATGGCATCAAGCTGAACACCGATAACCTTTACGCCATACTTGTCCAGAATGCCCTTCTCACCGAGCTCAGAACATAAATTAAGACCAGACTGTCCACCTAAATTAGGCAATATTGCGTCCGGTCTCTCTTTAGCAATAATCTGCTCGAGTCTGTTAACATTTAAAGGCTCGATATAAGTAACGTCAGCTGTATCAGGGTCAGTCATAATAGTTGCAGGGTTAGAATTAACTAAAACGATCTGGTAACCCAGCTTACGTAATGCCTTACATGCCTGAGTTCCGGAATAGTCAAATTCACATGCCTGTCCGATAATAATAGGACCTGAACCGATAATAAGTACTTTGTTGATATCACTTCTTTTACCCATAATCTTTTATTCCTCCGTAAATTTTTATTCCTTTTTTAATTCCCAATTATCCATCTTAGTGATGATAACACAGAATTCAAGAATCTTCAACAGTTAGATGCTAAATGTATATAAAAAATTTTATGAATAATTATACTCATTTTTGTGCATCCTTACTATCCCTATATTTACATCCCATTTATATCCAAATAAATAATCATTCAAGGGCGGCGGGCATATCATCTCCGGGGGACATAAGCTGACAGTGTGTGATTCTCTCAACCGGGGCGGTGGGCATATCACCTCCGGGGGACATAAGCAGACGGCGCGTGATTCTCTTAGTGCTGCGCCATCGTAAATAAAGAAACATACGCGTACGGCGGTACACGGATGTACCGCCCGCCGACAAGGAAGCCAGGACGGCTGACTGTCGGCGTAGCGTATGTATACGACGAGGGCGCAGCTCTTAGTGAATCCGCCGGCTGCGCCCAGTCCCACGGGGATAATATGGCCGCCGCCCCGGCCCAAAGCCCCAGAGCCGGCCGCCCCTCCCACGGGGATAATATGACCGCCGCCCCGGCCCGGGCATAAAAAAACACCCACAGCAATTGCCATGGGTGTAAATTTCAGGTGCGTCCCAATTATTTAGCCGCCTTAACCTTAATCCAGAGCTCAGAAAGCTTCTTTCTTAAGCTCTCGTTATCGCGGAATACCTCATCCTTGTCATAAGTACGGGGATAATATGCCTCATTATCAGCATACTCGCCATCCTCTGCAATCATCTTATCAAGAACAGCCTTGTTAGCTGAAGTATAACCAACCTCCATAGTATTCTTCTCGCAGACATCATTGCGAAGCATATAATTAATAAACTCATTTGCAAGCTTGGGATTCTCTGCATTCTTGGGGATAACCATTGCATCGAACCACTTGTTTGTTCCGCAGTTGGGAGCACAATAGCCCATGTTGGGGTTCTCACTGAGAACATATGCCGCATCACCGCTGTATACGATGGCAATATCCTTCTGGCCGTTTGCCATAGCATCAATAACCTCATCAGTTACATAAACGGGATCCATAGTCTTATTGAGCTCAACAAGCCACTCATAAGCAGCATTAATTTCAGCCTCATTGTCGGTATTACATGAATATCCGAGCTGCTTGAAAGCAATCATGAAGCCGTCACGCTCTGAATCATACATATAAATGTGGCCCTTGTACTTTGTATCCTTGAGAATATCGTAGCCCTTAGCCTCGATTTCCTCCTTGGGAACATTGTTCTTATTGTAAACAAGACCTACATTACCCCAGAAATAAGGTACAGAGTAGGTATTATCGGGATCATAAACAAGGTTCTTTGTCTGATCTGCGAGATTTGAAAGATTTGTGATAACGCTCTTGTCGATAGGTTGAAGAGCATCCTCCTTCATAAGTCTCTCTATCATATAATCCGACGGGATAAGCACATCATAGGAATCACCTGCGCTAAGCTTTGTGTACATCATTTCGTTAGAATCGAAATTTTCAACGATAACCTTTACACCGTACTCCTTCTCAAATGCGGGAACAAGTGAATCCTCCATATATGCACCGGGAAGGAAAATCTTTAATGTCTTTGAATCGAACTCCTTCTTGTCCGATGACTCAGCTCCGGCGTTTGCACCATCACCTGTCGAACCGCTCTCCTTGCTGCATGCCGCAAGTCCCATAACCATTACCAGTGCAAGCAGTAATGCTGCCGCTTTCTTTGCAAAACCTTTCATTTTCTACTCCATTCTGCAGGCTGACAAGCCGCCATCTTTCTTTGACGCTTCCCTGCACATAATCTGATTGCGCATTTCCGATTATGCCAAGCCTCTCACAGGCCCGCAATTTCCGCAAAACGCAGAATTTCCCGAAATGCTAAAACATATTATATAGTGTGTTTTTCAAAATGCAACTTATTTTTTCTGTGCTTTCTTGAGCTTTTTCCTCATCCTGCGCTCCGCAATAACCGGAATAAGGTTGGTAATTGTAAGAAATACAGTAATAATCACAATAATCAGTGTCGAAAGTGCGTTTATCGAAGGATTTATACGCTTCGACATTGTGTAAACGAGAATCGAAATATTGTTGACACCGTTACCCGTTACAAAGTATGAAATAACGAAATCATCAAATGACATTGTAAATGCGATAAGCGCACCGCTCACGATACCGGGCATAATCTGAGGCACGATAACCTTTGTGAGTGCCTTCCAGGGTGTGGCCCCGAGGTCCATGGCCGCGTCCGCCAGGTTCGGGTCGAGGGTTCTGAGCTTGGGCATAATGCTCAGAATAACATAAGGAATACAGAACATTATGTGTGCTAAAAGCAGTGTCAGAAAGCCCTTGGTGATATGAGCCGCACTGTAAAACATCAAAAGTCCGATGGCTGTTACGATTTCCGGGTTCATAATGGGCAGGTTATTTACCTGCTCAACCAGATTTCTCACAAGCTTTCTCGATTTTGAAAGTCCGATGGCTGTAATTGTGCCCACTATTGTCGAAATGATAGTGGCCAGAATCGCAATTACTATTGTATAAATTACAGCCTGAATCATTGTCGCGTCATTGAACATTTTCTCATACCAGCGAAGAGAAAAGCTCTCGAAATGAGTCAGTGATTTACTCGAATTAAACGAAAAGATGATAGTGTAGATAATGGGTGCATATAAAAACACCACCATCAGGGCCATAAAAATGCTTGAAAATACTCTTTTTTCCTTCTTCATGCGCTTGCCCTTTCTCCGATTTCGGTCTTATCCACCTTTTTGGTGATGTACATTGAAATCATGATAATGATAGCCATTATCAGGGAAATGGCACTTCCGAAGTTCCAGTCGCCGCTTGTGAGGAACTGTGACTCGATAACATTACCTACGAGCACGTACTGTCCGCCGCCGAGCAGCTTAGGAATACAGAAGGATGATACCGCAGGCAGGAATACAAGTGTGATTCCGCTGATTACACCGGGCAGTGAAAGAGGGAAGGTGATTCGCCAGAAGCACTGGAATCTGTTGGCTCCAAGGTCCTGTGCCGCCTCAATCAGACTGTTATCCATCTTTGAAAGCGAGGTGTATATCTGAAGTATCATAAAGGGAATAAAGTTGTAAACCATACCGAGGATTACAGCAAATTCCGTATAAATCATATCAACCGGTCCGATTCCGACCCAGCCGAGAATTGTATTGATAATGCCGTCATTCTGCAGGATTCCGATCCATGCATAGGTACGAACCAGCATATTAATCCAGGTCGGGAAGGTGATTATCAGAACCCATTTCATCTTGATGCCGTCACTGCATTTTGCAATATAGTAGGCGGGAATGTAGCCGAGCACAATGCAAAGAACCGTTGTGATCAATGCTACTCTCAGCGATCTTCCGAGCACCTCAAGGAAAATGGAATCACTGAAGAATCTTACGAAATTATCTATGGTAAAATTAAAATTTACAACGCCGTTTCCCTCTGTCGTGATTGCATAAAGCAAAATCAGAATCATGGGCACAATTATCATAACCGATATCCATGCCACATACGGGTATGTCATCTTGCGAAACTGCTTCATAGCGCGCCTCCTTCTTTATGTCAATATTCACTGCCCTTTAAGCCGTAAAGCAATAAGCTTACAGCCCTTGGCGAATTAACAGAGCACGATGTCATGCATCCTGCTTACTGCTTTTTCATAACGTGAATATCCTCGGGAGCAAAATTGAGTCCGACCGTCGTACCCACCTCAGCCTTGTCGGTGGTATCGATTCTGTACTCGTAGCCTCGTGTTTTGAAGGTAACCTCGTATTCGCCGGGCTTAATATTTTCAGGATCGAAGCTGTATTCAACATCCGTGATTTCTACGGAACTGCCGGTCTCAAGGTCATACGCAAGCGCATTTGCCCAGATTTTAAGGTCTGTATCAAGTGCGATACTCTCCTGAATTTCATCTGCTTTTTTGAAGAAATTAACCGCATAGATTTCCTCGCCGTACTCCTCGTCGACCGCACGGTTAGGATCCTGAACGATCATATTTGCGGTAACCATAGTGCCTGCCGCAGTCTTGAAGGTTACGGGATAGGTACCCTTTTCCTTCTTAATTTCATACTCGACCGAGCTGATAGAGATACGCTCATCGGTCTTGGGATCCCAGGCCTGGGCATCCGAATGGTCAATGATAAACGCATCCGTCAGGTTCTCAACATCCTCTGTATCGAGATAGAAATCATTGGCACTCATCATTTCGCCCGCACTTCCGTTGATTACGGGCTTGTCCTCCGAAACGTTCATCTTAACGGTAATGCTTGTACCGTTCTTTGTCTCAACTACCGTCTCATAGTGAACACCCTTGAAAAGCACCGACTTTACGGTACCCTTCAGCTTGCCGTCTCCGGGTGCGACAATGTCAATGTCCTCAGGTCTGATAACAACGTCTACACGCTCGTCTTTACTGAAGCCGAAGTCAACGCACTCGAACTGCTTGTCCTCGAATACTACCTTACGGTCTTCAAGCATTATACCGTCCATGATATTGCTTGCGCCGATGAAGTTCGCCACATAGCGGTTCGCGGGTTCATTATATATGTCTGTGGGGCTGCCGATCTGCTGAATTTCGCCGTCCTTCATGACAACGATTTTATCAGACATGGTCAGGGCCTCCTCCTGGTCATGTGTTACGAAAATGAAGGTAATGCCTACCTCCTTCTGAATCTTCTTAAGCTCGCGCTGCATTTCCTTTCGAAGCTTTGCATCAAGCGCTCCGAGAGGCTCATCGAGAAGAAGAACACCGGGCTCATTTACCAGAGCTCTTGCAATGGCAACTCGCTGCTGCTGGCCGCCCGACATTTCCTGAATGCCGCGCTTGCCGAAATCCTCAAGGTTAATCAGACGAAGCATACGGTTAACCTTCTGCTCGATAATATCCTTGGGCTCCTTCTTCAGCTTAAGACCGAAGGCAACATTATCATATACATTCATATGCGGAAAAAGCGCATATTTCTGGAATACTGTATTCAGGTCACGCTTGTACGGAGGCAGATTTGTTATGTCGTTTCCGTCAAAAATGACATTACCCTCATCCGGCTCAAGAAATCCGCCGAGAATTCTCAAAAGTGTAGTCTTTCCGCAGCCTGAGGGGCCGAGCAGGGTAACAAACTCATTCTCATAGATATCAAGATTGATGCCCTTTAAAACAATCTGGCCGTCAAAACTCTTTACAATATTTTTGAACTGTATAAGCTTTTTTGCGCTGGTCTCCATACTTTTAGCAATACCTTTCCTATATTTTTGTAAACTGATTTGATTATAACAAGATTTTGCAGAATTGCAATGTGTTTTTAATAGCCCTCGGGATTATTGCGCTGCCATCTCCAGGAATCCTCACACATCTCCTTAACGCCGAACTGAGCGGTCCAGCCAAGCTCCTTAGCCGCAAGTGAAGCGTCTGCGTAGCAGGTGGCGATATCACCGGGACGTCTGGCTGTGATTTCGTAGGGAATCTTTACGCCGGAAGCCTCTTCAAAGGCCTTTACAAGGTCAAGAACGCTGTAGCCCTGACCTGTTCCGAGATTATAAATCTTAAGACCGGGCTTCTCCTCGAGCTTAGCGATTGCCTTTACATGTCCGAGCGCCAAATCAACAACATGGATATAATCACGCACACCTGTGCCGTCATGGGTATCGTAGTCATTTCCGAATACATTCAGATGGTCGCGCTTTCCGACAGCCACCTGGGTAATATAGGGCATGAGATTGTTGGGAATTCCGCTGGGATTCTCGCCCATAGTTCCGCTCTTGTGGGCACCGATAGGGTTAAAGTAACGAAGAAGAATCACATTCCATTCCTTATCCGCGAATGCCACGTCCGAAAGAATCTGCTCAAGCATAGACTTGGTCCAGCCGTAAGGGTTGGTACACTGTCCCTTGGGGCACTCCTCGGTAATGGGAACAAATGCGGGGTCTCCGTATACGGTCGCAGACGAAGAAAATACGATATTCTTCACTCCCGCATCGCGCATGGCCTGAATAAGTGTAAGGGTACCCGAGATATTATTGTCATAATATTCAACGGGCTTTGAAACCGACTCACCTACTGCCTTAAGTCCCGCAAAATGTATGCAGGCCTCAATCTTATTTTCACCAAAAACCTTATCAAGAGCCTTTCTGTCGCGGATATCTGCCTCATAAAAGACAGGTCTCTTTCCTGTAATGGCCTCAATTCGATTCAGAACCTCAGCACATGAATTGCAGAGATTATCAACAATTACAACCTCATAGCCTGCGTTCTGAAGCTCCACAACCGTGTGACTTCCGATGTATCCGCTTCCGCCGGTAACTAAAATAGACATGGCATTTCTCCTTTTTATTTATTCGCGGCAGTAAGCTAACTGCAGAAGCGCATCTTTATTCCTCTGCAATTGCTTTTATTGCCTCTGTATTGTAATTTTATGACGTCGGGGTCAAAAGCATTGCCCCCGACTTAATACACGCATTTCTTCGCACTTTGTGCTCCCGAAATGCTAAAAACATTCAAAATCCGCTCATTTTTCAATGAAAAATGGCTACTTTTTCATGTTTTTGCGTGTCATAAAGGCCTTCAATGCTCTTACAAGCAAGCTTGACGAGCATTTTTGACCTTTTGACCCTTGTATCATTTTATATTTCTAAAACATTCGGACAGACAATTAATTCCAGAGCTTCTCGGGATATACACCCTCTGAAATGAGGGTTCTGATAGACTCAACTACCTTCGGACGGTCCTCCTTATAGGTTACGCCGAACCATTTTGCTTCTGTCTCAAGAATTCTTACCGAAGCAGTCTGGGCGTCAATTTCATTCTGTACGGCCGTAAGCAGATAGTACTCGGCCTTGTTCAGCTTTTCGCCCTTATTCTGCTCAAAGAAATCGCCAAGACCTGTCTCAAGAGTTTTAAAGAACTCAGGTGTGAAGCCCCAGCAGTTCATTGATACGTGAAGATTTTCGGAAAGCTCCTCCACGCTGCCGTCCTCAAAGCTGTTCACAAGTCTTCCGTCCGCAAGTCTCTCAATCTTTGTGTGCTCAACAATAGTGGTGAGATAGCCCGCATTGTCCGAGCATACGCCTCTTGAAACACTGCCGTTCTCTGTAAGGGTGTTCTTAAGCATGTATCCGGCCATGCAGTAATGACGCTTTCCGTCCTCTGCCTGCTCGCCCTTTAAATAATCAGCCAGGCACTCAAAGGCCTCTCTGCCGTAGAAATCATCCGAATTAATTACCGCAAAGGGCTCATTTACATATTTTCTGCAGCAATATACCGCATGTGCAGTACCCCAGGGCTTTACTCTGCCCTCAGGAATCTCTACGCCTTCGGGAATCTCATTAATATCCTGGAAGGCATATTCCACCTTCATAACATTCTCGATTCTCTTTCCGACCGTATCTCTGAAAAGCTCGAGATTTTCTTCCTTAATAACAAATACAACCTTGTCAAAGCCGGCCTGCTTTGCATCATAGATAGAATAGTCAATAATAAATTCTCCGCCGGGTCCCAAAGGATCAAGCTGCTTGAGACCGCCGTAACGGCTGCCCATTCCTGCTGCCATAATTACCAGTGTCATAATAATCGTCTTCCTCTCGTATCAATTTATCTGAAAAATACCTTTGCGCTGCCCTCTGCCTGCATCTTGAGCATGCCGAGACCCCTGACTGTTTTACAGCCACACTTCTCTGCAAAGCAAAGAAGCGGTGTTTCCTGCGGATTATAGATGCATTCCGCAACAATAAGCCTCTTCGGAAGGATAACCTCTCTTTTTCCGTCCCAGGGGAAGGGCTTTGCATCATCATTACCGCAGCCATGCATTCCGATGGGAGTACAGTTAATCATAATATCGGCTTCGGCAAGAAGCTCACTGTAGGAAACCTCATCGTTATAATCAACATATCTGAACGCCGTCACTCCGCCGCCCATGATGATTTTGTCGGTCATGGCCTTCATTTTCTGTGTATTTGCACTGTCTCTTGCAATAATCACAACAGCCTTGGCCTGACGCTGGGAGCACTCTGCCACGATAGAACGTGCCGCTCCGCCGCTGCCAATAATTAAAATGAACTTTCCGCCAATCTCCCCGCCAATGGCCTCGCACATACCGTAGCCGTCGGTGGAATCACCGTAAAGATAACCGTTTCTGTTGGCAACGGTATTAACTGCGCCTGTCAGCTCAGCAACCGGAGAAAGCTCGTCCACAAGCTTCACCATTTCAGTCTTCCAGGGCATGGTAACATTACAGCCGTCCCAGAGTCCCTTTCTCATATCCGAAATGAAGCTCTCCAGCTCCTCTTTTGTACGGATTTCATTCCTTGTGTATTCGATATCATAATCCGCAAAAAGCTCCGGTGACTTTGAATGAGCCACGGGATTTCCAATTACGCAATATTTTTTCATATTAATTCCTTTCCGTACCGGTATATTTATAACTAAATTACTATTCACAGTTGCTCGCACGCATTCATATGGCTCGATGCTTCGCATCTTTTACCGCACATAACGTGCTGACATATTCAGTGTTTGGCTGTGAATAGTAATTATTCTGTCATCTTACTTAAAAATGCCTTAAGACGCTCGCTCTGACAGTTATCGATTACATCCTCGGGACGTCCCTCCTCGATTACATAGCCGTCAGCCATGAATACCACTTTATCCGCTACATTTTTGGCGAAGCTTATCTCATGAGTTACGATAACCATGGTCATTTTTTCAGCCGCAAGCTGCTTGATTACCTTAAGGATTTCGCCTGTAAGCTCAGGGTCAAGTGCCGATGTGGGCTCATCGAAGAAAAGCATATCGGGCTTCATGGCAAGCGCACGCGCAATGGATACACGCTGCTGCTGGCCGCCGGAAAGCTGGCAGGGATATGCATCTGCTCTCTCGGTAAGTCCCATCTTCTCCAGAAGCACGCGGGCCTCCTTCTCAACCTCTGCCCTGTCCCGCTTCTGCACCACGATAGGTGCTTCCATTACATTCTGCAGGACGCTGTAATGAGGAAAAAGGTTAAAATTCTGGAATACAAGTCCGAATTTCTTCTTAATATCCCTCATAGTCAGTGCATCCGCATAGCTGCAGCCGCTGCCATTGTCGCGGACAGCCTTTATGCCCTCATATATAAGCTCGCCGCCGTCCATAGTCTCCAGCATGGTCGCACAGCGAAGAAGTGTCGACTTTCCCGAACCTGAGGGTCCGATTATGGCTACAACCTCACCTGCCTCCACGCTCATTGAAATGTCGTGAAGCACTACTGTGTCGCCAAACTGCTTTTTCAGATGATTTATTTCAAGTATTTTATTTCCCATAGAAAATATACCTTTCGATTATTTCAAGCTAATTATCAACAGTTACTTAATTGTGTAGTAAGACATTTTCTTTTCAATGCGTGACATAATCCATGCCACAAGAGCATTGAGCAGATAATAGAAAACGGCAGCCACAATGAAGGGCATGATAGTTCCCTTTGCCGCTACAATCTGCTTGGCAACGGTAAACATTTCCTCCACCGCAATAACATATGCAAGTGAGGTATCCTTAACCAGTGTAATAACCTCATTGGTTACGGGAGGAATGATTCTTTTGATAACCTGAGGGAAAATAATCCTTCTGAAGGTCTGTCCCTTGGTGAAGCCCAGAACTGCCGATGCCTCATACTGGCCTACCGGAATAGCCTCGATTCCGGCACGGTAAATCTCTGCAAAGTAGGCTGCATAATTAAGTCCAAAGCCGATAATAACCGCCACATATCTGTAAAATGCGGTTGTACTGAAACCGAATATCAGTGAAGGTGCAAAGAATATCACCATCAGCTGAAGCATAAGCGGTGTACCGCGCATGATAGAAATATAAACCTTTGCAAGGAAGGACAGGAACTTGTTTTTTGACATACGTACAAAGGAAATGCCCAGGCCGAGCGGAAGCGCGATAATCAGAGTTGTCGCAAATATCAGCAGTGAAATGAGCAGGCCCTCTGCCAGCTGTGTAACGATATTTAACATTTATGCAACCATGCCTTTCTGAAAACTAATTACTTACAATATCGAAAAATCCACGGTCAAATATTATGACCGTGGATGTGTGTTTGTCTAATCTCCAACGGGAATTACTTTCCGAGAACAACGCTGTCCTGAAGATCCCACTTCTTTGCGATTTCAAGGAACTTGCCGTCCTTTGACATCTCATTAAGTGTAGTCTGAACCTCATCGCGAAGTGCTGTATTTCCAAGCTTGAAGCCGATACCGTAAAGCTCTGAAACAATAACCTGATCAAGAATCTGGTACTTGTCCGAACCTCTCTCTGCAATCTGGTACTTTGCAACACCGACATCAAGTGCTACCGCATCAGCCATGCCGCTCTGTAAGTAAAGGAATGCTGAATTGTAATCGGGAACCTCGATAATCTCCTTGAAAGAAGCCTTAAGCTCTGCACAATCCTCTGAGTTAAGCGCCTCAAGTGCTGAAGAAGCAGCCTGAACAACGATTGTCTTGCCTGCAAGGTCTGAGTGCTGCTTGATGCCGCTCTCTGTAGCTACCGCAAATACCTGGCTGTTATCAACATAAGCCTCTGACCATGTATAGGTATCTAATCTGTCATTGCTCATTGTGAAGCCGTTCCAGATACAGTCAATATTGCCGCTGTTAAGCTCCATATCCTTTGAATCCCAGTCGATGGGCTGGAACTTTACTGTCCATCCGCGTCTCTTACATACCTCTGAAGCAAGGTCAAGGTCAAAGCCCTTGTAGCTTCCGTCTGTATCCTTGTAACCGTAAGGAGGGAACTCAGCATCAAAGCCTAATGTAAAGGTTTTGCCTTCATCCTTCTTACATGCGGTAAATGCGCCGCAAATCATTACTACAACGAGTAATAAAGCAAAAATTCTCTTCATGATTATTATATCCTTTCAATATTTTACAATGATAATCGTGCACCGTTATGCTATCATTTTAGCACGCTAAAGTCAATAGTTTTGATAAAAATGCTCCGTTTTTCCGTCAACTTTCCGTCAATTATCGGGTTAATACGACCCTGTTGATGGGTGTTCCCAGTGAAGAGAACTTCTCCTCGTATTCGGTCATAATATTATCGGCGGCAAATTCACTCTTATGAAGGTCGAAGGTTACATCATTTGTCTTCCAGCCTGCAGCGGGTGCCACCTCGAGGGTATAATCGAAAAGAGGCCTGTTATCGGTCTTGAAGGCAATATGTCCGTCCTTTTTCAGGAAGCTGTCATACATCTTCAGGTACACCGGAGATGTCAGTCTGCGCTTCGCATGTCTGTCCTTCGGCCAGGGATCCGAGAAATTAAGGTAAAGACAGTCCACCTCATCCTCGGCAAATATATCTGTAATTGTCTCCGCATTATAGGCCAGCAGCACAACATTTGTCAGCTGAAGCTCCTGCTGCTTCTTCAAGGCCTTATGAAGTACGGTAACATTTCTTTCAATGCCGATATAGTTAATCTCCGGGTGACGCGCAGCCAGCGCCATCAGGAATCTTCCCTTACCCATACCAATTTCTACATGAAGCGCTGCCTTTTGTGAGAAATGCTCCTGCCAGCGGCCCTTCCATTCCTTAGGATTATTCTCCACATACTCGCTCTCTACTACCTCTATATCCGCCTTTGCACTGTGACGAACTCTCATAATACCCCTGCCTTTCTTACTAAAAATACTTATTCACGCCCTTAAATACAGCTATTATTTGTACACGCATACTTTATCAACATAAAGATACAAAAAAAGAATCGACCCCAAAGCTCTTACGTCTTCAAAACCGATTCCTCAAATGCACCTTCAGGGGCTCGAACCCTGGACACCCTGATTAAGAGTCAGGTGCTCTACCAACTGAGCTAAAGGTGCATATTTTCTTTCGCCCTCGTTTCCTCAAGCGCAAAGCAAAGTATATACTATGTGAAATGAAAAGTCAAGCATCAATTTGGCAACTGCCAAAGAATCTTCCAAGGATAAAAAAAAGCACCAACCCCGAAGCTCTACGTCCTCAAAATCGGTACCTCTAGTGCACCTTCAGGGGCTCGAACCCTGGACACCCTGATTAAGAGTCAGGTGCTC